>JAQVHL010000067.1 GCA_028696185.1 Halothiobacillaceae bacterium
GGCTGGAGCAGGTCAGGCCAGGGCTTGCCCGAAGGGCGGTCCCGTGGGGGTGTGTTCTTTGGGTCACTTTTCTTGCACAAGCAAGAAAAGTGACTCGCCCGCTTTCGCTGGCGCCTGTTTGAAAGACCAAACCTCATGGCGGGCGAAAAAGGGCTGCAATGGTTATTGAAAGCAGCTTTAACCGGCGCCTGAACGATACCCGTGCCGACTCAGGCCTTGATGTCTACATTGTTGCCCAGATTGGGCGGGTTGACCGCGCCACCGGAAGGGGGGGAGGGCAGGGCCTGGATCAGTGCCATGGCGGTGGTTTCCTGGACTTCCATGGCTTTCTTGGCCACGGCGACCTGCACTTGTTGCTGTGTGGCGGCTTGCTGACTGTTCAACAAGGCGGCGCCAACGCCGTCGAATCCGAGTGTGCTGAATGTGCTCATGTCATGACTCCTCGATGAGGCGGGACAGGGCGGCGGTTGCCGGGGGGATGAATTCAATTCAGACCGGTCCTGTGGACGCGGGTTCCTCATGTATGAATATATCGGCACCGGGGAAGTTTTTCTTGAGCAATGCATTCACTTCATCGCCGATGCGGTGGGCTTCGCTAAGGCTCAGCTCGGGGGCCATGTCGGCATAGAACTGGATGATGAGCGTCTGTCCTGCCTGTCGGGTGCGCAAGCCGTGGATTCGGCGTACGGCCGGGTGGCTCAGGGCCAGTTGGTGTACCTGTTCGCGCACCGAGGCGGGCAGCTCGCGGTCCATCAATTGATCCAGCGCCTCGCGCACGATGCCCCAGGCGTTGTACAGCACGTAGCCACCGATGGCCATGCCGAACACGGCGTCGATGGCGCCTAGCCCCCAGGCCGTCAGCAGCAGGGCGGCGATGATGGCGAGGTTGGAAAGCAGGTCGGTGGCATAGTGCAGGGCATCGGCGCGGATGGCGGTGGAGCCCGTGCGGCGGATGACGTGGCGCTGGAACAGCAGCAGGGCCAGCGTGGCGAGAATGGAGAACAGCATGACGCCGATGCCCAGGCCAATATCCTCGACCGGCTGGGGACGCAGCAGGCGTTGCACGCCCTGCAGGATCAGGAAGGCGCCGGAGCCGGCGACGAAGGTCGCCTGAGCCAGGGCCGCGAGCGGTTCAGCCTTGCCGTGACCGAAGCGATGGTCGGCATCCGGCGGTTGCAGGGACCAGCGCACCGCGAACAGGGTGACCAGCGAGGCGAAAAGATCCATCAGCGAGTCGATGAGCGAAGCCATGACACTGACCGAGTTGGTCATCAGCGTGGCCACGAGCTTGCTGAGGATCAGGAGTACGGCGGTTGCGACGGAAGCGGTGGTCACCCACCGAAGCAGGCGCGCCTTGGAATCGGCAGTGGTGGTCATGGGCACGGGCCGGGAAAGTCTGAGGGGCATCTTACCAGCCTTCGATGACAAGAAAACCCCGTTCCAGTCGGGTGTGATCGTGTCTTTTGCTGGTGCGTTTTGCACCCGTATGGGGCGAAGAGGCGTTGGCGTGCCGGGACGTAGGGATGGGTAAGCGGGATTCGTATGGAAACGCCGACTTCTGGCGCGAGTTCTGCTTGGTTTTTCTCCAAAAATCCACAGTGATGGAAATGAGCGATGAGTAAGCGCAATCCCAGGGTCGATGCAGGGCGTGGCTGTAGTTCAAGAGCGCAACGATGAACCGGGGGCTGTCCTGGGTGGAGGAAGAAGCGCTCGACCGCATCGAGAGTGCGACGGACTGCGACGCGCAGGGGGTTGTGCGCGGGTGTTTTGGGGCGGTGCGGCTGGAGAGCCGTTTTCAGCCGATCTTCAGTCTGCCGCACCAGCGCGCGGTGGGTTACGAGGCCCTGATGCGGCCCAGCCTGCCCGGTGGCGAGCCGCTTTCGCCGCCTGCGGTGTTTGGTGGTGCGCGGGAAATCAGCGAGGCCGTTCGCCTGGATCGTCTTTGCCGGAATCTGCATGTGCGCAATTTTTGTCGCGAAGGCGACCGCCAGAGCTGGCTGTTCCTGAACGTGCATCCCTTGACCATTGCGCATGGGGCGCTGTTTGGGGCGTATTTTTCCGAACTGCTGGAGCGCTATGCACTCGTACCGCGTCAGGTGGTGATCGAGATTGTCGAGGATGCGGTGCAGGACGAGGGCCTGCTGGCCGAGGCCATCGGTTATTACAAGCGCCTGGGCTGTCTGGTCGCCATTGACGACTTCGGTACCGGCGCCTCCAATTTCAACCGCGTCTGGCGCACCGAGCCTGATCTCGTCAAGTTCGACCGCTCGCTGATTACCCAGGCAACGCATACTCCCCGGGTACGGCGTGCCCTGGCCAGTCTGGTGGCTTTGGTTCATGAGTCGGGCAGTCTGGCCCTGCAGGAAGGTATCGAGACGGCGGAACAGGCGCATATCGCCCTGGATGCCGGGGTCGATCTGGTGCAGGGCTTTCATTTTGCCCGTCCCGGCGAGTGCGCGCGTGTGGACGGCGATGTCGGGGCGGTTTTCAGCGCGCTGTGCCGGCGTTTCCGGTCACAGGCCGAGAATGAGGAGAACGCCTTGGCGATGGAACTGGCCGAGTATCGAGAAGGGTTCGCCCGGCTGGCGGCCGATGTGGCGCGCGGTCGTCCCTTGTCCGCCGTGGCTGGCGCCATGCTGGCCCGACCACGGGCCGAGCGCTGTTATTTGCTTGATGCCGAGGGGCGGCAGATTGGTGCGACCGTGCAGGGGCCGCATGCCCCGGATGCGCGCGGTGGGAAATTCAGCCCTCTGGCCAGCGCCAGTGGTGCGGTGTGGTTCCGCCGGCCGTATTTTCTCCGGGCCATGGCTCATCCAGGAGAGATTCAGACCAGCCGCCCGTATCTGTCCATCGCCGGGGGCAATCTGTGTCTGACCCTTTCCGTCACCCTGTCGGGGAGTGCGGGCGAGCGCCAGGTGCTGTGCTGCGATCTGGCTTGGGAGGATTGAGGCACTTGCCCATCTGAACGCAAGCGCGTGGCCAGGCCTGGGCGCGCGCGCGTCGGCCCCCGAGCACATGACCCAGTAGAAAAGGGGGCATCAGGAGCCCGGCTCCAAGGTGGGCGAGCAGGGCGTAGCGGCCCAGCGTTTCGTCGCCCAGGTAGTAAAGGCCGAGTCCGCTGGCGGAGAGTAGCGCGAAGGCTGTCAGCAGAAGATGCCCGCCGACCAGGTTTTCCCGCCGCCGCCAGCCGGAGCGCATGTGCACGGTCCAGAGTGCGCCAATCAGGTACAGGGTGATGAACACGCAGGCCGCATGCGCGGCCGCTGCCCAGACGCGCTGGCCGCCGTCCAGTGACCATGGCACGCTCCATTCGAGGCGCATTTCCAGGGCGCCGGGGGTGAGCAGCAGGCCGCTTGTGAATAGCAGGGCGAGTGTGCCGTGCAGCCACCAGCGGAAGGCAGCGGGATAACCGTTCATGAGGCGGGGGCTCCGGGCAGGGTTCCTCCGAGACGGGCGATCAGACTCGCCCGGCGGGTGTGTGGGGCCAGCGCGGCGACCTTGGTCAGGGCGTCGGCCTGCCAGGCCTGTGCTGCGCTCACCGTCCACACGCTGGGCGGGCCGGCGGATTCCGGGTGGCGCGCGGCGCCGGGGCGCATGATACAACTGGGAAAACGCGATTGCTCGTCCTCGGGTAGACCTGTGGCGGAGCTGGCAATGGCACAATCCCGCCAGCGACCGATTTCGCGTACCGAACCATCCGCTTCGCGCACCGCTATCGGCAGGGCCTGCTCGCCGAATACCCGCAGGTCGCCCCCAGCGTTGATCAGACCATTATCCACGCCCAGCGCGCGTAATGTGGCCACGGCCTGATCGACGGCATAACCCTTGGCAATGCCATCCAGGGTCAGTGCCAGCGAGCGGCGTAGCCGTACCCGATGTCCGGGCAGTAGTTCCACTGCGCGCCAGTCGGGCGGGTCGAAGGGGGCGAATCCATGATCGGGAAGTCGGCCTTCACGGACCAGCTCTCCACCTATCGTGCAGTCAAACAGGCCATCGCTGCGTCGGGCGATGTCACGAGCCAGGGCCAGCACCCGCCAAGTGTCGGCGCCAATCTCGTGGATGACCGATGCTTGCGCGCGGTTGATGCGGGATAACTCGCTGTGCGGATCGTGAAAGCTCATCCGCTCCTGAATTTCGCTCATACGTGCGAAGGCAGCGTCCACGGCGGCCTGCAGTTCGTCTTCGCAAAGCGCCGCCTCCACTTGGACTTCGACGAAGGTGCCGAGCAGGGGGCGCAGGCGGCGCAGGGACGCAGGCGACATGCCGGTGCGCTGCTTACGGGGTGGCGGGCAGGGCGAGCTGCTGCAGGACCAGAAGCCGTTTCACCCCATTCATGACGTTGCGGCAGGAGAGTGTCGCGCCGCTGATGTTAGGCACGTCCTTGTCGAGTTTGAACGGGTCGGCGAGCGTCTTGCCTTCCAGTGTCTTGCGCCAGCTTGTCTCGCGGATCTGGTCGCCGTGGGTTTCGCGGAATACCATTACTTCCACGCCTTTAACCCGGCCTTCGGGCAGCAGGGCAGCGGCGTAGGTGATGAATTCATGCTTGCCGACGACGTTATCGACGATGAACCAGCCAAGCAGTTTTCCGTCCTTTTCCGCACGCCACACCTCCTGTTTTTCCCAGCGCTGTTTCAGCCCGGAGCGTTCTTCGATGGCCTCGCGCAGGGTATCGCCCACCAGTACGGGAGCGGTCACGAAGCGGTCGGCCTCGGGAAATAGGGCTTTCTGGGCCTGTTCCACGCTGAGGTATTCCTCGGCGTGAAGTGGCGCCGTGGCCAGAAGAGCTGCCGGTACGAGCAGCAGGGGGGTGTAATCGCGCATGGAGCACCTCGATCAGAAGTTGTAACCGATTTTCAGACGGACCTCGTAACGCTCGTGGTCAGCAAGATGTCTGCCAGTGCTGTTGTCGCGGCTTTCATCGGAGCCGGCAAGCTGCGGTGCAAAGGTCAGGGTGGCCCACCAGCGCTTGTCACCATAATGCAGGCTGGGGCCGGCGAACAGGTCCCAATGGTCGAATTCCCAGGACGCCTCGGCAGGTTTGAGGATTTCGGCGTCCACCCAGCCTTCGAAGCCGATGAACCATTTCGGTGCGAAGCGGTAGGAAACCCCGCTACGCAGCCGTGGCGCCATGGCGTATTCCGTACCACCGCCGTCGTTCGGTTTCCAGCTTTCCGCCTCAAGCTCGATGTTGGTGAGCCATTGCAACTGGCCGTCCAGGTAGGGTTTTTGGAAGATGACCTTGCTCTCGACTTCCCAGCCCTGGCCCTTCTCGCCGGTTATCGAGTCGATGCTGTCGTAGGTAACCTCGCCATACAGTGCCACGCCCAGGTCGTCCTTGTAGGGGGAGAGCACCATTTTCTTCATTTCCAGCGACACGCCACTGAATTTGAACTGGTTGCGGCTACCGAAAATTTCCCCGTCGTCCTCCGGCCCGGCGCAGCCGGTGTCGCCGCAGTCGTAATCGTGGCGATAGCCGTTGAAGTAGATCGCGCCGGTAAGCCGATCGGTGAAGCCGTATTCGTATTCGGCGCGGATTGCCTGCATGTTGTAGCTGCCACGACGCTTGTTTCCGTGATGGGTCATCCACAGATAGGCTTCGGACGCACCCTTGGGCAGGGTTTCCGCGCCCACTGTGTAGCCGAGCAGGTTTTCGTCAGCCAGGACGCCGGTGCTGATCAACAGGGCAGCCATGCCTGCGCTCAGGGTCAGGGCGATGCGGGTTTTTTTGAACATGGGCTAGCTCCGTTGTTTTTTAATTAATAAGAATGGTTATCAATATTATTGTTTGATAAAGAATGGCGTCAATACGCCGGTTGAGATCATGCTTCGCAAGCGGCATGCCCAGAACGGTCGATTGTCAGGTTTGGGTGGTGGTTTTGTGCTTTCTTCTTGTTTTTCCGAGGGAGTCTGGACGACGATGCGCGGATGCCCCGTTTGCGGGCTGTGTTGCGTAAATGCCAAAACGCGCCGCGTTGTCGCTTTCATGCGCTGTCGTCCCGAAAACACAGGAACCGGGTTTTCATCCTGCTAAGATGAAGGCCCCGATGCGTTCCCGGAGTGCCTGACAATGACGTCCCGCCTGCGCCAGCGAGCCGACCGCCTGCTGTCCTCCACCCTGCGTATCGGTGTGACCGGTTTGAGCGGGGCGGGCAAATCCACGTTTCTTGCCAGCCTCATCAATCAGCTCGAAAACCATACGCGCGGTGCGCTGGCCGTGCATCCGCGCTTTGCCGGCTTGCAGTCGGTGCGCTGGCGGCGCGAGGCGGAAGGCGGTTTCGATTATCCGGGGGCGCTCGCCGCGCTGACCGCCGTGCCGCCGCGCTGGCCGGCCTCGACGCGCGATCTGGGGGTGGCGCGGATCGATCTGCGCTACCGGCGCGGGCATGTCCTGGGCGATCTGCTGCCTCAGGGGCGGCTGACGCTGGAAATTCTGGATTACCCCGGCGAGTGGTTGCTCGATTTGCCCTTGCTGAGGCTGGATTACGCCCAATGGTGCGCCCAGGTGGAGGCGCTGGCCGGCGAGCCACCGCGCCGGGCGCTGGCCGGGGGGCTGTTCGACGAACTCGCGGCCATTGACCCGGCGGCCCCTTGCGATGAGGCACACCTGCGTGCGCTGCACGCGCGCTATGTGGACTGGTTACGCGCTTGCCGCGCCCTGCCGTACCGTTACTCCCGCCTGACGCCGGGACGTTTCCTGTTGCCCGAGGGCGGGACGCTCGATGCCTCGCTGGAATTCATTCCCTTGTCCTGCGGGGGGGGAGCGGCCGTGCCGGGCTCCTGGTTCGCCGTGTGCGAGGCGCGTTACCGGGACTACAAGACCCGGTGCGTAGAGCCGTTCTATACCGGGCATTTTGCGCGTCTGGACCGGCAGGTGGTGCTGGTGGACATGCTGGGTGCGCTGGAGTCTGGGCGCGAGGCGCTGGTGGACATGTCGGCGGCGCTGGCGGATGTGCTGGAGCATTTCCGTTACGGCAGCGGCTGGCTTGAGCAATTGGTTTCTCGGCGGGTGGACCGGGTGGCGCTGTGCGCGACCAAGGTCGATCACGTCTTTCCGGAGCATCAGGGCGCCTTGCAGCGCGGGATGGAGGATCTGCTCTTCGACACCCTGGCGCGCCTGCGCCATGCGGGCGTGGACGTGCGTTGCCTGCCGCTGGCTTCGGTTCGTGCCGCGCGGCGGGCGGATGCGGGTGGACAGCCGGTGCTGGAGGGGCGGCGCATCGAGAATGGCGCGTTCATGCGCTACCGTCCGCCGGCCTTGCCCGAGCGTCTGCCGGGCGATCTGGACGTACGTATCGAGAACCTGCCGCATCTGGCGCCACCGGATGGCTTGCATCGCGGCGACCCCTTCCCGCATTACCGCATGGACAGCGTGCTGGACATCCTGCTGGGGGATTATCTGTGACGCAAACCCATCGCTATCGCGCCGAGGTATTCGATGAACGGGCGGATACGCCCGTGTCGGGCACGCAGGTGCATGTGGCCGATGTATTGATCGAGGACGTGGCCGCCGGGCATGGTGTGGATGCGGCCACGCTGGTCGAGGCGCCGCCGGCGCCGGCGCCGGACCTTGTCTTGCCACCGCGCAATCGTTGGGCGCGGCGACTGGGTGGGCTGGTCGCTGGGGCGGTGGCGCTGTATGCGGGGATTGAGCTGACGTCTGCCGTACAGTGGGCTGCCGGGGTGCATGTGGCGCTGGGCTGGGCGTTGGGCGGTTTGTTCGCAGCGGTGGCGGGCAGTGCGTTGCTGGCGTGGCGCGAGTACCGGCGTGTTTACGGTCTGCTGACCGGGGTGGAGACGCTGCGCGAGCGTTTCGAGGCGCTGCTGTCCCCCGCTGCCGGGACAGGGGCGGGTGAGACGCCGCTGGCGCTGGCCCGTGAGCTGGATGCACTATACCGCCTCACGCCGCTGTCTCCCGTGTTGCGCGCGGTGCTGGACGAGCTGGATGCTTCGCACAGCGCGCAGGAAGTGGCTGATGCGCTGAACCGGCGTTTCTACGCGCCGCTGGATGCACGGGCGCGGGCACTGATCCAGGCCGATGCGGTGCGTACCGGGGTGTTCGTCGCCTCCAGCCCCTGGGCTTCGTTCGACATGCTGCTGGTGCTGTGGCGCAATCTGGTGCTGATCGAGCGGGTGGCCGGTATCTATGGCATTGCCCTGTCGGTGCCTTCGCGCCTGCTGCTCGGGCGGCATGTGCTGCGCAATATTGCCTTCGCGGGCGCAACCGACGCGGCCATCGGCACGCTTTCGCAATCCTTCCTCTCCGGTGTGCTGGAAAAGCTCGCCGCACGGGCGGCCCAGGGCGTGGGCATCGGCCTGTATTCCGCACGGATCGGCCAGCATGCGCTCAATCTTTGCCGTGCCGTGCCCGCGCCGGAACCGGGCCTGCTGGCGGGGGAGCGGCTCGGCGTGGCGCGCCAGATTCGCGAAACGCTCCTGGGGGCGGCAGGCGATGAACCGCCACGCCCGACACAGGGCGCGTCATGAGCCGGACACGCGACACGCTGGCGCCCGGTCTGATGATCGTGCATGGCAACCGGCCCGAGTCGCTGCGCGATCTGGTGGTCGAGTGGATGCGCGCTCATCCGCTTGCGCCGCTGGAAACCGAAACCCTGCTGGTACAGAGCAACGGCATTGCGCAATGGCTGCGCCTGGGGCTGGCGGCGGAACCGGCGCACGGCGGTTGCGGCATCGCCATGGCGCTGGATTTTCTCCTGCCGTCGAGTTTTTTGTGGCGTGCCTACCGAGCCGTGCTGGGGGAGGCGGCCGTGCCGGAGGTCTCGCCCTTCGACAAGCCGCGCCTGATCTGGCGCTTGATGCGTCTTCTGCCGGCCCTGATTGAGCGCCCTGCGTTTGCGTCTCTGCGCCGCTTTCTCGCGGCGGACGAGGACTTGCGCAAGCGTTACCAGCTGGCCGAACGCCTTGCCGACCTGTTCGACCAGTACCAGGTGTATCGCGCCGACTGGCTGATGGCCTGGGGGGCGGGCGAGGATGTGCTGATCCGCCCGCGCGGTGCACGCGAGCCGCTGGCAGCGGACAGGCTCTGGCAGGCCGAGCTGTGGCGCGCCCTGCTGACGGACATCGAAGCGGGCGGTGAGGCGCGCGACAGCGGACGCTGGGCCGTGCATCGGCGCTTCATGATCGAGGCGGGGCGCCTTGACCGGATGGAGCGCCCGCCGGCGTTGCCGCGGCGTATCGTCGTGTTCGGCATTTCCGCCTTGCCGCGTCAGGCCTTGGAGGCGTTGTGGGCGCTGGCACGCTGGTCGCAGGTGCTGATGTGCGTGCATAACCCCTGCCGGCATCACTGGGCGGATATCGTCGCCGACCGCGATCTGCTGCGCGCGCGCGAGGCGCGTCAGGCACGTCGCCCCGGTCAGCCGGACGGTCTGGACGAGGACGCCTTGCATCAGCATGCGCACCCGCTGCTCGCCGCCTGGGGGCGCCAGGGCCGCGATTTCATCGGTCTGCTCGACGAGCACGACAGCGGCGATGCGCGTGCCCGCTACCGGCGCGACATCGAGGCCATCGGTGCGCGCATCGACCTGTTCGAGGAACATGCCCGCGCCGAGCCGCGTCTGCTGCATCAGCTGCAGGACGATATCCTCGACCTTGCGCCGCTTGGCGAAACCCGCGAGCGCTGGCCCGCCGTGGATGTGGCCGGCGACGACTCCATTCGTTTCCATCTGGCGCACAGCCGGCAGCGCGAAGTGGAAATCCTGCATGACCAGCTGCTGGCGGCCTTCGATGCCGACCCTGGGCTGCGCCCGCGCGATGTCATCGTCATGGTGCCGGATATCGAGAACTACGCGGCGCACATCCAGGCCGTGTTCGGACGCCATGCCTCCGACGATCCCTGCCGCATCCCGTTCTCGGTAGCCGACCGTGGCCCGCGCGCGCAAAGCGCCGTGCCGGGGGCGCTGCGTATCCTGCTGGATTTACCGCGTTCGCGTTTCGCCGTCAGCGAAATGCTGGGCCTGCTCGACGTGCCGGCCCTGCGTGCGCGTTTTGGTCTGGATGAAGGGGACCTGCCCCTGCTGCACCGCTGGATACGCGAGGCGCGCATCCGCTGGGGGCTGCATGCCGAACAGCGAGCCTCGCTCGGTCTGCCCGCCGAAGACAGTCACACCTGGCTGTTTGGCCTGCGCCGCCTGTTGCTTGGATACGCGGTGGGGGAGAGCGACGGCAGGGGCGAAGCCTGGGCCGGCATCGAACCCTGCGCCCAGGTGGGGGGGCTGGATGCGGAACGCCTGGGGCCGCTGGTTTGCCTGATCGAGCGGCTGGAGCATCACTGGCGTACGCTGCGCGAGCCGGCGCCGCCGGCGTGCTGGCATGCGCGGCTTGGCGCCCTGTGCGAGGATTTTTTCGCCCCGCAGGAGATGGGCGATGTCGCGCTCCTGGGCCGTCTGCGCGATGCGCTGGACGAGTGGCTCAACACCTGCCGCGAGGCGGCTCTGGAGGAGGCAATGCCGCTGTCGGTGGTGGGTGAGCACTGGCTGGCCACCCTGGAGGACGGCGGGCTGACGCAGCGTTTTTTCGCCGGGTCGGTCACCTTCGCCACACTGATGCCCATGCGTGCGATCCCCTTCCGCCTGGTCTGCCTTTTGGGGATGAACGACGGCGATTACCCGCGCCGTCAGGCCCCAGCCGATTTCGACCTGATGGCCGGCGACTACCGGCCAGGCGACCGTTCACGGCGGGAGGACGACCGTTACCTGTTTCTCGAAGCCCTGCTTTCCGCCCGCGACCGGCTGTACATTTCCTGGATCGGACGGCGTATCAGTGACAACAGCCCGCGTCCGCCTTCCGTGCTGGTGGCCCAGCTGCGCGACCATCTCGCGCGGGGCTGGGTATCGACCGATCCGGGGCGTCCGCTGCTCGACGCCCTGACCGTCGTTCATCCCCTGCAACCCTTCAATCCGGCGTATTTCCCCCTGGATCAAGCCGGATCGCTGTTCACCTATGCCCATGAGTGGCGGCTCGATGCATCGGCAGGATCACGGATGGGAGAGGGCGCCCCCCGGCTGGCCGCGCCGGAAGGCGAGCTGACGCTGGACTTCGACGCCCTGGCCGCCTTCCTGCGCGACCCAGTACGGGCCTTCTTCCAGCAGCGTCTGGGCGTGTATTTCCGCGACGAAAACGATGAGAACGAAGATCATGAGCCTTTTGTGCTCGACGCCCTGGAAAACTGGCGTCTGCAGGCGGAATTGATCCATGTCCAGCTCACGGCCCTGCGCCGCAACGAAGCGCCATCCCGCGCGCTGGAGCAGGCCTTGCGCCGCCTGTCTGGCCGGGGTGAGCTCGCTGTAGGCGCGTTTGGCGAGCACATGGCGGACACGCTGCGCGCGCCGATGGACGATCTCATGGTGCGTTACACCGACGCGCTGGGCCGCTGGCCTTCGCGCATCGAAGCCCCGCGTCTGACCCGTCTGAAGTTTGCCCTGGATGGGGCGTCGCTGACCCTGTCCGGCCGGCTGGATGCGCTGCATGCCGGGGCGCAGGGGCGTGCGCGTCTCGTGCTGGACTCCGGCAGCCTCATCCGTGAGCGGAAATACCGCTTCGATAAACTGCTGGCGCACTGGGTGCAGCATCTGGTTCTGCCTCTGGAAGCCGCGCTGGATGATGGGGAGACGAGCTGGACGACCGAGATTCACAGCAAGGCCGGCTCAGTGAGCTTCCAGCCTTTGACGCGCGAGGCCGCCCAGGCGGTGCTGAGCGATCTGCTGACGGTCTGGCGGGAAGGCATGTGCCGACCCTTGCCCTATACGGCGCCCTTGGGCGATGCCTGCCTGCATGCTTCGGAAGAGGCACGCTACGATGCGATGCGCAAGGCCTATGAGGGGGGCTATCGCCAGAGCGGCGAAGTTGATCGCAACCCGTATCTGCGCCGCGCGTACCCCGAATTTGATGCCCTGTGGTGTGCAGGCGAGTCTGCGCAATGGGCCGAGCGCCTGCTGGGGCCCTTGCGTGAGCTCGTCAAGGCCATCGAGTTAAAATCGTAAGTTTCAGGCTGTCAGTCTGAACGCTACGGTTGAAAAACGAAGGTTTGTTGGGCACTTGTAACCGAGCTGAACGGAGGGGGGGCTATCCCCCTTGGGACCACCATGGACTGACCGAAGGGCGGTCCCGTGGGGG
>JAQVHL010000111.1 GCA_028696185.1 Halothiobacillaceae bacterium
GATATCAAGCATGGAAATGACAAGATCAAGGCGATTTACAGGATGTTTTCCGCCATGACCATCGCCGGGCGCATGTACCGCGTACAGCTCACGGTGAAGGATTACGACTTGCCGGGCAGCCCGCACAAGCGGCATGCACTGGAGAGCCTTGAAATCGAGGACGCCCTGCTGGGGATCCTGCCCGCCTACTCCAGCGACGAATCGCTTCAGCCGGCCCAGCCAACCACAGGGCGCGCCATCAGTATAGAAGAACGGATGCGCGGCGCAATGCGCAATGACGGCAAGCCCTATGAGATCAATCCATGATTCCCGCTCGACATCGACAACCGCGCCGTGCTGGACGCGCTCAACGAACGGCTTCACCGCACAGGCGACCTTGCGCCCGCCATGCAGGACATCGGCGGCGTGCTTTTGTTGGACAAGGCCGACCCGACAGGGGGCTTGCTGGTGGTGTTCGACGTTGAAGGCGAAACCGGAAAGGGGGTGGTGAAAATTGACTATGAGGTCAGCGAGCGAGGCGAGGACGGGATCAAGCGCAAGACCAACATCATCCGCAGCGGGAAGAGGGTGCCCCATGAAGCGCTGAGGGACGAGACCGCTTAAGAGGTGCTGGACGGGGAGTTGTGAGCGGCGCCGGGACTCGAACCCGGATCATGCCCGTTGCCTTGCGGTACGCGACAACCTTTCCCTAGGAAACTACCGCTCACACGGGGATTGTAGATCATCCTGATCCCGCTCGACATCGACATCGACATCGACATCGACAACCGCGCCGTGCTGGACACGCTCGATGAACTGCAGCGCCCCACGGGGCCGGGCGGACAGCGACGCCCCGTCCAGGGGCAATACCCCCTTAGCGTCCAACGCAGCTAACGGGGGGTACGTAGCCGGTTTTTCGAGGGTCATCAATGGCGACGGAGCATGCCGTTCGGCGCCTGTGGGTTGCCTTTGCGTATCGGGGCTTTGGGCCGAAGGCTTCATGCCGGTTTTTCTTGCGCTGTTCCATGGTCGAAGCGTTGCAGGCGCGCACCGCTTTCATCGAGCACGAAATCCATGCGTGCGGCGGGATGCAGTTCCAGCCGCCACAGGGCATCCGGTGGAAGGCCCAACAGCAGGCGGAAGAGCAGGCGCATGACGCCGCCGTGGGTGACGATCAGCAGGGTGATTTCCGGGGCATGCTGGGCGGGCAGGGCGTCCAGCGCGGCGCGCAGACGCGCCTGGGCTGCGTCCAGTGGTTCGCCTCGCGGGGGTGGGTGCGCCCAGGGATCGCGCCAGAAAGCTTCGATCTGTGCCGGAGCGGTTTCGAGCAACTCGCGGGCCGTGTGTCCTTCCCAGTCGCCAAAACCCAGCTCGCGCCAGGCGGGCTCGACCGTCAGGGGGCAGGCATGGCGCTGGCTCCAGGCGCGGGCGAAGTCCAGACAGCGCGACAGCGGCGAACTGAGCACGGCGTCCGCGTCGAGTCCGTCGGTGGCGCGCCACATGGCGTCCATCCCGCCGGGCGCGAGCGCCACATCGCTCGAACCGGCGTAGACGCCGGGCGTGACGGTGGGGCCGTGGCGCAGGAAGATCAGCTTCATTGGCTTGCGACGGCGGCTTCTTCGAAGGTGGCCATGTCCGTGTGCAGCGCGCAGGCGAGGCGGATCAAGGGTAGCGCGGCGGCGGCTCCGGAGCCTTCGCCCAGGCGCATGCCCAGATCCAGCAGCGGTTCGGCGTCGAGCGCGGCCAGTACCTGCGTGTGCGCGGGTTCGGCCGAACGGTGTCCGAACAGCCACCAGTCGCGCGCGCCGGGGTGCAGGCGTTCGGCCACCAGCGCCGCCGTGCTGGCGATCAGTCCGTCGATGACGGCCGGCAGCCCGTATTCGGCGCAGGCGGCGAAGGCGCCGGCCAGTGCGGCGATTTCAAAGCCACCCACCCGGCGCAGGGCTTCGCGCGGGTCGGCCAGCGCCGGGCCGTGCAGGGCCAGCGCGCGGCCGATCACCTGTGCCTTGTGCCGGACTCCGGCTGCGTCAAGCCCGGTGCCCGGCCCGGCCAGCGCTGCTGGATCGGTATCGAGCAGGGCGCAGGCCAGCGCCACGGACGTTGTCGTGTTGCCGATGCCCATTTCTCCGCCGACGAACAGGTCTGCGCCCGCGGCGCGTGCACGTTCGACCGCGCGGCGACCGCTGCCCCAGGCGTGTTCGAGCGCCGACGCGCTCATTGCCGCTTCACGGGCAAAGTTGGCGGTGCCGGTGGCGCTGCGGTCGATAATGCGATGCGCCCGGCCCGCGTCATTGCTGATGTCCGTCATGACGTCCGCCGCCAGCAGGCTGCCGACATCCACGACTTCCAGCGCCGCGCCGGTCTCGCGGGCCAGCACGCAGATTGCCGCGCCGCCGTGCATGAAGTTCAGGATCATCTGCCCGGTCACCGCCTGGGGGAAGGCGGACACCCCTTCGGCCACCACGCCGTGGTCTGCCGCAAATACGCTGATCCACGGTCGTTCGATACGCGGGCACACCCGTCCCTGCATCGCCGCCAGTCGCACGGCCACCGCTTCCAGCCGACCCAGCGCCCCGGGCGGTTTGGTTAGTTGTCCCTGGCGGTGCAAGGCTGCATCGCGCGTGGCCTGGTTCAATGTTTTCATCCGGTGTTTCCTGGTGGGGTGTTGCATGGGTATCTGAGCGTGTATACAAAACGAAGGTTT
>JAQVHL010000068.1 GCA_028696185.1 Halothiobacillaceae bacterium
TGGTCACCGACGGCGGCAGCGAGCCGCTGCGCGCGCTGTCCTGGATCATTCATCAGCCCAAGCCCGCGCGCGCAGGCTATCTCTCGCGGGGCGGCGCATTCCGCGCGCTGGTATGGCCGTTCATCTATAAGGCCTACGCGGTCGGCGATTTCGCGGAATTTCTGGAGACCTTCGGCCTGCCGTTCGTTGTCGGCAAATATGGCCGGGAGGCGTCGGAGGATGACAAAGCGCGGCTGCTGGCTGCCGTGGCCGCGCTCGCGCACGACGCCCGCGCCATCATGCCGCAGGAGATGCAACTGGAGATTCAGCGCGTGGCCTCCAGCGGTAACGATAGCCCTCATCTGGCGATGGTGCGCTGGGCGGATGAAGCCATCGCCCGCACGCTGAAGGGGCAGACCCTGTCGGGTCAGGCACAGAGCACGGGGCTCGGCAGCGGCGTGGCGAATTTACACGCCCAGGTGCGGCAGGATCTGCGCGATGCCGATGCGCGGCAGATCGCTGCCACGCTGAGCCGTGATTTGCTGTGGCCTATGGCGATGCTGAACTACGGCCTGACCGATCCCCGCCGCCGGCCGCGCCTGCGTTTTGACGTCAGCGCCACAGAAGACATCACAGCGTACGCACAGGCCATTCCTCAACTGGCGTCCGCCGGGGTGCCCATCCCGGTGGACTGGGTACGTGACCGGCTGGGCATTCCGGCGCCCGCGGCAGGCGCTGCCGTGGTCGCCATGGGCGCGCCGCCGGTCGCGGCGACGCAAAAAGTAGCTGTTGCTACGCCGGATGTAGCGCCGGGTTGTGGCTGCGCCGCCTGTGCGGCGGGCGACTATGCCGGGCCGGAAGACGATCCTACGCCGGTGTCCCTGATGACCGCGCAGCTGGATGTCGAGGCCGCCAACACGGGTGGCGCGATCCTGGACAGGGTGATGCGCCTGGTGGACGAGGCCGACAGCTTGACGTCTCTGCGCGACGCCCTGCTGGGGGCCTATGGCGATCGGGACACGCGCCAGCTGAGCGACATCATGGCGCTGGCCTTTGCCGCGGCGCATCTGGCCGGACGCTACGACGTGGAGAACGACCATGGCTGACCCCGCCGACCTGGCTCAGGCGCAACTGGAGCGCGAGGAAGCGCTGCGCCGCCGCGCGTGTCCCGCGCCCATCCTGCCCTACAGCGGTCAATGCTACTGGTGTGGCGATCCCTTGCCCGTGCCGCGCCGCTGGTGCGACGCCGAGTGCCGCGACGACTGGGAGCGGGACCATGCCCGACGCGCGCGCGCCTGAGGTACAGGCCATCCTCAGACAGCCCTTTGCCGAACAGGTCGCGTTCTTCCGGTCCAAGCTGGGGGCGCTCCTGCCCACGGCCCGCTGGGATGATCTGTGGCAGGCCGAGCACGACCGCGCCTTCATGGTGGCGGGCGCGGCCCAGGCGGATTTGCTGGCCGATCTGGCTACGGCGGTGGACCAGGCGATTGCGGGCGGCGAAACCCTGGAGGGATTCCGCAAGCGCTTCGCCGAGATCGTCGAGCGCCACGGCTGGCACGGATGGACTGGGGAGGCGACGGCCGCCGGGCGCGCCTGGCGTACCCGTGTCATTTTTGAAACAAATCTGATTACCAGTTATGCCGCCGGCCGGTACACGCAATTGCGTGAGGGGGGGTATGCCTGGTGGATATACAAGCATAGCGATTTCGTGGCCCGCCCACGGCCGCATCATGTGGCGCTAGACGGCATCACCCGCGCGCCGGACGATCCGTTCTGGCAGGTGCATTACCCGCCGAACGGCTGGGGATGCCGCTGCAGGGTGGTCGGGGCGCGCGGCGCGGCGGCGATACGCCGTCTGGGCGGCGATCCGGAGAAGCCGTTGCCGGATTGGGTGGGGCGGGTCGACCCGAAAACACAGGCGCCCGTCGGCATCGACCCCGGCTTTGCCTATGCGCCGGGGGCGAGCGTCAGCGATACGGTGCGCGAGCTGGCCAAAAAGACCGTGCAGTGGGACTATGCCCTGGCCAAGGCCTATATGGATTCCGTGCCGCCTGCGGCGCGCGACGCATTGGCGCTGGCCCAGCGTGGCGCGCCTGAGACCGCCGAGATCGTGCGCCGCTATGCCGAGCGAGCAATCGAACTGCGCAACGGAGCGCCCGTTCCGCCGCCCACATCGCCCTATCAGACGCTGGGCCTACTGACCTCCATCCAGGCGCGGAAGATCGCCGCCGTGGTCGGCATTGCCAAGGTCGAGAGCGAACTGTACGACTGGGCGCTTGATCGGTACGCGCCGATTCATATCCGCAACGAGCACGGCGACGTCGCTGCCGAGGCGCGGCGCGGCCAGATTGCGGTTGCGGCTGATGATTACCGTCATCTGCCACGCATCATTGATGCGCCAGACAGGATGGAGGATGCGGGAGTGACCGACACCGGTCGCCGGGCCGTGGAACTGGTCAAGGAAATCGATGGCGTGTCCTACCACGCCGTCTTCGAGGTGCTGACCAAGCGCCGCATGCTGGCGCTCAAGACACTGTACAAGAAAGCGGGGCGTCCCCCCGTCCTACGTCCGTGACGCTTCGCGGTATGAGCGCGACGACGGGATGCAACCACCCCAAGAAAGACTCTAGCACATGATAGAAGTCCAGATCGACGACCGCGTGCTGCTCGATGCCCTGCGCGATCTGCAAGACCGTGTGGGCGACCTGACCCCGGCCTTGCACGACATCGGCCAGGCGCTGGTGGAGGGCGCGCGGGCGCGCATCAGAGACGGCATGGACTGGAACAACCAGCCCTTCGCGCCCAACCGGCCGGCCACGCTCGCGCGCAAGCGCGGCGCCAAGCCCCTGATCGACACCGGTCATCTGGTGAGCGCGCGACTGCACTTCCGCGCCGGGCGCGATACGTTGGTGATGGGGTCCTCTGCCGTGCAGGCCGGCGTGCTGCAGTTCGGCGCGAACCGGGGCGCGTTCGGTACGGACAAGCGGGGGCGCGCGCTGCCCTGGGGTGACATCCCCGCCCGACCCTTCCTGCCCATCGACGGCCACGATCTGCCCGAGTCCGCGCTCCAGGTCGTGCGGGATACCCTCGCCGACTATCTTATGGACATGTCGTAACCTCATGGGGGGGGCGACCGCCTGAGAGGCTCGCAGGGCGTTTTTTGCACCAACCCGCCACCAAGGTATAGCCTGCACGCATTGCGTGGCGTCTACCCCCCCGCTGTAACGCGCTGTAACCACTCTGGGCGGCCAGGGCGCCCGCTTTGGTGCCCGCCGCCCGTTGCCTTTGTCTCCCGCGGCCTCCCCGCGCCAGCACGAAAAAACCAAATACCCGTTAATTCAATTGCTTGCCATTGTCCCTGAGGATGATGGCATGGAAACGCACACCACTCATTTCGTCGCCCTCCTCTCGTCGGAGCTTCCCGCCCAGGCGCCGGATTCCTTCCGGCTGCTGCCGGCGGGTTTTTTTCGCGCTCAGGACGGTCGCCCGAAGGACATCCGCGCCTGGCAGCTGACGCACGAGGATATGACGCGCCTGGTCGCTGAGGCCCAGTCCCGCGCCACCGATTACCCCATCGATTACGAGCACCAGATCATCGAGTCCAAGCAAAACGGCCAGCCTGCCCCGGCGGCGGGCTGGTTCCGCGCGCTCGAAGCTCGCGATGACGGCCTGTGGGCCGTGAATGTGCGCTGGACGCCGCGTGCGCGGCAGATGATCGAGGCGGGCGAATACCGCTATATCTCGCCCGTATTTCAGTACGACGCCAGCGGCCGCGTGACGCGCCTGCTGATGGCGGCCATCACCAACCATCCGGCCCTGGACGGGCTGACCGATCTTGCCCCGTTAACGGAGGAGCTTTGCATGTCCGATTCGACCGAAACCCTCGCCGCGTTGCGCCAGCGTCTGGCCCTCCCGGAGGGCGAAGACATTGCCCAGGCGGCCCTGACGCGCATCGAGACGCTGGAGGAAGCGCTGGCCAGCCTCCAGGCCGAGAGCATTCCCTTGACCGAACACGCGCGCCTGCAAGGCGATCTGGCCGCGCTCACCGCGCGCATCGAGGCGGGCGAGCGCGCCCGCTTGCTGGAGCAGGGGCTGTCCGATGGGCGCATCCTGCCCGCACAGCAGGACTACTGGGCGTCCCAGCCGTTGACGGCGCTGCAGCGCTGGCTGGAGGTGGCCTCACCGCTGGCCGCGCTGACCCAGGCACAGAGCGATGCCCGAGCGGGAGCAGGCCAGGGCCAGAAGCTGACCGAGGAACAGGCGTCCTTGTGCCGCGTCGCAGGCTGGAGTGAGGAGGTGTTCCGTGCGGATCGCGCCTGAGCAGATTGAGGCGCTGGCGCATCACGCCGGCAGCCGCATCCACTTTACAACCCCCGAGGAATAATAATCCATGGCCATTCTCACGCCGTCCCTGCTCACTGCTCTTTCGACCGGGTTCCGCTCGGATTTCCAGACGGCCTTCAGCGCCATGCAGGCGCAGAGCGTGTATCAGCGCATTGCGACCGTCGTACCGTCTGCGTCCGCCTCCAATACCTATGGCTGGCTGGGGCAATTCCCGGCATTCCGCGAATGGGTCGGTGCCCGCACGATCAAAGACATGGCGGCCGCGGGCTACCAGGTTGTGAACAAAAGCTGGGAATCGACCGTCGGCGTGAAGCGCACGGACATCGAAGACGACGCCGTGGGCGTGTATCGCCCGCTGATGGCCGAAATGGGCCGCGCCGCTGCCGCGTTCCCCGACGAGTTGGTGTTGCAGCTGCTCAAGGCCGGTGAAAGCACGTTGTGTTTCGACGGGCAAAACTATTTTGACAGCGACCACCCCGTGTATCCGAACGCGGATGGCACCGGCGCGGGCTCCACCATCAGCAACCTGCAAGCGGGAACCGACCCTGCGTGGTACCTGCTGGACACCACGCGCGCGCTGAAACCCCTCCTGTACCAGGAACGCAAGGCGCCGGAATTCCTCGCGATGACGAAAGTGGACGACGAGGCGGTGTTCACCTCGGGCGAGTACCGCTATGGCGTCGACCTGCGCGCGAATGCGGGCTTCGGCTTCTGGCAGATGGCGTACAAGAGCAAAGCCGCGCTGGATGCCACCAACTACGCCGCCGCGCGCGCCGCCATGATGAGCCAGCGGGCCGACGGCGGACGCCCGTTGGGCATCGCGCCCAACCTGCTGCTGGTGCCGCCCGCGCTGGAGGCCCAGGCCCGCGCCATCGTCGGCAGCCAGCAGACCACGGGCGGGGCGACCAACCCGTGGTACGGCACCGCAGAAATCATCGTCAGCGCGCACCTGGAGTAAGTCATGGCACGGATCAAGCCGGGCGCGGATGCGCCATCGACGCAGGACTCTCCTGTATCCGTAGTGTTTGTCCGCGTGGTCGTGCGTGCGCCGCACGCGCGGCGCTGCCGGGCGGGGTATTGCTTCGACGCAACGGCTGTCGTTGTGTCGGTGGGGCCTGAGGCGTTGGCCCAGCTTGAGGGCGATCCCTTGCTGTGCGTGGAACGTGTGGACGAGGCGGCGATATGAGCTATGCCACCTTGGCCGACATGAGCGTGCGCTTTGGCGAGGCCGCGCTGATCGAGCTGACGGATCGTACCGGCGTCGGACACATCGATATGTCGGTGCTGGATGAGGCGCTGGCCGATGCGGCGGCAGAAATCGAGGGCTATCTGACGGGGCGGTATGCCCTGCCGGTGGCGGTCGTGCCGCCCTTGCTTGCTCGCATTGCGTGCGACATCGCGCGCTACCGCCTCGCCGCGGAACGCGCCAGCGAGGAGATGCGCGCCCGGTATGAGGATGCGCGGAAGATGCTGCACGCCATCGCGGACGGACGTGTCCGGCTGGGTATCGCGCCCGCCCTGTCTGCCGTGCCGGGAGCGGGCGGCAGCCTGGAGGTCGTCACGGGCCACCGCCCGCGCGATTGGGGGGTGATTCAATGAGCAGCCTTGATCATTTTGCCGTGGGCGTCGCCATCCGTGACCGCCTGGCGGAGGCCCTGCCGGCGCTGCGCCAGGTGCGCATTGCCGCCAGCCTGGCGGAAATTGCCGACTGGCAGCCGGTCAGCCCCGCCGTGTGGGTGATCTGGGATGGCGACCGCGTGGCCGAAAGCGCCGGGCGCGGTCAGGCGCAGCTCGTGCGCCAGCGCTGGGTGGTGGCGCTGATCGTGCGCAGCCTGAAGGACGCCGCCAGTGGCGGGGGTGTCATCGAGGCCGCCGGGCCGCTGCTGTCGCGCCTCCTGGCTCTGTTGATGGGCTGGCAACCGCCGATGCCGGGCTGCCGGCCTCTGGAACGCACCGACGCACCGCAACCCGGCTATGGCGCGGGATATGGCTACTTCCCGCTCGCCTTTCTGGCGCCATTGCACCTGCACGGAGACCCCGCATGAAAGTCACCCTGATTCAGGCCCACACCCATAAGGGGCGGGACCACCCGGCGGGCGCGACGCTGGACGTGGACGAGGGGGCGGCCGATTGGCTCCTCGCCCACGACATCGCCTGCCAGAGCGAACCCGCCCCTCCTCCTGCAGCAGCAGCAGCAGAACAGAAACCCGCCCCCCGTAATAAACGCAAGGAAATCACGACATGAGTACCTACGCCAGTTTTCAAGGCCGCGTCTACCTCGGCAAGCGCGACGCTGCCGGCGCGCCCATCGAAGTACGCTCGCCCGGCAACATCGCCGCGCTGGGGCTCGCCCTCAAGACCGAGGTGCTGGAGCATTACGAGAACCAGACCGGCCAGCGCTCGCTCGACCACCGGATGGTCAAGCAAAAGTCGGCCACCGTGAACCTCACCATCGAAGAGTTCACCAAGGAGAACCTCGCCCTGGCGCTGTACGGCAACCACGTCACGGGCAGCACAGGCACTGTGACCGCCGAAACCATCGGCGGCGCGGCTCCGGTGGTCGGCGACCGCTACTTCCTGGCCCATCCCAAGGTATCGGCGCTGGTGGTGACCGACTCGGCGGGCTGGCCCGAGACGCTGACGGCGGGGACGCACTACACCGCCGACACCGACTACGGGGCGATCCAGTTCCTGGATACCACCGGGTTCACCGCACCGTTCCATGCGGCCTACAGCTATGGCGAGACCACCGAGATTGGTATTTTCACGCAGGCCCTGCCGGAGCGGTACCTGCGTTTCGAGGGCCTGAACACTGCGGCGGGTAATGTCAAGTGGCTGGTCGAGCTGTACCGCGTGGCCTTCGATCCCTTGAAGGAAATCTCCTTCATCTCGGACGAGTACAACAAGTTCGAGTTGGAAGGCTCGCTGTTGGCCGACACCACCAAGCCCTACGACGCGGTGCTGGGCCAGTTCGGCCGCCTCGTGCAGCTGTGAGGAATGCCCCATGAATGAGCTGATGATCGAGATTAATGGCGAGCACTATGCCCCGCGCCGCCTTCAGGCGGGCGATTTACCGCTGTTGCTGCCACTGGTGGAGGTGGCTGGGCGGCCGGCGCTGATGCGACTGGTGGATGATCCTGCTGCCCATGTGATGGAGGTGCTGCGGTTGGCCGACCCACTGATAACGACGGTCGCACATCTGCTGGACTGCCCACGCGAGGCGATCTCACGGATGCCGCTGCATGAGCTGCTGCGATTGATTGAGCAGGGGGCGGTGGCCTGGATGGCGGTCAATGCCGAGTATTTGAATGACGAGGTGACGCCGGCTATCCAGCGGCTGGCGCAGATGATTAACGGCGTGGCGGCGATGACATCAGGCCAAGAAACAAGCTGACAACGGCCACCACCAGCAAAAAACCGCTGCCGACCATAAGAATGAGCGCCGGCGTGTAGGCGAGCACCCAAGCCACCGCCCCACTGGGGGGAATCCAACCGAAGATCAGGCCCGTCATTCCGCCGGCCAGCCACAGGCCCAATACAACCACCACGCGAGTATGAGTGCTCATGTCCAATAACCTTGAAGTCGCCCTGACCCTCAAGGCCAGTGTAGACCAGTTCGCCGCCGCCATAAAGCAGGCCACGGACGGGTTTGCCTCGGCGATGCAGGGGATGGGGGGCGCCGCAGAACAGGCCGGGAATAAGGTCGATTCGGCCCTTGGCCTGATGGGGATGCGTAGGCATGCAGACATTGAGGCGGACATCCGCAAGATAGAGCACGCCTACCAGGACATGGCTCGGTCAGGACAGCTGTCCGCCCGCGAACTTGCGCAGGCCCAGCTGCGTGCGCAGGAGCGCATCCGCGAACTGCGGGCAGAAACTAACGGTTGGGCCGACGCACTGGGCAAGGTCAAAGTCGAAGTAGCTGCCGCTGGCGCCGCTCTGTACGGCATGGGCCACACTCTGGTCGCCGCATCGCGTGAATCCGCCGGCTTTCAGACCGCCTTGGCCGAAATATCCACCCTGCTCGACGATGTGGGCGATATGCCCGCCCTACGGCGGGGCATCGAACAACTGTCGCTGGAGTTCGGCGGCGATGTGCAGGCCAACTCCAAGGCGCTCTACGACATTATTTCCGCAGGGGCGGAGGATGCCACCCGTGCCGTAGAGACGTTGCGCGCCGCAAACGAGTTGGCGATAGGCGGCGTATCTGACGTATCCACCGCCGCCGATGGCCTGACGTCGGTCCTGAATGCCTATGGAGAGGCCGCAGGCAATGCCTCCACCGTCTCCGATGCCTTTTTTGCCGCCGTAAAGGCGGGCAAAACCACCGTGGCCGAGCTGGCCGGTGGCATCGGTCAAGTGGCCCCTCTCGCCTATGAGGCCGGGGTGTCTCTGGATGAGTTGCTGGCTTCGGTGGCGACCCTGACCAAGGGCGGGGTAGGCACGTCCGAGGCCATGACGCAGGTACGCGGGGCACTGGCCGGCATTATAAAGCCTTCTGGGGAGGCGGCTGCGCTGGCCGAAAGCCTGGGGCTTGAGTTCTCCGCTATAGCACTGAAATCCAAGGGGTTTGCCGAGTTCCTTGCTGACGTGGCCCGCGCCACGGGCGGCAATGTCGAAAAAATGAGCACCTTGTTTGGCTCGGTCGAAGCCCTTGGCGCTGTGCTTGCCCTGACCGGTAAGGGTGCGGATGACTTCGGCGACATCCTTGTCGCGATGGGCGACAAGGCCGGGAGCACCGAGCAGGCCGTGTCCAAGATGATGGATGCACCGGCGGCGCGGGCGGCCCGCCTAAAACAATCCATGGCGGCAGTAGAACGGTCTTTTGGCGATGCCCTGACCGCGCTGTCCCCCTTGTTGGATGGGCTGACGGGCCTGCTCAATCGGTTCAACTCACTGGACCCCGGTGTCCGCGCCGTCGCGGCGGGCAGCGTGGGGTTGGTGGCCTCATTGGCGGTGGTGGCCGGTGCCGTTAAAAGCCTGTCCGCTGCTGTCGGTATCCTGCGCACCGCCCTGGTCATGACTACTGCGGCCCGTGTGGCCGACACCGCCGCCACCACGGCCCACACTGCGGCGGCCACGGCCAATGCCGCCGCGATCAAAGGGCAAATAGCCGCGTTCGGTCGCCTGGGTGGTGCGCTGGCCATGCTCTGGGCGGCATGGGAGGGGGGGCAGGCGCTGGGTGGGTACCTGAAAGATCAATTTCTTGAGGTTGAACTGGCTGGCATCGCGCTTGCCGGGGGGCTGACCAAGGCGGCGGTGGCTGCAAAATTTGCCTTCAGCGCGCTGAAATCCCCGCTCAACGCGGCCGAGGCATTCGCGGAATATCAACAAAAACTCCGGGATATCGATGCCGAGTACGCGGATTTGGCTCAGGCCGCCATCGAGGCCGGAAACAAGAGCGTGCAAGGCGCTGGAGACACAAAATCGGCGCTTGAAAAAGCGGGAGAGGCGGGACGGCAGGCCGGGGCGGACACCCGGTCCGGCGCGGAGGCCGCCGCGACGGGGCTATCTGCAGGGACAACAGCAGCGGAGCGACTGGCCGTTGCTCTGTCCGGGGCGAGTGTCGACTCAGAAAAGCTCAAGACGTCCCTGACCAAGATCGACATCGCCACGCCACAGGGCCTGTTTGCTCTGATTGATGGCCTTGCGCTGGCGGGCAAATCGGCTGCTGATATTGGCACTGAGCTGTCTGTGGTTATGGAAAAGCTCGACGGACAGCAGCTCGCTCAATTCGCTGCGCAGCTACAGTCCGCTTTCCAGGGCGGGGCGCTGTCCGCCGCCGACTTTGCCCGGCTGAACGATCAGGTGCTGGGCGAATCGTTCCGGCGTTTGGGCTTGACCGCCGAAACCGAACTTGGGCGCATCAGCCCGTCCGCGCGGGATGCCATTGCCGCAGTGGATGCGCTCGGCCCGGCCATCGCGGCTACGGCGGCCGCTGTCGAGCAGAAGTCGCAGGCGATGGAAAACGCGCTGCGCGCGGCCTTTGGCCGTGCGGATACGACGGCGGCCGTGGAGGCACTCAAGGCGCGGGTAGAGCGGCTGCGGCAAGAGGGCACGCTGACCGAGCAGGCCTACAAGCGGCTCGGTGACATCGCAAAAAATGCCTTCGCCGGTGCGGCTGACTCAAAAATCCGCGAAGCGCAAATGCTGGATCAGCTGCGCCAGCGCGTCTCCAGTACAGCCGCCGAATATCACCGCCTGCGCGAGGCCGGGGCGCCCCAGCCCCAGCAGCAGCAGGCACTTATGCAGTGGAGCGATGCCCAGCGGGACTTGACCGAGAACACACAGGGCGCGGCGGATGCACAGGAAAATCTCAAGGACAAGGGGGATAAAACCGCCAGCGCCGCCCAGCAACAAGCGGAAAAGATGGGCGAGATCACGTCCGAGATGCAGCGCCTCAATGGCAGCGCGGACGATGCGGGTGATTCCATCCAGGAGATGGGCGAGCAGTCCGAGCGGGCCGGCGAACAGACCGAGCAGGCCGGGCAGGCGGCATCGAGCGCAGTCAGCGGGTTCGACGAATTTGCCGCAGGCGCCCAACAGTCAATTGCCGCTGTAAATCAAGCCCTCGCGACGCAAATACAAGGCGCGATACAGGGCGCGACGGGCGGGGCGGATGGGCTGCGCCGCGCGCTCAATCAGATAGATGGCTCCGGCATGGGCAAGGCCGCCGATGAGGCGGCGCGGCTTACGGCGCAGGCCGAGGCCGCCGAGCAGGCAGCGCGTGAGGTGGCGCGTGCCGGGATGTATGACCCTGGCCTGGGCGCGCAGGATTTTTTCGGCGGCTACTTGGGTCGCCTGAAAGAGCTGGAAGCCCAGGCGCTGCGATCCGCCACCGCACAAATCCGCGCGCTGCGCGCGCTGGATGACGAAGCCTCGCGCCTGCGCAGCAGTACTGCCGAGCAAAACGAGGACCTGCGCCTACAGATCATGGAGCTTGACGCAACCGAAGAGGAAATGGCAGCGGCGCGGCGCAAGCGCGCGTTAGCACAAATACAGCTCGAAATTAAGCTCCAGGAAATCGAGCTGCGCAAGGCGAGCCTGTCGGGCGATAGCGCGGCGGTCGAAATTGCGCGGC
>JAQVHL010000069.1 GCA_028696185.1 Halothiobacillaceae bacterium
TTGAGAATCAGGGGAGGATTCCCCTTTTTGCATTTTTCCAGGTGCGGATGCAGCAGTTCCGAGAACGTCATGGAGGAACCGTGGTCAATACGACCGCGCACCATGACCAGGTTTGCCTTGGGGTGAACGACTGCTTCCAGTTCCATGAGAAATCTCCTTGCCGGCTGCATTATGCCACGATGCGCCGGACCCACGGCAGCCCGGTGCGCGGGCGGCCTGGCCGGCCTCAGGTACAATCCGCACCGGAAAAAATTATGACTTCAAGCCACAACGCGGCCAAGCCGCTCTTTTCATACAAGAAGTTCTGGGCCCACCGCTTTGGCCCGGCCCCCTTCCTGCCCATGTCCCGGGCCGAGATGGAACAGCTCGGCTGGGATTCCTGCGACGTGATCCTGGTGACCGGCGATGCTTACATCGACCATCCCAGCTTCGGCATGGCCCTGATCGGCCGGCTGCTGGAAGCCCAGGGCTTCCGGGTCGGCATCATCAGCCAGCCGGACTGGCACTCGGCGGAGGACTTCAAGCGCCTGGGCAAGCCCAACCTCTACTTTGGCATCACGGCGGGCAACATGGACTCCATGGTGAACCGCTACACCTCGGACCGGAAAATCCGTTCCGACGACGCCTACACCCCCAACGCCGAACCCGACAAGCGCCCGGACCGGGCCGTGACCGTGTATTCCCAGCGGGCCAAGGAGGCCTACTCGGGCATTCCCGTGATCATCGGCTCCATCGAGGCCAGCCTGCGCCGCATTGCCCATTACGACTACTGGAGCGACAAGGTGCGCCGCTCGGTGCTGCCCGACTCCAAGGCCGACATGCTGCTCTACGGCAACGCGGAACGGGCCCTGGTGGAACTTACCCACCGGCTCGCCAAGGGCGAAAAGATCCAGGAGATCCGCGACCTGCGCGGCACTGCCTATATGGCGCCCAAGGGCTGGAAGCCGGGGGACGACTGGGAGGAAATGGACTCCACCGAAGTGGACCTGCCCGGCAAGGTGGAGCCCCACATCGACCCCTACGCCATGAACGACAGCGGCCCCGTGGCCCAGGCCCCGGAAAGCCGGGCTGGCACCGCCGAGCTGAAGTTCATGCCGACCCAGGCCCGGGTGGCCCTGCGCAAGGAGCGCCGCACCCGCACCGTGGTGCGCCTGCCGTCCTACGAGCAGGTCAAGGATGATCCGGTGCTGTACGCCCATGCCTCCCGCACCCTGCACCTGGAATCCAATCCCGGCAACGCCCGGGCCCTGGTGCAGGCCCACGGAGAGCGGGACGTGTGGCTGAATCCGCCGCCCCTGCCCCTCTCCACGGCGGAAATGGACGGGGTCTATGGTCTGCCCTATGCCCGAGCGCCGCATCCCGCCTACGGGGAGGCCAAGATTCCCGCCTGGGAGATGATCCGCTTCTCCATCAACATCATGCGCGGCTGCTTCGGCGGCTGCACCTTCTGCTCCATCACCGAGCACGAGGGCCGCATCATCCAGAGCCGCTCGGAAGCCAGCATCCTCAAGGAAATCGAGGAAATCCGCGACAAGACCCCGGGCTTCACCGGCACCATCTCGGACCTGGGCGGGCCCACGGCCAACATGTACCGGCTGGCCTGCAAGGACCCCAAGATCGAATCCTCCTGCCGGCGGCTTTCCTGCGTCTATCCGGGCATCTGCGAAAACCTCAACACCGACCACGCGCCGTTGGTCAGCCTGTACCGCAAGGCCCGGGCCATTCCCGGCGTGAAACGGGTGTTGATCGGCTCCGGCCTGCGTTACGACCTGGCCGTGCGCTCCCCGGAATATGTCAAGGAACTGGTGACCCACCACGTGGGCGGCTACTTGAAGATCGCCCCCGAGCACACGGAAGAGGGCCCCCTCTCCAAGATGATGAAGCCGGGCATGGGCGCCTACGACCACTTCAAGCGCATGTTCGAGAAGTTCTCCCGGGAAGCGGGCAAGGAGCAGTACCTGATTCCCTACTTCATCGCCGCCCACCCGGGCACCAGCGACGAAGACATGCTCAACCTGGCCCTGTGGTTGAAGGCCAACAACTTCCGCCTGGATCAGGTGCAGACCTTCCTGCCCACGCCCATGGCGCTGGCCACCACCATGTGGCACAGCCGCAGGAATCCCCTGAAGCGGGTGGGGTGCGACACGGAAGCCGTGGAAACCGCACGGGCCGGGCGTCAGCGCAAGGTGCACAAGGCCTTCCTGCGCTACCACGACCCGGAAAACTGGCCCCTGCTGCGGGAAGCCCTGAAGGACATGGGCCGGGCCGACCTGATCGGCAACGGCAAGAAACACCTGATCCCCAGCTTCCAGCCCGCCGGTACGGGGCTAAAAGGCGGCTTCGGCCTCAAGGGCGCGCCCCGGGGCGGGCGTCAGGAACGTGGGCAGGAGCGGGATCTGGTACACCGCATCCAGCCCCCGGCCAGGAACCAGAGCAACGGCCGGGCCGGAACCCAGGCCAGGAATGCCCAGCCGGGAAGCCGTGCAGGTTCTGGAAAAGCGGCGGGGACGCGCCAGGGCGGGGGAGGGAAGGGGCGGAAGTGAGGGCGACGACAAGGCAGGGATTGGTTGCTCGTTTTCCCTGCCTCGCGACCTGTAGCAGTGGCTTTTCAGCTTTCTAATTCAATTCCCGTGCTGTTTTGATGGGGGAAACCCTCAGTATCTCCTCCGTGATTTTTTCCTGCACCTCTGCGCGCAATCTATCCATAGATACGGTTCTCGTTGTACTGCACCTCCGTTCCATGTCCTCATTAGCTACGAAACCCGCAGATGAAACTCCCCCGAAAACATTTTGAATGCGCGGGTTTTGGCAGCGGGCGTAATCCCCTCCGACTCTGCCTCTGACAACTTGATCATGAATCTTGATCCCCTTTCTGTACGCTGAGACGACGTACCCATAGTCGATCTCTGCACCGCCTGAAACCAGCTCGTACAGATACGAGGCGTTCTGGGGCATCAGTAGGGCTGCTCCCAACAGATTAACCTCGTGCTGGGCATATGTGATGGTCTGGGTGCTCTCTGGTTTTACCTTTTCGTCATGGCGAATTCGCTCGACGGAGACGGTTATTGCTTGCTGGTCGGAAGAATCTGTCCAGATAACGCCTTGGTTAGTTTTTTTGCGAGTAGCTGCTTGATGTCATCGTAAAGTAGGCGGTCGGCTTTTACCTCAAGCACTGCCTTGACAGTGATGCTTGCCTTTCTCTGCTCTGCAAATTTTGGGAAAATAACGGTATCCAGGTCCTTTCGTTTGACGTTCAAGTCGGGTAGCTGGGCTTCCAGCATTTTCCATTCTGCTGATCTCGGGCCTTGTGATTCAACATACTTGAGCAGAGCTGGCAAGGTTGTGTCGCTATCATTCTGATCCCTGAGGTTTTTCAATGAATTTCTGAAGAGAGCTTGTTTGTAGGCACTCCCCTGAAACTCTTTTCTCTGACTGATTTTACTGCCCAAGTCTAATGGTATTGACCCATCCAATATGCTTCTGCCTATCAAAGTGTCAAAATCTCTTTGAAGAGAATCGGTTACAGCTACAGGTAAGGCACCACTTGCCTTCAGTTTTAGCATTTTCTCTTCAAGAATTTCCAGTGACCAAGCCGAATGGGATGGGTTGTGGATTTCGGCCTCTATCGAGCTGACGTAAGCTTTCTGGGCTCCAGGCTCGGCATCGAACCATTCGCGTAGCTTTGAGCCGCCTGTTGTCTTGTCTAGCGCGCTGTCCGCGTGGCCGAAAGCAAAATGAAGATTCCCTTTTGCATATCCCGCTTTGGCTTGGGTGACGTGGTGGGAGGCCTGTCCTTCAGGGGTTACTGGATAAGAAGCAATACATCCGGCCATAAAAAATGTTGCTAATGTGGTAGCAAAATAACTAGAGAGTTTCATTTTGAATCCTATGGTTTTCTGCTTGCCTAGATTTAGGGCATGGTAAATAACTTCCTTGCATGGTGGCAGGGGAGTGCAATTTTTTTGGATGGCAGACAGTTTATATATCTTTGTCATTGCAGGGCAAGGGTTCGGTAACAATCTTGGACTCATCGCCGTGTCAATCGGTTACAGCACGAAATATAGTGAAAAGCAGCCAACTATTCATGTCGGCGACGAAATGAGCAGAAGCTCCAATTCAAGGCTCTGACGGCGGTTTCGTCGATCTTGTCCGGGGCGCCCAGCAGGGTTTGCAGGCCGCACCGAACGGCGTTGCCGTGCGGGGATCCGTCCAGCCAGCCGATACCACGCATCAGGGCGTAGTTCACCGTCCTGGGGCCTATGCCGCGCACAGCCACTGCTGCCGCAGGATTTCCACTTCCGGGAAGTTTCAGGTCCCTACCAGTCGTCCCTCGCCTCAATCGTTGACATTAGATAGCTAGCTATCTATTATCCGGGCACCCCAACGAAGCATCGCCACCATGAATACAATCCGCCATGACAACGAGCGGAAACTGACTGGCGGCCTGATCCGGCTTGCCCGCATCTACCGCCAGGAAGTCAATCGCACCCTCGCCGCTTACGGGCTCTCCGACGCCCAGGCGGTGCCCGTCCTGCACATCGCCCGCAGCGGCGGTGGCATGCGTCAGCACCAGCTGGCCGAGGAAATCGGCATCAAGGGTCCGTCGCTGGTCCGCCTGCTCGATCAGCTGTGTTCGCACGGCCTGGTCGAACGGCGCGACGACGGCCTCGACCGGCGCGCCAAGAATCTGCATCTGACCGCCGCCGGCGAAGCGCTGGCCGCACGCGTGGAAGCCGTGCTCGCCCAGGTTCGCGAGCGTCTGCTTGCCGCCATCGACGATGCCGACCTCGCCGCCGCCCTGCGCGTCATCACGCTGCTGCAGGATGCGCTCGACCAGGGCCGCGCCGCTCCGCCATCCGACCAAGCCGCCTGAATCGTGTTACGCGTCACCTGGAGCAATGTCCACTTCACGGTGGTCACCTTCGCCGCAGCCATGCTCGCGCTGTTCATGGCCATGCGCATCGACCTGCAACAGCCGTACTGGGCGATGATGACCGTCTACATCATCAGCAACCCGATGGCCGCCGCCGTACGCTCGAAAGCCGTTTACCGGCTGGCTGGCACACTGCTCGGCGCCTCCGCCGCCGTGGTGATGGTGCCGCGCCTGGTCAATTCGCCCGCCTTGCTGTGCCTGGCGATGGCCGCCTGGGTTGGCGGCTGCCTCGCCATTTCGCTGCTCGACCGCTCGCCCCGCAGCTACCTGATGATGCTGTCCGGCTACACGGCAGCGATCATCGGCTTCACCAGCATCTACACGCCCGACAACATCTTCAATCTGGCGATCCTGCGGGTGCAGGAAATCGTCATCGGCATCGTCTGCGCGACGCTGGTGCACAGCCTCTGGTTCCCGCGGCCTATGGGTCAGGCGATTCGCAGCCGCTTCGACAACTGGCTGGGCGAAGCCGATCGCTGGGTGCAGGACATCCTCAAGAGCGGCGACCCGGCGGCAACCGGCCGCGACCGCGTGCGGCTGGCGGCAGCGGCGAGCGAAATCCATCAGCTCGCCACCCACCTGCCTTTCGATACCTCGCATCTGCGCGAAACTACTGCCGTCGTGCGCGCGCTGCACGACCGCGTGCTGCTGCTGCTGCCGTTGCTCTCCAGCCTGTCCGACCGGCTCGCCACGCTGCGCGAGCAGCAGCCATCGCTCGACGCCGCCACCCAGGAGGCGATCACGGCCTTCGCCGCCTGGCTGCACGAGGGTTCCCGCCACGCGACACTGGACGCGCTGACCGGGCACCTCGACCGGCTGGCGCAAGACAGCACGAGCGACTGGTACGCGCTCAATCGCGCCGGTTTCCTCACCCGCCTGCGGGAAACCGCCACCGCCCTCGCCGAGGCGCGCGCGCTCCTCGCCCTGTTGCACGATCCCGGTGCGCCTCTGCCTGCCGCGATCGCCGAAACAGTCGGCCAGGCCGGTACCCGACCGCTGCACAGCGACCCCGGACTCGCCGTCGTTTCCGGGCTCGCTGCCGGGCTTGCCATGCTCATCACCTGCCTGGTCTGGATCGGTCTGGGCTGGCACGAAGGCAATATCAGCGCCATGCTTGTTGCCATCGTCTGTTGCCTGTTCGCCGCCCTCGACGACCCGACGCCCGGCATCAAGGTGTTCGGCATCACCGCGCTGGTCGCCTTTCCGCTCAGCACCCTCTACCTGTTCGGCGTGTTTCCCTCGATCGACAGCTTTCCCCTGCTGGTGCTGACGCTGGCGCCGGCGCTGATCGGCATCGGCCTGGCCTCGCTCGACCCGCGCTACGCCATGCCGGCGATGATGACCCTGCTGTCGTTCTGCAACACGATGGCGATCCAGGATCGGCTTTACGTCGATTTCGCCACCTACATCAACAACAGCCTGTCGCAATTCTTCGGCCTGTTCACCGCCATCTACGTCACCCGCAGCATTCGCGCCATCAGCGCTGACGCGAGCGCCCGCCGCCTGCTTGCCCACACCTGGAACAGCATCGCCAGGCTGGCGCGCGGCCGCGGCGACACGGAACCGGCCGCCTTCGCTTCGCGCCTGGTCGACCGCCTCGGCCTGCTGACGCCGCGGCTGGCCGCCAGTCGTGCCGACGATCTGACCGGCGTCGATGCACTCGCCGAACTGCGCACCGGCATGGACGTGGTGACCCTGCAGCAGCACCGCGACGCCTTGCCGGCCAGTGTCCGCCGGCCGGTGGACAGCCTGCTCGACGCGCTTGCCGAGCATTACGCACAACGCAGCGCCGCCGCCGCCGTGCCGGGCAGCGGCCTGCTCACCCGCATCGACCGCGCCCTGCAGGCGCTCGCGCAATTGCCGGCCCCCGCCGGCCCCACCCTGGCCGCTCTCGTCGGCCTGCGCCGCAACCTGTTCCCGCAGGCGCCCTACGCGCCCACCCCGACCGGAGACACCACGCCATGATGGGAGAAACCGAGCTGTTCGGCGTCTATCTCAACGCCGAGCTAGTCACCTGCTGCTGGGCCCTGCTCCTCACCTGGGCGGTCCACCGCCTGCTGGTGTGGCTGGGCGCCCATCGCCACATCTGGCACCTCGCCCTGTTCGAGACCGCGCTCTTTTTCATCGTCTGGGGCGCGGTCCTCGTCGTCATCAAAAATACGCTGCCCGGAGCCACCGCATGAACAAGCCTTCCCTCGCCCGCGTCGGCCGCGTCGCCGTCACCCTCGTCACCGTCGCCGTCGCTGCCTGGGCGGCGCGTTCGGTGTGGATCCACTACCAGGTCGAACCGTGGACGCCGGACGGACGCGTGCGCGCCGACATCGTCCAGGTCGCACCCGACGTCGCCGGCATCGTCACCGAGCTGTGGGTCGCCAACGATCAACAGGTCAAACGCGGCCAGCCGCTGTTCCAGATCGACCGCGAACGTTACGAACTGGCGCTGCGCGACGCCGAGGCGACGGTCACCGCACGCCGCGCCCAGCTCGAACAGGCACGCCGCGAAGCCGGCCGCAACAAGTCGCTGGGCGATCTGGTTGCGCGCGAAGCGCTGGAGCAGGGCAGGGCCCGCGTCGAGGAAGCGAGTGCCGCCATCGGCCAGGCGATTGCCGCCCGCGACCTTGCCGCCCTCAACCTGCAGCGTACCCGCATCGTCGCGCCCGCCGACGGCACGCTCTCCGACCTCAGCCTGCGGGTCGGCAACTATGTGCCCGCCGGCAAGCCGGTGCTGGCGCTGATCGATGCTGGCTCGCTGCGCGTCGAAGGCTATTTCGAGGAAACCAAGCTGCCGCGCATCGCCGTCGGCCAGCCCGCCGCCGTGCACTTGATGGGTGACAGCCGCAATCTGACTGGCCACGTTTTGAGTATTGCCGCCGGCATCGAGGATCGGGACCGCAGTGCCGGCAGCAATCTGCTGCCCAACGTGACGCCGACCTTCAGCTGGGTACGCCTTGCCCAGCGCGTGCCGGTGCGCATCGCCCTCGACGACCCCCGCGACGCGGCACTGATCGCCGGCCGCACCGCCACCGTACGCATCCTGCCCTTCCCGCCGCAGGGAGCCGGACAATGAAGCCCCTTGCGTTTTTCGGGCCAGTCGCCCTCGCGCCAGCGCAGCGGCCCGGCACCCGTGCCGCGCTGGCGAGCGCGCTGGCGCTGCTGTTGTCCGCCTGCGCCACCGTCGGCCCCGACTATCACTTGCCGCTGGCAGCGCTGTTCAACGCGCCGGCCGCGCAGCAGCCGCTCGCCGCCGGCAGTGGCGCCAGCAATGACGAAGCCCCGGCGGGCCGCTGGTGGCAGCTGTACCAGGACCCCCGCCTCGATGCGCTGATCGACGAGGCATTGGCCGCCAATACCGATCTGCGCGTCGCCGCCGCCAACCTGGCGCGCAGCGAAGCGCTGCTGGGGGAAGCTGACAGCGCTCAAGAGATCAGGGTGGGCACCTCTGCCACAGCAGTGCGCGCGCGCGAATCCGGCGAAGCCTATCTGCTGTCGACCACCATTCCGGTCGAGAATCTGGCCGACGCCGGCGTGCGCATGTCCTACCAGTTCGATCTGGTAGGCGGCCTCAAACGCGCTTCCGAAGCCGCCAGCGCCGACGTGGAATCGAGTCGCGCCGCGCTGGATGTCGCCCGCATCAGCGTCGCCGCCGACGTGGCGCTCGCCTACAGCGAAGTGTGCAGTGCCAACCACGAACTGGCCGTCGCCCAACGCAGCCTTTCATTGCAGGAAGCGAGCCGCGATGCGGTCGGTCGCCTGGTCGCCGGCGGCCGCCGCATGGCCGTGGACCTGCCGCGCGCCGCCGCGCTGGTGGAACAGACGCGCGCCAGCCTGCCCGCCTTCGCCGCGCGCCGCCGCATCGCCCTCGGGCGCATCGCCGTGCTGACCGGCCATGCGCCGGGCGAAACGCCGGCCGACGTCGCCAGTTGCGACACGCCGCCGCGATTGCAGCTGCCGGTTCCGGTCGGCGATGGTGCAGCCTTGCTGCGGCGCCGCCCCGATGTGCGTCAGGCCGAACGCCATCTGGCCGCCGCGACAGCCCGCATCGGTGTCGCCACCGCCGCTTTTTATCCGACCGTCAGCCTCGGCTTGTCGGCTGGGGCCACCGGCCTTCTCGAAGATATGGGCCAGGCCCCGACCGTGCGCTGGAGCATCGGCCCGCTGATTTCCTGGACCCTGCCGTCCGGCCTCGAGAAGGCCCGCCTGCGCCAGGCCGACGCCGGTGCCGATGCCGCGCTTGCCCAGTTCGACGCCACCGTCCTCAAGGCGCTGCAGGAAACCGACAATGCGCTTGCCCTGCTGGCCCGCGACCTGGACCGCGCCACGGCATTGCGCCAGGCGCGTGACCAGGCGGCGGAGGCCGCCCGTCAGGTCGCCACCCTCTACCGCGCCGGCCGCCTGCCTTATCTCGACGACCTGGACGCCCAGAACAAACTGGCCCAGGCCGAAGCCGCCCTTGCCGCCAATGACGACCAGATCGCCAGCGACCAGGTGCGCCTGTTCCTGGCGCTGGGCGGCGGCTGGCAGTGATTGCGGGAACGCCGGGCCCTTACCGCGGGCTATCTCTCCGTTTCTGGCGGGCTGACCAGGGATGATTGGGCGGCCCAGATGTGGGCGCAGGCCAAGGCGCGCCAGGGGGAGAAGGGGATGAGCCAGGCTCTGGCGGCGTGTTCGTCGATCTTGTCGGGGGCGCCCAGCAGGGTTTGCAGGCCACGCCGCACGGCGGCGTCGCCGTGCAGGGATCCGTCCAGCCAGCCGAAGCCGCGCAGCAGGGCGTAGTCCGCCGTCCAGGGGCCGATGCCGCGCACGGCCAGCAACTGCTGCCGCAGGATTTCCGCCCCCGGGAAATCCCGGGTCCAGGCCTCCAGGGGCAGGTCGCCGCCGCACACCTGCCGGGCGAGCGTGTGCAGGGTGCTGGCCTTGGTGCGCGAAAAGCCGGCCTGGCGCAGGGCTTCTTCCGGCAGGGCCAGCACCTGGGGGGCTTCCGGGTAGCACAGCAGGCCGCTGCTGTGGCGCAGGTCGGCCGCCAGGATCAGCTTGCGGCGCAGGGAAACGGCGGCATGGACGCTGATCTGCTGGCCGGTGATGGCCCAGCTCAGGGCTTCGAAAGGGCTCGCGGCAGCGGGGACCCGCAAGCCCCGTTGCCGGGCGATCAGCTGGCCCAGTTGGGGATGTTCCCCGTGGCGTTGCTCGAAGGCTTCCACCTCCTGGGTGAGTCCGAGCATCCGCCGGACCTGGGCGGCGAAGCCCTGCGCTTCGTCATCCTCTTGGCCGCCGTCCAGGTCCAGATGGGCTTCTGCCTGCCCCGGGGAGAAGTGCACGCTCAGGCAGGCGGGGACCCCTTGCCAGACGATGCCCTTTTTCAAGCAGGATTCCCCCACCTGCTCGGCAAGCTGCTGGGGGTCGCGCCGGTGGAAGGCGAGGATGTCGGCGGGGCGGTACCCAGGGGGCAGGGGAAGCGTCAGGGCGTAGCGGTGGGCCATGGTCGGTGTTGATCAAGTCTGTGCGCGGCAGGTCTGCCTTTTACTGTGCCCCTTTGCCTTTGTCCCTTGGGGCGGCATTGAGGCTCACGCCTCGGCCTCCCGCTCCAGCAGGGCGCGTTTGCGTTCCACGCCCCAGCGATAGCCGGAAAGGCTGCCGTCCTGGCGGACCACCCGGTGGCAGGGAATGGCCACGGCCAGCATGTTGGCGGCGCAGGCGCCGGCCACGGCGCGCACGGCCCCGGGGGCGCCGATGCGCTGGGCGAGTTTCGTGTAGCTCAGCGTCTTTCCGGCCGGAATCTCCCGCAGGGCCTGCCAGACCCGCTGCTGGAAGGCGGTGCCGCGAATGTCCAGGGGCAGGTCCAGTCCCCGTTGCGGCGTTTCCACCAGGCCGACCACCTGGGCAACCCACTGTTCGAAGCCGGCGTCGCCGCCCATCAGTTCGGCCTTGGGAAAACGGTCCTGCAGCTCCCTGGCCAGGGCCTCGGGATCATCCCCGATGAAGATGGCGCAGACCCCCTTGTCGCTGGCGGCAACCAGGATGGCGCCCAGGCTGCATTGGCCGATGGCAAAGCGGATGGCGGCCTTGGCGCCGCCGGCCCGGAACGCCGTGGGCGTCATGCCCAGCAGGTGCCGGGATTCCTCGTAGAAACGGCCGTGGGAGTTGTAGCCGGATGCGTAGATCGCATCGGTGACCCGCTCGTGCTGCAGCAGCGCTTCCCTGAGTTTGCCGGCCCGGTGGGCGGCGGCGTAGGCCCGGGGGGTCAAGCCGGTGACGGCCTTGAAGACCCGGTGCAGGTGGTAGGGGCTCATCCTGGCGGACTGGGCCAGGGTTTCCAAACTGGGGGGCGTGCCGGCCGTTTCGATCTGCCGGCAGAGGCCGGCCACCAGTTCCGCGTGCTGAACCTGGAGGGGCGGCTGATCCGGCTTGCAGCGCTGGCAGGGACGAAACCCCGCCTGTGCGGCGGC
>JAQVHL010000018.1 GCA_028696185.1 Halothiobacillaceae bacterium
GGACCGCCCTTCGGGCAAGCCCTGGCCTGACCTGCTCCAGCCGGGCCGCTCCGACGCGACATCCTGTCGCGGCGGAGCTAAATGGGCCATCCCTGGCCCATTTACCCGGCTTCCACAGGCCAGTCCATGGCGGTCCCAAGGGGGCCCTTCCCTACGCCCACGCTCATCCAACAAACTTTTTGTAAACACCCTCTCAACCCCGAAAGGGCGCTCCCTGTTCTCAGCTGATTGCACCCGGATGTCGCGTCAGATCAAGCAAGATCGGATGGATAATCCGGCTTGCCCTTTCAGACGGATTCATTCCAACGCTCAAACCACACCGGAGCCGGTTCCGGGCGCCCGTGCCAATACCCTTGATGGATGACGGCGCCGTGGCTGTCGAGAAACTCCACCTGAGCATGGGTTTCCACCCCTTCGGCCACCACTTTGAGCTGCATGTGCGCAGCAACGGCGAGGATGCTTTCCACCAGCGCCGCATCCCGCGGATTGCTGGGCGCGTCCTGGATAAAGGCCCTGTCTATTTTCAGCTCGTTGATGGGTAGGCGCTTGAGATAAGCGAGCGACGAGTAGCCGGTGCCGAAATCGTCGATGGAAAACTGCACGCCCAGCGCGGCCAGCTCGTTCATCTTGCCTACCGCGTCATCCAGGTCGTGAATGAACAAGCCTTCCGTGATTTCCAGGGTCAGCAAGCGGGCATCGATGCCGCTGCTGGCCATCAAGCCGCGCAACCAGGGCACGAAACCCACCTGACGGAAATGCCGGGGGCTGAGATTGACCGACAAACGCAGTGGCAACCCGCTGGCCTCCGCCCTTTTAAGCAAACGGCAGCTTTCGGCCATCACCCACACCCCCAGATCGACGATCAGGTCGGATTCCTCGGCCACCGGAATGAACTCGCCAGGCGGAATCAGCCCGCGCGCGGGGTGCTGCCAGCGCAACAGGACTTCCGCTCCCACCAGACCTTCGCGAACGCACACCTGTGGCTGCAGGTAGAGGACCAGTTCGTCCGCCTGAAGCGCGTGTCGCAATTCGCGCTCGATACGGAAGTTGCGGGCCGCCGATTCGCCCATGCCGGGCTCGAAGAAGATCGTGCGATTCCCACCCGCTTCCTTGGCACGGTGCAGAGCGCTGTCGGCACGACGTAGAACACTCGATGGCGACTCCTCGACATCCTCCTGTTCGGGCAGGACGGTGGCGCCAATGCTGACGCTGATGGCGATGCGCTCTCCCTCCAGCTCGAAGGGCATACGCAGGGCGGTGTGGATTTTTTCTGCCATGGCGAGCGTGTAGCGACTGCCGCGCTCGCGCCCGTGGTTCACATCCGGCAGCAGGAGGGCGAATTCGTCGGCCGCCATGCGCGCAACCGTGTCGTTCTCGCGCACAAGGCTCGCCAGCCGTTCGCCTACGGCTCGCAGCAGCGCATCGCCCAGTGACGTGCCGCGCGCCTCGTTGATGATCTTGAATCGGTCGATATTCAACAGCAGCAGTGCGTTCATGCGCGCGTGATGACGGCAAGAGGCAATCACCTGCGCCAGACGGTCGCACAGCAGAGCACGGTTGGGCAGATCGGTAAGCGGATCAAAAAAGGCCAGGTGATGGATGCGCGCCTCGGCCTGCTTGCGGGCGCTGATGTCCTGCTCGATGGCCAGAAAATGCGAAACACGCCCGTCGTCCTCGCGTACCGGGGCAATGATGGCGAAGGCCGCGTATTCGCTGCCGTCCGCGCGCTGGTTGATGAACTCGCCGCGCCAGACCTCCCCGTGCGCGAGTGCGCTCCACATCTGGCCATAGATGGACGGCGGGGTGCGGCCGGACTGCAGGAGGCGCGGGTTTTTCCCCAGCACCTGCGGCAGCGCGTAGCCCGTGTTGTGCATAAAGGCCGCGTTGACATACTCGATAGTGCCGGAGAGGTCCGTGATGATGATGCTTTCCGGGCTTTGCTCGACCGCGAGGCTCAGCTTGCGGATCAGGCCCGCCGAATCGTCGATACGGCGTTGGGCCGTCACCAGGGCGCGGTTGCGTGAGATCAATCGCAGCACCGTGAGCAGCAGGACCAGCCCGATCAGCGTCAGCAGGGCCAGCAGTGGCCCCTGCCAGCGCTGCCAGGCATCGGCCAGGGTAAAATCCGGCCGGTCGGCAAAGGGCGGCAGTCGCAACTGACGCAGCAACTCGTCGATGGCACGGTAATCGCCGGGAATGGTGAAACCGCCTATCGACAGACGCCGGACCAAGTCCCCATCGCGCGGCAGGGACAACAAGGCGGCGGCCACCTGCCGCGACAGGTCGGGCGGCACCTGGGGCATGGCGGCAAAGGGCCACTCCGGATACAGGCGGGTGCTGACCCGAAACGGGAAATCCGGCTCCAGCCGTGAACCGATAAGCTTGATGCGTCGCGCGTCCAGACGCCCCTGGGCCACCCTGGCTTCGAGAACCCCCGTACGCACGAAGCCGGCGTCCGCCCGCCCGTCGAGCACCGCATCGATGGCCAGCTCCTGCGGTTGACCGGTCTCGATCAGACGCAGCTCACGCACCGGGTCAATCCCGGCCCGCATCAGCTCCAGCGCCTGCATCTGATAGGCGCCCAGCGAGTTGCGCGCCGCGATGGCGACACGCTTGCCGCGCAAATCGGCCAGACGGGCCATATCGGTGCGCTCCGCGCGGGTGAAAATCACCCCACCGAAGCTCTGCACATCCATGCCGCCTTCGTGATTGACCAGCGAGGCAAGCGGCGAGGTGAGGCCATTGCGATACGTCAAAAGCACATAATGCGAGGGCTGGGTGAAGATGAAATCCACCCGCCGCTCGACTACTGCGGCTTCCAGTTCATCCAGATGGTAGGTCTGCAGCACGAAGCGCGAACCCGGCACCGCCCCGCTCAGGTAATCGGCCAAGGGCTGCCAGCGCTGCAGCGTGCGCGCCTTGTCCGTGTAGGACAGCACGGCGAGGTTCAGGATGCGTGGGTTTTCCGCCCCATTTTGCAGCCTGTCCTCAGCCATCGCCTGGCCGATCCCCCATCCCACTCCCAGAACGAACAACCCACGAACAAAGCCTAGGCCCCAACGTCTGCGGCTCCGACTCACTGTGCCAGCTCCACCCGGTTCCGCCCCCCCTGCTTGGCCCGGTAAAGTGCCGCGTCGGCACGCGCCAGGGCCGCCTCCGGTCGCGCATCGAGCGCGCCCAGGCGCGCAAGCCCCAGGCTAACCGTGACGCCAATGGCACCAATGCCTTCAATCTCCACCGCCCGACCGGCCACGGCCTCGCGCAGCCGTTCGGCAAGAACGCAGGCCGCCTCGACTTCGGTTTCCGGCAGCAGGACGGCGAATTCCTCGCCGCCCAGGCGTCCGGCCAGATCGGTGCGTCGCAGATGCTGTCGAAGCGTTTCGGCAAAAGCTACCAGCACCGCATCACCGGCGGCATGACCGTACTGGTCGTTGATCCGTTTGAAATGGTCCAGGTCGAGCATCAGCAACACTGCGGATTTGCCAAAACGGCGGATACGGGCATGCTCGCGCTCCAGGGCTTCCACAAAATGACGCCGGTTCGGCAGGCCGGTCAGCTCATCCGTGGAAGCCAGCTCGATCAGGCGCTGCTCCATGCGCTTGCGCTCGGTAATATCCTGAAACACCACGACGGCCCCCACGCGCTCACCGAACTCGACCATCGGCGTGACCTTCAGATGGACCGACACCGGCGCGCCGTCATGACGGAAGAATACGTCCTCATCCTCGCGCACCTTGCCATCGCGCAGGGTCTTGAAAATGGGGCAGGATTCGTGCGAATAAATCGCGCCATCCTCATGCCGGTAATGAAACAGCAGGTGCTCGTCCTCGCCGATCACCTCCTCACGCTGGTATCCGAGCAGGGCAAGGGCCGCCGGGTTGACGAAGATGCAACGGCCGTTCAGGTCCACACCGAAGATGCCGTCACCCGCCGATTCGAGCAGCAGGGTATTGCGCTGAGCCAGACGCTCGGACTGGCGCTCGCTCTCCTTGCGTGCGCTGATGTCCTGGAAGACGGCGACCGAGCCGATCAGACGCCCCTGCTCGATCAATGGGCTGACGACCAGCTCAACCGGAAAACCGCGCCCATCCTTGCGAAAAAACCACTCCTCCACCCGTCGCGTCTGCCCATCGCGGGAGCTCAGATAAATCGGGCATTCGTCCATCGGATAGGGGCGACCATCGCGGCGATGGTGATGGAACAGGGCGTGCTGATCCTGCCCCAGCGCCTCGCTCTCCCGCACACCGAGCAATTCCAGCCCGGCGGCGTTGATAAAGGTACAGCGCCCGTCGCTGTCGGTGCCGTAGACCCCTTCCCCCAGCGTGGAGAGCAGGCGCTCGAAACGAGCCCGCTCGCCCTTCTCGCGCCGCAGGACCAGCGCAAGCTTGAGTGACAGGGTCAGAATCACCCCCAGCCCGGCGAGCAGCGCAGCCCCCGCCCAGCCCCAGCGCGCCAGCGCATCCTCCAGAGTGAAGTCCGGCGCCACATCGAACGGCGGCAGACGCAGGCGGCGGGCCATCTCCTCCACCGGAAGGTAATCCGCAGGAATCGAATAACCGTAAATTCCGGCCGCCACCGCTGCCGGATCGTCCGGCTCCAGGGCAAACAAGGCGGCCGCCACATGGCGAATCGAGCGTTCACTGACTTGCGGCAGGGCAAACACCGGCCATTCAGGGTACAGGCGCGTAGACACCTTGTGCGGGAAATCCGGAAAATACTGCGCATTGATGATTTTCAACGCGCGCGGCGGCAAAGCGCCCTCCGCCTCCATGCGCTCCAGCACGCCGTCTCGCACGAAACCCACATCGGCCTCACCGGACAGCACGGCGCGCACCACCGCTTCGTGCGTGACCAACGTGCGCAGCTCGCCCACATCCTTGGGCAGGCGCAAACCCGCCAGATGGAGCTCATATGCCTGGGCGCGGTAGCCGCCCATGTTGTCCGTGCCCGGCACAGCAATGATCTTGCCGCGCAGATCTTCCAGCCGGTTGATTTCGCGCCGGGAGGCAGAGGTCAGAATCACCCCGCCCAGTTCATTTACTGGCATCCCGTCCACCGACTCGACCAGGGTCGCGACCACCCCGGTCAAGGGCTGCTGCTTGCGCGCGACCAGGAAGTGGGTGGGATTGGTGGTGACAAGATCAACCTGCCCCGCCGCGATACGCCTGTCCAGCTCGGTCTGAGGCAGCACGTCAAGCCGCAGGCGCTCTTCTTTCAGAACGCCATTGAGGTAATCGACCAGCGGTTGGTATTTGGCGCGTGTACGTTCCTCCCCCAGGTAACTGAACACACCGAAAACCAGCTCATTGCGCGCTGGATCGCGCGGGGTCTCGTCCGCCCGCAGCGTACCGGCACCCAAACCGGCCAGACACAAGCCTGCGACGATCCAACCCAACCGGAGACTTGGCCTGTTGCTCATCACGCACTCTCCCGGCGACGGCGGTTCGCTCCTGCTCCCAAAGCGCCGCGCGTTCTGTTCCGCCCCCCCTTGGTGCGGTCGTCTTTCTTTATACGCAGTAGCATGGGAAACCGCGACTGGGCACCCCGTGCACACTTATAAACTCATTTTATCAGCAAGCACGTCGAGCCACGCATAGCACGACAGGATAAGGAACCCAGGGCTACTCCTCCCCCGCCGCCGCAATCAGGGATTCGGGCAGACTCTTGGACGGCTTGATCCCCAGCTCACGCAGCATTTCCGCCTGGCGGATCACATTACCCCGACCGGTGGAGAGCTTGGACAGCGCGCCGTCATAGTCCTTGCGCGCCTGCTCCAGCCGGTTGCCCAGAGACTGCATGTCGGCGACGAAACCCGAAAGCTTGTCGTACAGCTCCGCACCGCGCCGGGCAATCTCCTGCGCATTGCGTGTCTGCGCCTCCTGCCGCCACAGATGCGCCACGGTACGCACGACAAACAGCAGGGTCGAGGGGCTGACCAGGAGCACATTCTTCTGCCAGGCATCCATGAACAGCTCGCGGTCGTGGGTAATGGCGAGCATGAACGCCGGCTCCACCGGCACGAACATCAGCACGAAATCCAGCGAGCCCAGACCGTAGAGCGTCTGGTAATTGCGCTCGGACAGTCCGCGGATGTGCGCGCGCACCGAGGCCAGATGCTGCCGCAGCGCTTCCTGGCGGGCCGGGGCGTCGTCCTCGGCGTTGACATACTGCTCGTAGGCGATCAGCGAGACCTTGGCATCGATGACCAGATGCCGCTCGCCCGGCAGATGCACCACCACGTCCGGCTGCGCGCGGCTGCCGTCCTCGCGGGTGTGGCTTTCCTGCACGTCGTATTCCTCGCCCCGGCGCAACCCGGAGGCTTCCAGCACCCGCTCCAGCACCAGCTCCCCCCAATTGCCCTGCGCCTTCGTCGATCCCTTCAGCGCGCGGGTGAGGCTTTTCGCATCCGCGCTCAGGGTGCGGTTGAGCTCCATCAGCTGACGCACCTGCTCGGCCAGCGCCGAACGATCCTTGCCCTCCTGGACATAGACTTCCTCGACCTTGCCCTGGAACTCCTGCAGCTTCACCCGCAGCGGGTCGAGCAACTGGCCGATGTTGGTCTGGTTCTGTTCGGTGAAGCGGCGCGATTTCTCTTCGAGGATGTCGCTGGCCAGCGCGCGGAACTGGTTCGCCAGCGTCTCGCGCGCGGAATCCAGCAGTGCAAGCTTCTCCGCCGCCTGACCGCGCTCGGCCTCAAGCTGGGTGGACAGTTCGGCAAGCTTCGCCCCGGCGCGGGAAAGCTCCGCCTCAAGCGCTTCCCGCCGCGTGGTTTCGTCCTGGGCCTGCACGCGCAGCCGCGCCAGCGTCTCGCGCTCGGCCGCAAGCTCCGACTGCGCGCGGCCTGACAACTCGCGCAGATCCGCCGCCTGCCGCTGCGCCACCGCCAGCGCCTGCTCGATGTCCGCCAGCCGCTGCTCCAGCACCGGCACCCGTCCGGCACGCTCCGACAGGCGCGCGTTCTCATCCCGCACCCGCTCAAGATGCGCGCGCAGATCCTGCTCCAGCGCCCGAAGCCCCGCCTGTTGCTCGTTCAGTTGCGCACGCTCGTGCTCTGCCGCATGCAGCCGCTCGGAAAGTGCTGCCTGCGCCACCGCGCCTTCCGCATGCGCGCGCTCCACCCGCGCCGCATTTCCCGCGCGCGCGATCAACCCGGCGAAAAGCCCCCCGATCAGCCCCCCCCCGCCCAACGCCGCCCAGAACAGCGGGCTGCGCCAGAAAAGATTCGGGTCGCAAAACAATGAGACATCCATCGGTATTCCGTTCTTTTTTACGCAAGGCGCACAGAGTACCCGCTTACCGCCCAAGCCCACAAAACACACCCACAAAACAGTGTGTCGATGTCGCAAACCCGACACGACGGGCAGCCGACAAACCGCGACAGAATCCCGCATCGACAGTGGGCGTACTTCTTGCCTTTCCCCAATAAACGTCGCACAGCACTGCCCGGAGGCCGCATGACAACCACGCTCACCGATGCCCTGTTCGAGACCCTTGCCGAAGGGCTGCGCTCAGGCACGATCATCCCCTGCCTGGGGCCACAGGCACTTTCCGACGTGCGTCACCGGGAAACCGGCGCGAAGATCCCGGCCACCAGCGACGAACTGATCCTGGCCATGAACAACGGCCAGCCGATGGCCCCGCGCCTGATGTATGAATTCCCACGCGCCGCGATGCACATCGAGCTCAAGAGCGGACGCAACAAGGTCACGCGCTTTCTGAGCGACACCTACGGCCCGGATGTCTGGAGCCCGGCGGCTCTGCACGACGCGCTCTCTGAACTCTGCCCGCCGCTTGTCATCGACCTCAACCGCGACACCGGCCTGCAGAAACACTACGCCCGCCGTCCGCACACCCTCGTGGTGGGCGTCGCGCGCATCGCCGGCACCGCCTTCCGCTACCGGCTCTACCGCCATGGCGGCGAGCCCGACGCAGGCTACGAAGAAACCAGCGAGGACGGCATCGACCCGGCGCTGCCCGTGCTGTTCAAACCGCTGGGCACGCCCTGGCCCGAGGCGAACTACATCGCCTCGGACGCGGATTTTGTCGACTACATCACCGAACTGATGGGCGGCTTCGCCATTCCGGGCTTTTTGAAGCGCTTCCGCGAAGGCAAGCGCTACCTGCTGCTGGGCTTCAACTTGAAGCGTGACACCGAACGCATGATTCTCAACGACCTCCTGTATGCCGGCGCCGGTGGCTGGGCCCTGTTGCCGGAAACGGCGAACCGCAAGGGCGAACGCTTCCTGGAGCGCCACGGACTCACCCCGGTTACCGGCGATTTCGCCGCACAAATCAAGGCGCCCGCCAGCGCCGCCTGACCTACGACACCCCTACGGAGACTCACCATGGCACGCATCGGCATTTTTTTCGGCAGCACCACCGGCAACACCCGCAAGGTGGCCAAGATGATCAAGAAGCACTTCGACGACGACACGATGGCCGACCCGAAGAACATCAACAAGGCCACCCCCGAAGACCTCGCCGCCTACGAGTACCTGATCTTCGGCACCCCCACCATGGGCGAAGGCCAGCTTCCCGGCCTGTCCGCCGAATGCGAGGAAGAAAGCTGGGAAGAAGCGCTCATCCGTCTGGATGGTGTGGACTTCACCGGCAAGACCGTCGCCCTGTACGGACTGGGTGACCAGGTGACCTACACCAACGAGTTCGTCGATGGCCTGATGGAGCTGCACGATTTCGTCGTTGATCGCGGCGGCACGGTGGTTGGCGCCTGGCCCACCGAGGGCTACGATTTCACCAGCTCACAAGCCGTAGTGGACGACAAATTCGTCGGACTGGCGTTGGACAACGACAATCAGTCCAGCCTGACCGAAGGCCGCGTAAAGGACTGGCTCAAGCTCATCGCCCCCGCCTTCAATCTGGCCGTGTAAGGTGTTGCACGCCCGTCACTGCGACGGGCGCTTGCGCCACATCTGCCACAACCCGATGCCAAGACAGGCCAGCGAAAAGCCAAAAAGCAGTGCTGAATACACGGCCATGTGCAACTGACGGGCCTGCTGGGCGGGCCAGTTGTTCAGGCGGACCGTCACCTGCTGTGGCGTCAGGACCACCGTTTCGCCTCCTGACGCCACCCAGCGCACCTGCCCCTGGGCCAGCGCCGTTTCCAGCGGCTGACCATTGACCCGCACATGCACCTCCCCGCGTGCCTGCTCAAGCGTGGGCTGCATGTTGACATGCGTCCACCAGATATCCCGGTCCCCCCAGAAAGCTTCGGCCATATGCGTGGCAAGCTGAGAACCGGCGACAAAAAACCCAATCATGCCGATCAGGAACAGGGCGTTCATACGTTTCATGGAAAAACTCCGGCAATAACCAGTGCAAGGCCGTAGGGAAGTATAACTATCGGGCACCGGAGTGTTTTCTGCAGGAAAGGGGGCACCGCCAAAGGCTTTGTTCCCCCTACCCGACACCCCATTGGCCGTGTCCTGTCCGGCAAGTGCCATGACTCAAGCGTCCTGGAGCGGCAACCGGTCTTCGTCGATGAGTTTCAGGCAGGTGTCGACCACCTGCGGGTCGAAGCGGATGCCGCGATACCGGCGCAACTCGTCGATGGCGACCTCCAGACCCAGCGCGGCACGGTAGGGGCGGTGGGAAGAGATGGCCTCGACCACGTCCGCCACGGAGAGGATGCGTGATTCGAGCAGGATCGCATCGCCCTTGAGGCCGTCGGGATAGCCACTGCCGTCGAGGCGTTCATGATGCTGGCGGACGATGTTGGCAACCGGCCAGGGAAATTCGATACCCTTGATGATGTCGTAACCCGCCACCGGGTGAATCCTGATGATGGCAAACTCGGCCTCGCTCAAGGTGCCGGGGCGGGAGAGGATTTCCACCGGCACCGCGATCTTGCCGATGTCATGGATGGTGCCGGCGACATACAGCCCCTTGAGGCGGTCTTCATCCAGACCCATTTCGCGGCCGATGGCCACCGCGATGCGGGTGGTGCGTTTCTGGTGTCCGGCGGTGTAGGGATCACGCACTTCAAGGGTGGCGGCGATGGCCTCGATGGTCTTTTCCAGCGACTGTTCCAGTGCGCGACGCGCGGCAATGTTCTGCGCGCGGGCGCGCAGGGTGTCGATGCCATAGGCAAGATCGCCGGCCATTTCGCCCAGCAGAGCGACATTTCCGGGGTCGGAGAACGTGCCCTGCGCGCCCGGTTCGGCCAGCACCATCAGGCAACCCATCGGCCCGCCATGCCCGACCAGCGGAAGATTCAGGATGCGCCGGGCGCAGCCATCCAGTTGCACGCAAACCGCATCGGGGCGGATCGATTCCGGCCAGCAGGAAGCTTCGCTACCCATGCGCCGCACGGTGCCGTCATCGAGCTCCACCACCGCACCGGCATAGCCGCCGACGTCCGTGATGGCCCGCTCCATGCGCTCCAGCATTTCCTCCACCGTGTCGGCATGCACGACAGCCTGGTTGCCGGCAGAGAGGGTACGCAAGGCGCGGGTGCGTTCCTCGACCCGGTCTTCGAGCGCACGTTGCAGCGTGTGCAGGGCCAGATGGGTCTGCACGCGCACCAGCACTTCCTCGGAGACGAAGGGCTTGGTGATGTAATCGACCGCGCCGACCGCGAAACCGCGCAGCTTGTCGGCGGAATCCTGCAGCGCGCTGAGGAAGATAACCGGCACATCGCGGCTCTCGCGCTCGGCTTTCAGACGTTCGCAGACCTCAAAGCCGTCCATGTCCGGCATGCGGATGTCGAGCAGGATCAGGTCCGGCAGGCGGCTGCGTACCGATTCCAGCGCCTGCGGCCCACCGGGCGCCACGCGCACGGCATACCCGGCCTCGCGCAGCACGCTGCTCATCAGGCGCAGGTTGGCCGGGTTGTCGTCGACGATCAGGATGCCCCCGGTCTCGTTCATGGCGCGTCCTCCGCACCCAGCGCCGCAAGCAGTTCGTCATAGCGGAAGGCATCCAGCGGTTCGCGCAGCGCGCGGGCCAGAGCCGGGTTCGTGACCTCAAGATCGCTCACGAACCGCTCCAGCGCCTCCAGATCGCCCGCGCGCAGCGCAGAACGCAATTCAGCGCGCGCCGCTTCGGGCAGGGCCGCCAGCGGCGCGTGCAGGTCGGTGGGCGCGGGCGGCGGCGCGACTTCATCCTCAGGCTCCGCATAGCGGTACTGCACCTTCAGATAGCGACGCATGGTTTCGAAAATATCGCTGGGCTGAAAGGGCTTGCGCAAAAGGGCCACGCAGCCGCTGGCGAACACGCGCGCCTGGTCTTGCTGCGTGGTGCTGGTGCTGGCAGTGAGTGCGGCAATCACGGTCTGGCGACTGCCCGGCGAATTGCGGATGGTGCGCGCGGCTTCGTAGCCGTCCATCACCGGCATACGCATGTCCATCCAGATGAAGTGCGGATGCCAGGCATTGAACACTTCGACCGCTTCCTGGCCGTTGCTCGCCTCGCGCACATCAAAACCCGCCCCCTCGATCACACGCTTGAGCAGCAGACGATTGGCGTCGGAATCATCCACCACCAGCACGCGCCACGGGGGTTGCCCCTCCGCCAGCCCCAGCACGCGCCGCACCGGCTCGGCTTCGGAGGCATCATCGGCATGCGCCTCGACCAGCGGCAGGCGCACGCTGAAGCAGGAGCCTGCGCCCGGTGTGCTGCTCACCGCGATTTCCCCGCCCATCAGTTCAACGAACTGGCGGGTAATCGGCAGCCCCAGCCCGGTGCCCTCGGTGGTTCCCGCGTGCCCGGCCTGGACGAAGGGATCGAAAATGCGCTCCTGATCCTCTGCCGCAATGCCCCGCCCCTGATCGATAATTTCAATGTGCAGCAAGGGCGCGCCGCCGCCCTCGCCGCCCCGGCGCAGCACCTCCACCTGCACCTCGCCCTGATCGCTGTACTTGACCGCGTTGCTGATGAGGTTGATGAGGATCTGGCGCAGCTTGCGCCCGTCGCAACGGATGTAACGCGGCAGGGCCGGATCGATGTCCACGTTCAAACGCATGCCCTTGGTCTCCGCGCGCGGGCGCAGCATTTCGACCGCGTCCTCCAGCGCACGCGGCAGATCGACCGTCTCCTCTTCCAGCGACTGGCGGCCGGACTCGATCTTCGCCATGTCCAGCACGTCGTTGATGAGCGAGAGCAAGTGCTCGCCATTGCGATGAACGAACTCCAGATTCTCGCGCTGGCGCGGCGTCAGGCCCGCCTCGTGCCGGGTGAGCTCGGAAAACCCGAGGATGGCATTGAGCGGCGTACGCAGCTCGTGACTCATATTGGCAAGGAACACGCTCTTGGCACGGTTGGCCGCCTCGGCCCGATCACGCGCCTCCTCCATCTCAACGGTACGTTCGCGCACCAGCTCCTCCAGACCCACATTGAGCCGGGCAATCTGTACATTCGCCTCGTACTGGCGCCGCATGTCGCGCACCAGCCGCTGCCGGCCAACGAGCAGCCCAAGGATTCCCAGCAACCAGACCCCGCACATCGCTGTCAGGGTCTGCCCGGCCGCAACTTGCTCGCGCTTTTGGTAATCGGACAGCGGCACCGCCACAGACACCCCGCCCCGGATATCGCCGACCTTGTACCCCTGGTGTGCATGGCAAACCAGACACCCCTGCTGGGTCAGCATCGGCGCCATGAAGCGCAGATAGGGCTTGCCCTCGATATCGGAGACTTCCATCACCTCGCCACCGCCGCGCTTGAAATGCTCCAGCGCGCGACGCTCCCAGGCATCCGGAGCGTTCTCGGCCCGCAAGGGCATCAGGCTGGTAATATGCCCGCGCACCCCGAACAGCTCGCCGAACTGCTCGTTCAGCTCGCGCAGCATGTACGCCGGGTTCATCAGGGTCAGCTGCCGCCCGGAAGGAGTGACCAGATCACGCTCCGGAATGTGCGCAAGCCAGGGACTGCGTGGCGTCTTGTCCGAAACTTCGACATACACCCCGCCATGCAGCGTGCCCCAGAAACGGAACGCCTGGTCCTTGTTGAAGTTCGACTCCGCCTCCTTGCGCGCAAGCTCCATGGTCATCCCGTGCAACTGCCCGATCAGATACCAGCCGATCCCGCCGAACGTCAGCGTCCAGGCAAGCGCGGCCAGCCCCAGATACAGGTGCAGTCGGTAAAGCTGGCCGCGCAAGGCCTGTGCACTGAAATCGGATGCGGACATGGGGGAAATACTCTGCACGAACCGTGCGCGGGATCGGCTTGAAACAGGCTTACAGTCTAGCAGAAAGCCCCCGAGCCCCCATGCGACAAAAGCACAGGCGAAGAAGCCGCCCAAAAAAGGAGGCGCGCTCGCGTGAGCCCTATTTCGCAAAAGAGTTCTTCAATTTGGCGTCCCCGGCAGGATTTGAACCTGCGACCTTCCCCTTAGGAGGGAACATAACAACATTGACGCAATAAGGCTTTGAGGGTATTTTTCGAATAAATAGTCCAGTTTTGGTCCAACGGAGCTTCCAAGTGGCGACCTTCTCTCAAACCGCCGCCGGCACCTGGAAGGTGCGTATTCGCAAGCAAGGATACCCCACCCAAACCAAGACGTTCGACCTCAAGGCCGACGCGGAGAAGTGGGCGCGCGCCTTGGAACGCGAAATGGACACCCGCGCCTTCCTCCCCCGGTCCCAGGCAGAACAGACCACCTTCGGCCAGTTAGCCAAGTGGTACGAGCGGGACATCCTGGCAGAGAAGAAATCAGCCCTGAAACTGCGCAGCGACCTTCGTCAGCTCTGCGCCAGCTTCGGGCCTTACGCCCTGATAACCATCACCCCGGCGCAAGTCACGGCCTTCCGTGAAACAAGACTGGCAAGCGGTGTTTCCACGGCCACCGTCAGGAAGCAAGTCGCCCTTCTGGGGCGCGTCATCAAGTCTGCACAAATTGACTACGGCATCCACCTTCCCAACGGCAACCCTGTAACCCTGGTGCGCCTCCCACGGGACAGTAAGCCGCGCGAGCGCAGGGTGTCGGCGCAGGAGCTGGACGCAATTATTGAGGCCACGGAATCGCCCGAGCTGCCCGCGATTATTCGTCTGGCAACCGAAACCAGTATGCGCCGAAGTGAAATCGTCAGCCTGAAGTGGGCGGAAATCGACCTGGGCGCGCAGGTGGCGCGGCTTCCCGACACAAAGAACGGAACGGCGCGAGAAGTTCCGTTGTCCACTCGCGCTGTCTCTGCGTTGCGTTCCCTGCCACGGCGCCTGTCGGGGCGGGTGTTCGGGTTTAGCAGCGGGGACGGCGTGACACGCGCATTCTCGCGCGCCGTGGCGCGTGCCCGAGCGCGGTATGAGGCCGAATGCGAGGCAAGAAAAGAAAAGCCTGATCCGCGCTTCCTGGTTGACCTCCGCTTTCATGACATACGGCATGAAGCAACATCGCGGCTCTTCGAGCGCGGGCTTGAAATCATGGAAGCGGCCAGTGTAACCGGGCACAAGGATTTGCGCATGCTGCGCAGGTACACGCATCTGAAAGCGTCGGACCTGGCGAAGAAACTGGGCTAGGGTGAGACAAAATATTCCTTTGAAGGAATAGTCGCGGTGTTTTACACTTCATTCCGGTCGAAGCATGGACACATGCGGGAGCTTCGCACTCAACAAGGAGGGCGACCGCTGCGGACCTTGTATGCCTTCGATCCTCGCCGGGCGGCGATCCTGCTGATCGGTGGCGACAAGACCGGGGATGCACGGTGGTACGAAGTCCATATCCCTATGGCCGACCGGCTTTACGACGAACACTTGGAGCAACTTCGGAAGGAGGGGCTGATTGATGGCTAAGAAATTCTCAGAACTGCGCGCCGGTATGTCTCCCGAGTCTCAGGCCCGCGCCAAGGCGCGGACCCGTGAAATGCTCGAAGAGATGCCGCTTCAAGAACTTCGTCAGGCTCGGGGGCTCTCGCAAAAAATGCTTGCCGAGGTATTGCATGTTCGGCAGCCCGCGATTGCCAAACTTGAGAAGCGGACAGATATGTACATCTCCACCCTGCGCAGCCACATTGAGGCCATGGGAGGACATCTTGAAGTTGTGGCAAGGTTTCCTGACGGCGAGGTCAGAATCAGCAACTTCTCAGACTTGACGACCTGCTGACTTGCCCCGCTGTACGGCCGCCCCGACCCCGCCTCGCGCGGGGTTTTGTTTGCGCGCGGGTCGCGCGCGGCGGGTTGGTGTGTATCGGTGTTGACCGGTGGTTATTTGTGGGTATAATAAACGCCATGAACAGCAAGCAAGTCATCAAGCAACTGGAGTCTGACGGATGGGTGTTGCGCTCGGTGCGCGGCAGTCACCATATCTTCCGTCACCCCCAAAAGGCTGGGCACATCAGCGTGCCGCATCCAAAGCATGATTTGGGTGTTGGTTTGGTGCACAAGCTGCTAAAGCAAGCGGGTTTGAAGTAGGAGTCTGACCATGAAATTCCCCATTGCCATTGAGCCGGGTACTGACGCCTCCGCGTGGGGCGTAGTGGTGCCTGATCTTCCAGGGTGCTTCTCTGCAGGCGACTCCGCAGAGGATGCGTTCACAAACGCCGTGGAGGCTATTGATGCGCACTGCGAGCTGCTGGCCGAGGATGGCATGGCTATTCCCGTGCCGCGCCCGCTGTCCGCTTGGCAGTCCGACCCCGAGTATGCGGGCTGGGCGTGGGGGCTGGTTGAGATTGACCTGAGCCGCTATGAAGGCAAGGCGGAGAAGATTAACATCACCTTGCCGCGCTATCTGCTGCGCCGCATTGACGAGGCGGCCAAGGCGGCGGGGTCAAGCCGTTCGGGGTTTCTTGCCGATGCTGCGCGCAAGGCGATGAGGGAGGATCACGCGGCCTAAATCGGCCCATGAAAAAGCCCTCGCTGGGTTGGCCGGGTTGGCAACTTTGAGGGGTTTTGAGGCGCTCCAGGCACCCACCCGCCACAGGGCAAGGGGTGCCGTTCTGGCGCTTGCGTGTGGGTGGGTGGTTATCGCGCCATCTGCGAGCTGCGCGAAGGTGAGCTTGAGGATCTTCAGGATGCCAGCGCCAAGAGAGTCGGGCGCAGGAATGGCGTAGATGGTTTTCATTTTGCAATCCCCAAGAACACGGCCAAGCAACGCTCAACCTCCACCAGTGCATCCGCGTCAATGTGTCCAAAAGCCGGCCCTACCTTGTCGCGCTTCACCGTCATGGTCTTGTCTACCATCACCTGAGAGGGCCTCTGCAAGCCGTTCTCTGCACTCGGCTGAACCGTGACGCGCAGCAATGGTGCGGCAACAAGCGTGCTGGTGATGGGCAGCACGGTTGCGCTGCTGTGCTCGCTGAACTGGTTGGCTTGGATCACCAGCGCGGGGCGAGGCTTGCCAAAGTCGCCTTGCATGGCGATGGTTACAAGGTCGCCGCGCATCATTCCGTCCAGCCGTCCACGTCTGCCAAGGCTTCATCCATGAACTGCTGCATGGCCGTGTCGGCGCTGTCGGCCTGAGCCACAAGCAGGCATTGGCGGCGGCACTCCTCCGCGAAGTCGGGGCGGCGCGTATCTGGCACCCAGATTTGCACCGGACGAAGCCCCGCCATGCGCAGTGCATCGCGGTGCTTTTGAACCCGCTGGTTAACGTGTGTTGTTGCCATCCCCAAGCCTCCAACTAAGTTGCATGCAACATTTTACACGGTCAAATCGTTACATGCAACAGTCGAGAATGCGCCACTCGTACCAACCGTTTTCCGGCTCGCCGTAGACCTCGATGGTTGCATGGTTGCGCCAAGAGAGTCGGGTGCGGGAACGGCGTAGATCGTTTTCATTTCGCGTTCGACTTGTGCTCCTCAACATAGGAGCGCAACACGGCATTCATGCGCGACTGATACCGCTTGCCGGTGTGCTTGAAGAACTCCAGCACATCGGCATCAATGCGAAGCGTGATTTGCTTCTTGGTGTGGGGCAACTCCATTGCCGCCTTCATCCAGACAGCATCGGGCAGATAGGGCGCATCGCTGTAGTCGATCTGCTCATCCGGCATGGCCGCGACAGACTCAAGCTCGGCACGTTGTTGAGCCGTCAATGGCGGCAAATTCTTGGGGTCAAGGGTGAGCTTGACGGTATTGCTTGCGTTCTTGCTCATTGGCTTTTCTCGCTGAAATTAGCCGGATGGTTTTCTCATGCCGGACGGTATAAACCACATACAGCAAGGCGGGGTCGGCATAACCGATGGTTGCCCATCGATCTTCGCCATAGTCCTCGCGCCCGTCGTACACCTCAATGCGGTAAGGGTCGAGCAGGACTCGCGCCGCAACGCTGAATCGCACGCCGTGTTTCCGCAGGTTTAGCGCCTCTTTCTCGGCGTCCCATTCAAAGCCCATTGCCGTATTGTAGCTTCTTTTTGTAGTTACATCAAGCCTTATAAGCTCAACCCCGGCTCGTTGTCGCACTTGTCGCACTCGATCTTCTGCGCCTTGGCCTGCTCCTGCTGCCGCTATGGCTCGCGGCCTTCCAACTTCTCCCAACCTTAACTCAAGTTGGCATCCTTGCCCGCTTGGGCCTGGTTAATCACTGGACTTTTGTATTCGCTCGCTTTCTTCCTTCATGAATCGTTCGTAGTCGGCCTGGGTCATGAGCAGATGGTCAACGTCATGACCCTGAGCAAGGCTGCGCGCGGTGTAAAGGATCATTTCATCGCCGACCTTCAGTCCCTCGGACCCGTTTTCGCCGGACACCATGGCCAAATACAGGCGCCGCTTGTCGATCTCTGGATCGCGCTTCTTGTCCAGATGGACTTGCGCCGTCTTTCCTGTCGCCGGGTTGCGCACGGTAATCAGGTTCATGTCATAACAGCGCCGTTCCACGTCTTCAGGGGTCTCGTTGAGAAGGATAATCGCCCCTATCGCGCCGATGACTGCCCCAGCTACCAGCCCTGTCGGGCTGTCCGCACCGGCTGCGATTCCAGCGACGACCCCGGCCCCAGCCCCTTCCAGCGCCCCGCCCACGGCGCCCCATGCTTGCTCTTCCGTTCCCTGCTGGACAGGCGCGGTCCCCTCCGGGTTTTCCGCGCTATCTGCCTGCCGCTGCGCGGCCTGGCGCTTCGCCTCCTGCGCCTCACGCCATGGGCGGGTCTCCGCCTCGGGGCGTTTCAGGCAGGTATCCCATGCTTCGATCTTCTCGATGACCACCTTCTCAGGCGGGGCAACTTCTTTTACCCGGATGGACGAGCAGCCAGAGGCCGCCAAAACCAGGCCCGCCCCGACCGCGAGCATTCCAAATTTCATCAATTTCATAAATCCCCCTCTGGGATGACGGTTTAATCGATAACCTGCCCGCCTCGTTGCGAGCGGGCAGGCGTTCGGTGTTCAGGCCGCCACGCGCCGGCAAGCGGCTTGGTGGGCCTCGTTGAGCGCCTCCATGCCGCCACGGACAAAACAGGCCAGCACGGCGCGCGATTCTGGCGGCATTTCAAGCGCCTGGGTGATGATGCCCAGCGCGACAAGCGCTATTTCTGCCGCGTGGGCGGGCCTTTCGTGAATCGCCTGGTCGAGTTTTTCCAGCACCTCCCCGGGCGTGTGGGCCTCGCCCGCCCCGAGCGCGTCGAGCCCGATTTCAAGAGTCGCGTTCATGTTCATGGTTTTTCCTCCGGTTGGGGCCGGGAACCGCCCGGCGCGGGTTGAGGTTATTCGGGGAGACGGCGCAAGGCCAGCTCGATCAAGAATTCCGGCGTGCCGCCGTACGCCGCGTTCCCATCTTCTCTGTATGGGGGGTCTACCCGTGGAAAATCCCCCGGTCCGACGAGCACGATGGCATTGATCGCGACGGGGTGTCCTTCCCCCCCTGCCGTCATGCACATTGAAAACTCTCTGTTATAATCTGCGTAAATTCGGGTATGACCTTCAAACAGACGGTCTTTAAAAAATTTGATATTCTTAAACCCGCTTTTTTCGAAGGCCTTTACAATCCTGTTAATGTTTTTTTTCAGGCTCTTTTTTTCCACGATCTCGCTCATATCAGATCACCTTTACTTTTACTATTTGGCTATTTGGCCGGGAACCGCCCGGCGCGGGTTGGGGGTTGGGTTCGGCCTTCCGTGGCCTGGGTGTCCTTGCTTACTTGCACAGGGGAGGAACTCAGGCCGGGGCGCCGGCCTTCAGGATTTTGTCCGCTGCACCGAAGATCCGCGCCACGCTGCGCGGGGTAATGTCCTGGGTGTCTATCCAGTTCTGGATATACCCCCGGCTCTCGCTCAGGCCTGGAAGACCAAGGGTTGCGCAGCAGATGTAAGCCACCCCTTCCGCTTCCACCTCCCTGATATTCCTCGGGGTTTCCTCGCTATCCGCCAGGCCAGCTTCAGAGGTATGCCCCAGAACAACATGCGCCAGTTCGTGAAAGCGGGTTTTGTGCGGAAGGGCGGCCACCGGGTTGATGGCAATGGATCGGCCTGTGGCGAATCCCTGGACGTTGCCATTTGGCAGGCTGAAATGGACTTCCTCAATTGCCAGCACTTCCAAGGCTTTTTCTGCATTCCATTTCGGCGTCTTGGCTTCGTGCTGGTAATCCTCGCCCTCGGTCTGATCCAGGCTGAACCAATTCGGCTTGAAGACAAAGCGGCTGAAGGTGGATTCTTCCTTCTCTCCGTCCTCATTTTCAATCTCCTTCTTCACTGTGACAGGCATGAAAAGTTTGATGGCTTTCTGCCCTTTCTTGACGATCCGGCCTTTTTCTTTCCATGCGTTAAAGCTGGCAATCGGCGAAAGGGGAAGCCCGCGTTCGGCAAGCTGCATTGCGGCTAGCATTTGATTACTAATGCTATAGTTATGAAAGGCGCGATAGGCAGCGGAAAGAATGCCGGGCTCTGCGAGCGCCTGGGAAAGAAGTTTTGTCCATGCGGCCTGAATTTCATCGGCCTGTTGCGCCTTGTAAGCGGCTTTTTCTGCCTCGGTGTAGGTGGTGCGGTTTTTCGTGGTCTTGGACATGGCCTTTTCTCCAAAAGTCGATCTTTCTTTGTTCGGAGTTAACCCCGAGCGGATTGTTTTTTTGTCAGGTGTTGCAGAATTTGAGCAATCCTCCCTTGAGCCTTTCGCTCTTTCCCCGTCCCGTCGCCGTACCCTTCGCGTGCAAATCGTCCAGACCGCGCGATAGGGGCGGGTGCAAGGGCCGTAGGGGCGGCTGGCGCGGCCCGCAGCGCAGCGAGGACACGGGCCGCCCCGAAGGGCGCAGCGAACCCTTGCGCACGCCCCCGCGCGGGCTAGATTTGCAAGCAAGCGAAGGGGGCGCCGATGGGCTTGAGGGGGAAGGGCCAGCGGGGGGATGGCTCGAATTCGTCAGCGACGCCGAGACAAAAAAACAGCCCCGGCAGGGATGCCGGGGGAAGAACTCATGGATGAGACAGCCCGCACCGCCACGCGGGGCGGAATCAGGACTTATGGGAGATCGGCCACTTTTTTGAAGGTCACTTTCAGCCCCTTTTCGGGGACGTACTGAGTGAGAGAACCGTCGTCCTGGACGATGAGTTTTTCATTTACCGTGCTCGATTTAAGGAAAAGGTATTTGTCCTTGCCGACTGTCTTTACCTCGATTTTGTCATACCGTGTTTCCTCTCTTTCGCTGGGGTCTTTTGTGTTAAGGATCACGGTTTTCATTGGGTGAATTTCTGCACGATACTTGTCGTATTCCTTCAGCGCCTCGACCAGCTCAGGCGGGTTGTCAAGCACTGGCCCGCCCGCCAAGTTGTGAATCACGATCTTGTAAACGCCTTCAAATCCATGCGTCTGGCCCTGTTGAAGGTTGCAAGCCGTGACGCCAAAACCAATCAGGATTGTTGTTACTGCAATGATAATTTTTTTCTTCATGGCGCGTCTCCTCGCCTGGCGTTAGTTCGATGCCTTGATGAGCATCACAAAAATGGACGCGATGCCCAGCATGAAAAAGAAAAGCATGATTAAGGCCAGCGCCACGCCCAAGGCCGCGCCTGCGATGGATTTGCCCAGGTTCACGGCTTGAATTTTGAGTGCTTGGATATTCATTTCTCAATCTCCCTGTTATTTGTCAAAGGAAAGGGGGCCAACGCCGAACAGTGAAAGCAGGTACGACACCGCCCCAATGGCCGAGATGACACCCCCCGCGCTGGCAATCCAGAAGGCCGCGACTTGCCACGTTTTCCAAGCTTGCTTGCCAAAACATTTCAAAAAATCGCTGATGTTTCCCATTTTCCACCTCGTTGATTTGCGGTTCGCCGGGCAAAAAAACGCCCCCGGCGTTTACTTGCACGGGGGCGGAACTGGAACTGACTGCAAAATGCGGCGCTGCCCGGCGCGAATCCTTGCGCCTTCCGCCGCCGTCCCTGGCGGCGCCCTGCGGGGCAACAGCCGCTCGGCGGGGTGGAGCCAGCGTTTAGCCCCGCCCCGGCAGGGGGCGCCCGGCGGGTTTTGGCGCCTGTTCAGGCACTTTCTGCCCCGGTTTTGATGGGGTTGCATCCAGTCCAGCGGTCGGTGCCACCACAACCGGCGCGGGGCTGGACGATCCACCATTGCCTGCGCCGATTTCCGGCAGACCACCGCCGCCACTGCCACCGCCCGACGTTTCCACGCGCGTTTCCGTCGAATGGGTGTGGGTCTCGGTAACGACCCCACCACCGCTGCCGCCGCCTGAAACCGTCTCTACGGTCTGCACGCCTGCCGCACTCGAACTGACGGATGAGGGTGAATCGCCCGGTGTTGCCGGTGCGCCTGGCATCCCCGATGACGACTGGGTAGCCGGGGCTTCACCCTGGGTCGGTGTCATGGCCGTGGGTTGTGCCCTGCCCGGAACAACGTGTCCTCCTTCCTCCCCTCCCGCGCCCGCCCCTACGTTCGTCGCCGGGATCGGGGTCGGTGTGGGCGCGGGAAGGGCTCCACCCGTTGCGGAACCGAACAGCACGTCCATGGCCTGCTGGGCGGCAAGCTGGGTAGGCTCGCTTGCCCCAAACCGCCCCAGGGTGGCGCTCACTCCGTCACGGATGGGGTTGTCCGTGACGCCCAAGGGCTGCCCACTGGGGATCGCGCTGGGCTTGAGGTCGTGGAAGAGCTGTTCTTGCGCCTGGGTGAGCTGCCGACCCGCGCCGTCGGGGACGGCAGACGCATTTCGTTGTGCATCAATCAGATATTGCCCCGTCGCGGTCGCGTGCTGGCGCCCCTCGTCGGCGCGTTGCTGGTAGTAACCCGCCTGCCCCTGTCCCGCGCCAATGAGCCCCTGCGCTGCCGCCTCCGTGCTGCGCCCTTCCAGGCCGCGCGCGCCGCCGATTTGCGCGTCTGCCTGCCCGCGCACCTGGGCGGAACTGCCTTCCAGACCCGCGCTGATCCGCGCGGCATCCTCCCTCATCCCCGTGCTGCTGCCCGCCCCGCCGGCGACCATCCCAAGCGCTGTGGCTGAGTTCATGAGCGCGGCTTGCGCGGCAAGCCGGGTGTCAAGGTCGCCTGAACGCATCAACGCGGCCATGGCCTGGTGGTGCGCCGCCGCCGCCACGTCCGCATTCGAGCCGCGCGAGGTGGCGCGGATGGCGTCGAAGTTCTTCATGTATTCCTGGTCATATCGCTGCATGGCCTCCAGGCCCCCTATGCCAATGAAATCGGCGACATTCGCCATGCGCATCGCCATGAGGCGCCCCTCCCCGGCGGTCACGTCGCGCCCGCCGGATTGCGAGAGCATGCCCGCAGCCAGACGGCGCGCATGCTCTGCGCCGTTGATTTGGGCCGCGCTGTCCCCCTGCGTGCGGCTTTCAAGGGCGCGCGCCGCCTCCAGGCGGTCGCTGGCCTGCTGGCTCTGCTCGCTGGCCTGGCGAAGCTCGTTGAGAGTTGATTGAGATACGTTGCCCGTTCTGCTCCAGTTCGCGCCGATTTCTGCGCGGAAGCCGGCGCCGCTGTGCGTTTCGTCGTTCATGGCGGCGGTGCTGCCTTCCGTGCTGCGCGAGCCCTGCTCGCCTCGCACCCCCGCGCTGACGCGCCCTTCCTGGTCCCCGGAGAGTCCCAAGGTGGCCTGGGCAAAGGCGCTGACCAGCGAGCCACCCCGGCGGTTGGCTTCCGCTTCCGCTTCACCCATTGCCGCCGCTGCCCCGGCGCGGTCGCCCCGCTCCATCGCGGCCTTCGCGGCCTTAACGTTTTTATTGCCCGCCCCGAGCGTTTCCGCGCCTTTTTTGATAAAGCCCAGGGGGTCCACATCCATCGCCACCCCGGCGTTCCCGCCGACACGCGCCCCGCGCGCGTAACTTCCGCCCGCGTCGGTGTGGGCACTCACTCCTTTGTTTTCTTCGTTACTCACATTCCTTCCATGCAGCGCCGTCGCGCGGGTGCCGCTGTCAGTGTAGTGGGCGCCGGTGGCCGAGGCTCCGCCCGCCGTGGTGACCCCGAAGGCCTCAGAGAGGGCGCGTGCTGCTGCGGTCGAGGCGCGCTGCGCGGATTCGACGGCTTGGGTCTCCGCAAGCCGGGTACTTGCCGAGATGCCGCCGCCGAGGCTCACATTTGAAAGCGCCCCGCCCATTTCTGCGCCCATGTCGGCGCGGCCTGCCGCCGCCCCGACGCCCGCGCCCCAGGTGGCGTTTGCGCTCACGCGCGCGGCGTTAATCTCGCTGGTGTTGATATCTGGAACCATGAGGTTGGGCGTTTTGCCCTCCTTGTCGGCGCGGTCTGCCGTGCCGTGCATCCCAGGGGAGGCATTGTGCGCGGCGCTCACACCCTGCGCCATTTTCGCCAAGCCGAAGGCGCTCCCCGCGAAGAGGGCAAAGGTGATAAAGGGCGCGTTGTTCAGCATCCGTGACGCAGCAATCGTCGTTTCATGGATGTGGCGCAGCCACTCGACCATGTTCAAAGTAGAGCCGGCCCCGGTGTGAGCATGGAAGTTGCCAATCTGAAGTTGATACCAATGCATGATGATCGCCAGCATCGGAATCCAGCTCTGCGACCAGATGCCGAATAGCAGATGCCCGCCGGCAGTTTTGAGCCCGGCCCAGGGGTTCGCGACGATGACAAACAGGATGAGGGGGGTCGCGGAGATGAAGACAAAGAACAATACGTCCATCATTCTTGGCGCCACGCCAATCAGCGCTTGGGAGTCCCACGCCTCGTCCTCCGCCCAGCGGAATAGCTGGCGGGCTGTGTCAGCTTCGACCACCACGGTTCCCACCGGCGCCTGCGCCCCGCGCGCCATGCTGGCGATGGCAATGGCGCCGACGACATTCTTGTAACCGTCCAGGTAGGCGGCGCCGATGCCGCTTCCCACGCTCTGCGCCGCGCGCAGCAGCTCATCCGCCCCCGTCGCGCCGTATTGCGCCGGGGCGTTGTTGTAAAGTCTGTGGTTCGTCTTTTGAAGAATCGGCGCAATAAGGCTCTGCGCGTGCGTGTTCAGGAAGGCCTCGGCGTCCATGTTTTGCAAGCCTTCGATCCTTGATGCCGCCTCCTCGCAGGTTACCGCCTCGCCCGCGCCGCCGCCTGCGACATACGGACGGGTAGCGGAATACCACACCGTCTGGCCCGCCTGGGCGAGCTGCGCTAGGGTGGAAAACGGGGCGTTCGATTTCAATACCGTGGCCTTGTCCACCGCGCTGGAAAGGCAATACCGCTGAAACGCGAGGATTGATTCGCCTGTGTTGGTGTCCAGGCCGCCGTACTCCGCGCCGACCTGCCGCGCCGTTTCAAGCAAAACCTGGGCCGGGTAAAACGGCCCATGGCCGTCCTCAGGGCTCAGGATTGACCTATAGTTTTGGCTGGAGGAAGACATGACCGTTTCCATTTTCGTGGTCATGTAGATAGAGAAAGCGCTCGCGAGGTGGCCGGGAATGGCAATCGCGTAGGGCACATGATCCACCACCTGGGTGGGTGCGGCGTGGTCGAACTGCTCGATGGTCACCGTCGTTTTTGGCAGAAAAACGGCCATCACGGCAAGAATCTGGATCAAAATTATATCCACCCGCAGCCCCTCCCGCGCCGCCACGGCGCGGGTCAGGATGAGCATGAGGGAAATCACCAAGCCGGTTTGGATGAGCGATGCCACCCAGGAATCCTGCCCGAAGAACAGGGCCATGCCCCGTAGGGCGCCCGCCAAAACGGCGGGATCGCCGATGGTGTAAAAGGTTGCATCCACGTCTTGCGCTCCTTGGTTTTGGTTGTCACGTTTACTTGTGAAGGCACGGAACAGAATTCCAGCCCAAAAAAAGCCCCGGACTTCCGGGGCTTTTGCTTCGGTGCGGTCAATCCCCACACTTCTGGGTTGTTCTGAACCGGGCCACGAAGTCCCCCACGCCACCGACGATCAGGCGTACCTTCAGGCTGTTCGATCCGCTCTGGATCAAGGGCAGCAGGTCCACGCTCGTGGTGATGCCGCCGACCGTCATCCCGTGCGGACCCTGAATCTCGCGCGGCCAGTCGCAGCCGTCCGATGGATCGTCCGAAGTCTGGTTGCGCACCCGGTTGTCCGGGCACAGCTCCAGGGTGTCACCGCCGTTCGGGCCGTTCCAGATCACGGTGCCGTTCAGCTCCATGCGCAGCCAGTCGTCATAGGCCAGCCATTCCATGACGAACTGCGTCAGCTTGGACTTGTCCTTGATGTTGATGGTCCCGGAGAGATCGTAGGAGCCGTCAGGGTACTGGTGCTGCTGCTTGGTGCCGAAGGTCAAAAGCCAGTCCTGACCGTCCTCGATCCACTCAAAATTGGTTGTGGCATTGCCTGCCGAACCCAGCACGTTCCCGCAATCGGTCTGCTTACACTCGGGGTAGGTGTAAGGCATCTTCTTGTCGTCCTGGTAGCAATGGGTCGAATTGCGCAGGATTTCCGTATTCCCCATGAGCTTGTCCATATTCTGCTCCATGCCTTCGGCGGTCTTCGTGGCCGCAATGCGCTGGTCAAACTCGCCCTTGGTGTCTTCCGTGCGCCCCACGGCCTGGGTTATTTCGATCTTGTTCTGCGCCGCCCCGTAATTCGTGCGCGGGTCCGCGAGGTTCACAAAACCACTCTCCACCATGGCGTCCAGCCATTCGGACAGGTCCACGCGAGACCAATCGACCAGCGCCAAATCCATGGGCGTGAAGCCGCCACAGTTGATGTCACAGCCTGACAGGCTACCCCCACCGGGGGCCGTCCTGTAGTCGCGCGAGGGCAAAAGCCCTTTCTTGATGATCTGCTCGGCAATCACGCGCCCAGCAATGGACTTGTAACAGCAGTGCAAGCGCCGCTTCTCAACACAGAAGCCCAATGCCTTCTTGGAGCAACAATCACCGACATAGGTGCAGAGTCGCCACTTGTTGTTCATCGCCCATTCGTATTCCTCGGGCTTGCAGGCGAAGATGATGTGTCCGATGAGTTTGGCGAATTGGTACACAGTGAAGGCAAGGTTGATGTATTGCAGGATTTGGCCGCCAATCGTGTTGGCAAATCCCCATTCCCCTGCTTCCTGAGCGATGAATTCTTTTGCGAACTCATCCCCCCCGATTTCCTTGAGGAATTTGTAAGCCGTCTCGAACATGAGCTGCTCCATTTTGTGGATGACGCCTCCCTTTCCAAAAATCGCGATCCCTTTTTCGGCGGAATCCACTGCAATGCTTGAGGGTGCCGCGCCTGCCGCACCGCCACCGCCAAACGAACCAAACAGGCTGTCAAAACTGGCGTTAAAAGGCTCGACGAGGTTCTTCGTGACGTACTCAGAGGCCGCCCCATAGGCATCGGTAATCGGCTGGGCAATCTCGCCAAAAAACTTTGACGTGGAGTTGAAAACATCCACCCCGCCCACAAGTTTTTGGAATTGGGCATTGCTTCCGATTTGGTACATGAGCATCGAGGCGTTCAGGTAGTCCATCCAGGTGGGCCGGTCTGAAGCGGCCACCGCATCCTCGGTTTCCTTGCAGCAGTTCGGGGTGATACCGATTTCATGCCCAATCGGAATCTTGCAGTACATGGCCTTGCCGCCAAACACCATTGGCGTGCAGGGGTCGGTGGTGTTCTTCGGCGGCTCCCCGGTCTCCGCACAGATCATGTCCATCTTGGCCATGTTCAGCGCTTCCATGCCGGCCACGGCCTGCGCAAAGGCGTCTCCGTTCGCGCCCGCGAGGTTCGGGCGGTGGCACTCCGTCCCCAGGCAGCGCATGGCACCCGAGCACGAATCCCCCTTCTCCTCGATGATGACCGGAATTTCGCTGCCCTTTTTTTCCCCACAGTCATAGGCCAGCGTTGGGTTGTAGCAGACCCCGGTATACAGCCCCAGAAAGCGCGAGTCGCAACCGTCATAGGCGGTGCTTCGCTTGCACATGCCGGAACTCTCCAGCGGCACGCCATCCGGCCCCGGCGTGATGTGGCAATCCGTCGCCCACAGCTCTCCGTTGCGGGTGAACTGTTTCAGGCTACTGGCGCTCATCGTTTCGCAGGTCGTGAACGGCTCGCCTACAGCCTCCCAGCACATTTGATCGTCGAGCAGGATCACCTCCGGCCCGGTCGGGGTCGGCTCCACGCCGGCTCCACCGCCCGAATAATCGGGGAAGACGGCGGAAGAATCCGTTCCCCATTTTTTCAGGATGTCCACGATCCCCGAGTTCGGCAGACCCGGCCCGAAGGTCACACCGCCAATGGTTCGTGTAGGCGCGGTATCCACGCAGGTCAGCTTGCCGCCCTGGCAAAATCCATCCGCCACATGCTGCATGTATTTCTCGCACCCGGCGAAGGTGTTGATCGTCACCGCATAGAGTTTCGCCATCAGGCGCAACTCGTGCAGGGTATCGTCTCCACTCGCGCTCCCGGTCGGCACCCAGCTTTCATCGGGCAAGCCATAATGCGAGAAATTTCCGCTCCCGCCAGCCTGGACAAACACGCCATCCGCCGCGAACTCAAAAGGATCGCCGCCCATGGGGGTATGGTCGTATTCGATGTAATACCCGGCGCTGGTCCCCAGCGGATCGTCAGGCAGAATCTCGGTCGTGCAATCGTTCTTGCCGTCACCGTCGAGGTCACGCGGGCAATCCGGGGCGCCGATAATGCGGAAATTCGTCAACACGCCACCTTTGACATTCGCGGGCTCTTTCACATAAGTGAAAAGCGGATTACCGTTGGCATCCTTTACCTGCTGCCCGGTCTGCGGGTCGATGATCGGCACGGCCTTCTTGTTGAAGGCGCGCACGGTCAAAAAGTTATGCTCGCCCAGATAGCTCATGCCATAGGAACGCTTGATGGTGTTGCAACCGTCCGGGTAGGGGTTCACCAGCGTTTCCGAGCAGAGCTGAATATTCTCCTGGTGGTAGGAGTTATCCACGCCGACCTCAATACGGGTGATGGTGTCTCGTGAACACAGGCCGGCCAATTCCTGCGCCGTGCTGCTCGACCCGGCGTTCAGGCCACGCATGACCCCGCCGACGACACCGGCATCATCGCGGTAGTTCTTGCCTCCCGCGTTCGCCATGCTTAGGTCGCTGTATTCCTTACCCTTCACCTGGGCATCCGGATTGCTCCGGTCGTCGTACATGGTCAACACGCTGGCCCCAGGAGAGCCCGCGCACCAGCGCAGCGTGTCGCCGCCAACGGACGACACTTCGCAGCTCTGCGGGGGATCGGGCGGGCAGCCGGCTCCGGCAGCCGGCTCCGTGTAGCTCACGTCCGTCCGATACAGGTCCGCCGAGAGATATACCGCCGTCACGCCCTGGGGCACGGTGTAGCCAATCGAAGGCGTAAACCCGTCATCCGGCGTGCCGTAGCTGGCAAAATAATTCTCAGGCAACGGCTCCACGCTCCCGCCGTGAGAAATGCCCAACTGGTGCCGGTAGGTGAAGAAATTGCGGTCGCGTGGCGCGGTATACGGCGTATAGGTGTAGCGAATCGCATAGTCATCGCCGATACGATCCCAATAGGTAGAGGATGAACCGCCAATCGTCGGGACAGCCAGCTTCAGCGTGCCTTTCTTGTAGGTGCTGGGCGTCATGACGGTGGTGTACTCGACCGGATTCGTGTTAGGGATCGGCTCCTTCACCAGGTCAAAGAACTCGACCTTCAGGATGCGGTTTTCCGCCGAACCCGGTGCCTGGGCAATATCCTGCCGGTCCAGCAGGATGAAATCCGTCTTGCGGCACCCGCTGCGCTTGAGTTTCTGCTTGTTCTTTTCGGCCATCTCCTTGGCCTTGCTGGGGTCCTGGTAGATCGCCCCGCCCATGTCGCGCAAGGTCTGCACGTCCTGCGCGTTATATCCCGGCATGATCTCGGTGACGTTGACCCGCCCCTCTGCGGTGTCGTTCTGCCCAGGGTCCACCCGGTTGGTTTCAACCTGGTAATTCCTGACATCTGCCGTGTTGTAAATTCCCTGTGCGAAATCCGATCCGCGCTGCGCGCCCTGCACCAGATCGCCAATCTGCAGGGGCGCATGCTTGCTGGCCGCGCTTGCCGCCAGTGCGGCGTCGGACGGATCGGGTATCAGGTTCGGCGTCCTGACCGGCGAGGTGTCCGGGGTCAGGTTCGGTGCGTGCAGCGATTCTTCCATCTTCCAGCCTTCGGCCAGCTTGCGGGCACGCTGGTTGGTCAGATGGTCTTCCGTGGCCTTGTCCACGGTGCGCCCGGCCACGGCACTCTCGCGCTGTTCCGTGGTGGTTTGCTCGCCGGGCAAGCCCTGGGCGTAGGCTTGATGCCATTGCAGCGGCCAGACGATCAGGGACCAGGCCAGTAGGACATGAGCCCCGGCCCGAAGGATAAGGGAGTAAGAGTAATTCGATTCGGCTGGTTCGGACATGATTCGCCCCCGCGTGGTTTTATCCCTTACTTGCGCGGGGGCGGAACTGGATTAACCTGGATTAACGCTCAAAGTCCCTGTCGGGGCTGCGGTCGGGGCTGCGCGTCTCATGGCGCGTGTTCCGCGCCTCCGCGCCGGCCTGGTGAATCAGGCGGCGCACCTCGTCGATGTGCTCACGGGTTGAGCCTAGCGCGGCTTCTTTCTGGCCGGTTTCGGATTGAATTTGCGCCTGCAACTTGTCTTTACCGTCTGTGAACACCGTCGCGCTGTGCGTGGCGCGGGAAATGGGGACGTAAAAATTTTGCTGGGACATCAAGTTCTTACGGTGAGACTCGGCGTGTATTAGTACATGTTTGGTCGTGCGCCCCTGCGATTCGTGCCCAGTTTGCGCGTACCCATGATCCACCGCGAGGGGGCGGGTGGGGTCGAGGAGATGGGCTTTCCCCGCGCCGTCGCGGGTGTGGATCGCACCTTCATGTACTTTTTCAATGGTAAGTGTTGTGCCGTTCTTCAAGTTGTAGATGTTGGCGCGGGTGACGATTTTATCCCCCTCCGCCACGCCCATTTCGCGGGTCTGGTAGACGTTTAGGCGTGAAAATCGCGCGGGGTTAATCTCGCGCATCTCTCCCCCCTTTCCCTTTTCGAGCTGGATGGTGAGGCGATTGGACGTGGCATCCACCCCCACCACGCGGGCAAAATCGCCCCGCGCGAGGCCCGTGCTTTTATAATCGCGGCCCGCCTGGATCACGTCCCCTGGGTGGTATCTTGCCGCGTGCTTCTGCTCCTCGCGGGTCAGGTCGCGCCGCTCCAGGGCGCGGATTTTGGTTTCCTCGCCCAGCTCGCCCCGCTCGCGCAGGGCGGCGCGCACCGCCTCGTTGATTTCGCGTCGGTCGTCGCGCCCTGGCGCGATAATCATCGTCTGGGATCGCTCCTCTTGGGAGCGCTGGGTGTAATTTTTAACAATCTCCTCCACCCGCTCCTCGCGGGTTTTGAGTTCATGCACCTCGATTTTGTCCAGGGCCTTGCCAACCTCGCCCCGGATTGAGTGATAAACGGCCTTTTTTAACTGATCGTTTTTCTGGCGGACAATTTCATCCAAAACCAGGGTTTTCAGCCCGCTTTGTTCCTGGAGCTGCCGAAACGCCGCCCCCGCCTCCACGCTGCCGATTTGCGCCGTATCTCCCACTAGGATCACCCGCGCCTCGCGGGTGCGTTCTAGCAGCGCACGCATGTCGCGAGTGCTTAGCATGGAGGCTTCGTCCACGATCACGACCTCCCGCCCCGCCCCCTCCTGGGGGCGCGAATTGAGGAAGCTCGCGACGGTTTGCCCCTCGGCCTGGATGGCCTCGGCGAGCGTCGCCGCCGCGCTGTGTGTGGGTGCCAAGGCGCGAATTTGATACCCCTGGCGGCGCAGCTCCTCGGCGCTCGTGGCCAAGACGCTGGTTGTCTTTGCCGTGCCGGCGTAACCTTGGATCAGGCTTACCCTTTCTCCACTCGTGAGGATGGATTGGGTAGCATCACGCTGGGCCGGATTGAAGGCAAACCCAGTCCGCGCCTCCTGGCGCGCAATTGCCTTTTCCGCCCCGGCGCGGCTTGTAGTAGGAGATTGCTCACGCCCCTGGCGCGAAGCGGCGAGCATTCCGTGTTCCGTTTCTTGCCCTCTTCTTGTCGTGAATCCATCCATTTGTGTTTTACCCAAAACGGGATCAAACTGCCGCGTTTTTGTGGCAATAAGCGCGCCTTGCTCCTTGGCGCGTGCAATTGCTTCACGAACCTGTGATTCATTGACCTCGCCCATGCCGAAGCGAAGAGCATCCACCACGATCTGTCGCTCTGCAAATCGGGTCTCCCTTTCGGACAGGTGATTGATCGCGGATTGAAGCGCACGATCCGCGCGGGACTCCGCGCTTTCAATCTGGATACTGGCAGTCGGCAAGGAAAAGGTGAATCCCGCCTCCGCACTCCGGGCCTGCCACGCCTCGCGTAATTCGGCATGGTCTGCGACCTCTTTCCCTTGCCGGGTTTTCAGCTTCACCATTTCTTTCTGTTCAGCACTCGCGGTTTCAGGGGTAAGACCCAATTTCGCAAGCTCGGCTTCGATTTGCTTCGCGCGTGTGCTGTGGATTTCCCTTTCTTCTTTACTGATTTGTGAGAGTTCAAAACTTGCATATCCACCTTCTGTCGTCTTTTCAATTTGATAACCCATGCGCTCGGCCTGCGCGGCCAATTCGGCGCGATAAACCAAACCGGCTTCAGTTTGCAGTCTGTAAATAGCTCGTGATTCTATTGATCGCCATTTTCCATCCTCGCTTTGCGTCGCATTGATGACAATGGCGTGGGAGTGCAATTGCGCTTCCTGCTCTCGACTGGTCGCGTGTCGATACACTGCAGCGGTCAGATTGCCGGTTTTCTCTGTTTCAACCGCCCCCCCTGTCCTGATTCGTGTCGCGGCGGCTTCGGATTCAAGGTAATTGAGCGCTGCGACAACCGCCTTGTTGTGCGCCTCAATCAGACGGTCATCGCCATGGACCAATGCGGCCACCGAAACGGATTTAGGCGCACTAAAGGTCACGTCCCAACCGGGTTTATGCTCGCGCTCTCCATTGGGGCCAGCCCGACCCAATTCTACGCCATTTGGCAAACGGCCATTAAGCAATGCTTCGGTCTGGTCTTTATCCACGGCCCCGGAAAGCCCTAAAAGCGCAGCCCCTTTTCCATGCCAATGCGTCGGGGCAGAAACCCCTTCTCGGTAATAATCATCCACCTGGGCGTAATACTCACTTGCCCCGGCGGCAGAATTGATTGCGGTAACGTGGGCAACCATTTAATTGGACTCCTTGACCAACCGGATGACATCCTCTGGATTTTGAGGCCATTCTTCAGGCGGAAAACTGGGCGGCAAATCGCGCATTTCAGGAAAGTCGGGGGCGTTAATCAGGGGCCAGCGCCCGAAGGCGCAATAGTAGGAATAGGCAACCACCATTACGCGATTCAACGCCATCTTTGGAGAGAGCGTGGACCTGGCTGGAAATGACAGGATCGCGCGGGAGTAATACTCATCGAACGCAGGGGCCGGCTTGATGGACTTCACCACGGCTTTGGTCAAATCAATCATGGCCTCTGTCACGCCATTCAGCGTTTTTCGTGTCTCTTTGAGGCTGCCAATCGCATCACCGCGCAGCAATTCAAGTGCATCGGTGAATCGCTCAATATCAGCGCGGGTCGGAACGGGTTGAGCCTGGGGCGCGGGCTGGGCTGGTTTGCCTGCGTGTTCCTGAATGAGACGTCGTAGGTATTCATTCCTGGGAAGATTGGCAGACCTTGCTTCTGTATCAACGGCCTGTAGAAGCTGATAGGGCATATGAAGGTTAACTCGGGATTCGTTCATGGCGCGTCTCGATGGGAATTACCTACTTGTGCAGAGGCGGAACGGGCGTAACTGCACGGCAACGGCTCGATGCGACATACGACATGCGTAATACGCAATACACATTGCGTATTACGCAATGCAGCATGCAGGAAGGTGGGCGGTTTTTAGCTAGCGTCTCCAAGGGGATGGAGTAGAGGAATGACCACCACAAGGATTGTTCAACACACCAGTCTAGGTATCCGGATTCAGTTGTGCATGCGTTTACCAAGGAAAAGCCTTGGGTTTTGGGATTCAGTTGTGCATGCCGTTGTGCATGCCGTTGTGCATGCGTTTACCAAGGAAAAGCCTTGGGTTTCAGCCACCACGCGCGCCAGCGCGACGCGGCAGGCAGTGCGTGGGGTCTGTCTCCAAATTCGGGCGCCCGCGAGCGTCAGCGAGGGGGCATGCGCGGGCCGGGGTCCGCCTGCCCTCGGGGGCAAGTGGGGCGGGCTTCAGCCTGCTCCACTTACCCCCAGAGGGGGGGGGAAGATGCGACATGCAACATGCAGCATGTGCAATCTGATGTTGCAATGCGACTCACGACATGCGATATGCAGCATGCGACATACAACATACACACTTCGATAATGAGAAGTGTTTACCACTCTTCATCGTCAGTCTGGGCCGGGGTGTTTTGTTCATGTTCAACTCGATCTACCTGGGGCAAGGAGGCCGGGTTGAAGCGCATTTCTTCGCGCTCAAGGAAAAGCGGGTTTTTATGCGGGCGCTTTTTGTATTCGATCTGCACCCTTGCAACCTGGCCTTGGGTTTTATCAAACACCACTTTCAAAAAGCCTTCGAGCGGCTTTAATCTCGCGATTTCAGCAGGCATGACCAAATATCGCTCCGCCCGGCGGCTGGACACCCCGCTTGAATCGCGAACGGACTCCACCCCGAAACTGACCGATTCTGATTTCTCAATCACTTCTTCCTTTCCAAGGATTTCGGCAAGTTTTTTAGCCGTCTCGTCTTCATCTGTTTTCAGAATTAGCTTGTTTTGCAACCCACCAATGAAAATGCTCATCGCCTCTTTTGAGTACACTTGGGTAAGCTGCTGGATGTTTTGAATCCCAACCATTGTTGAGATTCCATATTTGCGCGATTGGGTAAGTGCAACATCAAGACTCTGGATTTTCCCCGCGCTTGCCAATTCGTCCAGGGCAAAGAAAAGATGAAGATCATCACGCGGAACGTCCATCGCCTCATTGAGGGCGATTGACAAAAATACGCTGATGTACGGCTTGATGATTTCATGGATGGACGCACTTGAGGAAATGAACAGCCATGAATCCCCCTCTTGGCGTACAAAGTCACGAATTGAAAAACCACCCTCGGCGAAATGCTGAAGGAAACGCAAACCGGGCGATGAAACAATCTGCCCGCGAATAGACTGCGATGTTTTGGCGGTTTCTGGATTGATGAGTTGCGCGCCATTTCCATTAACCGATTTCAGGATTTCATGCAATTCATGCAGGGGTGTCTTTGCGGCAACGGAATAAATATCCGGCACGGATTTTGAGTTTGCGGCGCAATACTTGATAACATCGGTCAGAACTGTGCGCGCTGAATTGGACCAAAACGGGTCGCCGCCTTTTGGATCGGGAATAAATTGCTGCGCAAGGAATTCAATATCGGCTTCACGTCGCAAATCGGCAAACAGATTCCACCCCTCGCTGCGTTTATCGGCGGGATTGAGAATCACGTCGATACCAGGCCGGTAATAAATGGCGGTGAACTCCCCGGTCGGGTCATAAACGATGGCACGTTTTTTGGCATTGCGAAGGGAATCGAGCGTGTGCATGATGGCCTGCGATTTTCCCGACCCGGACCCGCCCACGGCGAGCAGGTTTTTAAACAGGGCGTTTTTGGGCAACTCGACCCCGCCAAATGCAATCCCGCTGGGCGCCTCGCGTTTGATGAGCTTTTTCATTGCCTGAACGCTTATTATTTCAGCCCCGCGCAGCTTTTCGGATTCACCCGCCTTTTTCCCGGCCTGGCGGAAAATGAAAAGGATAAGGACAAATACCGCCCCACCCAAGGCGGAAATGAAATACAGCCGCATTTTTACAGGCGCCCACGCCTGCGCCAGCGCGCCCGATTTTTGCAAGGCGTGCAGCATATCTGGGTGGGGAAGACAAAGGCGGGATTCGGGGCCGAGTTTTGAATCTACCTCCTCGCCGCCTGGGGTTTTAAGCATTGGGGTTTTAAGCATCTCTGCCAATTCTGGATCGATTTCTTCCAGGGTGTCCCTTTTTCTTTTTTCAATTGGCAATGCCTTAAGGTTGATCCCGAAACGCGCAAAATCTTGAAGGGAAAGACATAAAGTTACATCTCTCTCCCAAGGAAAATTTTTTGGTTCAGACTCAGACCGATTTCCAATTTCAAAAAAATTTAGAGTTAAAGCTGCGCTGGTGGTTTTCAGAATTTTTAATTCATCATGAATTGAATCAGAAGTAAAAACAGGCCAAGCGGACAGCGCTGCCGCGCCCAGGGCCAGCAGCCCGGCACGGGTTAAACTTGTTGAAAATAAACGGGATTTATGGGTGAGAATTTCGCTTCCGCGCGTGGTGGACATGGAGCTTGGCGCCTTTTTTTTTGATACATCGACTTGCGCCGGGGCGGAACCGCGCTGCGCGGGCGCGGGGCGAAAAAAAACCCGCCGGGCGGGGCGGGCTTTGAGGGGTCTTGAGGCGCTTCAGGCACCCCTACCCGCCACAGGGGTGGCGGGTAGGGCAGGAAAACGGCTCATGCGCGCTTGGACAGCGCTTCACGCATGATCATGAGGTGGTGCGCCGCCACCTTGCGGCGCCTTTCCCTTTCCTCCTCGCCGCGCGGCAGGGCGCGCGGCGCAGGCGCATAAGCCATTGATTTATGGTCAAAATCCGGCCTGGCGAGACGGAGAAAAACGGCGGGGGTGAGGGGCTGCCCTGGCTCAACCCGCGCGATTTTGCTCAACCCGCGCATCACTTCGTCAGCAGTAAGTCGTTCATTTTCAATGAAATCTCCCCACGCTTTTAACCAGTTTTTTGCATCCAGTTCGCTCCTAGTCTGCGCCGCCACGGCGGGGAAATATGGCCTGAACCTTGCTAGAAGCAGCGCGGCGAGCTGGGCCGGGGTGGCGTGATTACTCATTTTCCACCCCCAGGCGATTGACATAGCTTCCGACGTGTGATAATACCGCGCGCATCCAGGGCGGCACCTCCTCCGCCTCGCTTAGCAAAATCCGCGCCACGGTGCTTGGGAAGGCGCGTCCGCGCGGGTCTTTTTCCTCCGCACGCTTGACAGCGGCGGCGATTTGTGATGGGTGGAACTCATAAATTTTGGAAAGGATCGAGGCGTCCAGCTCGTTCTCTTCCTGATAATGAATCCCATTTCCATCGACGCGCAGAGAGGGTGCGCCTCGCGCGCCTGCGGGAGCGCGCGCAGGCGCGCGCGACTCTCTTTTGGGTTCTTTCTTATCTTTTAGATTCCAGCTTTTAGCTTCGGGGGCATAAATTTCTGCCCGGGGGGAAAATTCTGCCACCTCCCCCTCGACCTCATTTTTCCCCCCAGGGGGAAAATTCTGCCCCCTCCCCTCGACACCTTTCGATAAAGAAAGGTTGAGGTAATATAAATTACTTAAATTCCTGCCCTGGGCGTCATGGCGATGCTCAATTTTTATCAATCCCAAATTTTTTAAATCTTGGATCGCCGCCCGCACCCCGCGCTCGGAGGCTTGCAAGTCCTGTGCCGTGCGCTCATGGCCCGGCCAGCACACCCCGCGCGGGTCCGCGCGGTCCGCAAGGCGCAGCAAAACCAGTGAATTCAAGCACTTAAGCTGCGTGGAAGATATTATCCTCCAGGCCCATGCCGTGGCTTCCGCGCTCATGCCACACCCCCTTGCAGGAACAAATCACCTTGTGTTTCAATCAGTTGCAGCGCCCTTGAGATGCGTTTCCTCGCCCCGCGTGCGCAGCATTCTTCCCTCGCGGCGCGGACCTGGGCCGCCGCCCAGGCGGCGGTAGCGTCGTCCACCTCACGCCACTTTTCCACCTCCTGGCGTGAATTAACTGATTGATTTAAAAGGTATTGTTGCCAGTCAAAGCCCGTGCCGGCCAGCTTGGCGCGCGCCCGGCAGGCCGCGCGCAGGGCCGGTTCGGTGAGCTTCCCCTCCTCTTTCAAAACCCACGCCTCGCTTATAACCTCCTCTTTTTCCAATGATTTTTCGCGCTGGAGCTGGGTCAGAACGATGTTCCACCCCTCGCCACCAAAGAGAGAATGATAATTATTCAGGCTTGAATTATTCATTTCTCAAGCCTCCTGCGCCGGGGTGGAAGGCAGGGGGGTGGAAGGCAGGGGGTTCTTGCGTGGACGCCCACGCCCGCGCTTGATCGGGGCCGGGGCGGAAGGGGGGGTGGAAGGTGAGGAAGTGGCAGCTGGGGTGGAAGGCTCCAGGGTGGACATCAAGGTTTTTTTAATTTCCTCTATTTCCAAACCCATCACCCACAAGTCGAGGGCATAAGTGTTTGAAACAACTACATTCCCTACCCTTCGGCATGGGATTTGCTTTGAGGCGACGTAACGCTGTGTCGTGGTGAAGGAAAGGCCGAGGTGGCGCGAAATCGCGTCCAGGCCAGAAATGTTTTTCCCAAAATTCCCAAAATTTTCGATTGACATTTTTGGTTTTCCATGAAGGAAAACCGGCCACAAATCAATGTGTTAAGTCAGAATTTGGCGCCCGCGCGGGTGGCGGGCCGGCAAGAGCCGCCCGCGCCTAAGCGCGGGCGTGACGGGGGCGGGGGGAAAAACGCGGGGTGAGGGCAAGGTGAACCACCCCTATTCTTTCAAAAAGAGGGGCGGCTAAGCGCCAAAAGGCGCGGACATCCAGCCCTGCGCCAGACGTGGCGCATGATAGAACCGGGGCGGCGCCGCGAGCCTGCGCCGCGTAAAAAAACATTCCAACCTCTTCCAGAATCGCGCCCGCCTCAATTTCAAGCAGGTCACTCCCGCGCCCAGGCGCGGGCTGAAAGATGAAGGATCGCGCCAGTTCAAGCGCCTCCCGCACCTTAACAAAAACGTCAAGCGCGCCAGCGGGACGGACGCGGCGGCGTGGCGTGAACCACCCCTTTTCCACTTCCATCCCGATAATTTTCGCCATGATTTTTGAACCACGCGGTGCCAATTGAACAATTTCATCATAACAAGCGCGCCAAGGGCCGTCAAGCGGCAAACCCTATATTTTTCAATCGGATAAAATGTTATCCGGCGGTCCAAAATGGTCCAATTTTGGTCCAGTAGACCCCAAAAAATGACGATAATCAGGGGTAACGAGCGGCATCGTCAGGCGTCAAGAGAAAAGCCTAAACGGTTGTTTTTCGGTTGTTTTTTGATTTTTGGATGGTGTCCCCGGCAGGATTTGAACCTGCGACCTTCCCCTTAGGAGGGGGACGCTCTATCCAGCTGAGCTACGGGGACCGGGATGGCTGGGCGATGAGAACCCGGCCCGGATTGAGGCCCGGAAGTTTAACAAGCCCCTGTAGCGGCGTCCAATAGGCTCAATCAGGCCAGATTCTTGTCGTGGGCATTTCAAAGCGCCAAGTCAGGATTCACCCTCTGTTCGGGGGGGCTGGAAAGCATGTTTGCCGTTATGCTTGAGGAATGACTTACGACAGATAACCAACGCATCGGCCTCGATCAGGAACAGGTATTGCCATGATGATCTTCAAGACCCTCTCCATTGGCCGCCGCATGGGACTTTGGCTCCTCGCGCTCGGCGTGCTGAGCCTTGCCGGGGCGTCTGCCTATGTGCACGCACTGCGCGGTGACCTCGAAGACCAGGCGCTCGAACGCCGTGCGCATGAGCTGTCCGAGCTGCTCACCCAGCGATTGGCAACCAAGTTCGACGTCGGGCTGACCAATGCCGTCACCGTGGCGCGCGACCCGGTCCTGCACATGGCGCTTGAAAGCGGCGACCCGGAAATCGCCCGTGCGCTGGTAGAAAGCGTGCGCAAGGCCTACGGCCGCCACACCAACTACCAGGGCATTCAGATCCACCTTTTCGACCGCGAGGGACGGGCGTTTTTCGACAGCGCCAAACGCCCGGAAGCGGCTGCGGGCACCCCCGCACGTACCGGGGTCGAGCGCGCTCTGTCCGAGCGCAAGACCCAGGCCGTGTTCGACCGCGACGCCAGCGGCAACGTGCTGATTCGCGCCTTCGCCCCGATCCTGCGCGGTGACACCCTGCTCGGCGCGGTCGAGCTGACCCAGGGCACCGGCAGCATCAGCCGTGACTTCGAAAACGAAGGCACGATGTATCTGATGCTACTCGACCGGCGCCACCTGAACGAGACCCAGCCGGCCTGGAAAAACACCGCCATCGGCGAACTCGTCCTTGCAAACAACAAATGGTACTCCGAACCCGTGGTTGCCTTCGCCCGCGCACTCGACCTGCCCGCACTGCAACAGGGCGGGCGTCTGCTCGACGAGCGCTGGTTCAGTGTCGGCGTACCGGTGAAGGGCGCCGACGGCACGGTGCTGGCGTTGCACCTGCTCGGCCTGCCCGCTGACGTACTCACCAGCGACATGCGTGCCGCCACCCGCCTGGCCGACACCCTGCTCATCGCGCTGGCCCTACTCACCGTGCTGCTGGTCGGCGTCACCATGCTGCTGGTTCGCCAGCTTGTCGCCCGCCCACTGGGACAGATTGCCCAGGCCATGCACTCCATAGCCGAGGGCGAAGGCGACCTCACCCGGCGCATAGACGTTCGTCGGCGCGACGAGATCGGCGAGGTTGCCCAGCATTTCAATACCTTTGCAGACAAAATCCAGACCCTGGTGCGCCAGATCGCCACTCAGGGCGAGGACGTATCCCGCGCCGCCGACGCCCTGGAGCAAACCACACTGCACACCCGTGAGGGCGCGCAAGTGCAGCAAACCGAAGTCATCCAGGTTGCCGCCGCCATCACCGAAATGAGCGCCGCCGTCGCCGAAGTGGCACGCCACGCCCAGCACACCCTGCAATCGACCGAGGAAAGCGAGAAAGAAGTCCGTATTGCCGAAGACTCGATGACCCACCTGGTCGAGGCCATAGAGCGCCAGACGACGCAGATCCAGGAAACGGCCAGCGGCATGGGCGCGCTTGCCCAGGAAAGCGAATCCATCGGCGAGGTCGTACGCGTCATCCGCGACATCGCCGACCTCACCAACCTTCTGGCCCTGAACGCCGCCATCGAATCCGCCCGCGCAGGCGAACACGGTCGCGGCTTTGCCGTGGTCGCCAACGAAGTCCGCCAGCTCGCTGCCCGCACCCACGAATCCACCCAATCCATTGAGGAGACCGTGCAACGCCTGCAAACCCGTATACGCGACGCGGTGCAGCGCATGGATCATAACCTCGACCAGGCCCAGCGCAGCCTCAATCACGTCCAGGAAACCCAGTCGCACCTGAGCGAAATCGCACAGATGATGCGCCGCATCGCCGAGATGAACACGCAGATCGCCACTGCAACTGAAGAAGAGTCCGCCACCACCCACGAACTCTCACGCAGCATCAACCACATCCGCGAAGTGGCCGAGCAATCCACCCTGCGCGCCGGGGAAACCGCCCGCAGCTCCGAAGCCCTGCTTGATGTCGCCCGAGCCATGCGCGCACAGGTCGAACGGTTCCGGTTCTGAACCGCAACCCGGCGCGCCCGGTACGGCCTTAACGCTTCTTGCCGCGCGGCCCGCTCCCCATTCCGGCGCCCCGGCCCTCGCTTTGATGCTACGATCCCGACGCGCCAGGACTCGAACTCCCGCTAATGCGGGTCAACACCTCAGCGGCTCAAAGATCGCAACCCTTGCCCTCTAAGCAAAAGTCACCTGCGTAACAGGGACAAATAGCTACATCGAAGGTGTCTGTAAGCTGCCAAGGAAAGCCGTGGGCAGAACTCACGCCCTGCAGAAAATTACCGCAGGGTATTACATGTGAGAAATCAGGCTGGCTCGTCAGCCACCCTCGATACAGAGTGGCACCGCCGCGTAATCAGAAACAAACCGAATGCGCTCAGCAACCCCACGCCACCGAACACCAACCACGGAAGCTGCCGCCACTGCCATACGTGCGCAACGTCGAACAACCAACCACCCGCCACATTACCTACCGCACCACCTACCGCAAGGCTCAGCGAGCTGACCCCCAAGAAGGTACCGAGCGCCTGCGGGTTGGCCCTATTGGCGATCAGCGTCTGCATCGTTGGACGCACAAGGATCGCCCCCACCGCCACAATCACGACACAACCCAAAAAAGCCTCAAATCCCTGCACGAGTGCAACCGCTCCCGTACCGAGCGCCATGATCAATACACCGAGAATTAGTATGTAACGTGTCGTAATCCAACGCTCCATCAGTCTCAGTAGCGGGTATTGCAAGATCACGGTCAGTCCCGCGTTGACCGCAAACATGAGGCCAACGCTGTCCTTCGAACCTGTCAGTTGCTCCGCCAACAACGGAAAGCTGATATTCATTTGCACCGCAGTGAACCAGTAGCCCATCATCAACCCCGTCAAAACCATGAACGGAACATCACGCCTCACGAGCCCAAGCCCATGACTGAACGGTCGCTCGGCTACAGCCGACTGAATTGGTGGGAGTTGCGAAGCGATAAAGATGTTGAGCACGAAGCAGGCGGCAGCGACCAAACACACGACCTGAAACTCAAATCGCAGCAACGCTACTCCGACAAGCGGACCAACGGTAGTCGCAATGCCACTCACCCAATTGCTGATTGCGTAGTAACGCGGTCGATTCTGTTCCGTTGTAAGCGCGGCGATAGCGGCTTGATACGGCGCTTCAAAGAGGGAGCCGCCAAGCGCGGACAACACCATCGCGACAAACAACAGCTCCACGTTGTCCGCAAAAGCCAGACTCGCGAACCCGAGCGCGCGCAGCAACAAGCCAAGACAAATCATCAAGCGTGCACCGAAGCGATCCGACAGTACCCCACCGACGATAGCGAGACCTTGTTGGGTGAGTTGCCTTACCGCGAGCGCGGCGCCGACCAGTGCCGCCGCTACACCGAGGTCATTGACATAATGCACTGCTACCAGAGGCATCAACATGGAAAAGCCGATTACCATGAAAAAGGTGTAGACCAGCAACACGTTCAGCCCGCGGCGACGAGTGTAATCGGACAGTGCCTCTTGCCTCTCGTCGGCGCTCAACGAAATTCCCCCTCACGATAAAGGTAGATCGGTGTCGGCTCGGCGCTGAACTGAGAGAACGGAAACGGCTCGGCGGAAATCGCGGTAACGCCGTTACCAAGAAAGCGCGGGACAATGCCACTGCCGGTCTGCGCATAGACGATGAGAGGAATGCCGCGTCGGCGCACAGTGGCAAGAATCTCGTCGAACGAGCCATTGGACAACGTCATACCCGTGGCGATGATCACATCAGCCCGCTCAAGCACGGGTTGCATGTCTTTCACCACCTCAAGGCCGTCCTGCGTGCGCTCCATATTGAAATCGCACGGCAAACAGTTTGCTCGGTACTGTTGAATTGCTGCAACGAGTGGGTCCACAACGCCGATTAGGCCGACACATTGCCCAGGCTGCAACGTCAACAAGCTTGCAATAGCCTCATCGCGTGCCCGTGCGCGCTCAAGCGCTGCACCGTATGGCAACATGCACACACGCGCAAACGGAGCTTCACGATGCGGCAGAACAGCACCAAAATAAGCGTCGAGCGCCGCGATACGCACCGGCAGACGCTCATCATTCAGCAATTCAGCCACGCTCTGACCTGACAACTCCTCCGCAACAATCGGGGCAAGTTGCCCCCGCTCGACACAGCAGGCACCAAATGCCTCGCCCACACGTACGATCAGGTAGTAGTTGCGATATTTTTGCCGAGTACCAGGGAACTGCGTACTCTGCTGCACGTAAAATGCCCCAACGACGTACAGCGTCAGTGGATCAGTTCCGTACATGCCGCTGAGCACGTCAGAAATTAGGTTTGCTACTGACGTCACCGACTCGCTGGTACCGCTTTGTGCCGGAAGATGGTCTTGGGCGTTCATCGCTTATTAGTCCTCTCGTTGACCGAACTTAAGCTCCATGCGAGCGAGTGCCCGTTCGGCGTAATGGCGCGCGCTCTGTCCATCGCAGTCAACTGTCACAACATGGCCTAGGTGTTGCATCCCGGATGATTATATTGATACTAAGCGCTACCCACTTTTCGTTGCCCGAGCGGTGATGGCAGAGTTGGTAGCTCAACTCAAAGCATCCGGGAAAGGCGCGACATGAACATCAAG
>JAQVHL010000019.1 GCA_028696185.1 Halothiobacillaceae bacterium
CGCTGTCCCGCCATGGTTGTGCGTGTCTTCACGGGTTCTCTGGGGCGGTGACGCCGTATGAGGTATCCTTGTCTCTTACCGGGTTACCGAAAAATCACTTGCGTCATATCGGGCTTTCGCCGCCCCCCTGCCGCCGATCTTGAGTTGAGTCTGCCCATGTCCGTTCCTTTTCGTCAGGCGCGCTTTCTGACCAGCGCCTTCAAGTTGTCCGACCTGCCGCCTGATAGCGGGGCGGAGGTGGCTTTTGCCGGCCGGTCGAACGCGGGCAAGTCCAGCGCCATCAATGCCATTACCGATCAGGGGGGGTTGGCGCGCGCGTCTAAAACGCCGGGGCGCACGCAGCTGATCAATTTCTTCGCACTGGACGAGGTACGTCGATTGGTGGATTTGCCCGGGTACGGCTATGCCAAGGTGCCGCTCGCGATGCGCGAACACTGGCAGACGACCCTGGGTGAGTTTCTGGCCTCGCGCCACGCGCTGCGCGGTCTGGTGCTGATGATGGATGTGCGCCATCCGCTCAAGGATTTCGACGTGCAGATGATTGATTGGTGCGTTGCCTCGAATCTTCCCGTGCATTGCCTGCTGACCAAGGCGGACAAGCTTTCGCGTAATCAAGCTTCTGCGGCGCTCCTGACTGTTCGGCAATCCCTGAAGCGCTATGGTGATCTGGCCAGCGCCCAGCTTTTTTCCGCCACACAGGGTACAGGGCTGGACGAGGCGCGGGCGCTGCTTTCGCGCTGGCTCGCTCCGCGCGAGGGCGAGTCGCCCGAAATCAGCGACACACCGACCACGCCCTGACGCTGTTATTCATCGCCCGCGATGTTTCAATTCACCACCCTGCCGCCGCTTTCGCTGTATATCCACCTGCCCTGGTGCGTGCGCAAATGCCCGTACTGTGATTTCAACTCGCACGCCCCGCGCGAGGGCGAGCCCCTGCCTGAACGGGCCTATGTGGAGGCCTTGCTGCGCGATGTTGAATGCGAGCTGCCCCTGATCTGGGGGCGCAGCATCGAGTCGGTTTTCATTGGCGGTGGCACGCCCAGCCTGTTTTCCGCCGAGGCGCTGGATGCCTTGCTCTCCGGGCTGCGTGCGCGGCTGCGCCTGCTGCCGGGGATCGAAATCACGCTGGAGGCGAATCCGGGCACGGTGGAAGCGGGGCGCTTCGCGGAGTACCGCGCCCTGGGCATCAACCGTCTGTCGATTGGCGTGCAGAGTTTCGACGATGAGCGACTCCGCGCTCTGGGTCGCATCCATGGCGGGCGCGAGGCGATTCTCGCCGCAGAGGTGGCGCACGCGGCGGGCTTTGACAATTTCAACCTCGATCTGATGTTCGGCCTGCCCGGCCAAACGCTGAATGGCGCTCTGGCTGATCTGGAGCAGGGGCTCGCGCTTTGTCCCACGCATCTTTCCTGGTATCAGCTCACGCTGGAGCCAAACACCCTGTTTCATGCCCGGCCTCCGGTACTGCCGGACGATGAGCGGATCGCGGACATGCAGGAGGCGGGGGTTTGCCGACTGGCCGAAGCGGACTTTGCGCCTTATGAAGTTTCGGCGTATGCACGGGAGGGGCGCCGTTGCCGGCATAACCTCAATTACTGGGAATTCGGTGATTACCTGGGTATCGGCGCAGGCGCCCACGGCAAGCTGACCCTGCCGGCCGAGCAGCGCATCATTCGGCGTGCGCGCCTGCGCTCGCCCGAGGTTTTCATGGCCCGCGCGGGGCAGGCGGCTGCCTTCGAGGAACAGTCCGTCAACTGGAAGGAAGCGCCGTTCGAGTTCATGCTCAACGCCCTGCGCCTGCATGAGGGCTTTCCCAGCGCACTGTTCCAGGAGCGTACCGGGCTACCGATCTCGGTGGTGAGGCAGGCGCTGGAAAAGGCGGAGGCCAAGGGGCTGATCGACTGGCAGCTCACTCACATACGCCCAACAGTCCTGGGCGCCCGCTTTCTTAACGATGTGATAACGCTGTTTCTTCCGGAGCGCTGAGAGCAAGCCATGGATGGGTTCCACGGAAATCCATCCTGCGCTACTTTTAGATGGAATCTGCTCTGTCGTATCTACGGTTTGTCACTGAATTACGGCATGCTCTGTCTCTCGTGCCGTCCTGGAGTGCGCCCATGCCTGTCATTGATTGCTATCTGCCGGCCAGCAGCCCCGCGCTGCGCGACCGTGACCGTCTGGCCCACGGTCTGACCGAAGCGCTGATGCAGTGCGAACATACCGCCGGCAATCCCCGCGCGGAAAAACTCATCTGGACCTACCTGCATGTGATGCCGGAGGAGTCACTATTCATCGCCGGGCAGCGCGCCTCACGTGCGATTTACCGGGTCGAGGTAGCCGTACTGGAAGGTGCGATGGACCGTGCCACGCGACAGAAAGTTGTCGAGGCCATGACCGCCGCCATCCTTGACTGTGAGGGCAGCGACAACAACGCGCTCAATGCGGCCAGAGTATGGGTGATTTTCCGCGACGTGCCCGAAGGCTACTGGGGCGGGGCGGGGCGCCTGTACGATTTGCAGGATCTTATGCGCTTCATCCACGGGGGAGGGGAATAAGGCGGGTGGGCTCGCGCCGTATGCTTTCCCGCCTGCGGCATGATCTTTACTTGTCTTTTTTCCTGGGACGCACCCAGTCCTCGCGCAGCCGTTGCGGTACGCGGGACAGCGCGAGGGCCCCCTCGGGGACATCACGGGTGATGGTTGATCCGGCGCCGATTGTGGCGCCATTGCCAATGCTCACCGGTGCGATCAGCTGGGTGTCCGAACCGACGAAAACATCGTCACCGATACGGGTGAGATGCTTGTTTGCACCATCGTAATTGCAGGTGATGGTACCGGCTCCGATATTCACGCCCCGGCCGATCTCGGCATCCCCGACGTAGGACAGGTGATTGACCTTCGTACCCTCGCCCAGTGTGGCTTTCTTGACTTCCACAAAATTGCCTATATGCGTTGCATCGCCAAGCTCGCTTCCTGGACGCAGACGGGCGTAGGGGCCGACGCGCGCCCCCTCGCCGATGCGAGCGCCTTCCAGAACGCAGTGCGAGAGGATTTCCGTACCCGTCTCGACATGGCAGTCGCGCAGAATGCAGTAGGGCCCAACGCGTACCCCCTGGGCCAAGCGGACCGTCCCCTCGAACACGCAGCCAACATCGATGAAAACATCGGTTTCGCAGTGCAAATCACCCCGAACGTCGATGCGTGCAGGGTCGGCCAGAGTGACGCCCGCGCGCATCAGCCGCTCGGCCTCACGCGTCTGCCAGATGCGCTCCATGCCCGCCAGTTGCAAGCGGTCATTCACCCCCCGCACTTCCGTTTCATCCGCAACCGGCACAGCCACAACCCCGACGCCTTCCTGCGCCGCCAGTGAAACAATATCCGTCAGGTACAGCTCTCCCTGGGCATTGTGCGGCTGGATTTGCCCCAGCCAGCGGCGCAGTGCGCCAGCTTGTGCAACCATGAGGCCGGTGTTCACCTCGTCAATGGAGCGTTCGACCTCGCTGGCGTCACGCTCCTCGCGTATGGCGTCGACAAAGCCCTGCGGACCGCGCACGATTCGACCGTAACCCTGAGGATCCACCAGGCGCGTGGTGAGTACGGCAAGATCGGTTGTCTCCTGCGCACGCAGCAGGGTGGCCAGGGTTTGCTCGCGCACACAGGGTACATCGCCATACAGGATCAGTACGCGCGCTGCGTCGGGAATCAATGGCAGGGCTTGTGCCACGGCATGCCCGGTACCACGCTGATCTTCCTGGTGCACCCAGTCCAGCTCTTGCCCCGCAAAGGCCGCCAGGAGTTCGGACGTACCATGCCCATGCACGATATGCAGCACTTGCGGCGCGAGCTTGCGCGCCGTATCGATGACGTGTGCGAGCATGGGGCGCCCGGCAATTTGATGCAGTACCTTGGGCAGGGCGGATTTCATGCGGGTGCCGCGTCCGGCGGCAAGAATGACGACATGCAGATTCATGAGGATCTTGAAAACCGGATTCGTCGGCCACGCACCCTGTCACGGTGCGCAGCACGTAGGGAATAAACAAAAAAAGGGAGGCGCAAGCCTCCCTCCTTCAACGGGTCGCAACAGGCGCCTTTAGTGACGGGAGCCCACGCGGCCGGAGCGCAGGGACTGAATCCACTTAAGACGCTCGGCCCCTTCGATCAGTACGGATTGTGCCGACTCGAAATCAAGCACACCCAACTGTTCACGGCTGGCAACATAGCTGTCTTCGGCTTCGAGCTCCTTCTGGAGCTTCTCGATGTCGATACCTTCCGCATCGCCTTCCGCCATCGCCCAGTCGGCAACGATGGTGACCACGAAGGGCTGGACTTCGAGAATGCCGAAGCCGACATAGAAGCGGGTGATTTCACCCGTTTCACTAGTCACACGAACCTCACCCGGCCGCAGGTTGGCCAGCAGCTGGGTGTGCAGGGGCGTCAGACCGACTTCGCCCATCTGCGTCGGGACGGAAACGAAGGTCGCCGAACCCGAATACAGAGTGCGATCAATACTGACAATATCCACACGAGTGGTCATCGCCATGGTGGCTACCCCCCAGGTTACTTGTTCGCCAGTTTCTTGGCCTTCTCGACCGCTTCGTCAATGGTGCCGACCATGTAGAACGCCTGCTCGGGCAGGTGATCGTACTCGCCGTCAACGATGCCCTTGAACGCGCGGATGGTTTCCTTGAGGGAAACATAGCGGCCAGGGGCGCCGGTGAACACTTCGGCAACGAAGAACGGCTGCGACAGGAAGCGCTGGATTTTACGCGCGCGGGCGACGAGCTGTTTGTCCTCGTCGGACAGCTCATCCATGCCCAGGATCGCGATGATGTCCTTGAGCTCCTTGTAACGCTGCAGGGTCTTCTGCACCGAACGGGCGACGTTGTAGTGCTCCTCGCCGATGACCAGCGGGTCCAGCTGACGGCTGGTGGAGTCGAGCGGGTCGACCGCCGGGTAGATACCCAGGGCAGCGATGTCGCGGGACAGTACCACGGTGGCGTCCAGGTGGGAGAAGGTAGTCGCCGGGGACGGGTCGGTCAAATCGTCCGCCGGAACGTACACGGCCTGCACGGAGGTGATGGAGCCGGTCTTGGTGGAGGTGATGCGCTCCTGCAGAACGCCCATCTCCTCGGCCAGCGTCGGCTGATAACCCACCGCGGAGGGCATGCGGCCCAGCAGTGCGGATACTTCGGTACCGGCAAGGGTGTAACGGTAGATGTTGTCGATGAACATCAGTACGTCACGGCCTTCGTCACGGAAGTATTCCGCCATGGTCAGACCGGTCAGCGCCACGCGCAGACGGTTACCCGGCGGCTCGTTCATCTGGCCATAAACCAGAGCCACCTTGTCCAGTACGCCGCCTTCGCTCATCTCGTGGTAGAAGTCGTTCCCTTCACGGGTACGCTCGCCCACGCCGGCGAAGACCGAGTAGCCGCTGTGCTCGACCGCGATGTTGCGGATGAGCTCCATCATGTTCACGGTCTTGCCCACGCCGGCGCCGCCGAACAGGCCGACCTTACCACCTTTGGCGAACGGGCAGAGCAGGTCGATGACCTTGATACCGGTTTCCAGCAGTTCGGTGCTGGAGGACTGCTCGTCGAAAGACGGTGCCTGGCGGTGGATAGGCCAGCGTGCTTCGCAAGCCACGTCGCCTGCGAAGTCGATGGGGTTGCCCAGCACGTCCATGATGCGGCCCAGGGTACCCTTGCCTACCGGCACGGAAATGGGCGCACCGGTGTTTTCTACGGCAAGACCACGCTTGAGACCGTCAGAGGAACCCATGGCGATGGTACGAACCACGCCGTCACCAATCTGCTGCTGAACCTCAAGGGTCAGACCCGTTGCACCGACCTTCAGGGCGTCATACACCTTGGGCACGGCATCGCGGGGGAATTCAACGTCGATCACCGCACCGATGATTTCGACAATTTTGCCAGAACTCATATCAGTTCCCCTTAAAAATTAAAACCTTAACCGACCGCCGCGGCGCCGCTGACAATCTCGGAAATCTCCTGGGTAATCGCGGCCTGACGGGCCTTGTTGTACACCAGCTTGAGCTCCTTGATGATCTCGCCCGCGTTGTCGGTAGCGTTCTTCATGGCGATACGGCGTGCCGCCATCTCACAGGCCACGTTCTCGACCGTGGACTGCAACACGAGACCGGCGACATAGCGACGCAGCACGGCGTCGAGTACATCGCGCGAATCGGGCTCGTAGATGTAATCCCAGCGGTGGCCGAGACGCTCGTCGCGCTCAAGTACGAGCGGGACCAGCTGACGGCTCTGCGGACGCTGCACCATGGAGTTCACGAACTCGTTGCGCAGCAGCACGATACGGTCGATCTGCCCTTCGTCATAGGCTTTGAACATCGCATTGGTCACCCCACGCACCTTGGCGTAGGTCGGACGGTCCCCCAGATGGGTGACCGAGGCCAGGATGTTGCCTCCGAAGCGCTTGAAGAAGCCGCGGCTCTTCGCGCCGATGGCGCAGACTTCCACTTCGACACCTTTTTCGGTGTAGTCGCGGATCTCGTTCAACGCCATCTTGAGCAGGTTGACGTTCAGGCCGCCACACAGACCTCGGTCGGTGGTCACCACGATCAGACCCACACGCTTTACCGGACGCTCGACCATGAAAGGATGGCGGTACTCCGGGTGTGCGTTGGTGAGATGTTGCACAACCTCAAGCATCTTCGCAGCATACGGACGCGTGTTCTCCATGGCTTCCTGGGCGCGGCGCATCTTGGACGCCGCGACCATTTCCATCGCCTTGGTGATCTTGCGAGTATTCTGGATGCTCTTGATCTTGGTGCGTATCTCTTTGGCTACAGCCATGACACGCTCCTCCTTACCAGACGCCCTTGGCCTTGAATTCCTCGATGGTCTTCTTCAGCCCGGCCGCGATCTCGTCGTCGTAGTTGCCGTTGATACCGATACGGTCCATGAGCTCCTTGGCATGACTGTTCGCATAGGCGTGCAGCGCAACCTCGAAGTCGTTCACTTTCTGAACCGGAATGTCGTCCAGGTAGCCTTCGTTGGCTGCCACGAGGGACAGCGCCATTTCGCCCACGGACAGAGGCTGATACTGCTTCTGCTTCATGAGCTCGGTGACGCGCTTGCCGCGCTCAAGCTGCTTGCGGGTCACTTCGTCCAGGTCGGAAGCGAACTGCGAGAACGCAGCCAGTTCGCGGTACTGGGCGAGGTCGGTACGGATACCGCCGGAGAGCTTCTTGATCGCCTTGGTCTGTGCCGCGCCACCCACACGGGATACGGAGATACCCGGGTTGATCGCCGGACGGATACCGGAGTTGAACAGATCGGTTTCCAGGAAGATCTGACCGTCGGTGATGGAGATCACGTTGGTCGGAACGAATGCGGAAACGTCGCCGCCCTGGGTTTCGATGATCGGCAGGGCGGTCAGCGAACCGGTCTGGCCCTTGACTTCACCTTTGGTGAAGCGCTCGACATAGTCCGCGTTGACACGGGAAGCGCGCTCCAGCAGACGGCTGTGCAGGTAGAAGACGTCACCCGGATAGGCTTCGCGGCCCGGCGGACGGCGCAGCAGCAGGGAAATCTGACGGTAGGCCCAGGCCTGCTTGGTCAGATCGTCATACACGATCAGTGCGTCCATGCCGCGGTCGCGGAAGTATTCACCCATCGCGCAGCCGGAGTAGGCGGCGAGGTACTGCATGGATGCCGGATCGGCCGCAGAAGCCACGACAACGATGGTGTATTCCATTGCGCCATGCTCTTCGAGCTTGCGCACGACGTTGGCGATGGAAGACGCCTTCTGGCCAATGGCGACGTACACGCAGTACACGCCCTTGCCTTTCTGGTTGATGATGGTGTCGATGGCGACAGCGGTCTTACCGGTCTGGCGGTCACCGATGATCAGTTCACGCTGGCCACGGCCAATGGGAACCATTGCATCCAGTGCCTTGATACCGGTCAGGATGGGCTGGTCGACCGACTTGCGGTCGATTACGCCCGGAGCAATCTGCTCGACAGGGTAGGTCTGGGTCGCACCCAGCACGCCCTTGCCATCGATCGGGTTACCCAGGGTGTTGACCACACGGCCCAGCAGTTCCTTGCCTACCGGCACTTCGAGGATGCGGCCCGTGCACTTGACGGTGTCGCCTTCCTTGAGGTGGCCGTACTGGCCCAGAACGATGGCGCCGACACTGTCGCGCTCAAGGTTCATGGCCACGCCGAAGGAATTGGTCCCCGGCAATTCGATCATTTCACCCTGCATCACGTCGTTCAGACCGTGAATGCGGATGATGCCATCGCTCACACTGACAATGGTGCCCACCGTGCGCGCATCGGCTCCGGACTCGAAGTTCTGGATGCGCTGCTTGATGAGGCTGCTGATTTCGGACGGATTAATCATGACTCCCAATCTCCTCAACGACCCACGGCACCGGCAAGCTGAGCCAGGCTGCCGCGGATCGAGCCGTCGATCACCAGATCGCCGGCATGGATTATTGCACCCCCGATGAGGGACTCGTCGACGTCGTTGACCAGGGTAACGGTCTTGCCGAGACGCTTGGTCAGCGCGTCGGAGATCTTCTTCTGGTCGGCATCGGACAGCGGCCTGGCCGAGACCACACGGGCCTCGACACGCCCTTCGGCTTCGCGGCGCAGCACTTCGAAATGACGCGCAACATCAGCCATCGCCGCCAGTCGGCCGTTCTCGCCCATGATGCGGACGAGATTGATGCCTTCCGGACTCAGATAGCCTTCGCAAACCTTCAGGAATGCCTGGGTCTGCCGCTCCTGGCCAATCGCGGCATTGGCCAGCAGAGCCGCCATGTCCGGATCGCGCGAAACCTGTGCGGCGAACGCCAGCATCTCAGACCACTTGCCGATACTCGCGCCAGACGTGGCCACTTCAAAAGCGGCCCGGGCGTAGGATTCGGCAACCTGCGTGTCTACTGCCATGGCGGTTTCCTTCAAATCTGCGCGACGAGGTCGGCGAGCACGGCTTCATGGGCCTTGGCGTCGACTTCGCGCTTGAGGATGCGCTCGGCACCGGCCACGGCGATTTCACTCACCTGGCGACGCAGCTGTTCCTTCGCGCGGTTGACTTCACTGTCGATTTCAGCCTTGGCGGCGGCGACGATGCGGTCGGCCTCGGCCTTGGCATTGTTGCGCGCTTCTTCGAGGATCTCGTTGCTGCGGTTGTTGGCCTGCGCAACGAGTTCGGCAGCCCGGTCCTTCGCTTCCTTGAGGATTTCCGAAGAGCGGTCCTGCGCGAGCTTGAGCTCGTGCTTGCCACGCTCGGAAGCGGAAAGCCCCTCGGCGATGCGCTGTTTGCGCGCCTCCATGAGGGCGGACAGGGGTGCCCACAGATACTTGTTGACCAGCCAGATCATGACCAGGAAGGCGATGATCTGGGCGATCAGGGTAACGGTAATGCTCACGGGTGCTCCCTCGTTCGTACGTTGAACCTACCCCGTCCGGGCGCAATGCATGCCCGTGACGGAGACAAGCCCGGCTCAGTGAATCAGAGCGCGCCGATGGCGGACTGGAGCGCACCTACGAACGGGTTGGCGAACAGGAACCACATCGCGAACGCAAGGATGATGAACGGGAAGGATTCCATCAGACCGGCGAAGATGAACATGTTGGTCATCAGCTGCGGACGCATTTCCGGCTGACGGGCAATGCCTTCGAGGGTCTTGGAGCAGATCAGGCCCCAGCCGATGGCGGAACCGAGGCCGGCAGCGGCAAGGATGACACCTACGCCAACAGCGGTGTATGCGTAGATCATGGCGAGCATTTCTGCGTTCATGGGGATACTCCTAAGGTCAAGGTCAAGGGTTACAGGGTTACAAGGAAAACGTCAGATCATCAGTGTTCGATATCGGTGTGGGCCATGCCCAGATACACGATGGTCAGCACCATGAAGATGAAGGCCTGCAGGGTGATTACCAGGATATGGAAGATCAGCCAGGCCAGGTCCAGCACCACCTGCAGCGGGAACCAGATCAGCAGCGCGGCGCTGAAGGTCGCCCCCAGGGTAAGCAGGGCGATCAGCAGGAACACGAGCTCGCCGGCGAACATGTTGCCGAAAAGACGCAGACCGAGACTGATGGGCTTGGCCAGCTCCTCGATGGCGGTCATCACGACGTTGACCGGGATGAAGAACTTGCCGAACGGGTGGAACAGGAACATCTTGATGTAACCGCCCACGCCCTTGACCTTGAGGTTGTAGAACACGGTCAGGGCAAACACGACCAGCGCCATGGCCATGGTGGTGTTCAGGTCGGTGGTGGGAACGATCTTCAGATGTTCGATGCCCAGACCGTGCGCCACCGCGGGGAGCAGGTCAACCGGGATGAGGTCCATGAAGTTCATGAGCCAGACCCACAGCAGCACGGTCAGTGCCAGCGGGGCGATGAGGTTGGTGGCCTTGCCACCGAAGGAATCCTTCACCTGACCATCGACGAATTCGAGAACCGCCTCGAACACGTTCTGCATCCCCCCGGGCGCACCGGTCTGCAGCGCACGACCGACGCGAGCGGCCAGAAAGACCAGAAACGCGCCCAGCAGGATGCTGAAGAACAGTGTGTCGATGTTGAGTGTCCAGAACCCCTCTCCGACGGAGAGGTTGGTCAGGTGGTGCTGAATATACGCGACGGATCCACCGCCGGAGTTCTCCGCTGCCACGTTGTTGCCCTCAAGTTTTTGATGAAAGACGCATTGCGGGTTCCGGACCGCCTCTCGCGGCCAGAACCCCGGTAATCTGGGTGACGATGAAGCCCGCCACCGTCGGAAGGGCTGCCGCTCCCAGCACCCCCAGCCCGATCGCAAACAGGACCAGCAGGAGCATGAAGCGCAACCCGGCGCCAACGTACATTATCATCATGCTGCGCTTGGGATCTTCCGCCGCGCAGTCAGTCGCCCTGCGCATCCCCACGCCATGCAGCCACAGCAACACCATGCTGCTTGCGGCGCCCCAGAGCGAGGATAAGGCCTCCGGATGACCCTTCGATAACAACCAGCCCAGGGCCACCAGCACAGCCGCCCCCGCCTGAAAAATCAATGCGCGGCGGGCGCGGGCCACCACGCCAGCGGACATGGCGCTGCTCATGAGCCACCGATCCGGCGCGTAAGCTGATGCGCCTTGAGGAAGCCGCCAACAAGGCCGAGCATCCCCAGCACGATCATGAATAGCGGGCGCGTATCGAGCCACTCGTCAACGAGATAGCCGAGCAGGAACCCGGACACGATCATGGAAACGAACATGTTGCCGGCGCCCACCAAGGGCAAACCCAGCGGCTTTCTGTCCTGTTTATCCATGTTTGACCGCATAAATTTTTGAGAGTCTAGCATCATGACGAGCGGGCGAACAACCCGCCGTCATTCTTCTCCTACACCCAGAAGAGCCAAAATCCCGTCCAGCTGAGCCAGGGAATCGAAACGGATCTGCAACTGTCCGCGCCCCCGCGCACCTGGACGCAGATGCACTTCGGCCCCCAGCCGTTCGGAAAGGCGCCTCTCCATGGCCAGCCAGTCGGCGTCCGGAGTGGCCTCGGGTCGGGACGGCGCGGGCTCCAGACGTGCCTGCACCAGCTTTTCGACATCGCGCACGGTATATCCCCTGGCGGCAACGCGGCGGGCCACGTCGAACTGCATCTCCCGCGGCAGCGGAAGCAGGGCGCGCGCGTGCCCCATGTCCAGATCGCCTGTAGCCAGCATTTCCTGCACCGGCTCCGCGAGCTCCAGCAGGCGCAGGGTATTGCTCACGGTCGGACGAGAATACCCCAGCGCTTCGGCCACCTGCTGGTGGGTGAGCCCGAAGCCCTCGATCAATCGACGCATGCCCTGGGCTTCTTCCAGCGGATTCAGATCCTCGCGCTGCAGGTTTTCGATCAAAGCGAGCGCGGCGGCACGTGTGTCGTCCACCTCGCGGATGACGGCGGGCACGCGGCTCAGCCCCGCAAGCTGCGCCGCCCGCCAGCGCCGCTCCCCGGCGATCAGCTCGTACTCGCCGGCGCGGGCGCGCACAACCAAGGGCTGAATGACGCCCTGCGCTCGTATCGAGTCCGCCAAGCCCTGCAGGGCTTCGGGCTCGAACACCTGGCGAGGCTGGTAAGGGCTGGGATGAATCAGGCCGATGGCGATTTCACGAAGCTCCGGCCCGGTTCCGCCTTCCTGACGCTCGACACCCAAAAGCACGTCCAACCCGCGACCCAGTCCGCGTTTTTTCACACTCATGCGCCCTGCTCCTTAGGATTTCATGCGCGCCCGTGAGAGGCGCCCCTGCGCCAACGCACGCTTGATGAGCTCGCGTGCCAGCGCAAGATAAGCCTCCGCCCCCGCCGAGCTCTTGTCGTACTTGAGCGCGGGCAGACCAAAACCCGGCGCCTCGGCCAGGCGGACATTACGCGGAATGGTGGATTCGAACACTTTTTCAGCAAAGTGTCCGAGCAGTTGATCGGAGACATCCTTGGCCAGACGGTTGCGGGCGTCGTACAGCGTACGCAGCACACCGGCGATGCCCAGCGAGTCATGCACGCTACCGCGCACCTGTTCGAGGGTTTGCAGCAGGTCGGACAGACCTTCCAGGGCGAGAAACTCACACTGCACGGGAATCAGGACATCATCGGCCGCTACCAGCCCGTTGATGGTCAGGGTATTGAGTGCCGGCGGACAGTCGATGAGGATGAAGTCATACTCCCCCCCCACCGACTCCAGCGCCTTGCGCAGGCGCATTTCGCGGCCGATGCGGGTCACGAGCTGGAACTCGGCACCCGACAATTCCCCATTGGCCGGCAAGACGTCATACAGGCCCGGCTCGCTGCGCAGGCACACCTCGCCGAAGGACTTCTGCCCCAGCAGTACATCGCCCACCGTGGATTCAAGCGCATGCTTGTCGATGCCGCTGCCGCCCGTGGCATGCCCCTGGGGGTCAAGATCGATGAGCAGCACGCGGCGACCGAAGTCGGCCAGCGAGGCGGCGAGGTTAACGGCAGTGGTGGTCTTGCCGACCCCGCCTTTCTGGTTGGTGACCGCAAGGGTCCAGGTCATAGGGGCGTGTCCATAAGGGGGCGAACCAGAACCAGATGCCTCTCGGCATGCAGCCCCGGAACGTGTAGGGCGTGCGCGGCCTCCAGGACATAGCCGGCGGGCAAGCCGCCCAGCTCATCCGGCGACAGACGCCCTTTCATGGCCAGCAGGCGCCCGTCGGGCCGGCACAGATGCCCGGCGAGTTTAAGGAAATCGGGCAGGGATGCAAAGGCGCGTGAAATGACCTGCCCAAAGTTTCCCGGCACCTCCCACTGCTCCACACGCCCACGCCAGCTTTCGACAGCCCCCAGACGCAGCTCACGCACGGCCATCTGCGCAAAGCGCAGCATCTTCAGATTGCTGTCGATCAGGGTTACCGGCAGCGACGGGCGGCAGATGGCGATCACGATACCCGGCAGCCCCGGACCGCAGCCGACATCCGCAAGCGGCGTGTCGTCGATCCACGGTAGCACGGCAAGGCTGTCGAGCAGGTGCTTGTCCACCATGTCCAGAGGGTCGCGCACGGCAGTGAGGTTGTAGGCGCGGTTCCACTTCACCAGCAAGGCCAGATACGCCAGAAGAGCCGCGATCTGCGCCGCGTCAAGCGACAGCCCCAGGGCCTGCACGCCCGCCTTCAGGCGTTCCTCGATACGCGTATCCATCAGCCGGCCGCGAGCAGGGCGCGTTTTTTCAGGTGCACGAGCAACAGCGAAACGGCCGCTGGCGTGACGCCGGGAATGCGCCCGGCCTGACCGACGGTGGCCGGACGATGCTGGGCGAGTTTCTGGCGCACCTCGTTGGACAGCCCGGCGACCTCGGCATAATCCAGATCGGGCGGCAGGCCGGTTTCCTCGTTGCGGCGCGCCCGCTCGACCTCTTCATGCTGACGGGCGAGATAGCCCGAGTACTTGGCGTCGATTTCCAGCTGCTCGCTGACCTCGGCCGGCACCGGCACTTCCGGGGCCAGCCCCGGCAGGGCGACAAGCGCGGCATAGTCGAGCTCCGGGCGACGCAAGAGCTCGAAGGCACGCACCTCGCGGGTGACGGGCTGGGCATGCTCAGCCGTGAGCGTGGCGGCGACCGGATGCGCGGGATGAATCCAGATGTCCATCAGACGCTGACGTTCGCGCTCGATGGCCTCCATCTTTTCGCTGAATGCGACCCAGCGCGCCTCGTCCACCAGCCCCAGCTCACGCGCCACCGGGGTGAGGCGCTGGTCGGCATTGTCCTCGCGCAGCAGCAAGCGGTATTCGGCGCGGCTGGTGAACATGCGGTAGGGTTCCGGTGCTCCACGGGTGATGAGATCATCGACCAGCACGCCCAGATACGCCTGCTCGCGTCCGGGCGACCAGCTCTCGCGCTCCAGCACCTGACACGCGGCGTTGAGGCCGGCCAGCAGCCCCTGCGCGGCCGCCTCCTCGTAGCCTGTGGTGCCGTTGATCTGACCGGCGAAGAACAACCCGCCGATGCAGCGGGTCTCCAGCGTCGGGGAGAGGTCGCGCGGATCGAAGAAATCGTATTCGATGGCGTAGCCCGGCCGTGTGATGTGCGCGTTTTCAAAACCACGGATCGAACGCACCAGCGCGTACTGCACATCGAAGGGCAGGCTGGTGGAAATGCCGTTGGGGTAGATTTCGTTGGTGCTGAGCCCCTCGGGCTCGACGAAGACCTGATGCTGATCGCGGTCGGCGAAGCGGAAAATCTTGTCCTCGATGGACGGGCAATAGCGCGGCCCGACACCCTCTATCACGCCGGTGTACATCGGCGAACGATCGAGCCCGCCACGGATGATTTCGTGGGTTCGCTCGTTGGTGTGGGTGATGTAGCAGTCAATCTGGCGCGGATGATCCTCGATACGCCCCATGTACGAGAACACCGGGGTGGGCGTGTCACCGGGCTGGGCCTGCATGACCGACAGATCGAGCGAGCGGATGTCGATGCGCGGCGGGGTACCGGTCTTCAGCCGTCCGACGCGCAGCGGCAGTTCGCGCAGACGCTCGGCCAGGCGGATGGACGGCGGATCGCCCGCCCGGCCACCGGCGTAATTTTCCATGCCCACATGGATGCGCCCGCCCAGGAAGGTGCCGGCGGTCAGAACCACGGTCCGCGCCATGAAACGGATACCCGTCTGAGTGACGACACCGCGTACGCGCTCGCCCTCGACGATCAGATCGTCCGCCGCCTGCTGGAAGATCGACAGGCCCGCCTGGTTCTCCAGCATCTGACGAATGGCGGCCTTGTACAGCGCACGGTCGGCCTGCGCGCGGGTGGCGCGCACCGCCGGGCCCTTGCGCGCATTGAGGATGCGGAACTGGATGCCGCCACGGTCGGCGGCCAGGGCCATGGCCCCGCCCATTGCATCGACCTCTTTGACCAGGTGCCCCTTGCCGATACCGCCAATCGCCGGGTTGCAGCTCATCTGCCCCAGGGTCTCGACATTGTGCGTGAGCAGGAGCGTGCGCACGCCCATGCGCGCGGCGGCAAGCGCCGCCTCGGTGCCGGCATGGCCGCCACCGACGACGATCACATCGAAGGACTCGGGAAACAACATGGAGGAATCACCCGCAAAAAATGCAAGCGGGTGATTTTAGTTCGTTTTCGCCCACGATTACAGGACGGAAAGTGCGTCCTTGATGAACTCAGGCATCGCCAGCGCCCCGCGATGCACCTCGGCATTGTAATAACGGGTCGGAAACGGCTTGCGACCTGCGTCATCCTCGCGGAACACATCCAGCGGCAAGCCCTTGCTCGCCAGGGTGCAGGTGATCGAACCGCCCGGATAGACCGGCTGCGGGAACAGCAACGAACGGCGGTCGGTGAAACCCGCCGCAACCATCGCACGATGGTAGTTTTTCAGCGTTTCCATGTGATAGAACGGCGATTCGCTCTGCCCGACCAGGATGCCCTGCGGGGCAAGCACGCGATGGCAATCGGCGATGAAAGCCGGACCGAACAAGCCCTCTCCAGGACCGACCGGGTCAGTGGAGTCGACAATGATGATGTCCACCGAACCGTCCGGCGCCTCACGCATCCAGCGGATGCCGTCGTCGAAAGCGAGCGTGGCGCGCGCATCGCCATTGGATTCGCACAGCTCGGGGAAGAAGCGCTCGGCCGCACGGGTCACTTCTTCGTCGATGTCGATCTGCACCACCGACTCGACCCCCGGATGCCGCAGCACCTCGCGCAGCGTGCCGCAATCGCCGCCGCCAATGATGACCACGCGCTTGGGCGCCGGATGGGTGAACAGCGCCGGGTGCGCCATCATCTCGTGATAGAGGAAATTCTCCAGCGAGGTGAGCATGAACGCATCGTCCAGCACCATCAGATTGCCCCAGTGCTCGGTCTCGTAAACATCGAGCTTCTGGTAGGGGCTCTGCACCGAATGCAGCTTGCGGCGCACTTTCAGCGAGAAAGCCGCCCCCATCGAGGTCACGGTTTCGGAGATCCAGGAGGCATCGACACCCATCGGTTGCTCACACATAGGAACGTACAATCCAGCGTTTGAGGGGACAAGCCCGCAGTCTAACAGAGCCCCATCGGGGAGCCATGCGGGCTACGATTCGCTTCCCGCCGCGCTTGGCCCTACAATGTCGCGCCTGACCGGCCGGGCTATCCGGCGGTCATCAACGAACCATCCTCAGATTTTGTCACCAAGAAAGACCATGAATCCGATTACCTTGCTTGTTGCCGGCCTGCTCGGCCTTCTGGGCGCGTTCCTGAGCTCCCAGCTTCCGTCCGCCCCTCTACCGCACTTTGTCCTGAACGCCGTCATCATCGTCTCCGCCATCCTGCTGACCCTGCTCGTCCAACATCAGCTCAGCCAGCCCCGCACCAGCGGCCCGCGCGTACGCCCCATGGCCAGTGCGGCGCCCGTCCCGACCCCTGTCGCCACGGCAAGCGCCATCGGTGGCCCCACCGAAAGTGGCGTCGTCAAATGGTTCAATGTCAAAAAGGGCTTCGGCTTCATCGTGCGCGAGAACGGTGAGGAACTGTTCGTACACTACCGCTCCATCCAGCTCCCGCCGGGCCGCCAGTACCTCCAGGAAGGCCAGCTTGTGGAATATGTCATTGGCAGTGGGCGCAAGGGGCCGCAGGCGGAGAACGTCATCCCCATTTGAGGGAGATGAGCGCGCCCAGCGCGCCTCGGAGGGCGTTCGCAAAACGAAGGTTTGTTGGACACGTGTGACCAAGCTGAACGGGGGGCTCCCCTCTCCCCCCTTGGGACCGCCATGGACTGGCCTGTGGAAGCCGGGTAAATGGGCCATGGAGGGCCCATTTAGCCTCGCCGCAACAGGATGTTGCGTCGAGGCGGCCCGGCTGGAGCAGGTCAGGCCAGGGCTTGCCCGAAGGGCGGTCCCGTGGGGGTGTGTTCTTTTGGTTACTTTTCTTGCACAAGCAAGAAAAGTGACTCGCCCGCTTGCGTTGGCGCCTGTTTGAAGGGCGTAGCCTCATGGCGGGCGAAAAAGGGCTCCAACGGTTCTTGAAAGCGGCTTTAACTGGCTGTTGAACGACTTGATCTTTCGCAAGCGGATAGGCTGAAAAATCCAAGGATGCTTTTTTTAGAAACCGGTCAGGACAGGTTTGCGCGCTGTTTCGCCCGCCTTAAGCGGCTCACTTCGAACAGCCGGCATCGCGCGCGGGCAAGCCATGGCCGGGGCCGCTCCGACCGGGCCGTCCCGAATTCGAGCGCCGTACCCGTCAGGGCTTGGGGCATGGATGCCCCAAGGGTGCGAGAACAGGATGCGCGACATCCTGTCGCGGCGGGACTGAAAGGGCCATCCATGGCCCTTTCACCCGGTCTCCACAACCCCGTCCATGGCGCCTCCAAGGGGGCTGGGAATCCTTCGTTCGGCGTTGTCAAAGGCCGTCCAACAAACCTTCTTTTTTAAACACAGTTGCTCAGGGCGCATCCTGAATCGGCGCGTCGGGCAGGGTAACAACACACGGTGGCGCGCAGGCGATGATTTTTTCCCGCAACAGGGCCACCGCCCCCGGCCGCACGAAGCGTTTGCGCCAGGCCACACCGACATCGCGAGTCGGCGCCGGGTCGGCAAACGGCCGATAGACGATCAGCCCGCCCGAATCCCCGGCCGCGCCCAGCGTGGATGTGCAGGGCAGGACAGTCACGCCCACGCCAGTGGCCACCATCATGCGGATCGTCTCCAACGAGCCTCCTTCCAGAGTGCGCTGCATGAGCCCCGCGCTTGCGCTGCGTGCGCAGCTGGGGCACAGACCGAGCACCTGATCGCGAAAACAATGCCCAGGCCCCAGCAAAAGCAGGTCGGCTTCACTCAAATCCCGCGCCAGAATGCGCTCATGGCTAGCCCAGGCATGTGAGGCGGGCAGGGCGACGACGAAGGGCTCGCGGTAAACCGGCGCCACCCGCAGCCCCGGCAAGGTAAAGGGCAGGGACAAAACAACCGCGTCCAGCTCGCCGCGCACGAGCTTTTCGGCCAGCACATGCGTGTAGCCCTCCTCGATCAGCACCGGCATCTGGGGCGCCGCCTCATGCAGGGAGGGAATCAGCCCCGGCAGCAGATACGGGCCGATGGTGTAGATGACCCCCACCCGCAGCGGCCCGACCAGAGGGTCTTTCTGCGACTGCGCGAGCTGACGTAGCCCCTCCACCTCGTCGAGCACGCGCTGCGCCTGCTCGACGAGCTTTTCGCCCGCATCGGTCAGCCGTACCTCATTGCGGCTGGAGCGCTCGAAAACCTGCACGCCCAGCGCGTCCTCCAGGCGCTTGACGCCCACGCTCAGGGTCGGCTGACTAACGAAACACGCCTGCGCCGCGCGACCGAAATGCCGCTCCCGCGCCACCGCTGTGATATAACGAAGCTCTGTTAGAGTTATATTCATGCCCTTACCGTGCGAGCCGGCCTTGCATTGCGCCAATATTGGGCAGAAAATACCCGCAATCGGTCCATATGGACAGGGGCACCCCCTCCAAACAAGGAGAACCAGCGCGTGAGCGAAAACATCGTATACCTGACCGACGCCACTTTCGAACAGGAAGTCATCAAAAGCGACCAGCCGGTTCTGGTTGATTACTGGGCGGAGTGGTGTGGCCCCTGCCGCATGATCGCCCCGATCCTCGATGAAATCGCGGCCGAATATCAGGGCCGTCTCAAGGTCGCCAAGATCAATATCGACGAAAACTCCGACACGCCCCGCCAGTACGGTATTCGCGGCATCCCCACCCTGATGCTCTTCCAGGGCGGCAAGGCGGTCGCCACCAAAGTGGGCGCCCTGTCGAAGTCCCAGCTGACGGCCTTCCTGGATAGCAGCCTCCAGGCCTGATCCAACGTCATTCCGTGCCCGGCGCCCTGCCGGGCACTGCTTTTCCGACCCGCTCCCTGAACTCTCCCATACATCCTTCCCGACGCCGTCCGCGGCGGTTTCTTCACACCTATCCGACACCATGAATCTGACCGAACTCAAGAAAAAACCCGCGGCCGAACTGGTCGCACTCGCCGAATCCCTGGGACTTGAAAACATCGCGCGAGCGCGTAAACAAGACCTGATCTTCGCCATTCTCAAAGCCCACGCCAAAAGCGGCGAAGCCATCTACGGCGACGGCGTCGTGGAAATCCTGTCGGACGGTTTCGGATTCCTGCGCTCGGCGGACGGCTCCTATCTGGCCGGTCCGGATGACATCTATGTCAGCCCCAGCCAGATACGCCGTTTCAACCTGCAGACCGGCGACACCGTCTCCGGCACCATCCGTCCGCCCAAGGACAGCGAGCGTTACTTCGCCCTGCTGAAAGTCGACACCATCAACTACGAACCGCCCGAAGTCGCCAAGAACAAGGTGCTGTTCGAAAACCTCACCCCACTGCACGCCGAACGACGCCTGCGCATGGAGCGTGGCAACGGCTCCAAGGAAGACCTCACCGCCCGCGTCATCGACATGGTAGCCCCCACCGGCAAGGGACAGCGCGGTCTGGTGGTTTCCCCGCCCAAGGCGGGCAAGACCATGATGCTGCAAAACATCGCCCAGAGCATCGCCCACAACTACCCCGAGTGTTACCTGATCGTCCTGTTGATTGACGAGCGCCCGGAAGAAGTGACCGAAATGCAGCGCTCGGTGCGCGGCGAGGTTATCGCCTCCACCTTCGACGAGCCGGCGACCCGCCATGTGCAGGTCGCGGAAATGGTCATCGAAAAAGCCAAGCGCCTGGTCGAGCACAAGCGTGACGTCGTCATCCTGCTCGACTCCATCACCCGCCTGGCGCGCGCCTACAACACCGTTATCCCGTCCTCCGGCAAGGTACTTACCGGCGGCGTGGATGCCAACGCCCTGCACCGCCCGAAGCGCTTCTTCGGTGCCGCACGCAACATCGAGGAAGGCGGCAGCCTCACCATCATCGCCACCGCGCTGATCGATACCGGCTCGAAGATGGACGAGGTGATCTACGAGGAATTCAAAGGCACCGGCAACATGGAAATCCACCTCGACCGCCGTATTGCCGAGAAGCGTGTCTATCCTGCGATCAACATCAACCGCTCCGGCACCCGTCGTGAGGAACTGCTCACCGATCCGGACGAGCTGCAGAAAATGTGGGTACTGCGCAAATTCCTGCACCCGATGGCCGAGCTCGAAGCGATGGAGTTCCTCATCGACAAGCTCTCCACCACCAAGACCAATCAGGAATTCTTCGACTCGATGAAACGCTGACCGGCTCCACCCAGCCGCACAGCAGGGCATTTCTGGTCTATCCTCGTTACACGCGCCGAGCGCGCAACGAGACACACGCCGGGCGGACACCGGACCACAGGCGCAGGGAAGCCCTCCAGAAGGAGAACACTGCCATGCGCAAGGCAGTCATTCAACGCCGCTTTCCCTGGGCTCTGGCCACCCTGCTGACCAGTCCGCTTGCTCTGGGGGTAGATATTGAGGCCGGACGGACGCAATACGCGGACGTCTGCGCTGCCTGCCACGGCGCGCAAGGGCAAGGTCAGGGCATTTTCCCCGCCCTGACCGGGCACAGCGCCGAGGCCGTCCGCGACAGCCTGAACGCCTATCGTGCCGGCCAGATACGCGGCCCGGACTCGCCGATCATGCACCGCGTCACCAGCCCACTGAACGACGCTCAGGTCGCCAATCTGGCGGCTTTCATCGCCCGCATCGACGAATTCCAGGACACTACACCCGCGCCCAGCGCTGTTCATCCGGCGCCCAGCACCGCGCCTGCCGCCCACGTGCCCCCGGTAAAACGGGAAGGCAATCCGGCTGCCGGAGGCAGCACCTTCCAGCAGGTGTGCATCCGCTGCCATGGCAAGCAGGGTGAAGGACGGCCGCCCATGTTCCCACGTCTGGCCGGTCTCAAACCCGAAGCCGTGCAGCAGGCTCTGCAGCTCTACCGCACACACACCGCGCGCGGCAATTACTCCGGGATGATGTTTCCCATCGCCGGCACCCTGAGCGACCAGGACATCGCCAATCTGGGCGCCTACGTCGCCACACTGGGCGGCTCATGAAAAACGCGGCTTGAAGCCGCGTTTTTCATGTCTGCCAGACGGATTGCCTCAGCCTTGCTCGCGGGCCACCGCGCGCCAGCCAATATCCCGACGGCAGAACGCACCGGGCCAGCGAATCGCCTCCACCCCAGCATAGGCACGTGCCTGAGCCTGGGCCACTGTCTCACCCAGCGCGGTCACGCACAGCACGCGCCCACCGCTGGTCACCACCTGGCCAGCGTCCTCGCGGGTACCAGCGTGGAACACCTTGAGATCATCAGCATCCACGCCATCCAGCCCCTCAATGGCATCGCCCAGACGCGGTTCGCCCGGATAGTTTTCAGCCGCCATGACCACACCCAAGGCCGGACGCGCGTCCCAGACCACAGTCGCGCTGTCCAGCGACCCGGCTAATGCCGCTTCGACCAGCGCCACCAGATCGCTTTTCAGACGCATCATGATCGGCTGGGTTTCCGGATCACCGAAACGGCAGTTGTACTCCAGTACGCGCGGCGTGCCGTCCGGAGCGACCATCAGACCGGCATACAGGAAGCCGGTGTAAACCTGGCCCTCCATCGCCATACCGCGCACGGTCGGCTCGATGATCTCGCGTAACACGCGATCTGCCACCGCCGGCGTCACCACCGGGGCCGGGGAATACGCCCCCATGCCGCCGGTATTCGGCCCCGTATCACCCTCGCCACGCGCCTTGTGGTCCTGCGAGGTGGCCATGGGCAGGATGTTCTGCCCATCGACCATACAGATGAAACTGGCCTCTTCCCCAACCAGGAAGTCCTCGATAACCACCCGTGCCCCCGCCTGACCGAACTGCCCGCCGAGCATGTCGCGAACCGCCGCCTGGGCTTCCTCGATGGTCTGAGCCACCACCACGCCCTTGCCGGCGGCCAGACCATCGGCCTTGACCACGATGGGCGCCCCCCGGTCATGCAGATACGCCAGCGCCGGAGTCACTTCGGTGAAAACCCGGTACTGGGCCGTGGGGATGCGGTGCCGGGCCAGAAAATCCTTGGTAAAGGCCTTCGAGCCCTCCAGCTGCGCTGCTGCACGGGTCGGGCCGAAAATGGCCAGCCCCGCATCGCGGAAGGTATCCACCACGCCCGCCACCAGAGGGGCTTCCGGCCCGACCACGGTCAGGTTGACCCCCTCATCGCGCGCCAGATTGAGCAGACCGGCAATGTCACTGGCCGCGACCGGCACGTTACGGCATTTCGGCTCACGAGCCGTTCCGGGGTTGCCGGGAGCCACGAGCACGGTCGAAACCCGTGCCGACTGAGCCAGTTTCCACGCCAGCGCATGCTCGCGCCCACCGCCGCCGATGACCAGCACCTTCATGTTTCGTTTCTCCAAGCCTTTCATATAAAGTGGCGGAAGTTTGCCACAAGCCCCCCCTCCTGTCAGGAAAGACCGGACAGGAAACACCTATGCTTCACGTTGTTCTGCTCGAACCGGAAATCCCCCCTAACACCGGCAACATTATTCGCCTGTGCGCGAACACCGGCGCTCGCCTGCATCTGGTTGGCCCGCTGGGTTTTACCATGGAAGATCGCCTGCTACGCCGTGCCGGGCTCGATTATCACGAGTTCGCGCGCGTGGAGCGGCATGCCGATCTAGACGCCTTCCAGCGAGAGGTCGCCCCCTCTCGCCTGTTCGCGCTCACCACACGCGGGAGGGTGCGCCACACCGAGATCCGCTGGCAGGCCGATGACGCCTTGCTGTTCGGTCCCGAATCGCGCGGCTTGCCGCAAAGCCTGCTCGATACGCTGCCCGATACGCAGCGCCTGCGCATCCCCATGCGCCCCGACTGTCGCAGCCTCAACCTCTCCAATGCCGTAGCCGTGGTGGTCTACGAAGCCTGGCGGCAGCTCGATTTTTGCAACGCCGCGCCATGAACGAGAGCTGGAACTTCACACCCATCGGCCACATCCGCTCCCCTTTCCGGGAAAAATTCGGCATCCCGCGCCAGAGCGGGCTGGTGCGTACCGCCACGGCTGAACTGGTGCTGCGCCCACCCCATGATCGCCCGGAAAGCCTGCGCGGCCTGGAAGCGTTTTCCCACCTCTGGCTGCTTTTCGTGTTTCATGCCGCGCGGGGCGGAGCGCGACGCACCGTACGTCCGCCGCGCCTGGGCGGTAACACCCGTCTGGGCGTCTTCGCCACACGCTCGCCGTTCCGGCCCAATCCCATCGGCCTGTCGGTGGTGGAACTGGCGGGCATAGAGCATCACGCAGGGCGGACCGTGCTGCGCCTGCGCGGCATCGACCTGCTCGACGGTACTCCGATTCTGGACATCAAGCCCTATGTCCCTTATGCCGACAGCCTGCCGCAGGCCCGCGGCGGCTTCGCCGACAGCCCGCCCGATGCGCGGCTTCAGGTGGTGTTTGACGAGACGGTGGAACAGCGTCTGCGCGATGAAGGGGAGGAGGGCGCCCGCCTGCGCGCACTGATCGAGGATGTCATCGCCCTCGACCCCCGCCCCGCCTACCGGCAGGACGAAACACCGGGACGCGAATATGCCATGCGCCTGGGCGATCACGATGTGCGCTGGCGGGTGAACGAGGCGGGCATCGCCCAGGTTATTTCGCGTACGGCGCTTCCGCCGGCGGAGGGCGAGATTAGCTAAGAGGTTGTTTACAAAAAAGAAGGTTTTGTTGGACGAGCGTGGGTGGCGGGAAGGGCCGTCCCGTGGGGGTGTGTTCTTTGGGTTACTTTTCTTGCACAAGCAAGAAAAGTGACTCGCCCGCTTGCGTTGGCGCCTGTTTGAAAGGCTTAGCCTCATGGCAGGCGAAAAAAGGGTTCAGCGCTTCTTCATAGGGGCTTCAACTTGCTGTTAAAAGCAAGTGGACAGGCTTGCGCGCTGTTTCGCCCGCCTCAAGCGGCGCACTTCGAACGGCCCGCATTGCGCGCGGGCGAGTACCTTTCTTTGCTTGCCCAAAGAAAGGTACCAAAGAAAGGGCACCCCCAGGGAGGCGCCCTTCGGGCAAGCCATGGCCGGGGCCGCTCCGACCGGGCCGTCCCAACGCGACGTCCTGTCGCGCTGGGACTGAAAGGGCCCTCCATGGCCCTTTCACCCGGTCTCCGCAACCCCGTCCATGGCGCCTCCAAGGGGGATCTGGGAATCCTTCATCCCGCGCTGAATTGTTGGACGAGCGTGGGTGTAGGGAAAGGCCCCCTTGGGACCGCCATGGACTGGGCCGTTCTCCACAACCCCGGCCATGGCGCCTCCAGGGGGGATCTGGGAATCCTTCGTCCGGCGCTGAATTGTTGGACGAGCGTGGGCGTAGGAAAGGGCCCCCTTGGGACCGCCATGGACTTACCTGTGGAAGCCGGGTAAATGGGCCAGGGATGGCCCATTTAGTCCCAGCGCGACAGGACGTCGCGTTGGGACGGCCCGGCTGGAGCAGGTCAGGCCAGGGCTTGCCCGAAGGGCGGTCCCGTGGGGGTGTGTTCTTTGGGTTACTTTTCTTGCACAAGCAAGAAAAGTGACTCGCCCGCTTGCACTGGCGCCTGTTTGAAAGGTCAAGCCTCATGGCGGGCGAAAAAGGGCTCCAACGGTTGTTGAAAGCGGCTTTAACCGGCGGCTGAACGACTTGATCTTTCGCAAGTGGACAGGCTTGCGCACTGTTTCGCCCGCCTTAAGCTGCGCACTTCGAACGGCTTGAAGCGCACGCGGGCAAGCCCTGGCCGGGGCCGTTCCGACCGGGCCGTCCCGAATTCGAGCGCCGCACCCGTCAGGGCTTGGGGCATGGATGCCCCAAGGGTGCGAGAACAGGACGCGCGACATCCTGTCGCGCTGGGACTGAAAGGGCCCTCCATGGCCCTTTCACCCGGTCTCCACAACCCCGTCCATGGCGCCTCCAAGGGGGAGCTGGGAATCCTTCGTCCGGACGCTGTGTCCGTAAACCTTCTTTTTGTAAACACCCTCTCAGACCGGCTCCATGAAGGCAGCCTTTATTCCGTGAAAGATTTCACGCCGTTTCGGCGCGCGGCTCCCGCGACAACAGCCCGGTGACGGCCACTCGGGGAGAAAGCCCCTCAAAAGCCACGCGGTTGACCGCCTCGATGATCGGCATGTCCACTCCCTCACGCTGAGCCAGCCGCCAGCCCTCGGCTGCAGCCTGCAAGCCTTCGACCGCCTGGCCGATCTGGCGCAGGGCCGCCTCGACCGACAGCCCCTGCGCCAGCGCCAGACCAAAGCGCCGGTTACGCGACTGATCGTCGGTGGCGGTCAACACCAGATCGCCCAAGCCGGCCAGTCCCATGAAGGTTTCACGGCGCGCGCCCAGCGCATCACCCAGGCGCATCATTTCCGCCAGGCCCCGCGTGATGAGCGCAGCGCGAGTATTGGCGCCAAAATGAAAACCGTCAGCCACGCCTGCAGCAATGGCCAGCACGTTCTTGAGGGCGCCGCCCAGCTCCACGCCGATCACATCGGACGTGGTATAGGCACGGAACGTGGGCCCATGCGCCACGCCCGCCACCTCGTGAGCAAAGCACTCATCCACACAGGCCACCGTGGCCGCACCGGGCAAGCCCTGCGCAACCTCGCGCGCAAAGGTCGGGCCGGAAAATACGGCGAAGGGATGCGACAGACCCAGTTGTTCGCCCACCATTTCGCTGAGCCGCTTACCGGTCCCCCGCTCCAAGCCCTTGCTGGCCGAAACCAACCCCACCCCGGCGGGCAGGCAGGGCTGCAGATCGCACAGAAAGGCACGCAGGCCCTGACTGGGCACGACAAGCCAGACCTGTTCGGCATCGGCTACCGCCCGCGCCAGATCGGCCTCAGGTTCGACACCCGCGGGCAGGGAAATGCCCGGCAGGTAACGGGTGTTTTCCCGGTCACGACGCATCGCGGCAAGCGCTTGTGCATCGCGCCCCCACAAACGCACCGCATGTCCGTGGCTACCCAGCAAAACAGCGAGGCCGGTTCCCCAGGAACCGGCCCCCAGTATGGCAATGCGCGTCATAGCCCGGCGAATCGCTTACTGAACGCTGCCAGCGCCTTCAGCCTGCGCCAGCTGCTGCTGTTGCTGCTGGATGAACTGCATGTAAAGCATGTCGAAGTTGATCGGCTGCAACAGCAACTGCGGATAACCGCCCTTGCTGACCAGATCGGCCACAGTCTCGCGCACGAAGGGGAAGAGGATATTCGGGCAGTAGCTGCCCAGAAGCTGCCCCAGCTCGTTACCTTCGAAGCCGGCGGCGGTGAACAGGCCGGCCTGCTTGACCTCCACCAGATAGAGGGTGTCCTCGCCTACGCGGGCGGTCACGGTGATGGTGAGCACGACCTCGAAGAGGTTCTCGCCCACACCACGCGCCTCATTGCCGACCTGCACGCCCACGGACGGGGCTTCGGTCAGGCCCAGCGCGGCCATGGGGTTGGGCGACTCGAAGGATACATCGCGCAGATACACCCGCTGGAGGGAAAACTGCTTGGCGAGCCCTTCCTGGGCGGCAACGGCGGGATTGTCGGTCATGACGGGTTGATCTCTTGCGTTGGGTCAAAGGGGAACGTGTTGCCTGATCCAGGCGACAAGCTGGGGCAGTGGCATGGCACCGGCCTGGCGGGCGATTTCACGTCCGCCGGCAAACAGGGCCAGCGTGGGAATGCTGCGGATGCCGAAATGCGAGGCCAAAGCCGGATTGGCCTCGGTATCGACCTTGGCGATGCGCACGCGCGGCTCCAGAGCGCGCGAGGCCTCGACAAGAATTGGCGCCATCATGCGGCAGGGGCCACACCAGGGCGCCCAGAAGTCTACAAGCACCGGAATGTCATTGCGGGTAACGTGGCGTTCGAAATGCCCCGTATCCAGATCAACCGGCTGACCGCTGAACAGTGGGGCATGACAGCGACCGCACTGCGCATCCTCGCCCAGCCTATCGGCCGGCAGGCGATTGATGCCATGGCAATGCGGGCAGACGATATGCAGGGAAGCGGTGCTCACGCGGGTGTCTCCGGGAACAGCAGCGGGTCCAGCCCGCCCTTGCGGTCAAGTGCGTTCATGTCGTCGTAACCGCCGACATGCGTATCGCCGATGAAGATCTGCGGCACACTGGTCCGCCCACTGCGCCGCTCCATTTCCTCACGCAGGCCGGCGTTGCCGTCGATCGAGCGCTCCTCGAAGGACACGCCCTTGCGTTTGAGCAACTGGCGCGCCCACATGCAGTAAGGGCACCAGCGCAGGGTGTAGACCAGCACCTCGGCCTGCGCGCGGGAGCTCATTTTTTCTTGACCGGCAGATTGTCGTGCTGCCAGGCCAGGATCCCCCCCGCCAGATTATGCACGATCGTGAACCCCTGCTTCGCCAGCTGGGCGCAGGCCACACCGGAGCGGTTGCCGCTGCGGCAGTAGATGACCACAGGCTTGTCCTTGTACGCTTCGAACTCGGCAACGCGAGCGGCGAGCTTGCCCAGGGGAACATGCGTGGCATTACGGATATGCCCCTGACGGAACTCATCCGGTTCGCGCACATCGAGCAACAAGGTGTCATCCTTGCCGATCAGGCGCGCGGCTTCGGCCGGGGAAATCTCGGTGTAGCGACGCAGCTTGCGCGAGACTTCGCCCGCCGCCATCAGACCGATGATGCCGAACAGGGCGAGGGTGAGCAGCCAGTGCCGCTGCAGGAAATCGGGCAGTTGCTCCATGAGGCGTCCTTACTGCGCGCGGCGCACGCCCATCTTGGCCAGGATGGAATCGAGCGGGCAGAAGCGGGTGAACCCGCTCTGGAAGAGATTGAAACCCACGAAAGCCGTCAGAATGAGCCAGTACGGGCTGTGCAGCAAGGTGAGGGCAAGGCTCAGCATGATCATGAAGCCCGCAACGATGCGGACGATGCGATCAGTAGTCATGGGTCGGGTCGCTCCGGAAGTTTCGATGAAATAATGCAAAAACCTTAGGATCAGCCGTACGGGCAGAATACTTCCTGCATCATGCTGATCAGGCGCAGGGTGCGCGCGTCGCCGACGCGGTAGTATACCCGGTTGGCGTCCTTGCGCGAGGCAAGGATGCCCTTGTCGCGCAGGATGGCCAGATGCTGTGAGATATTGCTCTGCGTCGTGCCCACCGTATCGACAATCTCCTGCACGCTGACCTCACGTTCGCCCAGCACGCAGAGAATCTTCAGGCGCAGGGGGTGGGACATCGCCTTGAGCGAACGCGAAGCGCGCTCGATGTCTTCGGCACGGGTCATCAGGCGCGGGCTGCAGGCCTCGTTATCCTCGATCATGATTCGGCTATGTGGCGGTTTGATGAAAATTAGTTTGAAATGATATACGTTTCTTGAAAAACTGTCCCCAATTCTTCATCTGGCAGGCCGCCGCGCCGCGTTGCGCACGATGCCCACTTTCCCTTATCGACCTCTGTTCTGTCTGTTGACGCTCCTTTACGGAACGTCCGCCCAGGCTGCGCCCACGCCCGACGAACTGCGCCAGCTGGAAAGCACCATCAAGGAGCAGCGGGCCAGCATCGAACGCGCGCGCGAAGCCCACTCCAGCTCGGTCAACACCCTGCGCGACACCGAACGCCAGCAGGCACGTCTACGCCAGGAACTGCACGCCCTGGAAACGCGGCGCGTTCAGGCTGAAGTCAATCTCGAACTGCTGCTGGCGGAACAGACCTCGCTGGATGCCGATCTTGCTGCCGGACAGACCGCGCTCGCTGACCAGTTGCGCATGGCCTACATGCTGGGCGATGACTCCCTGGCCCGCTTGCTGCTGGATAAAAGCGAACCGGGATCGCTGGAACGACAGATGGATTATCTCGGTCGCCTCGGTCGTGCCCGACAGGAACAGATCGAGCGGCTGCGCGAAACCCAGGCGCGGCGCAAGCAACTACTATCGCGCATCGAAAGCGAACGCAGCACGCTGGATCAGGCGGCGCGCGCCGCCCAGGACAAGCAGAAAGCGCTGGATGCCGCACGCCAGACCCAGCAGAAACAGGCGGAGGAACTGGAAGGGCATTTGAAGGCCCAACAGACCGAACTGGAGCGCATGGAGCAGAAGCGCCGCGCACTGCAGGAGCTGATGAAGCGCCTGGAAGCGCAGCGGCTCGAAGAGCAGCGCCAGGAAGAAAAACGCCTTGAAGAGCAACGCCTGGCGGAAAAACGCCGGGAAGAAGAAGCCCGCAAAGCCGCCGCCCAAGCGGGCAAGGGCGAAACCCGCCCGCCCGCGAAACCTGACACCCAGGTGGCAGCGGCAGAAGACCCAGCCAAGGCTGTGCCGCACGTCAACGGGGCCCTGCCGGTCAACGGGCGCATCCTGCGCAGTTTCGGCAGCACCCTGGGCATCGGCAGCCTGCGCTCGGAGGGGATTTTCTTCGCGACCGAACAGGGCGTGCCGGTCCGCGCCATCAGCGATGGGCGGGTGGTGTTCGCCGACTGGATGAACGGCTTCGGCCACCTCATCATCCTGCGTCACACGGACGGCTACCTGTCGCTGTACGCTCATGCGGAAAGCCTTTACCGCAAGGAAGGCGACCGGGTGAAGGCCGGCGAGGTGATCGCGGCGGCGGGACGCAGCGGCGGCGCGAAGGAAACCGGCCTGTACCTGGAGGTGCGCAAGCGCGGCCAACCCGTGAACCCCACGAGCTGGCCCGCCTTCAAGCGGCAGCGATAAGCACCTTCAGCACGCTATCCACCGCCCGGCGCACTGTATAGAATGAAACATCCCGTTCGCACGGCTTCGGCGGCGAATGGACCGCAAACGCTATCTGATCGGAGTCTGACATGAAGAGCCCCCTGCGCAGCGCCGGACTGCTCACCTTGGGCGTGGGCCTCGGCTTCACCCTGGCCTTCGGTTCCGGCGTATTCGCCAACCGCGATGCTGCCCCTGCGGAGGAGGCCCTGCCCCTGCAGGAGTTGCGCACCTTCTCCGACATCCTCGCCCGTGTGAAGAACGACTACGTCGAGGAAGTCGAGGACAAGAAGCTGTTCGAGAACGCCATCAAGGGCATGCTCAGCGGCCTTGACCCGCACTCCTCCTACCTGACGCCCGAAGAATTCAAGGAACTGCAGGTCGGCACCAGCGGCACCTTCGGCGGTCTGGGGATCGAGGTCGGCATGGAAGACGGCTTCGTCAAGGTCATCTCTCCGATCGACGACACACCCGCGCAACGTGCCGGCCTGCGCGAAGGCGACCTCATCATCCGCCTGGACGACAAACCCGTACAGGGCATGGCACTCAATGACGCGGTCAAGCTCATGCGTGGCGAGCCGGGCACGCCCATCAAGCTCACCGTCGTACGCAAGGGGGCCGACAAGCCCTTTGAAGTCACCCTGACCCGCGCCATCATCCGCGTGCAGAGCGTCAAATCGCGCCTGCTCGAACCCGGCTACGGCTACGTGCGCATTACCCAGTTCCAGTCGCAGACCGGCGAGCAGTTGCAGAAGGCCATCGACAAGCTGCGCGAGGACAACAAGGGTGAATTGCGCGGTCTGGTGCTGGACCTGCGCAACAACCCCGGCGGGGTGCTGCAAGCGGCCGTCGGTGTATCCGATGCCTTCCTCGACGACGGCCTGATCGTCTACACCGACGGCCGTGTGAAGGACGCGGAAATGCGTTACAGCGCACGCCCCGGCGACGCGCTCAACAAGGCCCCGCTCATCGTACTGGTCAACGGCGGCTCGGCCTCGGCCTCGGAAATCGTCGCCGGCGCCCTGCAGGATCACCGTCGCGCCCTGATCGTCGGCGCCAAAACCTTCGGCAAGGGGTCCGTCCAGACCATCCAGGAGCTGACCAACGGCGGGGCGGTGAAACTCACCACCGCGCGCTACTTCACCCCCTCCGGCCGCTCCATCCAGGCCGAGGGCATTGAGCCTGACATCACCGTCGCCCCGCTCAAAGTCGAAGGCAACCGTGCCGACGAGGGTGTCGAGCGGCTGAAGGAAGCCGATCTGTCCGGCCATCTATCCAACCCCAATGGCAACGGTCAGAACGGCAACAAGCCCAATACCGGCGACAAGACCGGTGAAGAGAACGCGAGCGCCCCCGCCAAGGACGTGAAGGGCAAGGATGAACGCCCGCTCGCCGAAACCGATTACATGCTCTATGAGGGGCTCAACCTGCTCAAGGGCATGTCCATTCTCGGCCAGCGCAAGTAAGGACAAGGGCATGAAGCAAGAGGCGCCCAGCGTTCTGATCCCCCTGGCCGAAGGCTTCGAGGAGCTCGAAGCCGTGACCCTCATCACCCTGCTGCGCCGTGCCGGCGCACGGGTGCTTACCGCCGGCCTCAAACCCGGCGCGGTCACTGGCGCGCGCGGCTGCTCCTTCAACCCGGACACCGAGCTGGATGCCGTCCTCGAACAAAGCTTCGACCTGATCGCGCTGCCCGGCGGGCTGCCCGGCGCCAACCATCTGCGCGACGATGCGCGGGTACAGGCCCTGCTACGCCGGCAGGCCGATGCAGGGCGCTTGCTCGGCGCCATCTGCGCCGCGCCCAAGGCCCTGGCCAGCGCCGGGCTGCTGACCGGGCGGCGCGTAACGCATTACCCCGGCGCCGTGGAAAACGCGGGTTTCACCGCCACCGGCGCGGCGGTGGAAGCCGACGGCGCGATCCTCACCTCGCGCGGGCCGGGCACCGCCATGGATTTCGGCCTTGCGCTCATAGAACGTCTGTTCGACCGCGCCCGGCGCGAGCAGGTGGAACAAACCCTGGTTCGCGACTGAAAGTTTACGTCGGCATCACGCTGGAATGCCGCTGGGGATAACAGGCGGTTGAAAACCGTTTTCGCCCCTGAGCACGGGTCAGCCGTTCTCCGCTCAGCCCCCTCTCCTGAGCTTTCGTATACGAAAAAACGAAAAAAGGGCGTTACCGCCCTTTTTGTTTTGGGTGCACCCGGCGGCTGGCTTACCCGCGCAAATGTCCCGGCGGCCGCGCGCTGATCCGGTGCAGGCTCAGATCCGGCCCTTCGTATTCCTGCTCCTCGTCCAGACGCAGCCCTATCAAGCGGCGCAACACGCCATAAACGAACAGCCCCCCAAGGAAAGCCACCCCGGCCCCCAGAAGCGCACCCACCAGCTGCGCGCCCAGGCTAACGCCCCCCAGACCGCCCAGCGCAGACTGTCCGAAGATGCCTGCCGCTGCCGCCCCCCACAGGCCGCACAACCCATGCAGCGGCCACACACCGAGCACATCGTCGATCTTCCAGCGATTCTGGGTGAGGGTAAACAACATGACGAACAGTCCGCCGGCAACAGCGCCCGTCAACAGCGCCCCCAGGGGATGCATGATGTCCGACCCGGCACAGACGGCCACCAGGCCCGCCAGAGGCCCGTTGTGCGCGAACCCCGGATCGTTGCGCCCCGCCAGCAGGGCCGCCAGCACGCCGCCCACCATGGCCATCAACGAATTGACCGCCACCAGCCCGGCGACCGCCTCGACGCGCTGCGCAGACATGACGTTGAAGCCAAACCAGCCCACGATGAGTATCCAGGCACCCAGCGCGAGGAAGGGGATACTCGAAGGCGGATGCACCGGTGAGACTTTATCGCCCTGCGCTCCGTAGCGCCCACGACGCGGACCGAGCACCAGAATGGCCGCCAGCGCCACCCAACCCCCGACCGCATGTACGACGATGGAGCCGGCGAAATCATGGAAGGGCGCGCCGAACAGCGCTTCCAGGGCGGCCTGCACGCCGAAGTGGCCGTTCCAGAACGCGCCCTCGATCAGCGGGTAAACAAAGCCCACGATCAGGAACGTCGCCAGCAACTGCGGCACGAAGCGCGCGCGTTCGGCAATACCCCCGGAGACGATGGCGGGAATCGCCGCCGCAAAGGTAAGCAGGAAGAACACCTTCATCAAGGCATAACCGTGGTCAGCCGTCAGCGCCTCCACATCGGCGAACAGGAAACCCGTGCCGTAAGCCAGAAAATACCCAAAGGAAAAATACGCCAGGGCCGAGACAGAGAAATCCGCGAGGATTTTCATCAGGGCATTGACCTGACTCTTCTCACGCACCGTACCCAGCTCCAGAAAGGCAAAACCGGCGTGCATGGCCAGGACCATGACTGCGCCGACCAGCAGAAAAAACACATCGAGCGCCGTAGGCGACATTCAACGACTCCTTCCCTTGCGGACCGGTTCATGCCGGCCCTTTCTTCAGACGAGAAACGCAAACAGGCCATGCCGTCGCCGGCATGGCCTTTCAAGGCATTATTGAGCTGCAGGTATTATTCGACGCGCTCGCCGTGGAGCGAGGTATCGAGGCCCTCGCGCTCCTGCTCCTCGGTGACACGCAGCCCCATCACCACATCGATCACCTTGAGGATGATCCAGGTTGCGATGGCGACATACACCACCGTGATTGCCACACCGATCAGCTGAGTCATGAACTGACCCAGGCTGCCTGCCGTACCGCCGATGGCCTCGGCGGCCAAAAGACCGGTGAGCAGCGCACCGACGATACCGCCCACACCGTGCACGCCGAAGGCATCCAGCGAGTCGTCATAGCGGAACATGCGCTTGAGCCCGGTGGCGCCCCAGTAGCAGGCCACGCCGGCAATCAGACCGATGATGAGCGCACCGACCGGGGCGACGAAGCCGGCTGCCGGGGTGATGGCCACCAGACCGCCGATGGCGCCGGAAACAATACCCAGCAGGCTGGGACGCCCCTTGGCGATCCACTCGGCAAACATCCAGGACAGCGCGGCTGCGGATGTGGCAACCATGGTGACCAGCATGGCCATGCCGGCACGACCATCGGCAGCCACGGCGGAACCGGCATTGAAACCGAACCAGCCCACCCACAGCAGCGAACCGCCGATCAGGGTCAGTACCAGATTGTGCGGGGGCATGGCTTCCTTGCCGAAGCCGACGCGCTTGCCCACGACAATGGCCGCCACGAGACCGGCCACACCCGCGTTGATGTGCACCACGGTGCCCCCCGCGAAGTCCAGCACGCCCATATCCCAGAAGTACCCGCCGGCGCCGCTCCACACCATGTGCGCAATCGGCACATAGACCACGAACAACCAGACGCTGATGAACACCAGCAGCGAGGAAAACTTCATGCGCTCCGCTACCGCGCCGGTAATGAGCGCGGCGGTGATGATGGCAAAGGTCATCTGGAACACCACGAACACCGCCTCGGGAATGGTGCCGGTCAACGATTCCAGACCGATACCGGCGAGGAAGGCCTTGTTAAGGGTGCCGATGAAGGAGTTGAGGTTGGTGACGCCCTCTTCCATACCCGTGGTATCGAAGGCCAGGCTGTAGCCGAACATCATCCACAGCACACCGACCAGGGCGGTGACGGCGAAACTCTGCATGACAGTCGCCAGCACGTTTTTCTTGCGCACCATGCCGCCGTAGAACAGGGCCACGCCGGGCAGTGTCATCATCAGTACCAGCACCGTGGAGGTCAGCATCCACGCCGTGGCGCCGCTATCGAGCGTAGGCGCGGCTTCTTCCACAACTTCCGCCACCACCGCCGCTTCCTCGGCCAGCGCGGAGCCGCTGGCCAGCGCCCCCAGCAACAACAAAGGCTTAATCAGGTTCGCGTTCATGGCGCCCCTCCTTACAGGGCATCCGAACCGGACTCGCCGGTTCGGATGCGAATGGCTTCTTCCACCGGGAAGACAAAGATCTTCCCGTCCCCGATCTTGCCGGTGGACGCGGCCTTGGAAACCGCGTCGATCACCGCATCGACCAGTGCATCGTCGATGACCATTTCCAGCTTGACCTTGGGCAGGAAGTCGACGACGTACTCAGCGCCGCGATACAGCTCGGTATGACCTTTCTGCCGACCGAAGCCCTTCACCTCGGTCACCGTGATGCCCTTCACGCCAACGGCGGACAGAGCCTCGCGTACGTCATCGAGCTTGAAGGGCTTGATGATTGCCGTAAGCATCTTCATGTCTGAAACTCCACTTGGGGCCGCGGGCCCTTAGAAGGACTTGCTGACCGACAGCACGACGGTGTTCTTAGCAATCGCCTTGGTCGAACCGTCCGCCTCGCCGATGGTGTAGAACTCTTCCTTGGCGTTGGTGCCCACAAAGGCCGCCCCCAGGTTCCAGCCGCTGAGGTCATACACCACACCCAGTTTGTAGTCGGTGTAGTCCAGATCGCTGTAGTTCTTCACTTTCTGGTGGCCGACGTGGGCGACCAGCGTGAGCTTGTCCATGATCGGGTAGCTGGCGGTCAGGTCGATGTAGTTGGAGTTCTTCGAGTCCTCCAGACCGAAGAAATTGGTCATGTTGTGGCTGTACTTGAGGCTCAGCCAGTTCCAGGACAGCCCGGCATACAGCTCGAAGTTGTTCGGCTTGTTGCCCTTCGCCCCGTCCGCGTTAAGGTAGTAGGAGCCGGGGTAGTAGTAGTACAGTCCACCCAGATCGAGCGTGAAGGCATCGGTGATGGCCCACTTGTAGCCACCGTAGAAATCCATCTCCAGCGCGGCGCCGTTCGGATAAAGCTTCTCGGTGACATTGGATGCCCAGGTGCCGACATACAGGCCGCTGCTGTGCGTCAGGTCGATACCGCCCTGCACGGCAGGCAGCTTGTAGGTCTGCGACACACCACGGAAGCGGTAATCGCTGACCAGCGACATGTTGCCGGCCACGTCGAACTCGGCCAGTGCGGGCATGGAGAGGCCCGCCAGCAGAGCGCCCGCCAGCAGGGTGCGGGAGAAACGGCCCAAGGTGTGAGTCTGTGCGGTTTTCATGTTGGTATGCTCCTCGAATGGATGACAATGCGTACAACGGCCTATCTCCTGAATCAGGAAACATGCCAACCAGGACAACAGCCCCTCGGGGGCCGGAGCCCCCTTTTTCATCATAAAAACAACAGCTGCGCCCGCTTTTGGTGAACACGCCGCACCAAAACGGCGCACACCGATGCGACGAACGCCTGCAGACAAGCGCCCGCTCGCCTCATACACTTAGGCAAGCCCCCATCTGGAGAGACACCATGAGCCTGCCCGGCAGCATTGACGAAATCGCCCGCCGTATCGAGGAAGCCCTGCCCGAAGGGCTGCGCGAGGTGCGCGATGACATGCATCGCACGGTCCGCACCGCCGTGCAGGGCGCCTTCCAGAAGATGGAACTGGTGACCCGCGAGGAGTTTGACGTCCAGACCCAGGTGCTGGCCCGCACACGAGCCCGCCTGGAAGCACTCGAAACACGGGTGGCTGAACTTGAGGCGCGCCTGAACCCACAAGGCAACTGAGCCCGTAACACCCCTTTTAGCCGAGTTTGCATCGGAGACATAAGGATATGTCGCTCGCCATCCTCCACAGCCGTGCACTGGCCGGACTCGACGCCCCCGCCGTCAGCATCGAAGTGCATGTAGCCAACGGCCTGCCCGCCTTCACCCTAGTGGGCCTGGCGGAAACCGCCGTCAAGGAGAGCCGGGACCGCGTGCGCGCCGCGCTCATCAACAGCCAGTTCGAATTTCCCCCTCGCCGCCTCACCGTCAACCTCGCTCCGGCGGATCTGCCCAAGGACGGGTCGCGCTTTGACCTGGCCATCGCGGTAGGTCTGCTTGCCGCCACCGGGCAGCTGCGCCGCCCGGCACTGGACAGCTATGAATTCCTCGGCGAACTGTCGCTCAGCGGCGCCCTGCGTCCGGTGCCCGGCGCCCTGCCGGCGGCGCTCAAGGCGCGCGACACCGGACGCACCCTGATCCTGCCGCGAGAAAACGCCCGTGAAGCCGCACGCGTGCGTGACGTGCACCTGCTGCCGGCCACGCATCTGACCGAAGTGAGCGCCCATCTGACGGGCGTGGCCCCTCTGTCCCCCTGGACCGAAGCGCCACCGCCCCTCGCGCCTCGCGACACCCCCGACCTTGCCGATGTACGTGGCCAGCACCGCGCGCGCCGCGCGCTGGAAATTGCCGCCGCCGGAGCGCACAACCTGCTGATGATCGGCCCGCCCGGTTCCGGCAAGAGCATGCTTGCCAGCCGCCTGCCGGGCATCCTGCCGCCGATGACCGAGACCGAAGCGCTGGAAGCCGCCGCGCTGGCCTCGATCAGCACCCAGGGCTTTTGCGAGGACGACTGGGGGCAGCGCCCGTTTCGTGCCCCTCACCATTCCGCCTCACCGGCCGCACTGATCGGCGGAGGCTCCATTCCGCGCCCCGGCGAGGTCTCGCTGGCACATCAGGGCGTGTTGTTTCTCGATGAATTGCCGGAATTTGACCGACGGGTGCTCGAAGTGCTGCGCGAACCGCTGGAAACCGGGCAGATCACCATTTCGCGCGCCGCACGTCAGGCCGACTTTCCCGCGCGCTTCATGCTGGTGGCTGCCATGAACCCCAGCCCCTCCGGGCTGGACGAGGATAGCCCGGCCGCTCGGCGTTACCGGGAGCGCCTGTCCGCGCCGCTGCTGGACCGGATCGATCTGCATGTCGATGTGCCGCGCGTTCCCGCCGAAGCCCTGCGCGCCGACGAAACCGCCACCGGGGAGCCCAGCGCCGCCGTGGCGGCGCGGGTGGCACAGGCCAGAAAGCGCATGCTGGACCGGGCCGGCCGCGCCAATGCCGCACTGGATGTGGCACAAATCCGCGCGCATTGCCTGCTGAGCCCGGGGGACGCCCGCCTGCTGGAAACCGCGATGGAAAAACTGGCGCTCTCGGCACGCGCGCGCGACCGTATCCTCAAGGTCGCACGCACCATTGCCGATCTGGCCGGCAGCGAGACCATCGCCACCGCCCACTTAAGCGAAGCCATTACCTACCGCAGTCTGGACAGGCTCAATCCGCGCCCTGTCTGAGGGTGTTTACAAAATGAAGGTTTGTTGGACAGCCTTTGACAACGCCGGACGAAGGATTCCCAGATCCCCCTTGGAGGCGCCATGGACGGGGTTGCGGAGACCGGGTGAAAGGGCCATGGAGGGCCCTTTAGTCCCAGCGCGACAGGACGTCGCGCATCCTGTTCTCGCACCCTTGGGGCATCCATGCCCCAAGCCCTGACGGGTGCGGCGCTCGAATTCGGGGCGGCCCGGTCGGAGCGGCCCCGGCCATGGCTTGCCCGGAGGGCGCCTCCGTGGGGGGGCCTTTCTTTGGTACCTTTCTTTGGGCAAGCACTCGCCCGCGTGCGATGTGGGCCGTTCGAAGTGCGCCGCTTGAGGCGGGCGAAACAGTGCGCAAGCCTGTCCGCTTGCCAAGGATCAAGTCCTTCAACAGCCAGTTAAAGCCCCTTTGAAGAAGCGCTGAAACCCTTTTTCGCCCGCCCTGAGGCTTAGCCTTTCAAACAGGCGCCAACGCAAGCGGGCGAGTCACTTTTCTTGCTTGTGCAAGAAAAGTGACCAAAAGAACACACCCCCACGGGACCGCCCTTCGGGCAAGCCCTGGCCTGACCTGCTCCAGCCGGGCCGTCCCAACGCGACGTCCTGTCGCGCTGGGACTAAATGGGCCATCCCTGGCCCATTTACCCGGCTTCCACAGGCCAGTCCACGGCGGTCCCAAGGGGGCCCTTTCTACGCCCACCGTCCAACAATTCAGCGCCGGACGAAGGATTCCCAGGTCCCCCTTGGAGGCGCCATGGACGGGGTTGTGGAGACCGGGTGAAAGGGCCATGGAGGGCCCTTTCAGTCCCGCCACAACAGGATGTTGTGTCGGGACGGCCCGGTCGGAGCGACCCCGGCCATGGCTTGCCCGGAGGGCGCCTCCGTGGGGGGGCCCTTTCTTTGGTACCTTTCTTTGGGCAAGCAAAGAAAGGTACTCGCCCGCGCGCGATGCGAGCTGTTCGAAGTGCGCCGCTTAAGGCGGGCGAAACAGTGCGCAAGCCTGTCCGCTTGCGAAAGATCAAGCCGTTCAGGCGCCGGTTAAAGCCGCTTTCAGGAACCGTTGCAGCCCTTTTTCGCCCGCCATGAGGTTTGGTCTTTCAAACAGGCGCCAACGCAAGCGGGCGAGTCACTTTTCTTGCTTGTGCAAGAAAAGTAACCAAAAGAACACACCCCCATGGGACCGCCCTTCGGGCAAGCCCTGGCCTGACCTGTTCCAGCCGGGCCGCTCCGACGCGACATCCTGTCGCGGCGGAGCTAAATGGGCCATCCATGGCCCATTTACCCGGCTTCCACAGGTCAGACCACGGCGGTCCCAAGGGGGAGAGGGGAGCCCCTCGTTCAGCTTGGTCACACGTGTCCAACAAACCTTCTTTTTGTAAACACCCTGAGCCCGGAGAAAAGTCACCCCCCCCGTACACGGCGCCCGCCGTCCACCGGAAGGCTCGCCCCAGTCACAAAAGGGTTGTCCATCAAAAAACGGATGGCCTGCCAGACCACATCCGGGCCAGGCTCAAACCCCAGCGCCGACAAAGCCAGGCGACGCTTGCGGTATTCTTCGTCATCCCCGGCGTTGAACTGGATCAGCCCCGGCGCAATGGTATTGACGCGGATGCGCGGAGCGTAGCGTTTAGCAAAGGACAGCGTCAGACTGGCCAGCGCCGCCTTGCTCGCCACATAGGCCGCGTGCCGGTCGCTGCCGCGCTCCACGGCATAATCGGTGATATGGATGATGTCGCGCGGCCCCTCACCGGTACGCAACAGCGGTTCGGCATGCAGGTTGATGAGATAAGGCGCCTGCACATGCACATTCATCAGCACATCAAAGGCGACCGGTTCCTCCAGAATGTCCGCATCTGGCGTCCACAACGAAGCGTTGTGGATAATGGCACGCAGGCTCTGCGCGTTGTCCTTGAGCGCGGCGATGAAGGCAAGAATCCCCTCCCGTGTGGAAAAATCCGCCGGCAGCATCCGCGCCCCCAGCGCGCGCAGCTGCGCCACGCCCGGCTTTTCACGGCGATAGCTGCCGATCACCGCGTACCCCTGCTCCAGCAAGCGCTCGGCATGGTACAGCCCCAGACGCTGGGCCGCGCCTGTAATCACCACGGCCTCAGGCAGGGGGCGCATTTCACCGTCCCGATTTTCCATTTCAGTACTCCGCTTTTGCCCCTTATCCACCCGGCGCGCGGGCGATGAACGTCGCGCGCAAGGGCGCCGGGTAGCCCTCCACCGTACGGGACGGGTCGGACGGGTCGAGGAAGTCCGCCAGCGACTGTCCCGGCCCCCAGTCCGTCGCCCGCTGCTCCTCCACCGTGGTGGGTGTGAGGTCCACCACCCGCGCATCCACGAAGCCCAGGCGGTCCAGCCAGCGCAGCAGCGCGGCTGGGCTGGGGATGAACCACACGTTGCGCATCATCGCGTAGCGGTCCTCGGGCATCAGCACCGTCCGGACATCCCCCTCCACCACCAGCGTTTCCAGCACCAGCTCGCCACCGGGGCGCAGGCACTCGCGCAGCTCACGCAGATGATCGAGCGGACTGCGCCGGTGATACAGCACCCCCATCGAAAACACCGTGTCGAACACCGGAAGACGCGGCAGCTCCTCCAGCGTGAACGGCAGCACCGCCGCCGGGGCGGGACCGGCCAGATGGCGCACCGCCGCGAACTGCAGCACGAACAGCGCGGTCGGATCGATGCCCACCGCAAGCGCCGCCCCGGCCCCGAGCATGCGCCAGAGGTGATAACCGCTGCCACAGCCCACATCCAGCACCCGCCGGCCCGCCAGGGGCGACAGATGCGGCACCACCCGCGCCCATTTCATGTCCGAACGCCACTCGGTATCGATCCGCAACCCACACAGCTCAAACGGCCCCTTGCGCCAGGGCATCAGCGCCCTCAACCCGGCCTCCAGCGCGGCCCGCGCCGGCCCGTCCAGCGCGGGACAGTCCACCGTCACCGCCGCCGCGTTCAGGCGCGTTTCACATGAAACCGGCTCCGGCAGGCCCTCCAGCGCCGCCCGCCAGTGCGGCAAATGGCCGTGCCGCCCCGGCGCCAGCGCCTCCGTCACCCGAGCGGGCAGGGACGCGCGCCACGGCTCCAGTGGCCCGCCGGAAAGCGAAGCGAAAAATTGCTCGAATTGGGACTCAAGTCGCGACACTAAAACGAATACCCCACCCCCACGGCGGCGATCAGACTACGCCGGTCGTAGAAGTCCAGATTGCTGTCATCGCGCGCGCCGACCAGATAAACATCGGCCCGCCAGTTTTTCAGATGGAACGGCTCCCGGTGGCCATAGCCGAGCACGACCCCGTAGCCCCGGTCATCGCGCGTCTGCCCGTACACCGGATGCGGCGCATCATACCGGCGCGACTCGTGAAACACACTCACGCTCGCCTGATGCGGTCCGCCGCGCCAGAACAGCGTCATTTGCGGCCGCCAGCCATCGAAGGACAGCGCCGCCCCGTCCGCCCGCTCGCGCTCGTAGCGCAGGGCCGGCAGAAGCGTCAGCCCCGGCGCCACGCGCCAGGCGTATTCCAGCGTGTAACGATGCGCACGCGCATCGCGACGCAACAGCTCCCGCGACGCCCAGTCCAGGCCCAGCGCCTCACCGCTGCGCTCCTCATCCACCGTCCGCCTCAACCACTCATACCGCAAGGCCATGCCGCCAAACAGATCCTCCACCGCCAGCTTCGCCCCGCGCGCCTGCTGATCGCTCGTCTGTCGCGGCCGACCAGACACGAAAGGATCGCTCCAGGTTTCGTTATCCAGCGACGCCAGAGGCAGCCACGCCGCACGCAACCCCACGCCGTTGGCCAGCTGATGGCGCACCCCCAGCTCAACCTGGAAAAACCCCTCCGCCACATTCTGAGGCGGAATGCCGAAGTACACCTGCGCGCGCTGCGGCGCAAACGTATAACTGACCAAACCCAACGGCAGCACCCGCGTGCGCCCGCTGTCGCGCCCCCGCGCATGCAGACTGTCGGTCTGCGCGTTATCCGCGTCCGTATTGAACTGACTGTCCGTGGACACATGCCCCACGAACGGCAAAAAATACCCCGACCACCCCGACACCGCCTGCAAGGGCGCCGCCTGCGCCCCCCCGGCCAGCATCAGGCCCACCGAAAAAACCAGCGCTCCAAACCGGACAGCCATATATCCCACCTTCTGCCTGCCACAAAAGTGATGCAACAGATATACATCGCACAGCCCGAAGCAACCAGAAAAGTTTGGCAAGCCCCACCAGGACGTGCCAGGACGGAGGGTGCCTCTAGGGTAGATGCATCACCTCGGCATACGGCTACACTCTCAAAAAAGTTTCGTCGGGGCCTGCACAGAGGAGACAGCAAACCCAGGCAATGCGTATGCTGGAGCGACACATGGCGTCGCATGCATATGCCAAACTGTCATCAAGGGAGGTCGATGAATGAGCGAAACATTGTTACGTCAATGGGCCATGCTGCGGTTCATCCCGCGCGCGCCGCGCCGCATCGACACCAAGACCCTGCAAGACAAGCTGTCCGCCGCAGGCTACGACATCAATCTTCGCAGCATCCAGCGGGATCTGAACAAGCTCTCCCAGGTGCTGCCGCTTGTGGGTGACGAGCACAAGCCACAGGGCTGGTCATGGCAGGCCGATGCCGCCGTGTTCGATGTGCC
>JAQVHL010000112.1 GCA_028696185.1 Halothiobacillaceae bacterium
GGAGCCAACTGCACGGCCGGACCATTACGAAGTGCGTTTCGAGAACGTCACCTTCAGCTACGCCCAGGCCGCCACGGCGTCGCTGCGTGACTTCAGCGCCGTACTGCCTACTCGGGGCCTCACCGCCCTGGTCGGCCCGTCCGGTTCGGGAAAGACCACCCTGACCCGCTTGCTGCTGCGTCACGGCGATCCGCAGGAGGGGTGCGTCACCATCGGTGGCGTGGACGTCCGTGCCATCCCGCCCGATGAACTCAACGCCATGATCTCGGTGGTATTCCAGGACGTGTACCTCTTCGACGACACGGTGCTGGCGAATATCCACATGGCCCGTCCGGATGCGAGCGACGCCGAAGTGGAGGCGGCGGCCCGTGCCGCCCACTGCCTGGACTTCATCGAGCGCTTGCCGCTGGGCTGGCGCACCCGGCTGGGCGACATCGGCGGCCGTCTGTCAGGCGGCGAACGCCAGCGGATTTCCATTGCGCGCGCCCTGCTCAAGGACGCCCCCGTCGTGATTCTGGACGAGCCCACGGCCGCACTGGACACCGAGAGCGAGCTGGCCGTGCAGCGGGCCATCGACGCCCTGGTTCGGGACAAGACCGTCATCGTCATCGCACACCGCCTGTCGACCATCGCGGGCGCGGATCGCATCCTGGTGATCGAGGACGGTCGTCTCGTCGAACAGGGTCGGCACGACGAACTGCTTGCACGAGCGGGACGCTATTGGGCCTTGTGGGACGCGCAACTGGCGGTCAAGGCATGGCGTCCGGGCGCAGCCGATGCCCGTGTTTTCTCTTGAGTGGGTAACTCAAGCGTTTTGCCGGATTGCGCATGTTGGGGGTTTGCCTTGGACGGCGTGCGTTGCCTGCGCCACGGCGGGCAGGGTAGACTAACCCGTCTGCTCGTCTCATGGACGGGTTCGCGCCCATGATAATTTCTTTGGAATCAATGTGCTGCGTGGATAATTCGATTCCTTTCACCCGCTCCAGTTTCTTCCCTCCGTCGGACAGCCTCCTGTGACAGATTGTCTTGTCGTCGGCGCCGGTTCGCTCGGTCTGCTCACGGCTCTGGCCCTGCAGGCGCGCGGCCTTTCCGTTGCGGTGCTCGATCAGGGACCGGGCGGACGCGAGGCCTCCTGGGCCGGCGGCGGTATTCTCTGCCCGCTGTATCCCTGGCGTTATGCCGATTCCGTCAATGCCCTGGCCTGCCGCTCCAACCGGCTTTATCCCGCGCTGGTCGAGCGCCTGTGTACGCTGGGCGGCATTGACCCGGAATGGACGCCCAGTGGTCTGTTGATCCTCGATCCGGACGAACAGGAAACAGTTGCGGCCTGGGCGGCGCGTCACGCGCAGCGGGTGGAATGGCTGTTGCCGGAGGCGGTGTGCCAGAGGCAGGCCGGGCTTGCCGGGGTGGAGTCGCCCGCGTTGTGGATGCCGGATGTCGCCCAGGTGCGCAATCCACGTCTGATGCAGAGTCTGCGTACGGCGGTGGACCGGCTCGGGATCCCCGTGAGCGAGTATCTACCCGCCACGGGCCTGCATCTGAGCGACGGGCGGGTAAGCGGCGTGCAGACGCCGGCCGGTCTGCGTCGGGCCGGGCGTGTGGTGCTTTGCGCGGGCGCCTGGACGGCGCGCCTGCTGGAGGGCGCCGGCCTGCCCGCGCCACGCATCGAGCCGGTGCGTGGGCAGATGCTGCGCTTCGAGGCAGGCATCGGGCGGCTGAACCCCCTCCTCATGCGTGGCGGGGTGTACCTGATTCCGCGACGCGATGGCGGCATCGTGGTAGGCAGCACCCTGGAGCAGGCCGGTTTCGACAAGACGATTACCGAAAACGCCCGCGACCATCTGCGCGAGCATGCCCTGGCGCTGTTTCCCGAGCTGGCCGGTCTGCCCATGACGCACCACTGGGCAGGGCTGCGTCCCGGTGCGCCCTCCGGTGTGCCGTATATCGGAGCGCATCCCGCGCTGGAGGGGCTGCATATCAATGCCGGCCATTTCCGCAATGGCTTGGTGATGGGGCCGGCATCGGCTGAATTGCTGGCCGATTTGATAACCGGCGCCACGCCCGCGCTCGACCCGGCGCCTTACGCCTTTGATGCTCATCGCGGGGATACGCTGCTCTGAGTGTGTGTCCGGGTTTGACCGTCCGTTGAAACGCATTTTTCAACGGACGGAATCCTTCTTCCCTTCCCTGATCCGGTTCTTCCTCAAGGGTGTTTGCAACACGAAGGTTTGTTGGACACTTGTGACCAAGCCGAACGGGGGAGTCTCCCCCTCCCCCTTGGGACCGCCGTGGCCTGACCTGTGGAGGCCGGGTAAATGGGCCCTCCATGGCCCTTTCACCCGGTCTCCGCAACCTCCGGCCATGGCTTGCCCGAAGGGCGGTCCCGTGGGGGTGTGTTCTTTGGGTTACTTTTCTTGCACAAGCAAGAAAAGTGACTCGCCCGCTTGCGCTGGCGCCTGTTTGAAAGGCCAAGCCTCATGGCGGGCGAAAAAGGGCTGCAACGGTTCCTGAAAGCGGCTTTAACT
>JAQVHL010000070.1 GCA_028696185.1 Halothiobacillaceae bacterium
TCGGAGCGGCCCCGGCCAGGGCTTGCCCGAAGGGCGCCTCCGTGGGGGTGCCTTTTCTTTGGTACCTTTCTTTGGGCAAGCAAAGAAAGGTACTCGCCCGCACGCGATTCAAGCCGTTCGAAGTGCGTCGCTTGAGGCGGGCGAAACAGCGCGCAAGCCTGTCCGCTTGCTAAAGATCAAGTCGTTCAGGCGCCGGTTAAAGCCGCTTTCAATAAGCGTTGGAGCCCTTTTTCGCCCGCCTTAAGGCTTGGCCTTTCAAAGATGCGTCAACGCAAGCGGGCGAGTCACTTTTCTTGCTTGTGCAAGAAAAGTAACCCAAAGAACACACCCCCACGGGACCGCCCTTCGGGCAAGCCATGAACTGACCTGCTCCAGCCGGGCCGCTTTCGAATTCGAGCGCCGCACCCGTCAGGGCTTGGGGCAGGGATGCCCCAAGGGTGCGAGAACAGGACGCGCGACATCCTGTCGCGGCGGAGCTAAATGGACCATCCCTGGCCCATTTACCCGGCTTCCACAGGCCAGTCCACGGCGGTCCCAAGGGGGGGGCTTCCCTACGCCCACTTTCGTCCAACAAACCCTCTTTTTATACCCCCCCTGATGGGATTCGTTACATTTCTACCCATGCTCATGCGGGTAAGGTCAGGAGCTGATACCCGGCAGGGGCCAGCATGCACCTTCGTCCGCACGAATCGCGCGAGCGGGCAGGGGCTTGCCCCACAGGCGCGTCACTGGGTGAGGATGGACGGGTACTGGGCTTTCCAGAAGCCGCAGTGGTGCGCGGCGGTCGAATCGAAATACCCCAGCTTGCCCGGCTCGAAATTCATGACCTTGTCGTCGCGGTCGAAGACACCCCAGGCCGGTGCATCCGGCGCGCTCGGCTTGCCGCTGCGAGCAAAGCTTGTGAAATAGGCCACCATCTGCTCGGAGAGCTTTTGAGCAGCGGGGGCGAGGTCGGGGCCGGCGATCTTTCGGGTAAAGTCGATGTGCGGGAACATGTAGATCAGTTCCGATGCGTGTACCGCGCCCATCTCGAACCCGGGGTTGGGGGTGACCGGTGGAGCATTGCGGTCGGCAAAGACGAATTGGTACACCGGCACGAACTTGCGCATCAGCTTCGCGCTTTCCAGATAGATGCAGTGGTTGATGCCGATATCCGGGCGGAAATCGGACCAGACCGTGCCCAGCGCGGTGGGGGCCGACGAGTAGTTGCTCAGAGGATACTGTTTCAAAATGGCGTCCACCTTATCGCCATAGGGGGCCTTCAGCACTTCGGCGTAGTTGTCCGCCGTGATCTGCTGTCCGGCCTGTACGGCATAGGCGACGTACAGGCGCATTTCGTCGCGGGTGCCACCGTAGATCACGGGCACCTGAACGAACTTGCCGGCCGGGAAGGCTTTGGAACCCGGCAGCGGATTGGTCTTGTTGCCGATGACGGGCATGAAGGTGAGGGGGTGCGATCCGGAGACGGTTTTCGCTGCGTCCAGCAGGGCCTTGACCGGCTTTTCGCGCAGGCAGGTCAGCGCCGTCGATGCCTCGGTGCAGCCTACCTGTTTGGCGATCTCTTCCCCGATCTTGTTGCCGTCCTCGACGCTGGGCAGCGGGGTGGCGCAACCCGCGCTCTGGATGATGGCTTTGTCAAACAGACCGCGGGTTTCCTCCGGAGCGAGCAGATGCATGCACACCCCCGAGCCGCCGGCCGACTCGCCCGCGATCGTCACGTTATCCGGGTCGCCACCGAAGGCGGCGATATTGGATTTCACCCAGCGCAGGGCGGCTCGCTGATCCTCCAGCCCGTAGCCACCGTTGTGGTCGGTCTCGAAGGCGGGATGCGCCGTGAAGCCGAACACACCGAGGCGATAGTTCATCGAAACCATCACCACATCGCCGCGTCTGGCCATGTAATCAAGCGGGTACAACGCGCTCGATCCACCCTCGAAGGCCCCGCCATGAATCCAGACGATGACCGGACGCTTGCGAGAAAGGTCTTCCTCGCCCTGGTAAGGCACGGTCACGTTGATGGACAGGCAGTCCTCGTTGTCGCTGGACTCGGGCGTGCCGTAACGCTCGACTTGTGGGCAGTCGCTGCCGTATTGCGTGGCGTCCAGTACGCCCTTCCATTCCTGGGCCGGCTGCGGCAGGGCCCAGCGAAGCTCGCCGACAGGCGGCCGGGCATAGGGAATGCCCTTGAATTCGCGCACGCCCTCTTTCACCACGCCGCGCACAGCGCCCTTGTCGGTCATGACCACGGCAGGATCGACAGCGGCCTCGGCGGCGTGGAGCGGGCGGATGCCTCCCACCAGGACCAGGGCGCCGGTCATCGCGAGAAGAAAGTTGAGGGCGAGGTTGCGGGCCATGATGCACGACTCCTTACTATGGGTACCAGCGTGATGGGGATTATCCTAGGCGACAAGTGGCACTCCTGTCTTCATCCGACCCGGCCCCTGCGCAAGCAGGCCGGGTTTCTTTTTGCCTTGAGAAAATAAAAACCCGCCAGATGGCGGGTTTCAAGCTTTTTTGCAACTGTGTCCGCTCAGTCGCAACGTCCCATGCCGGTAATGAAGTAGCCGGAGTCCACGTAGATGTTTTCGCCGGTGATGCCGCGTGCCAGCGGGGAGCCGAGGAAGGCGGCGGTGTTGCCGACGTCGTCGATGTTGACGTTGCGGCGCAGGGGTGCGTTGCGCTCGACGTAGTCGAGGAACATCTTGAACTCACCGATGCCGGCGGAGGCCAGGGTCTTGATCGGGCCGGCGGAGATGGAGTTCACGCGGATGTTGTCCGGGCCCAGGCTTGCGGCCATGTAGCGCACGTTGGCTTCGAGTGCGGCCTTGGCGACGCCCATGACGTTGTAGTTGGGCATGGCGCGTTCGGCGCCGAGGTAGGACAGGGTGAGGATGGAGGCGTCTTCGCGGTTCTTCATCATCGGGCGCAGCACCTTGGCCAGGGCGGTGAGGCTCCAGGCGCTGATGTCGTGGGCGACGCGGAACCCTTCGCGGGTGGTGTTGTCGACGTAGTCGCCGGCGAGCTGCTCCTTGGGGGCGAAGGCGACGGAGTGGACGAGGATGTCCAGGCCGTCCCAGTGCTGGCCGAGCAGGCCGGGCAGGGCGTCGATCTGTTCGTCGAGGGCTACGTCGAGCGGCAGGGTGATGCCGGAGCCGAATTCGGTGGCGAATTTTTCGACGCGTTCCTTGAAGCGGTCGTTGACGTAGGTGAACGCAAGTTCAGCGCCTTCGCGGTGCATGGCCTTGGCGATGCCGTAGGCGATGGAGCGGTCGTTGGCCAGGCCCACGATCAGGGCGCGTTTGCCGGCAAGAAAGCCCATTTGAACTGTCCTCGTGTTATCGTTAGGTGCATGCATTCTATCAGTCCGCTGCCTGTTGAACGAATCCGCGCGCCGCATCCGCCCTTCGATTCCGGGCGGCGGGCTTGGTTGCGCGGTTTGGTCGCGTCTGCGCTGGGCGGGCTGGTCTTGCCTCGGTGGGCGCAGGCGGCGCCGGCGCTGGCCTTGGGGTATGAGCCGGGGTATCCGCCGGGTTTTTCTCATTTCAAGTATGTGAATCCTGCCGCGCCCAAGGGTGGGGCGCTGGTACTGTCGGCAGCGGGCAGCTTCGATAGCTTGAATCCTTTCCTGCTCAAGGGGATGGCGGCGGCGGGGCTGGGCATGCTGGTGTTCGAGACTTTGCTTGAGCGCAGCCTGGATGAACCGTTCAGTGCGTATGGCCTGCTGGCGGAGGATGTGGAGCTGGCCGAAGATGGGCTGTCGGTGACTTTCCGTCTGAATACGGCGGCTCTGTTTTCTGACGGTGAGCCGGTGCATGCGGAGGATGTGAAGTTTTCCTTCGAGACGCTGACGGGCAGCGATGCGCATCCGCAGTATCGCTTTTATTGGGCGGATGTGGCGGGTGTGGAGGCGTTGGATTCGCGGCATGTGCGTTTCAACTTCGCGCGGCAGAACCCCGAGCTGCATTTGATCCTGGGCGAGATGCCGGTGTTTTCGCGCCGCTGGCTGGGTGGGGGGGCTTTGGCTCAGGCGGCGATGAAGCCGCCGCTGGCCAGCGGGCCGTATCTGCTGGAGCGTTTCGATATTGGCAAGTCGGTGCATTACCGGCGCAACCCGGACTACTGGGCGCGCGATTTGAACACCCGTCGCGGGATGTTCAATTTCGACCGGATCAGCTTCAAGTATTACAAGGACCGGACGGTGGCGCTGGAGGCGTTCAAGGCCGGTGAGTTCGATTTCTTTTTCGAGAACCATTCCAAACGCTGGGCGCGCGACCATGTCGGCCCGCGCTACCGCAGCGGGGAGATCCGCAAGACGGAATTGCCGCATGGCAATAATGCGGGCATGCAGGGGTTTGTGTTCAATACCCGGCGCGCGATGTTCGCCGATGTGCGGGTGCGGCGGGCGATTGCGCTGGCGCTGGATTTCGAGTGGTCGAACCATAATTTGTTCTACGACCAGTATTCGCGTTGCGACAGTTATTTCAGCAACAGCGAGCTGGCGGCACGGGGGCTGCCGGAGGACGAGGAGCTGGCTTTGCTGCAGCCTTTCCGCGACCGGCTGCCCGAGGCGGTGTTCACCCAAACCTGGTGCCCGCCGCAGGCCGGAACGCCGGAAAAGCTGCGTGCCAATCTGCGCGAGGCGCGGCGTTTGCTGTCGGAGGCGGGCTGGACGCTGCGTGAGGGGGGGCTGGTCAATGCGCAGGGCGAAGCCTTGCGTTTCGAGATTGTGCTCGATCAGAAAGCCTTCGAGCGCATTGTCGCGCCCTTTGTCTACAATTTACGCAAGCTGGGCATCGAGGCGGGGTACCGCACCATCGACGCGGCGCTGTATCAGCGGCGTCTGGATCGTTTCGACTTTGACATGGTGGTGGACGCCTTCGGGCAGTCGCAATCGCCGGGCAATGAGTTGATGGGGCTGTTTCATTCGTCCGCGGCGGACAGCGAGGGGTCGCGCAATACGCCCGGTGTGCGTGATCCGGTGGTGGATGCACTGATCGAGAAAGTCATCTACGCCCCGGATCGGGCGAGCAAGATCATCGCCGCGCGTGCGCTGGATCGCGTGCTTTTGCATGGGGAGTATCTGGTGACCAACTGGTACTCGGGAACCTACCGCATTGCCTGGTGGGACAAATTCGGCCGGCCGGACATCCTGCCGCTGTTTTATGCCCCGGAAAGCTGGATGATCGCCACCTGGTGGAGTCTGAAATCATGATGCGTGTGGTCCTGTCCTTGGGCGCGATTCTGACGCTGGTGCTGGCCGGTTGCGCCTCGCCGCGCTATCAGACGGTGAACGAGCATATTCCCCCTGCCGATCCGGCCGGGCGGGCCTGCCTTGAACAGTGCGCGGGTAAACTGACGGCTTGCCAGGGCGATTGCAAGGCACGTTATCAGCAGTGTCGAGAGGAGGCCGGGGTGCGGGCGCGGGCGGAGTTTCCCGCCGTGATGCAGGCGTATCAGTCCGTGCTGGCCCAGTACCGCAACGATTTGCTGTTCTACAACGTCAATGCCTGGATGGATCGCGGGATGGTCTGGGGCTATCCCGGCGCCTGGGGCTGGGGATGGGGCATGGGCTGGGGCTATGTGGCGCCGCCGCCCGAGCCGCCGCCAGTGCCTACCGTCGAGGGGGAAACCGAGCGTCTGGTGCGTGAAAGCTGCGACCAGGATTGCGGCTGTCAGGCGGCTTACGATTTGTGTTTCACGTCTTGCGGTGGGCGTGTCGTGCCGCGTCAGCAGTGCATCGCCAACTGCCCGCCGGGTGAGCGCGCGCCCGCAGCGGCGGGGAAGTAAGGCGTGGCAAATTACATCCTCAAGCGTCTGTTGCTGATGATCCCGACCCTGTTCGGGGTCATGCTCATTACCTTTGCCGTCACCCAGTTCGTGCCCGGCGGGCCGGTGGAGCAGCTGGTGCATCAGTTGCAGCGCGGCGCCACGGAGGGGGGCGAGTCGGCCAGCATGGTGCAGGGGGTGTACCGGGGGGCGCAGGGGCTGGACGAGGCCCGGCTCAACGAGATTCGCGCCCTGTACGGTTTCGACCGTCCGGCCTGGGAACGCTTCGTGGAGATGATGGGCAATTACCTGCGCTTTGATTTCGGCGAGAGTTATTTCCGCCATCAGTCGGTGATGGACCTGATTGTTTCCAAGCTGCCGGTGTCGATCAGCCTGGGGCTGTGGACCTTTTTCCTGACCTACCTGATTTCCATCCCGTTGGGCATTGCCAAGGCGGTGCGCGACGGCAGCCCCTTCGATGTCGCCACCAGTACGCTGGTGCTGGTCGGTTACGCCATTCCGGGTTTCGTGCTGGGGATTGCGTTGCTGGTGCTGTTCGGTGGCGGCAGTTTCTGGTCCGTCTTTCCGCTGCGCGGGCTGGTGTCGGACAACTGGGCCGAGCTGTCCTGGCCGGCGCGCATCCTGGATTATCTCTGGCATATGGTGTTGCCGATCACCGCGTCGGTGGTGGGCAGCTTCGCGGTGATGACCCTGCTGACCAAGAACAGTTTCCTGGAGGAAATCCGCAAGCAGTATGTGCTGACCGCGCGGGCCAAGGGTTTGTCGGAAAATCGCGTGCTCTACGGCCATGTGTTCCGCAACGCGCTGATTCCGCTGGTGACGGGTTTTCCCGCCGCCTTCATCGGCGCGTTCTTCACCGGGAGTCTTCTGATCGAGACGATTTTCTCGCTCGACGGACTGGGCCTCTTGTCCTATGAGTCGGTCCTGATGCGCGATTATCCGGTGGTGCTCGGTTCGCTGTACATCTTCACCCTGATGGGGCTGGTGGCGAAGCTGCTCTCCGATATTTCCTATGTGCTGGTCGATCCACGCATCCAGTTCGGGAGTCTGGAGCGATGAGCGTGGTGACGGCATCGTCCAGCGAATCCGGGCGGCTTTCGCCGCGTGCCCGCGCCTGGCGGCGCTTTCGGGCCGGCGGGCGCGGTTACTACAGCCTGATTCTCTTCGGCCTGCTGTTCTTCCTGAGTCTGTTTGCCGAGTTTCTGGCCAATGACAGGCCCATTGTCGTGCATTACGGGAATGGCTGGTATTTTCCGATCCTGCACGATTACCCGGAAACCACCTTCGGCGGCGACTTTGAAACCCCGGCGGATTACACCGATCCCTACGTCATTGCACTGATCGAGGGGGGGAATAACTGGGCGCTGCGTTCACCCATTCCCTTCAGTTACGACACCATCGACTACTACAACAACGCGCCCAATCCCGCGCCCCCTTCGGCCCGGCACTGGCTGGGCACGGACGACCGTGGGCGCGATGTGGCGGCGCGGCTGATCCATGGCTTTCGCCTGTCGGTGCTGTTCGCCCTGGCACTGACCGCGATCGGCACGGCCATCGGCATGCTGGCGGGGGCGCTGCAGGGGTATTTCGGCGGACGGCTCGATCTGTACTTCCAGCGCTTCATGGAGGTCTGGGGCGCGATGCCGGAGCTTTACTTGCTCATCATCTTCGCCTCGCTGTTCAATCCCAGTGCGCTGTTGCTGTTGATCCTGCTGTCGCTGTTTGGCTGGATGGGGCTGGCGGACTACGTTCGCGCCGAGTTTCTCAAGAGCCGCAGCCTGGATTATGTGCGCGCCGCGCAGGCGATGGGCGTGTCCAATCGCGCCATCATGTGGCGTCATCTTTTACCTAACGCGATGACTCCGGTGGTGACGTTTCTGCCGTTTCGCATCAGCGGTGCGATTCTGGCGCTGACCAGTCTGGATTTTCTCGGTCTGGGGGTGCCGCCCTCAACCCCGAGCCTGGGCGAGCTGCTCTCCCAGGGCAAGGAAAACATCGAAGCCTGGTGGCTGTCGTTCAGCACGTTCTTCGTGCTGGTTGGCACCTTGATCCTGCTCATCTTCATCGGTGAAGGGCTGCGTGCGGCCCTCGATACGCGCAAGGGATGAGGAAATGAGCCCGACCCAGAACCACGCGCCGCGCGAGCGCGAAGTCATGATCCAGTGCCGGGTTGATCTGGGGCTGCCCCTGCTGGATATCGACAACCTGCATTTGCAGTGGGGGGAGGCCCCCTGTGCGCGTTTGTTGTCCGGGGTGACGCTTTCAGTGCGTGCCGGTGAGCGTGTGGCACTGGTCGGTGAATCCGGTTCGGGAAAGTCGGTGACCGCGCTGTCGGTGCTGCGTCTGCTCGACCCGGATCAGGCCCGCTATACCGAAGGCCATGTGCTTTTTGCCGGGCGAAATCTTCTGGCGCTGGGAGAGACGGCCTTGCGCGGCGTGCGTGGTCGGGACATCGCCATGATCTTCCAGGAGCCGATGACGGCGCTCAACCCCCTGCAACCGATCTGGAAGCAGATTGCCGAAGCACTGGTGCTGCACGAAAATCTGGACTGGAAGGCCGCGCGGGCGCGGGCCATCGAACTGCTCGATCTGACCGGCATTACCGAACCCGCGCGCCGGGCCGATGCCTTTGCACACAGCCTGTCCGGCGGTCAGCGGCAGCGTGTCATGATCGCCATGGCGCTGGCCTGTCGTCCGCGCCTGCTGATTGCCGACGAGCCGACGACGGCCCTGGATGTGACCCTGCAGGCGCAGATCATGCAGTTGCTGATGCGTCTGCAGTCCGAATTCGGCATGGCCCTGCTGCTCATCACGCATGACCTGAACCTGGTGCGGCATTTCGCTGACCGGGTTTACGTCATGCACGAAGGGCGGGTGGTGGAAAACGGCACGGTATCCGCCGTGTTCCATAACCCTTCCCATCCCTATACCCAGCACCTGATGAACAGCCGTCCCGCCCGTTTAAGTCAACAGACGGATGTGCCGCCGGACGCGGAAGCCGTACTGGAAGGGCAGGGCCTGAGGGTAGACTACCTGAAACGCCCGGCCGGATTGTTTCGCCATGCGGAGCACTTCCGCGCCCTCGACGGGGTCGATTTCACCCTGCGCGCGGGTGAAACCCTGGGCGTGGTCGGCGAATCGGGCTCGGGGAAGAGCACGCTGGCTGCGGCCCTGCTGCGTCTGTTGCCGGCCGATGGCGTCATCCGTCTGTGCGGCGAGGAAATCCAGGCGCTCTCCCAACGAGCCCTGCGCCCCAAGCGTCGCGAATTGCAGATGGTGTTCCAGGATCCGTTCTCCGCACTTTCACCGCGTCTGACCATCGAAAAGATTGTTGGCGAAGGACTGGATGTGCACGAGCCGGGGCTGTCGGGCGCGGAACGGCATGAGCGCATCGTCCGGGCGCTGGTTGACGTGGGGCTGTCCGAAATGGTCCTCGGGCGTTATCCGCATGAGTTTTCCGGCGGGCAGCGCCAGCGCATCGCCATTGCGCGGGCCTTGGTGCTGCGACCGCGCGTGCTGATTCTGGACGAGCCGACCAGCGCGCTGGATGTGTCGGTGCAAAAACAGGTGCTGGAGCTGCTTTATCATCTGCAACGCAGCCATGGACTGAGCTATCTGCTCATTACGCATGACCTTTCGGTCATCCGCTCCATCGCCCATCGTGTCATGGTGCTGTATGGCGGACAGGTGGTGGAAGAGGGGCCGGTGGATGAGCTGTTCAATCACCCCAAACAGGAATACACCCGTCGCCTGCTGGGCGCCGCCCTGGCTTACGATGGCTTGCCAGCCGAGGCGGCGCCCTGATGCAGACATCGATGAAGACATCCCAGGAAGCGCTGCGCTCGACGCAGCGCATTAAAGCCATCAGCTTCGATCTGGACGATACCCTGTGGGCCATCGGCCCGGTCATCGGCCGCGCCAACCGTCTGCTTTACGACTGGCTCGGCGCCCGTTATCCGCGCATCACCCAGGGGCATACCGTCGATAGCCTGCATGCGCAGTGTCTGGCGTTCTTTCATGCCCGCGACGATCTGCAGCATGATCTTTCCTCCATGCGCCGTGCCTTCCTGCGCACGCTCGCGGCCCGTGCTCAGTATGCCGATGATTTCGTCGAGGAGGCCTTCGCGCTGTTTTACCGCGCACGGCAGGAGGTAGAGCCCTATCCGGAGGTCGACGCCGTGCTCACGGCGCTGGCACGGACGCATCCGCTGGTGGCTCTGACCAATGGCAATGCCGATATTCGTCAGACCCCGCTGGCCCGGCATTTCCATCTGGCCGTCAGTTCGGCAGATGTGGGGGCGGGCAAGCCCGACCCCGCCATGTTTCACCGCGCCCTGGCGCATCTGGGCCTGCCCGGCGAGGCTTTGCTGCATGTGGGCGACCGTCCCGACCACGACATCGTTGGCGCACGCAGGGTTGGTGCCGGCGCCGTCTGGCTCAACCGCCACGCGGCCGTGTGGCCTGATGAACTTCCCCCGCCGGATCACGAAATCCCCGACCTGCGTCCGCTGGCCGGCCTGTTGGCGGGATAGCTGTCGACGGCCAGGGCTTGCCCGAAGGGCGGTCCCGTGGGGGTGTGTTCTTTGGGTTACTTTTCTTGCACAAGCAAGA
>JAQVHL010000071.1 GCA_028696185.1 Halothiobacillaceae bacterium
TGTGTGCAATGGGGTTGCCGATGACGGTGTAGCGGTCGATGTACATGGACGAGTCCGGAAAGATGGGCTGTGCACAGCATAGCGCAGGGCGCGTCAAGCGTCCGCGTCGATGCGGGGCAGGGCGGGGGTGCCGTCGGGGGGGGAAGCGTGGGCTATAATGAAAAAATGATTACAAAAAAGACACGCCCTTCCTCTTTCTCTGATGAATTATCCCGCCGTACGCGCCGATCCGGGCGATTGACCTTGGGGCGCCTGGTCGTACTGCTGGCCCTGTTGTCGGTATTGGTAACGCTGGGTAACGGTTTGTACGCCGGTTATCAGGTCATACGTGGCCTGTTGATCGACAAGGCGCTGGAGTCGAACCGGGTCTATGCCTCCAAGCTCGCGGATATTGCCGGGCTGCACCTTTCGGCGGGGCAGCGCCTGCTCGAACGTGCGGCCCCACGGCTTGCCGTGCATTGGGACGAGCCGTCGCGCCTGGGCGATGACATCCGCTTGCTGCAGGAGCAGGGGCGACACTTCAATGTCATTACCTTGCGTGATGACCAGGGACGGGTGCGAGCTCGCTGGCCAGCAGACGACGGCCGGGATGCCCAGTCCCGGGCTGAGGTGCTGGCCGCGCTGGCGCATCCTCCCGCCGGACAAACGCCCTGGATGACCCGAACACATGGTGACGCGGACGGCGGCTTCCGTGTGGTGCTGCTGGCGCCGGTCCGTGATGCCGACGGCTGCGAACGGGGCTTGCTGACGGGGCGCATCCACTTGCACGAAACCAGCGGGCTGGGGTTGATCCTTGGGCAGCACTATTACCGTGACGGTTCGTATATCTATGTGGTGGACGGCGAGGGGCGGATTCTGTATCACGTCGATCCGGCGCGATTGGGCGACATGGTGGCGAGCAATGCCGTGGTAGCCGCGCTCATGCGTGGGGAGTCTGGGGCGCAGGCGGTGGTTAATACCCAGGGCGTGGCCATGCTGGCCGGATACGCGGTCATTCCCGGAACGGACTGGGGAGTGGTGGCGCAGCGGCCCGAAGCGGCGGTGCTGGCCGATCTGGAGGCGCCGATGTTGGGCATGGCTCAGCAGGTTCTGCCTCTGCTTCTTCTTACGCTGTTGCTGGTGGGCTGGCTGGGGCATCGTCTGGCGCAACCGCTGCATCAGATGGCCCAAGTGACCCAGCGTATCGATTCGGAAGACGGTACGCGCTCGCTGGTGAACGTCGATGCCTGGTATTTTGAGGCGCGTCAGCTCAAGCGCGGCCTGCTGGCGGGCATCGAGGCGATTCGCATGAAGCTGAATCGCTTCCATGAGGAATCGCATACCGATCCGCTTACCGCGCTGGGCAACCGGCGCGCACTCGACGAAACCCTGCAAGACTGGGCGACCTACGGCATCGAATTCAGCGTGCTGGCGCTGGATGTCGATCATTTCAAGGGGGTCAACGACCGCTATGGACATGACAAGGGTGACGAAGTGTTACATCACCTGGCGGACTTGATGCGTGTCAACGCTCGCGACGACGATGTGTTGATCCGCGCGGGCGGTGAGGAGTTCCTCGCCCTGCTGCCTCAAACCGGCCTGGAAGGCGCCTGGCATGTGGCCGAACGCTTGCGTATCGCCATGGCCCAATCACCCAATCCGACCGGGGAAACCATTACCCTTTCCATCGGTATCGCCCAGGGGCGTGCCTTGGGGCATGCGGCCCATGAGGTGCTCAAGCGTGCGGACGAAGCGCTGTACCTTGCGAAGGAGCGCGGTCGAAATCGCACGGAGGTTGCTGTGAGCGTCCCTCCGATAGTTTTGGAAACCACCTGAGCCCTGATGTCGGTGTGTAGAGGTATCAGGCAACACCACGCAGGTCGGTTTGAGGCTCGGGCAGGTCATACAGCAGGGCGATCGCCGTTCTGGTGAGTACCTCTCGACTGGGGCCGTCGGCCAGCAGGCGGCCTTCTTTCATGAGTATCGCGCGGGTGGCGGCCTGCGCGGCATGTTCGGGGTGATGTGTGCTCATCAAAATGGCATGGCGGGCTGATGCCAGTGCGCGGATGCGCTCAAGCAGGCGGCGTTGATTGCCGTAGTCCAGATTATTGGCGGGCTCGTCGAGGATCAGGCAGGGGGCATCCTGCGCCAGTGCGCGCGCGATAAGCACCAGCTGGCGTTGGCCGCCCGAGAGCTCGGTGTACGGGCGATCGGCTAGTTTTTCCGCCCCGACGGTGGCCAGGGCGTCGAGCGCCGCCTCGCGGTCTGCTCGCGAGGGACGGGCCATCAGGCCGCGTCCGGCCAGTCGGCCCATCAGTACCATGTCCAGTACCGGGTAGGCGAAGGCAGTGCGGTGATATTGCGGTACATAGCCGATGCGCCGCGCCCGCTCTCGCTCGTCCAGCCGTGCCAGTGGCTCGCCGGCCAGTCGGATTTCTCCGGCCTGTGGGGCATGCAGGCCGGCAAGGGTGCGGATCAGCGTGGTTTTGCCACAGCCGTTGGGACCCAGCAGGGCCACGATCTCCCCGGCATGCAGGCGTAGCGAAAGATCGCGGAATACCGCATGGCCATGGTGGCCAGCCGAAAGTTGTTGAGCTTCGATCAGGGGCGGGGCGTTCATCCGCGCCAGCCCCGGTGCACATTGCGCAAGGCCCAGGCAAAGACCGGGAGCCCGATCAGTGCGGTGAGAATGCCCAGCGGGATTTCAACGGTCAGGGCCAGTCGGGCGACATCGTCGACCAGAACGAGATACAGCGCTCCTAGCAGGGCCGAGGCCGGCAGTAACAGGCGGTTGTCTGCACCGAAAAGCAGGCGTGCGATATGTGGAATCACCAGTCCGACCCAGCCGATCATTCCAGCCAGCACGACGGTCATGGCACCCAGCAGTGTCGCCAGCAGGATGATGAACAGGCGTTGACGCTTCACGTTCAAACCCAGTGCGCGGGCTTCGTCGTCGCCCAGGCTCATCACGTTGAGCGCGTGACCCTGCACTGCCAGCAGCAGAATGCCCGCGCCCATCAGGGGGGCGGACCAGGCCAGCGCCGTGGCGTCGATCAGTGCCAGAGAGCCCATCAGCCAGTAAACGATGGCCGGCAGGGTGTTGTACGGATCGGCGACATATTTCACGACCGAGAGGAATGCCGTGAACAGTGCGCCGGAAATCATGCCGCCCAGTACCAGCAGGGTCAGGGCGTTTTCTCCGCCTCGCCGGCCTAACCACAGGGCCAGGGCTACGGCCAGAAGCCCGCAAAGAAAGGCGGCCGTCTGTACCAGCCACCAGGCGCCACCCGCCAGCAGCGCCAGCGCGGCGCCGAAAGCCGCTCCGGAGAGTACGCCCAGCACACCGGGCGATACCAGCGGATTCATGAACAGAGCCTGAAAGGCGGTGCCGGAAATGGCCAGCGCGGCGCCGATGAGCAGGGCGCCAGCCACCCGTGGCAAGCGTACCTCGCTAATCAGGGTGGACAGGGCCGGATCGACCGTTCCTCCTAGTCCCAGCGGGAGGAGCAGGGCATGCAAACCCTGTGAGGGGGCAAGGTCGTAGCGCCCCAGTAACAGCGAAGTGCCGGTTACCAGGAGCAGCGCGAGCGACAAGCCGCCCAGCACGCCGAAGGGTTTCATTTGACTTCCATCACCAGCGGATCGACCCAGTCCGGCGATACAGGGCGAGGTGCTGTGTGTCTGTTCTCGATCCGGGGCATGACCTCGCGCGCGTAGCGTTCGATCTGCCCATGGCGTTCTTCCATGGTCCAGGACAAGGGGTTGAGGGCCAGTCGGGTCACCCCCAGAGCGGTCAGTGCGCGGGTTTTTTCCGCTACCTCCTGAGCCGTGCCTGCCAGCATCCGTTCGACGATGACGGCATCCGGTACATCGGCCAGGGGGCCTTTATGATTGCCCCATAGTTGGGCTTTGCGCGCGCGGAAATCGTGAATGTGAGTGAGCGCCTGTGCGCGTGCCCGCTGCGGGTCGTCGTCGATGAACAGGCCGCGCGCGAGCATCATGTCCGGCGTGTGGCCCGGCACGGACGAGCGCCAGAACTCGCCGTTCATGCGGACCTTCTCGTCGGGCCAGAACTGGGCGTTCATCAGCCCGAAACCGTGACGTGCGGCGAGCTCGATGGTCGATGGGTCGCTGCTGGCGATGAAAAACGGCACGGCCGGGCCGTCATTGCGCGGATGCAGATCAATGTCCTCCCAGTGGTAATGGCGACCGGTATGGCTGACCGGTTCTCCGCCTAGCAGGGCGGCAATGGCGGGCACCGCTTCGCGCAGCCGGTCGCGAGCTACCGTGCCATCGAACCCGAAGGCGCGGTTCTGGGCTTCGAACGGGCCGCCTTTTGCAAAGCCGGCCAGTACACGTCCAGGCGCGAGAGACGCCAGTGTGGCGATTTCCTCCGCCACCGATACCGGGTCGTGAAAACCAACCAAGATGGCGGCGCTGCCCAGCGCAATGCGTTCGCTACGGGCAAGAAAATGGGCCATCAGCACGTGCGGTGCCGGGCATAGGCTGTGTTCGTTGAAATGATGCTCGGTTACCCAGGCTTCGTGATAGCCGAGCTGTTCGGCGTGACACACAAGTTCGGTGAAGTCGGCATAGGTGGCAATGGCGCTCTGTCCAGGGGCAGGGGTCAGGTGCAGCATGAGTCCGATACGCATGGTCAGTGCTCCGGCGAAAGAAGGGAGTCGAGCGCCGGCTCATCCAGCGCGGTGGCGAAGAACAGGCGGTAGAATTCACGTGTGGTTGCGCGCAGATCGAGCACCGACGACTCCGGATGGATGCGTTGGGCCAGCCAGTGTGCTGCGAGCAGGCGCATGTAGGATGGGGGACGGTCCATCCAGCGGAATGGCGCCTGCGGCATCAGCAGTACCCGTCCCTCGCGCACCGCGCGCAGGTTTTTCCAGCGTGTGTCCTTCCTGAGTTTGTTCACGAACTCCTTTTCCTGGGTCACGATCCAGTCCGGGTCGTAGCGCAGCAGTTGTTCAAAATCGATGCGCAGCATGCCAAAGCGATCCTTGCCGGCTTCCACCGGGCAGGTGTGCACATTGCTCCCACCGGCAAGCGCCAGCACCTCGGCGTGAATCGAGCCCTCGCATTCGGTCGCCAGTCCGTCCGGGCCTTCGGCGTAGTACAGGCGGGGGGCGGGTGAGCGCCAACCGGCGCGGGCCTGTTCGAGCGCATCGAGCAGAGTTTGAGCGTAGGCGCCCAGCGCTTCGCCCCGCTCCGGTACGCCCAGCGCCTGCCCGGCCAGGCGGAAGGCATGCGGATAATCCTGTACCCGGTCAATGCGTATTTCACAGGCCGGCAGACCCAGTCGCTCCAGGACAGGCCGGCTGCGGTCGGTGCCAACCGTGACGCCGGAAACCAGGGTTACGTCCGGGTGCAAGGCCGCCAGGGATTCGAGGTTGGGCACCTGCCCCTGGCCGAACCAGCCTCCGAGCACCGGACGCGCGATGAGCGCTTCAGGGAAAATTCCGCGCGCCTGCGGGGGCGGGGCGAAGTTCCAGCCGGCGAGCTTGTCGGGTGCGATGGCGGCGATCATGTAGGTCATGATCGGGTTGGCGCCGTAGGCCGTGCTTGGCGGCTTGGCCGGATGGCAGGCGTCGTCGGCCAGAGCGGGCGCGCAGTAGAGCAGGCTGCCCAGCAGCAGGCCAGCCAGCCGTCGGCGTGTATTCGCCTTTGTTTTCATTCATCGATTCTCCGTACTTCGGTCCGTCCCGTTGCTGGGGCGGACGGGCGCCCGGTGCGGGCGAAGCGATTTTTGGCAGGATCGGGCTTAGAACGTCACGTTCACGCTGGCATGCAGGGTGCGGCCCGGCATGGGGTCGCCTTCCGTGATCGCGTAGTTTTTGTCGAAGGCGTTGTACAGCCCGGCATACAGGGTGACCTGACGGTTCAGTGCATAGCTGCCACGCAGGTTGACGAGACCGTAAGCGGCCACTGGGCGCAGGCCGTCGGTGGTGGTCTGGCGGCGGGAAGCGGCTTCAATGTCGAGGTTGAGTTCAAGGGCCGTGGTGGCGAACCAGGCAAGGGTGGTGTAGAGCTGGTGTTTCGGGGTCAGGGTGGGGACAAGCCCGTCAGCACCGAGCTTGCGTTCCAGCCAGGTGTAGCGGGCGCTTAAGGCCAGGCTTTCGCCCAGGGGCATGTCCAGGGCTGCTTCCAGCCCGTAATTGCGCGCGGTGCCGACGTTCTGCATTTGCTGCAGGCTGGGTGTGAGGGCAACGGATTCAATGGCGTCGCTCAGATTGGCGTGGAACAAGGCGACATCGTAGCGCAGTGTATTCCACAGGGCGCCGCGTGCCCCGATTTCCGTGTGCAGGGCTTTTTCGGCGGACAACGCCGGGTTGGGAATGGCGCGACCGAGACGGTAGGAGTAACGCTCCTTGAGTGTGGGGAAGCGGGTCTTGAGCGCGACGCCGGCACGAAGGGTGTGAGCGCCCAGACGGTGGTCATAGGTCAGCATCAGGTTGTTTGCTGAAGATGAAGGGCCGACGTCCACATCCTGCACACGGGTTTTGGCATTGTCCGCGTACTCCTCGACCTGCTCCACCTTGAACCGATCATGGCGTAGCCCCAGGGTCAGGTGGCTTTCGTCATTCAGGGACCAGACATCCTCCACTCCAGCGGAAGCGGTGCGGCTGGCATAGCGCAGCCAGGGGCTGTCGTAGCTCTTTCCATCCTTGGCCAGATCGGTCTCACGATGCGTGTCGTGCTTGTAGAACAGCGCGGCCTTGAGCAGGTGAGCCCCTACAGGCAGCCCTCCTTCGATGCTGCCGCCCCAGGTGGCATCGTCATAGGTCGAGCGGAAGGAAGAGTTCTTCTTCGTAGTGCTCAGGCGGGCATCGTCATAGGCCGTCAGCGCGTTCTGGAAGCTGTCGTGGTACAGGCGGGTTTTCAGATAGCCTTTGCCCAAGGCCGTGTGGCCTATGAAGTACACGCTTTCCTTGTCCCAGCGCGGCCAGTCCCAGTACACAAGATTGCCGGGCACGTTGCCCGCGTAGGGTGGAGCGCCTTTGCGTCCATCGACGCGGTAGTAGCTCAGGGCATACTCGTCGGTGGTGTTCGGCGTCAGGCCAAGCTTGAGATTGGCGGTGCCGCTGCGGCTATCGGCATGCAGCCGATCACCCGAGGGTTGGGCGGGCACGGCCTCGAAGCTTGAGGACAGGGGGTAACCACTGCTGTCCATCTGGGTCACGCCGCCGCTGAAGTAAAAAAGCGCGTTGGGCCGCCCGGCCAGTCGCGCCGTGACGTGGTTCGTGTAGAGCTTGTCCTCGTTGGCAACGATCCCGCCGCCCACGCTGCCTTCCAGCGCGCGCTCGGGGCGGCGGCTGATGAGATTGATCGAGCCACCCATATTGTTGGGGCCGTACAGCAGCGAGCCTAAGCCCTTGGTAATGACAATTTCCGAGAAGTCGGCCCCAGGGAAGCGCGAGAGATCTACATTGCCATCATAGGGAACGTAGATGGGAATGCCGTCCAGGTTGAGGGTGATCTGTCGGGCATCGAATCCGCGGATGAAGGCCCAGGTTTCGGCGCGACGGCTGCCGGAAGTCAGGGTGACGCCCGGTAGGCGGCTGATGGCCTGCCCCACGTCCAGCGCATCGCGCGCGCGGATCTCTTCTTCGTCAACGCGTGTTGCACCCTGGCGTGCCAGGGATTCGTCGCGCTCGCCTTCGCCACGGATCTCGATGGCGCCGAGCTGGAATACCGCGCTGTCGGCCGGTTGTGCGGTGGCGGGCAGCGCGGTGAAGGCCACGAGTGCCGCGAGGGCTCGGCGGCGTATGAGCGGGGGCTTGGGCATTGGGGGCTCCATCGTGATTTATTTTGGTATATATCGGTTGTTGCGTTTTTTAACATAGTCCGGACGCAATGGAAATATTCTTTGGTATATAGCGATTTTGCAGACGTGACGGGTCGGCCTGAGGCAAGGCGCCCTTGTTGCACGGGACTGCGGGGCGATGCGGCATTATCCTGAAAACCTCGTCAGCTCCGAAAGAGACATCCCATGGACGCATCACCCCGCATCGCCCCCTTTGACGCCCACGCCGAACGTTACGAGAACTGGTTCGAGCGCCATCGCGAGGCGTATGTCTCCGAGTTGCTTGCCGTGCGCGCCCTGTTGCCCTGGCAGGGGCGCGGGCTGGAAATCGGCGTGGGCAGCGGGCGGTTTGCCGCACCGCTGGGGATTCAAGTGGGTATCGATCCTTCGCCGGCGATGCGGGGTTATGCCCAGGCGCGAGGGGTGGAAACCCTGCACGGCGTGGCAGAGCGTCTGCCCTTTGCCGATGTGGAGTTTGACCGGGTCCTGGCCGTCACTACCATCTGTTTCGTGCAGTCGGCGCCGGCCATGCTCGCCGAAGCGCGCCGGGTGCTGCGCCCCGGAGGGCATCTGGTCATCGGTCTGGTCGATAGGGACAGCCCGATGGGACAGCATTACCTCGCGCATCAGGCGGAGAGTGTCTTTTACCGTCCCGCCATGTTCTTTTCCGCAACCGAGGTGGAAAACCTGCTGCAACAGGCTGGGTTCACGGTGGATCAGTGGGTACAGACGCTGTTCCGTCCGCTGGAGGCGATCACGGACATCGAAGCGCTGCGACCGGGGCATGGCGACGGGGGCTTTGTGGTGGTGTCGGCCACCCGCCCCGACTGACGCGAAGGGGTGTGTCGTTATTGGAAATGGGGCTCGCTGGGCCAGACGCACCTGGATTGCCCGAGGCCGGAGAACGGCTAGAATCGAGGCTTTCAAGCGATCAATTGAACGAGCATGAGCGGCTTCAAACAGGACATCAACGACCAGTTCGCCCGACTGGGCAAGGCACTTTCCAACGGGCGCCGGCTGGAGCTGCTGGAGTACCTTGCCCAGAGCGAGCGCAGCGTAGAACAGTTGGCCAGGGTCAGTGGACTGAGCGTGGCCAATACCTCGCAGCATCTGCAGCAGATGCGTCAGGCGGGGCTGGTGAGCGCGCGCCGCGAGGGCAAGCACATTCTCTATTCGCTCGCGGGCGAGGATGTGGTTCAGCTGCTGGGCGTACTGCGGACCGTTGCGGAGCGCCGCCTGGCCGAGGTGCGCGAGATGGTGGCCAAGGTGCTCACCGCGCGCGACAGCCTGGAGCCCGTGCAGGCCGCCGAGTTGCTGGAACGCTCGCGCCTGGGTCTCGTTAGCGTGCTGGATGTGCGTCCGCCCGAGGAGTTCGAGGCCGGTCACCTGCCTGGCGCGCTCAACCTCACCCTGGCCGAGCTTGAGCGGCATCTTGATCGCCTGCCGCCCGACCGCGAGGTGATCGCGTACTGTCGTGGCCCCTATTGCGTGCTTTCTTTCGAAGCGGTGGCCCGACTGCGTGCGCATGGCTTCCAGGCGCGGCGGCTGGAGCAGGGGTATCCCGAATGGAAGCTGGCGGGCTTACCCACGCAAACCGGTGATGCGCCGCGTGACTGAGTACGGTGTCTTGCGGGGCTTTTTTAGGCCGGTGTGAGAGGGTGTTTACAAAAGGAAGGTTTGTTGGAGACTGTAGCGTCCTTGATTTTCAGCCGTCCGCTTGCGAAAGATCAAGTCGTTCAGGCGCCGGTTAAAGCCGCTTTCAGGAACCGCTGCAGCCCTTTTTCGCCGGCCATGAGGCTTGGCCTTTCAAACAGGAGCCAACGCAAGCGGGCGAGTCACTTTTCTTGCTTGTGCAAGAAAAGTAACCCAAAGAACACACCCCCCACGGGACCGCCCTTCGGGCAAGCCACGGCCTGACCTGCTCCAGCCGGCTTCCACAGGTCAGTCCACGGCGGTCCCAAGGGGGGCCTTTCCCTACGTCCACGCTCGTCCAACAATTCTGCGCCGGACGAAGGATTCCCAGATCCCCCTTGGAGGCGCCATGGACGGGGTTGTGGAGACCGGGTGAAAGGGCCATGGAGGGCCCTTTCAGTCCCGCCACAACAGGATGTTGTGGCGGGACGGCCCGGTCGGAGCGGCCCCGGCCAGGGCTTGCCCGAAGGGCGCCTCCCTGGGGGTGCCCTTTCTTTGGTACCTTTCTTTGGGCAAGCAAAGAAAGGTACTCGCCCGCGCGCGATGCGGGCCGTTCGAAGTGCGCCGCTTAAGGCGGGCGAAACAGCGCGCAAACCTGTCCTGAGCGCTTTCTGAAAAACGTATACAGCTTACTGCTTGCCAAAGATCAAGTCGTTCAGGCGCCGATCAAAGCCGCTTTCAAGAACCGTTGGAGCCCTTTTTCGCCCGCCATGAGGCTTGGCCTTTCAAACAGGCGCCAGTGCAAGCGGGCGAGTCACTTTTCTTGCTTGTGCAAGAAAAGTAACCAAAAGAACACACCCCCACGGGACCGCCCTTCGGGCAAGCCCTGGCCTGACCTGCTCCAGCCGGGCCGCTCCGAATTCAAGCG
>JAQVHL010000020.1:0-32372 GCA_028696185.1 Halothiobacillaceae bacterium
TCCTTCGTCCGGCGCTGAATTGTCCGCAAAACCTTCGTTTTGCAAACACCCGCTCATGCCTTCTTGAGAAAACAGGTCTTGAGCACCAACCCCTTGACCTTGTCCGCATTGCACTCGATTTCCTCGGGATCGTCGGTCAGGCGGATATTCTTGACGAGGGTGCCGCGCTTCAAGGTGGTTGAGGTACCCTTGACCTTGAGGTCCTTGATGAGGGTTACCGAATCGCCGTTCTGAAGTTGCGTGCCGTTGCTGTCGCGGACAATGATCGAATCTTCCAAGCGGAATCTCTCCTTGGGGGGTGGTAAAGCCCCGCACAGGGGCGGGGATAGGCGGTGGCCAGAGTAAGCCACCAATGACAGGAAAAGGCGCTTACGTCACCTCGCCACCGTGTTCCGAATGCCGGCGACGGATGGTTTCCACCGCAAACATCAACGCCCGCTCCACCTCGTCGAACATTGCGGCCCGCTCCTCGTCCGAGATATGGGTGAGCAGGTCGATGCTGTTACGGATATAGCGCGGCTTGAGCTGATTGAGCGCAAGACAGGCGATGTCCTCCAGATGATCCGGTGTCAGCGTCGGATCATCGCGCAGATCCCGGTTGATCCGGTCGAACACGAGGATTTCGTAATAGTTCTCGATGGAGCCGAACATGGAGAAGCTTCCTTCTGCGGGGCGTGTCCTGTGACTTTAGCAGAAAAGCCCGCCCTGGCGGGCGCACCGGGAACACGGCCCCGGTGCCGTAACGCGGCGCGAGACGCTTATTCCACGCCTTGCGAGCGCAGGTAGTCGTCGTAGCTGCCGCCAAAGTTCACCACGCCATTGGGGGTGAGCTCGATGATGCGGGTCGCGAGCGAGGAAACGAACTCACGGTCATGACTGACGAAGATCAGCGTGCCGGGGTAGTTTTCCAGTGCCAGGTTGAGCGATTCGATGGATTCCATGTCCAGGTGGTTGGTCGGCTCGTCCATGACCATGACATTGGGCTTTTGCAGGATGAGCTTGCCGAACAGCATGCGCCCCTGTTCGCCACCGGAAATGACCTTGACCGATTTTTTGCTTTCTTCCTGCGAAAACAGCAGGCGCCCCAGGGTGGCACGCACCGCTTGTTCATCGTCACCGGGCTGACGCCACTGGTTCATCCAGTCGAACAGGTTCATGTCTTCGGCAAAATCGGCGGCATGATCCTGGGCAAAATAGCCCAGCTTGACGTTCTCGGCCCATTTGACCGTGCCGGCGTCAGGCGCGAGTTCGCCCACGAGCGTGCGCAGCAGGGTAGTCTTGCCGATGCCGTTGGGGCCGATAACGGCGATGCGCTCGCCGACCTCGACCATGAGATCGAGCCCGCTGAACAACGGATCGGCGCCATAGCCCTTGCTCAGCCCCTCGACTTCCACTGCCAGACGGAAGAGTTTCTTTTCCTGATCGAAGCGGATGAACGGGTTCTGGCGGCTGGAGGGCTTGACGTCTTCCAGCTTGATCTTGTCGATCTGCTTCTGGCGTGAGGTGGCCTGACGCGCCTTGGACGCGTTGGCGGAAAAGCGACTGACGAAGCTTTGCAACTCGGCGATCTGCGCCTTTTTCTTGGCATTGTCGGCCAGCAGGCGCTCGCGCGCGGCGGTGGCGGCGATCATGTAATCGTCGTAATTGCCGGGGTAGACGCGCAGCTCGCCGTAGTCGATGTCCGCCATGTGGGTGCAGACGCTGTTCAGGAAGTGACGGTCGTGGGAGATGATGACCATGGTGCTGTTGCGTGCGTTGAGCACGTTTTCCAGCCAGCGGATGGTGTTGATGTCCAGGTTGTTGGTCGGCTCATCCAGCAGCATCACGTCCGGATCGGCGAATAGGGCCTGGGCCAACAGCACGCGCAGCTTCCAGCCCGGTGCCACCGCGCTCATCAGGCCATAGTGCTGCTCGATGGGAATCTCCAGCCCCAGCAGCAGCTCGCCCGCGCGCGACTCGGCGGTATAGCCATCCAGCTCGGCGAAGCGCACCTCAAGCTCCGCCACCTTCATCCCGTCCTCCTCGCTCATCTCGGGCAGCGCGTAGATGCGGTCGCGTTCCTGCTTGACCGCCCACAGCTCGGCATTGCCCATGATGACGGTGTCGATGACGGTGTGGTCCTCGAACGCGAACTGGTCCTGGCGCAGCTTGCCCACGCGGATGTCCGGCTCAACCATCACCGTGCCGGAAGTCGGCTCCAGGTCGCCGCCCAGGATCTTCATGAAGGTGGATTTGCCACAACCGTTGGCGCCGATCAGGCCGTAGCGGTTGCCATCGCCGAATTTGACGGAGATGTCCTCGAACAGGGGCTTGGCCCCGAACTGCATGGTGATATTGGCGGTGGAAATCAACGGCGTATCCTTGAAAGCGTGAGAGCATCGCGCGGGCAATGAGGGAGAATGAGCCGATTGTCGCACATCCGGGACATGAAATTGCCGAATGAGAATCTTTCCGCGCCCTGCCCGCTGTGCGGGACGCAGGCCGCTTTCTGGCAGGCGGACGCGCGCCGCCCGTATCTGCGCTGCCCTCTCTGCGAGCTGGTTTTCGTCCCCTCGCCCTGGCAGCTCGACAGCGCCTCGGAAAAAAGCGAATACGACAAACACCGCAACGCACTGGATGATCCGGGCTACCGGCGCTTTCTCGAACGGCCGTTCGCGGCGCTGCGCGAACGGGTGAGTCCTCCGGCCGAAGGGCTGGATTTTGGTTGTGGGCCTGGCCCGCTGCTCGCCCGCCTGCTGGAAGAGGAGGGCTTTTCGATAGCGCTGTACGATCCCTTCTACGCCAACGCACCCGATACGCTCTCGCGGCGCTATGATTTCATCACCGCCACGGAAGTGTTCGAACATCTGCGCGAACCGGGCCGGACACTGCAGCGGCTGCTCAATTGCCTGCGCCCTGGCGGCTGGCTGGTGGTAATGACCAAACGGGTGCGTGACCGCGAGGCTTTCGCTCGCTGGCACTACACTCACGACCCGACGCATGTGGCTTTCTTCAGCGAGACCAGTTTCACCTGGATCGCCAAACAGCATAATTTACACTTGGACATCGTCGGCGCCGATGTCATCGCGCTGCGCAAGGCGGCGCCCGACGCGGAAAAATCCACCACAACCGGGTGCATCTGTTAGAATCGCCGCCCGCGGCCTCCCCAGTCATCCGGCCGCGCTTTTTCGAACTGCGGTTCGTCACTTCCGTCTGCCTAAGACTGGCGTCGCCTCCCCTGTGGAAGTCGCGGCGACAGGCCGATGATTTCCCAAGGAAAAATCAATGTCCCTTGCCACGCCCGATTTCGCATCGCTGGGCTTGTCCGATCCCATTGTCCGCGCCGTTGCCGAACGCGGTTACACCACCCCGACTCCGATCCAGGCGCAGGCGATTCCCGCCGTGCTCTCAGGCGGCGACCTGCTGGCCGGCGCGCAGACCGGCACCGGCAAGACCGCCGGCTTCACCCTGCCGCTGCTGGAGCGCCTCTCCACCACCCCGGCACGCGGTCGCGGCATCCGCGCCCTGGTGCTCACCCCGACCCGTGAGCTGGCCGCCCAGGTCGAGGAAAGCGTGCGCGAGTACGGCAAGAACCTGAAGCTGCGCTCGATGGTCATGTTCGGCGGGGTCGGCATGAACCCGCAGATCGAGCGCCTGCGCAAGGGCGTGGACATCCTCGTCGCCACCCCCGGCCGCCTGCTCGATCATCATCAGCAGGGCACGGTGAACCTGTCCGAGGTGGAAATCCTGGTGCTGGATGAGGCCGACCGCATGCTGGACATGGGGTTCATCCGCGACATCAAGCGCATCCTCGCCCTGCTGCCGAAGCAGCGTCAGAACCTGCTGTTCTCCGCCACCTTCTCCGACGAGATCAAATCCCTGGCCGACAGCCTGCTCAAGACCCCGGCGCTGATCGAGGTCGCGCGGCGCAACGCCACCGCCGACACGGTCAAGCAGACGGTCTACCCGGTCGATCGCGAGCGCAAGCGCGAGCTGCTTGCCCATCTGATCCGTGAACACAACTGGTACCAGGTACTGGTCTTCACCCGCACCAAGCACGGCGCCAACCGCCTGGCGGAACAGCTTTCCAAGGAAGGCATTTCCGCGCTGGCCATCCACGGCAACAAGAGCCAGTCGGCACGCACCACCGCGCTGTCCAAGTTCAAGGACGGCAGCCTGCAGGTGCTGGTGGCCACCGACATCGCCGCGCGCGGCATTGACATTGCCGAACTGCCGCATGTGGTCAACTTCGAGCTGCCGAACGTGCCGGAGGACTATGTCCACCGCATCGGTCGCACTGGACGCGCCGGTGCCGAAGGCGAAGCCCTGTCGCTGGTTTGCGTGGACGAGCACAAGCTCCTGCGCGACATCGAACGTCTGATCAAGCGCCCGCTGGAGAAGATCGTGCTCTCCGGGTTCGAGCCGGACCCGAACATCAAGCCCGAACCGATCCAGAACGGCCGCAACGGCCCGCGCGGCGCCGGCGGTTGTGCTCGCGGTCCGCGTCCGCCACAGCGCGCCGGGGGCAGCCGCGAAGGCGGTCAGGCGCGGCGTGGCACACCGGGCAATCACCGCAGTGAAGGCCACGGCGGCAACCGCCCCGACACGCATCCGGGCAACGCCCGCCGCCCCGGAGGCGGGCGTCACCACTGACGCTCCCCCCTGTACTGACGAAGCCCGCCTTGTGCGGGCTTCGTGTTTCAGGCCCTCCACTGTCATCGCCGCACGGTAGCCGACCGCGCCCACACGCGGTATAAATGCAGACCACGCCCTCACTCCAACAAGGAATTTCGCCATGAGCGTAACCGGATGGATCATCCTTGGCCTGATCGTGCTCGCCCTTCTGTACGGCGTGCTGATCTACAACCATCTCGTCAGCCTCAAACACGGCGTGTCCAAGGCTTGGTCGAACATCGACGTGCTGCTCAAACAGCGCCACGACGAGCTGCCCAAGCTGGTGGAAACCTGCCGCCAGTACATGAAATTCGAACAGGAAACCCTGGAGAAGGTCATGCAGGCGCGCGCCGCCGTGTTCGATGCACGCGGCGCACAGAACATCCCGGCCCTGGGACAGGCGGAAAGTGCTTTGCGTCTGGGCCTGGGCAATCTGTTCGCCGTGGCCGAAGCCTACCCGGACCTCAAGGCCGACTCGACCTTCCAGCACCTGCAGGCGCGCATCACCGGCCTGGAAAACTCCATCGCCGACCGGCGTGAGTTCTACAACGAGGCCGTCAACCTCAACAACGTGCGCATCGAACAATTCCCGGATCTGATCGTCGCCCGCCTGTTCAACTTCGGCCCGTTCCAGCTGCTCGAATTCTCCGAAGAAGAGAAAAAGGACGTCGATCTGCGCCAGCTGTTTTCGAGCTGATCGCGCATGCCGCTGACCGGACTTGCCGGCGATGTACGGACACTGGGAGCGGGCGAGTTCGGCTTCGCCGTAGCCCTGCTGCTGATCGCTGGACTGGGCGCCACAGCCTACGGGTTGCGCCACGCGGCACGGGCACGCCTGATACAGGACACCCCCACCTCACGCGTGCGCTCGGCCTCCCAGGGCTATGTCGAGCTCGAAGGCCATGCGCGGATCATGCCCGGTCCGCCCATCGTCTCCCCACTTACCGGCCAACCCTGCGTGTGGTATCGGTACAAGGTCGAGCACCGCGAGCAGGATGAGCGAGGCAGCAGCCAGTGGGTTGTCATCCGCGAGGGCGTGAGCGAATCCATCTTCCTGCTGCGCGACGATACCGGGGAGTGCGTGATCGACCCGGAAGGCGCGCACATCTACGCCAGCTACCGCCGCGTATGGACAGGCAATACACCCGCACCCGTAATGAGCACCGCAGGAGCCATCCATCCGGCGGGCTTGACCTGGCTCGCCACCCAGAAGCGCGACTATCGCTACAGCGAAACCCTGCTGCTTGAAGACGAACACCTGTATGTCATCGGTGCGTTCCGCAGCCTTCAGGACGAGGCAGGACAAAGCCTGAATGAAGCGGTCAGCGCCCTTCTCGCGCAATGGAAGCGCGACCCGGAACGCATGCAGCGCTTCGACACCAATGGGGATGGGCGCATCGATGCCGAGGAATGGGAAGCGGCCCTGCTCGAAGCAAGGCGCGAGGCCCTACGCCAACGCGTGGAAAATGTGGCGCACAGCAGTCAGACCCATGTCATGACCCGTCCGAGGGACGCCCGCCCCTTTATCATCTCCTCGATACCCCAAAAAATCCTGGCCCGCCGCTATCACAACAAGGCGTTCGCCTTTCTTGGCCTCGCGCTCGCCGCCATCGGCGGGCTCGGCTGGCTCATCAACGCCCGCTTTTTCACCGGAGCCTGACCCCATGCCCATCCTCGCTTCCTGGAACGTAAACTCGCTGAAGGTCCGCCTGCCACATCTCCAGCAATGGCTGACCCAGGTCGGGCCCGACGTGCTGGGGCTTCAGGAAACCAAGACCCAGGATGCGGATTTCCCACGAGAGGCCATCGAAGCAAGTGGTTATCAGGTCGTGTTCAGCGGCCAGAAAACCTACAATGGCGTGGCCCTGCTCTCGCGCGAACCTTTGAGCGACGTGCTGACGGAAGTCCCCGGCTTCGATGACCCGCACCGCCGTGTCATCGCCGGCACCCTGGGCGATACGCGCATCATCAATCTGTATGTGGTGAACGGCGAAGCCGTCGGTTCGGACAAATACGCCTGGAAGCTGAACTGGCTGGAGGTCATCACGCGCTGGATCGCGGAGGAACGGCTCCGCTACCCGAAGCTTGCCGTCATGGGCGATTTCAATATCGCGCCCGATGACCGCGATGTGCACGACCCCGCCGCCTGGCACGAAAAAATCCTGTGCAGCACCCCGGAGCGCGCCGCACTACAGCGTCTTCTCGATCTTGGCATGAAGGACACCTTCCGCCTGTTTGAACAGGCGGAAAAGAGTTTCAGCTGGTGGGATTACCGTGCGGCAGGTTTTCGCCGCAATCTCGGCCTACGCATCGACCTGATCCTGGCCAGCGATGCGCTGGCCGCAGAGTGCCGGGAAGCCTGGATCGACCGCGCACCGCGCGGCTGGGAGCGCCCCTCCGACCATACGCCGGTTCTGGCACGCTTCGAAGCGGCGCCGTGAAGCGCAACGCGCCTGCCGCATGTTCGGCGCTCGTCGTTCCACACCGCTTGCGCCTTCGATAGGCTTTTCAGGCCGTCAGGCAAAGCCGTCACAGAGGGCGCAGGCGACAAGGGGCGATGCGACACAAAGCAGGCCTTGCGGCCAAACGCACTCACAGCGGCGGCAAGCCACCGTTATCCGTATCGGCCCCCAGGCCATCGCTCGCCATGGCCTGGGAATTGAGCGTATCGGCCATTTCCTCGGCCATTCCTGCACCGAAACTCATGCGCCATTCAAGGTTGGTCTTGGAGTCGGCGTTACGCAGGGCTTCTTCCCGGCTGATTTTCTCGCTCTTCCACAGGGCATGAAGCGACTGATCGAAGGTCTGCATGCCCGCCATGCGGTTTTGTTCCATGGCCGCCTTGATCTCGTCCACACGCCCACGCCGGATCAACTCCTGAACGAAGGGGGTATTGAGCATGATCTCGACGGCGGGCACACGCTTGCCATTGAGACCCGGAATAAGACGCTGGGAAATGATGGCACGCAGGTTGAGAGAGAGGTCCATCAGCAACTGGTCACGCGCCTCGGGCGGGAAGAAGCGGATGATGCGGTCCAGCGCCTGGTTGGAGTTGGTCGCATGCAGGGTGGAAAGGCACAAGTGGCCGGTATCGGCATACGCCAGGGCATGCTCCATGTTGGTCTTGTCACGAATCTCGCCGATCATGATGACATCCGGCGCCTCACGCATCGCTTCCTTCAGCGCATTGGCATAGCTCAGGGTATCCATGCCCACTTCGCGCTGGTTGACGATGGAGCGTTTGTGGCTGAAGGCGAACTCCATCGGGTCTTCGATGGTGAGGATGTGCCCCGGCATGGTGAGGTTACGGTGCTCAACCATGGAGGCAAGCGTCGTGGACTTGCCCGAACCGGTGGCCCCCACAACCAGGATCAGGCCCGTTTTGAGGGTAATGAGCTCGTTGAGGCTATCGGGCAAGCTCAACGAGCCGACATCCGGCACATCGGTTTTGATGAAGCGGATGACCATCGCCACCTCACCGCGTTGCACGAAGATATTGACGCGAAAACGTCCCAGATGAGGGTAGGACAGGGCCAGGTTGAGCTCAAGGTTGTCCTCGAAGCGTTCGATCTGTTCGGGGGTCAAGACACTATAGGCCAGGGAGCGAACCTGCCCCGGCATCAGTTTGTCCCGCCCGATGAAGCGAATCTCCCCCTCGATCTTGACCGCCGGCATCGTGCCGGTGCTGAAAAAAAGGTCGGAACCGCCCTTCTCGGCCATCAGTTTGAGGAAGGGTTCAAGATTCAGCGTGGTTTCCATGGTGCGTCCAGCGTTCAGGTATTACGTGGTCGGGTTTGGCGCGCCGTATAAAGCGCTGGGGCAAGACTACCTCACCAGACCGCCCATTTTCTTGTCCTCGTCCTCGACGATTTCCATGTCGCCAGCTTCGGACATGAGGTCGCGCGTGCGCGCCCGCTTGCTGTTGAGCTTGATGTTGATGCGCAGATCGTTGACGGAGTCCGCATTGCGCAGGGCCTCCTCGTAACTGATCTCGCCGGTTTCATACAGCTCGAACAGATGCTGGTCGAAGGTCTGCATGCCATGCTCGCGCGAGCGCTTGATGAGCTCCTTCATCTCATGCACCTTGCCCTGGAAGATGAGGTCCGCCATCAAGGGCGTGTTGAGCATGACTTCCACCGCCGGCACACGACCATTACCATCTTCGCGCCGCACCAGTCGCTGGGACACCACGCCCTTGAGGTTCAGCGAAAGATCCATCAGCAGCTGCGAGCGACGCTCCTCGGGGAAGAAGTTGATGATGCGGTCCAGCGCCTGGTTGGTGTTGTTGGCGTGCAGTGTGGACAGACAGAGGTGACCGGTTTCGGCAAAGGCGATGCCGTAGTTCATGGTCTCGCGGTCACGTATCTCGCCGATCAGGATTACATCCGGGGCCTGACGCAGGGTGTTCTTCAGCGCGATCTCGTAGCTGTCGGTATCCACACCGACCTCGCGCTGGGTGATGATGCAGCCCTTGTGCCGGTGCACGAATTCGATCGGATCCTCGATGGTGACGATATGCCCCTGACTGTGTACGTTGCGGTAATCGACCATCGCCGCCAGCGAAGTGGACTTACCCGAGCTCGTTGCGCCGACGAAAATCACCAATCCACGCTTGGTCATGGCGATGTCGCGCAAGATGGGAGGCAAACGCAGTTCCTCGAAACTGGGGATTTCCGACTGGATCATGCGCAGGACCATGCCCACGCTGCCGCGCTGAGTGAAAGCGTTTACACGAAAACGTGCCACGCCCGGCAGGGAAATGGCGAAGTTGGCCTCGTGATGCGCCTCGAATTCGGCGGTCTGCTTGTCGTTCATGATCGAACGGCACAGCAGTTCGGTGTGCGTGTTGCTCAAGCCCTGATTGGTCAGCGGGGTGATGACGCCGTTGAGCTTGACCGACGGCGGAGCGCCGGCGGTGATGAAAAGGTCGGAGGCGTTTTTTTCCACGACCCGCTTGAGCAAGTCCTGGATGTAACTGGCGGCTTGTTGTCTGTCCATGAATCTGCCTTGTCTTTTACGTCGCCTGGTTTCAGAAATCGGCCTTGTTCTGCGCCGCGGCACGCGCCGAATCGCGGGTAATCACGCCGCGCGCGACCAGATCCTTGAGATTCTGATCCAGGGTCTGCATGCCCAGCGACTGACCAGTCTGGATCGAGGAGTACATCTGCGCGATCTTGTTTTCGCGGATGAGGTTACGGATCGCCGGGGTACCGAGCATGATCTCGTGCGCAGCCACGCGACCGCCGCCGATCTTCTTGAGCAGGGTTTGGGAAATGACCGCGCGCAGCGATTCGGAAAGCATCGCGCGGACCATTTCCTTTTCCGCCGCCGGGAACACGTCGATGATGCGGTCGATGGTCTTGGCCGCAGAGCTTGTGTGCAGGGTGCCGAACACCAAGTGACCGGTTTCCGCGCCGGTCAGGGCCAGGCGGATGGTTTCCAGGTCACGCATCTCACCGACCAGGATCACGTCCGGGTCTTCACGCAGGGCCGAGCGCAGCGCGTTATTGAAGCTGTGGGTATCGCGATGTACCTCGCGCTGGTTGATCAGCGCCTTCTTGCTCTGGTGCACGAATTCGATCGGATCCTCAATGGTGAGGATGTGCGAGTATTCGTTCTCGTTGATGTGGTTGACCATGCCCGCCAGGGTGGTGGATTTGCCCGAGCCGGTCGGCCCGGTCACCAGCACGATGCCGCGCGGGTACATGCAGATATCGCGGAAGACCTTCGGCGCGTTCAGGTCATCCAGCGAAAGCACCTTGGTCGGAATGGTACGGAACACCGCACCGGCACCGCGGTTCTGGATAAAGGCGTTGACACGGAAGCGCGCCAGATTCGGCACTTCGAAGGAGAAGTCCGTTTCGAGGTTGTCCTCGTACTCCTTGCGCTGCTTGTCGTTCATGATGTCGTAAATCATGCTGTGCACTTCCTTGTGCTCCAGCGGAGGGGCGTTGATTCGACGGATGTCGCCGTCCACACGGATCATGGGAGGCTCGCCCGAAGACAGGTGCAAATCGGATGCCCCGTTCTTTACGGTAAAGGCAAGTAGGGTTTCAATATCCATGGCCATCTTGGTCTTCTCCCCCGGCGGACAACGGTCTGCGGCCCATCACTGGCCGACGCCTGATTTCCGAAAACACTATAGCTTCGCGAGCCCGGACGCAACATGAACGACTTGCAACACCGATATGACGACCTCCTGGCCCGCATGGCCCGTGCGGCGCAGCAGGTCGGGCGCAAGCCGGCAGAAGTCCGCCTCATCGCTGTCAGCAAGACCTTCCCGCCTGCGATGCTACGCACTCTGGCCGAGCTCGGGCAGCGTGATTTCGGGGAAAGCTATGTGCAGGAAGCCCTGCCCAAACAACACGCGCTGGCCGATCTTGAGCTGTGCTGGCACTTCATCGGCCCCCTGCAATCGAACAAAACCCGACCGGTGGCGGAACACTTTGACTGGGTGCATGGCGTGGACCGTCTGCGCATCGCGGAGCGCCTGTCCAGCCAGCGCCCCGACTCACGGGGAGCGCTCAATGTCTGCCTGCAGGTCAATATCGACGACGAAGCAAGCAAATCCGGCGTCGCGCCTGCCGACCTGCCCGCGCTGGCCGAGCAGGTGGCGAGCCTGCCCCGCCTGCGCCTGCGCGGGCTCATGACCCTGCCGCGACCGCGCGGCCCCGGCGAGGATCCGCACGAGCCCTTCCGCGCGCTGCGTGCCCTGGCCGATACGCTACGTGCGCACGGACACACTCTGGACACGCTGTCCATGGGCATGTCCGAGGATTTCGAGGCCGCGATTCACGAAGGCGCCACCCATGTACGCGTCGGTTCGGCGCTGTTTGGCCGACGCTGAAGAATCCTGACCGGCCCCCGTCCGTCCACGGCAGGCGCAGGCAGCCATACACGAACGGTGTGATAGGCTAGCAGCCTGTGCAGCCACCGGCTCTTCTGTCTGGAAAGCGACCGCGCAACGCGATTTCATCCATAGCGACGACACAAACACCCATGACGACACCAAGCATCACCTTCATCGGCGCCGGCAACATGGCCCGCGCACTGATTGGCGGCCTGATCGCCGATGGCACCGAACCGACACGGTTGCGGGCCGCCGACCCTCATCCTGAAGCCCTGGAGCGCATCGCGCAGCTCGGACCCGTCCTGACCGGCACGGACAGCCTGGACGCTGCCAGCGGCGCGCAAGTGGTGGTTCTGGCGGTCAAGCCCCAGGTCATGAAGGCCGTGGCCGAATCCCTGGCCCCGATCCTGACCGAGGGACAACTGATCGTCTCCATCGCCGCCGGCATTCGCGTCGCTGACCTGTCGCGCTGGCTGGGAGGCCATCGACGCATCGTACGCGCCATGCCCAATACGCCCGCACTGGTGCAATGCGGCGCCACCGGGCTTTACGCGCCAGACGGACTGGACGAGGACTCACGCAGCCGCGCCGAATCGATCCTCCGCGCCGTCGGCCTGACACTCTGGGTCGAAGACGAAGCGCAGATGGATGCCGTAACGGCGCTCTCCGGCAGCGGCCCGGCGTATTTCTTCCTCGCCATGGAGGCCATGCAGGCCGCCGGAGAAAAGCTCGGGCTGACGCGCGAAAGCGCGCGTCTACTGACCCTGGAAACCGCGCTGGGCGCGGCACGCCTGGCCATCGAGAGCAGCGAGGACATCGCCCTGCTGCGCGAGCGCGTCACCTCGCCGGGCGGCACCACCGAGCGCGGCCTGGCCGCTCTGCAGGCCGGCGGGCTGCACATGCTATTCGAGCAGGCCCTGGCCGCCGCGCACAACCGTGCCGGTGAGCTTGCCGACCAGCTGGGAGCGCAATCATGAACGCAACCGATCCTTTTGTTTTTCTCGTCTACGCGCTGTTCCAGCTCTATCTGTTCATCGTATTGTTGCGTTACGTACTGCAGCTGTTCCGCGCCAGCTTCTTCAACCCGGTTTCGCAACTGGTCGTGCGCGCCACCGACCCGCTGCTGCGCCCCCTGCGACGCCTCCTGCCCGCCATGGGGCGGCACGACATTGCTGCGCTTGTCCTGGCCTTTGTCCTCAATCTGCTGATGTGGCTTATCATCGCCGCGATTCAGGGCGTCAGCCCCAGCGTGGGCGCCCTGCTGGTCAAAAGCGTGGCCAGCCTGCTGACCCAGGCCATCGACCTCTTCTTCTGGGCCGTGCTGATCCGTGCCATCTTGAGCTGGGTTGCCTCCGGCAACCGTAATCCAGCCGTGGCCTTGATCGAAGAAATCACCGATCCCTTGCTGGCCCCGGTGCAGAAAATCCTGCCGCCCTTGGGCGGCATCGATCTCTCGCCACTGGCGGTACTGCTGGCTCTGCAATTCGTTTCCATCGCCATCCAGGCATGGGTTTTGCCTGCATTGATCGGTGTACTGTAAATGAGCACCGACTGGGCGCGCTGGGACGGCCCCGATCTGCTTCTGGCCGTGCGCGTTCAGCCACGCGCCAGCCGCAACGCCTTCGCCGACATCCAGGGTGACCGGCTGCGCATCGCGCTGACGGCCCCCCCGGTGGACGGCGAAGCCAATCGCCGCCTCACAGCCTTCCTCGCCGAATCCTTCGGCGTGGCGCGCAGCAAGGTGCACCTGCTGGCCGGCGAAAGCAGTCGCGAAAAACGCCTGCGCATCGAAGCGCCGCGCCGCCTGCCCGAGTTGCCGGCCCCCCTGCCCGCACCGCCCACCTGATCGGTGGCTCGGGCAGCCCTACCGAACGGAAGTTGCCATGAACGAGCCCCAACCTCACCCCATCGACGTGCTGGCTGAACTCAGACGCCGGCTCGAACAATGCGAACGGGAAAAGCACGATCTGGAGCTGATGCTTCAGACCACCATCGACCATGGTGACGCCATCGAGGAACAGCTCTGCGAGGCCAATCGACAGCTGGAAATCGAGATCGGCGAACGCCTGCGCGTCGAGGAAAGCCTCAACGCCCTGCTGCGCGCTCTGGCACAACAGAAAAAAGATCTGGAACTGCTGGTGAAGCTGCTCTCCGAGCACGGTGACGAACTTGACATCCAGTGGATAGAAAAGCTGCGCCGCCTTGAGGAAGAAGCCCGCCACGACGCCCTGACCGGTCTGCCCAACCGCCGCGCGCTGGGCGAAGTCCTGGAGCGCGAATGGCGAGACGCGGTACGCTCCGACCAGCCCCTATCCCTGCTGCTGTGCGATGTCGATCACTTCAAGCGCTACAACGACACGCTGGGGCATCCGGCCGGCGACAAATGCCTGCACGAAGTGGCGCAATGCCTGCGCACCGCGCTGCTTCGTCCGCGCGACAGCGTGGCGCGCTACGGCGGTGAGGAATTCTGCGTCATCCTGCCAGGCACCGACCGCGCGGGCGCACGCGAAGTGGCCGAAGTCTTGCTTACCAAGGTAGCCGCCCTTGGCATGGTGCACCCCGACTCCCCCTACGGCTGCGTGACCCTGAGCATAGGCACAGCCAGTTGCCGCCCGCGTGCGGCCGGGGAAAGCCCGGTGGAGCTGCTGGCGCGTGCCGATCAGTCGCTCTACCGTGCCAAGCAGAAAGGGCGCAACCGCCTCCACCAGCATGAGGACGAATCGTGAGCGAAACCCTGGGTGATTTTCTGAGCGAGCGCGACTGTGGTGAACACCTCCTGCTGTCTTTCTCCAAAGGCTCGCTGCCGCTCAAGGAGCGCTGGCGCAACAACAGCCTGACGGCCGACTTCCTGGCGGATTACGCCATCACCTTCTTCCCGGCCGGGCGGGGCGACGATACGCGAGCGCTCAAACGCCAGCGGGAAATCAAGGACAGCGTGAGCTACATCGCCAATGAGCTGCTGGAAAACGGCCTCAAATATCACGAAGGCGGTGCGGCCCACGACCTGAACATCCGCTTCGAGATTCACAGCGACCGTCTGGTTATCTCCCAGACCAACGTGACCGGCGCGTCACGTGCCGAGCGTCTGCGCCATCTGGCGCGCGAATTGCTGGAAGAGGACATCGACACGCTGTTCCTGCAGCGCCTGGAAAACACAGACGAGACCAGCGCCGGCCTGGGTTTGATTACCATCCTGCACGATCATGGTGCAGCACTGGCCTGGCGCCTGAGTCCGCTCCCCAATGCGCTGCACGCCGTGACAACCCAGGCCACGCTGATCCTGAACCCGGAGGAGGAATGACCATGTCGGACGCGCCTGCGCCCATCGTCGGCGAAAACCACCGCGCGCTGTTCGATCCCGCGCAGGGCGTCGCCCGGATCGAAGGCAGCTTCCGCCTCAACGGCCTGGAGGAATACCGACCGCTGATGCAGGCCCTGCTCCAGCTCTGCGAACAATGCGATCAGGTGACCCTGGATCTGCGTGCGCTGGACTTCCTCAACAGCTCGGGCATCGCCATGCTCTCGAAGTTCGCGCTCGAAATGCGGGCGCGCGATGCACTGAAACTGAGCATCCTCGCCTCGGATAGCATTCCCTGGCAGGGCAAATCGCTCAAGAACATCCAGCGCCTGTTGCCGACGCTGGAACTGCGCTTCGAGTAAGAAGCATGCCCGCCGCCCCGTCGGAGTTCACCACGCTGCGGCAGGCCTACCCTACCACGCTCGCCCGGCAGCTCCTGCTACCCACGCTGGCCTTCTTTGCCCTGGTCATGGGCGGCCTGGTGCTGTTTCTCACCACGCACTACAGTTCGCGCATAAAGCACCAAACCGAAACCCAGCTCATCCAGACCGCCCAACGCGTGTCCGAGGTGATGCGCGCCCCGGAAACCGCACACACTGAAATGCTGAGCACGCTGCTGCAAACGCAGGCGCAACGGGACGATTTGCAGTGGGTGCTTCTGGAATACCGCCACTCGCCGCCCGAACGCCCCCGCTGGCAAGGCATCGCCCACACCGAGGGACAACTCCCGCTGCCGGATGCCACCCGTTTGCAGGCCGCACGGGAGGGAAGCGCCTCACTGAAACGGATCAGCCAAGGCGGACAAACCCACCTGAGCTATCTGCTTCCGCTCCCCGACAGCAACGGAACCCCCTCGCGCGCCTTGCTCGGAGTGATGAATCTGAGCGCGGACATGGAACGCGACGAGCGCGAAACCATCCTCGTACTGGGCGTCGCACTGCTCGGCCTGTTGCTGGGCGGGTTCGCCCTCTGGCAGGTGCTGACCCGACAGCTGGCCCCACTGCACCGCATGGGCGAACTGGCGCGCGACATTGCCCGAGGCGAACACACGCGGGTACTCGACCTGCAACAGCTACGCGCCGGTAATCTGGAAATGCAGCAGATGATCGAAGCCGTACACCACATGGCGGAGCGGATGGTCGATCTGGTCGGGGATCTCGAAGCGCGCGTAGCGGAAAAAACCGCCGATATCCGCCACCTCAACGAGCAACTCCACTCGGAAAACCGCCGCATGGGTGCGGAGCTGGACATACAGCGCCATCTGCATGAAATGCTGCTGCCACGCCCGGAGGAGCTCGCCGCCCTGTCCGGTCTTGACGCCGCCCTGCTCTCGCGGCCTGCACAGGAAGTGAGCGGGGATTACCTGGATCTGTTCCCCCGCCAGGACGGAGCGACCCTCGCCATGGGGGATGTCACGGGCCACGGGCTGGAAAGCGGCGTCGTGATGCTGATGACCCAAAGCATCCTGCGCGCCGCCCTCCTGGACGAAACGGCGGACAACGCCCAGCGCCTTGAACGGCTCAACCGCGCCCTGTACGACAACCTGCGCCGTGCCGGGATCGAACGCAATCTCAGCCTGTGCCTGCTCGATTTCCGCCCTCAGGGAGAAGGCGCTCGCCTGAGCGTTACCGGCCAGCACGAAACCCTGCTCATTGCCCGCGCCGACGGGCGCCTGGAAACCCTGGACACCGACGATCTGGGCTTTCCGCTGGGCCTGCTCGATGACATCGCCCCCTTCATCGACCAACGCCACATCGAGCTTCAGGCAGGCGATGTCGTCCTGCTGTACACGGACGGCGTGACCGAGGCGGAAAATCCCCAGGGCGAATTCTACGGCCAGGATGGCCTCGCCCGCGCCCTTCTGGAAAACCGCCACCGGCCCGTACAGGCCTTGCTGGACGCCCTGCTCGAAGACATCGACCGGTTTGGCGGCGGACGCCCCCAACAGGACGACATCTCATTGATTGCGCTGAAATCTCACGCTCACTCACGCAATAAAAAGCCGGTTTTTTAAATTACCCTGTCCGTGGGATTGTCGCGCCCGTCTCAGCTGTTAGAATCAGGCGGCGGAATGCGTCATCCGTCTATCGAACCCTCACTATTCAATACAAAAAAGGAACGCCTCGATGTCCAGCGGTGCACTCGTCGGCCTTGCTCTCCTCGTCATCGGTGACAGCCATCTGGCCACGCCCTCCTACCTGATCGGCCCCCTGCATGACCAGCTCACCGAGCAGGGCGCCACGGTTCACAGCATCGGTGTCTGCGGCGCGAATGCGGCCGACTGGGTCAAGACCTCGCCGGGCGAATGCGGACGCGCCGAGCGCTCGGGCAATGCCGCCGCACAGAAGCTCAACGAAGGGGCCACCACCACCCCGATCAAGGATCTGATCACCAAGGACAAACCGGATGCGGTCGTTGTGGTCATCGGCGACACCATCGGCTCCTACAACAACCCGGAATTCCCCAAGTCCTGGGCTTACCAGCAGGTCACCGCCCTGACCAAGGCCATTGCCGCCACGGGAACGGCCTGCTACTGGGTCGGCCCGGGCTGGAGCAACAACCCCGGTCGCTTCAACAAGACCAACGAACGCGTTGAAACCGTCAACGCCTTCCTTGCCGAAAATGCAGCGCCCTGCACGTATATCGACTCCACCCGGTTTTCGCAGCCCGGCGAGTGGAAAACCATCGACGGGCAGCACTACACCGGCGGCTTCTACAAAAAATGGGGCGCGGCCATTGCCGACGCCATCGTGAACAACCCGCCGAAGAAAGCCCAATGAAGCACCCACGCACACTCACCCTGCTGGGCCTGGGGCTCTGCCTTGCCCAGGGCAGCACACAGGCCGCGCCCCAGCTCTATGAAACCGGCCCAGCCGAAGACGCCGCCTTCGTACGCTTCATCGACGCCCTGCCGACGGCGCTGGATGTCCGTGCCGGCAAGGGGGCCCACATTGCCCTCACGCCCGAGGAACGCGCCACGACCTGGCAGCCCGTCAAGGCCCGTGCCGCACTTGGCGCCACCCTCGAACAGGGCGGACGCAGCGAAAAAGTAGAGCTGAGCGTCGAGCCCAGCGAATTCGTCAACGTGGTCGCCGTGCCGGACGGTGCCGGCTGGCGCGTCGAAATCGGTCGGGAAAAGCCCGACGACTTTTCCGCCCACAAAGTTTCTCTCGGTCTGCTCAACCTGGACACCGCCTGCTCCCGCGCGAGCCTGCGTGTCGCCGGCAAAACCGTGATGATCGTCGAAGGCGTGGCCCCGCGGGAGACTCGCCGTCGGCAAATCAACCCGGTCGCCCTCTCGGTCGATCTGCTCTGCGATGGACAGCCCAGCGGTAGCCCGCTCGACCTGGGCAGCCTGCGCGCGGGTGAGCGCTGGACCCTGCTGGCTCACCCGAGCCCCGCCGGGACACGCCTGCTGCCCATCCTCGACCGGATGCCTTGAGCCCTGCAGCGGGTCTGACCCACGCGCCGCGTGACTCCGACCCGCCTGCTACGCCCCAGCCCCTCCGCCCGATCCATCTGCCGTCACGAGGCGCCGCGCATGGTCTTTGCGTCGCTCGAATTCCTGAGCCTGTTTTTTCCGCTTTTCCTGCTCAGCTATGCCGTCACACCCAAATCCTGGCGCAACCTGACCCTGCTGCTTTTCAGCTGGGCCTTCTACGCCTGGTGGAGCCCGGCCTTTCTGTGGGTTCTCAGTGGCGTCACCGTGCTCGCCTGGGGGGCGGGTCTGGCATTGGGCGCCACCCAGGGCGAACAGGCGCGCCGCTGGCTTCTCGCCCTGTCCATTGCGGCGCTCGCCGGGCTCCTGGCCTTCTACAAATACGGTAATCTTGTCGCTGAATCACTCATCCTTCCCCTGGCCCGCGCCGAAGGCCATGAGCTGAGCTGGGAGCGACTGATCCTGCCCATCGGCATTTCCTTCATCGTGCTGCAGGCCATTTCCTATATCGTCGACGTGTACCGTCGAACCGTGCATGTCGAACGCGATTTCATCGGTTTCGCCGCCTATCAGGCCATGTTTTCACAGCTGATCGCCGGCCCCATCGTGCGCTACTCGCATGTCGAGAAAGAGCTCCACGGCCGCCCTTTCGACCTCCGGCACATTGCCTCCGGCCTGCGTTACTTCATGGTCGGGCTGTCGATGAAGGTCATCATCGCCGACACCCTGGCCCCCGTAGCGGACGCCTGTTTTGCCCAGAGCGCCCCCAGCTTCGCCGACGCCTGGCTGGGCACCTTCGCCTATGGCATGCAACTGCTGTTCGATTTTGCCGGTTATAGCGCCATGGCCATCGGCATCGGCCAGATGCTGGGCTTCCGGTTCCCGGAAAACTTCGACTCGCCCTATATCTCACGCTCCATCCAGGAATTCTGGCGCCGCTGGCACATGACCCTGGGCAGCTGGTTGCGCGACTACCTGTACATTCCCTTGGGCGGCAGCCGTGTCGCCGCCTGGCGGGTGTATCTGAACCTGATGCTCATCATGGGCATCTCGGGCCTGTGGCACGGCGCGGACAGCCTGAACTTCCTGCTCTGGGGCCTGCTGCACGGGCTGGCCATGGTCATCCAGCGTTTCTGGGAACGTCACGGCGGCCCTGCACTGCCCGGACTCCTTGCCTGGGCACTGACCATGCTATTCGTGTTCTGCGCCTGGGTGCTGTTCCGCGCGCCTGACCTGCCGGGCGCCTGGGCCATGTATCAGGGGCAGCTGGGCCTGCACGGTTTTTCGCTGAGCGAGGAAATCGCCCTCGTCCTGCGACCTGTGCATCTGCTCACTCTGATGCTTGCCAGCCTCGCTGCCACCTGGCCGCTCTGGCGCCCCCATGTCCGCCTGCCGGCTGCCATCGGTGAAGCCCTGGTTTTCTGGCCCATCCTGGGTCTGTTCGCCTCTGCCGCCCTGATGTCCAGCCGAGGCGCTTCCCCCTTCCTCTACTTCCAGTTCTGACGCCATGTCCCAGGAATTCCACGACGCACTGATACGCAGCAAACGGCAATCCTGGATTTTCATCCTCTGCTTTACCCTGCTGCTGGGCGGTTTCGTCGCCAGCCTGCTGCTCGCCTGGAGCGACGGGGCCATGACACGCAGCACGCAGAATGGCTGGAAAGATTTCGCTCATGGCGCGCCCATGCGTGCGCTGGCCGAGGATCTGCGCCAGACACCGCTCGCCAACTGGCTGGGGCGCAAACAACGCGAACTGGGCTGGCTGGCGCTGGACGACCTGGGGCCGCGCGTCAGTGCCGGCTGCCCCGGCTGGCTGTTCCTGAACGATGAACTGACCGTGCATCCCGATGGCGCACATCAGGCCGAAGCACGCGCCCGGATAGTGCAGGAGATTCACCACGACCTGCGCACGCGCGGCAGTCAGCTGCTGGTCGTGCTGGTGCCGGACAAAAGCCGGGTCGAAGCGGCGCACGGCTGCGCCCTGCCCCGGTCGCCCCGCCTGGAGGCACGCTACGAAGACTGGAAAAATCGCCTCGACGCCGCCGGCATCCCGTGGGTGGACCTGCTGCCGGTATTGACGCAGGTACACCAGAACACCGGTGCGGCCTTCGACCGCAGCGATACGCACTGGAATATCGACGGCGCCCGCGCCGCAGCCGATGCGACGGCGCGAGAGCTGAAAAACCTGGGCTTTGCTCCCGCCACGCCAATCCACTTCAAAATCGATACCGGCACCCCACAAGCCCGTTGGGGCGACCTTGTACGCCTGGCCGGCCTGGAGCAACTGCCGGAATCCTGGCGCCCTGCCCCGGACACGGTGCCGCTGGTTAACATTACCTCACAGGCTCCCGACGCCGCAGAGCTTGGGGCCGACGCTCTGTTCGGCGACAGCCAGGACAGCCGCGTGACTCTCGCCGGCACCTCGTTTTCGCGCAACGCCCATTTTGCCGACTTCCTGGCGGCCGCCCTGAATGCGGAGGTGGGCAACCTTGCTCGCGATGGCGGTGGATTCGCCCGCTCAATGCGCGATGTCCTCGAACAGGAACAGAGGGCGTCCCAGCCCACCCCCTGGGTGATATGGGAAATACCGGAACGAATGTTGCAGGAGCCTTTGACAGCAGAAGAAGAGAGCCTGCGCCGCCTGCTCAAAACCGGAGCGACGGCACCGGTCCCAACCATGTGAGTTAGCGTGATTGAGCCGCCTTATCGTCAGTGTTTCAATCCACGTCACCCCATCCATGGATGCCCCTCGCCCTGTCGCGGCGACAGGGGCTGAATAAAACCAGGACATTTACCATGACCATGCACAGACTTGCCCTGCTCATCGCACTCCTCGTCGCCCTGCCCCTGAGCCTGTGGCTGGGGCTGACCTGGGGCGCGCTCATCGGACTCATGAGCTACCTGCTGACCCGCACCATTCACCTCAACCAGGAAATAAGCCGCATCCACCGGCAGATCGATGCCGCATTCGACGCACTGCCCGAGCGCGTGACGTACCTGGCACGGCAGCAAAGTTGAGCACAAGCCGGCTAAAAAACACGTTTGACCCCGAAAAAAGTTAGTGTTTCAATCCCCTATACTTATCAAGTTTTCAACTTACCCGCCGACAAACGCTCACTCAGCGTGTGCCCAGGGCAAGCTTGAAGGATGAACACACCTCGTGGGGGTTCCCCACACCGCCGAGCTGAGGGCAGGTGCATGATGCACCCCCTGCCCCGCTCTCGCCCCAGGGCGACCGATAAACGGCCCGGATAAGCATCCGCGACCGGTCGGGGCCTTGACTGAAGCTCGCCAGGGATGCCGTTTTCAGTCCCCTCGCCACATAGCGATGGCGTGGGTCGCGATGGATTGCGACATGAACCTTGAAAACCGCAATCAGGCAACGTCGCATGCACAGTATTCTGACATTCGCATCCATTGGGCTGGGCTTGGCGCTGACGCTACTGCTCGGCCCACAGTGGGGAATTCTCGCCGGACTCATCGCCTACCTTACCGGGCGCAATATGCAACTGAGCAAGGAGCTTCAACGGCTGCAGGCCCAGGTGGACAAAAACCTCAACGAGCTCCCCGAACTGGTAGCCCATCTGCTGCGACAGCAGAATCAACCGGCACAAGACAGCCTTACCCCCACGCAGCAAGCCGCGCCGGAAGCACCCGCTCCTGCGGAGCCCGTATGCACCACGCCGCCCGTCGAGCAGCGCATCAGCGAGCTCGATCATAAGCTGGACCGCCTGCTCCATCGTCTGGAGCCCCCTGCCACACAGGCGCCCGCCGAGCCCCCGGAATCGGCCAGCACCGTGCAGAACGAAACCGAAGCCCCCCCGCCCGCACTGCGCGATCTGCTGGCGAAGATGGACGAGCTATTGCAACTGCATGCAGCCACCCAGACCGCGCCAAACCTTCCGGCTCCAGCACTGGAAGCGCAAGCCGCACAGCCCTTCGCGCCCCCACCGACTGCGGCTGCCCAGACACAAGCCCCCGAGGTTCCGCCACCGTCGAAAGTCACCGGCACGGATGGAGCCCGCGCCCCGTCCATCGACCTGCTGCGCGCCGAACTGGACAAACTCACCCGCGAGCTGCGCGCGGAGCTGGGACGCACTGCGCACTAAGCCATCATGCTAAACCGTCTTCTGCCCTCCAGCACGTCGCTGGACAAACTGCTCGACCGTCGCGGACTGCTGTTCTGGATCGCGGGCCTCTTCACCCTGCTCTGGCTCGCGCATCTGCCGCTCACACGCGATGCGCAAACGGTAATGGCGGCCACCCTGGTCATCACGCTGTTCGTCATCATGCTGAGCATGGACCGTCTGGAAATCGCACAGGCGCGCCAGATCAAATACCTGCGTCTGCTGGCCATCCTCCTCGCTGCCTTTGTCAGCCTGCGTTACTTCTCCTGGCGCATCAACTACACCATCAGCTATCACGACCCGCTGAGCCTCATTGGTGCCTTCCTGCTGCTGGGCGCGGAAATCTACGGCCTGGGCATTTACCTGATCGGCGCCTATGTCAATTCCTGGCCAATCAACCGTAACCCGCCGCCGCTGCCGGAAGACGCAGATCAGCTGCCGACCGTGGACATCCTCATTCCCAGCTACAACGAAGCCCCCGAGCTTCTGGAGCTGACCCTGCTCGCGGCCACCCAGATCGATTACCCCCGGCACCGCTTCAAGGTTTATCTCTGCGACGACGGCGGTACCGTCCAGCGCCGCAACACCCCGGCGCTGTCCACAGCGGCATGGAAAAGACACCACACGCTCAAGGCGCTGTGTGAGAAAGTCGGCGCAATCTACGTCACCCGCGAACGCAACGAACACGCCAAGGCCGGCAATCTCAACGCCGCCCTGCGCGATCATTGCGACAGCGAGCTGGTGCTGATTCTCGACGCGGACCACATCCCCACGGTGGACATCCTGCGCAACACGGTCGGCTTCTTCCTGCGCGACCCCAAGCTGTTCCTGGTCCAGACGCCGCACTACTTCATCAACCCGGATCCGCTGGAGCGCAACCTGCGCACCTACGAGCAGATGCCCAGCGAGAACGAAATGTTCTATACCGTGATCCAGCACGGCCTGGATTTCTGGAACGCCTCGTTCTTCTGCGGCTCGGCGGCCCTGCTGCGCCGCGAATATCTGGACAAAATCGGCGGCATCGCCGGTGAGACCATCACCGAGGACGCCGAAACCGCCATGACCCTGCATGGGCTGGGCTACAACAGCGTCTACTACGGCAAGCCGATGATCGCCGGCCTGCAACCGGAAACATTCAGCGGATTCATCGTGCAACGCTCCCGCTGGGCGCAGGGCATGGTACAGATTTTCCTGCTCAAGAATCCCTGGACCCAACCGAAGATGAATATTGCCCAGCGCGTGGCCTACACCTCGTCGGTGTTTTTCTGGTTCTTCCCCTTCGCGCGCATGGTGTTCTTCATCGCCCCCGCACTGTACTTGCTGTTCTCGCTGAAAATCGTCGATGCGTTCCTGCCCTGGGATCTTGTGGCCTATGCCCTGCCGCATGTACTGGCCGCGATGATCCTCAGCAACATCCTGTACGGACGCACGCGCTGGCCGCTGATTTCCGAACTCTACGAAACCATCCAGTCCGTCCACGCCCTACCGGCGATCATCAACGTGCTGCGCCACCCGCGCTCACCAGCTTTTGCCGTAACCCCCAAAGGCGAGCGGCTGGAAGACAACTTCATCTCACAGCTCGCCCTGCCCTTTTACCTGATGCTGCTGCTGGACATCGTCTGCCTGATTGCGGGGGCAATACGCCTGGTCGTGGTGCCCGAGGACATAGGTGTCATCACCCTGACCATGGTGCTGACCGTGGTCAACATGATCTTCTCCATGGCCGCCATCGGCGTAATGCTGGAAAAATCGCAAAAACGCGCGGCCTACCGCATTCCCGCCCAGCTTTCCGACATCGCCGCCAGCGTACGGCTCGATACGCAGCGCGCCCCGGTACGCATTGTCGATCTCAGTCATGCAGGCGCCGGCCTGCTCAGCACGCAGAACCTGCCCAAGGGCGAGACCGTCCTGCTCAGCGTGGCCATACCCGCCTGGAAAGGCCGGCAGGTCGACATCCCCGCCCGCATCGTGCGCCACAAATACGCACGCAATCACCGCTGGGAGCTCGGTCTTTTGTTCGAGCCGGAAAACATCGATCAGCAACGCGCCATCGTCGCGCTGGTCTACGGCGACAGCGACCTGCACCAGGCCAACCAGAACCGCCGCCAGCGCCGCATCGGGCTGGGCGAAGGCTTTGTCTTCCTGATGAAGACGGCCATCACCCGCTCCGGTGAAAACTTCCTGTTCCTGACCCGCGTGTTCCTGACCCGCGTGTTCCTGCACCGCCTGACGCAGCGCGCGCTGTCCCTCATTCCCTTCAAGATCAAGAACGCAAGGACTCCCTCATGAGCCGCCTGTCCCTTCGCCACACGCTGATCGCCGCGTTCCTCACGGCCATCGGTACCCATACCGTCCTGGCCCAGGGTAACGATGCCCTGCGCATCGTCCACGACGAAAGCGACTACATCATCCCGCTGGGCTGGCTCAACGGAGGCGGTCGCGCACCCATCGAACTGCGCGGTGCCGACGCCCGCTATGCCATGAAGCTGCCGATTCCCCAGCGTCTGGCCATCGAGGAAGGCAAACTGGAAATGGTCTACACCAACTCCATTTCCCTGATCCCGCGTTCGCAACTGGCCGTCACACTCAATGAGCGCGTTCTGGCGCAATTGCCGGTCAAGGCCGACGAGCCGGATCATGCGGCGCGCATCACCCTGCCGCTGGAAGGTTTGCGCCCCGGCTACCGCGACCTGGGCTTCCGTGCTGCCCAGCATTACACCCTGGAATGCGAAGACCCTTCCGCACCCGAGCTCTACTCGCAGGTCGATGCGGTGCAGTCGGTATTGCGACTGAAGGTCAAGCGACGCGCCCTCGCGCCTTCACTGGCACGTCTGGGCGATGTATTCGACCGCAAGCTGTGGCTGGATCGCTATGCCCTGCAGCTGATGGTCCCCACCGGCGGGCTCGAAAGCCATGAAGACATGCGCCAGGCTGCCGCACAGATCAGCCAGTCCATCGCCAACGTCTTCGACTACCTGCCGGTTTCCGTGCAGGTACATGAGCTGCGCGCACAGGGCGCCACCCACGATCCTCACCAGCGCTTCTATGGCGTGCAACTCTCCGACGGCGCCTGGGACGGCATCCTGCTCGGCACCCGCGACCAGCTGGCGCCCTTCCTGAACGAAAGCATCCTCGCGCAGATCAAGGAAGGCTATATCGGCCTGTTCCCCAGCGATCAGGACGCCTCGCGCTACATTCTCGTCATCAGCGGCACCACACCCGCCGAAGTGCGCGAAGCGGCGACCGTGCTCAACCTGCCTGGCATTGCCCTGCCCGACCGGCAGGACATCAGCATCTCCGAACTGCGCCTGGACCAGGGCTTCCAGCGCACCCAGCCGGCGCAGATCGACAAGGGATGGATCAGCTTCGCCAATCTGGGCTTCCGCACCCTGACCATGAAGGGCATGTACGCCCAACCCGCGCGCCTGGAATTCTGGGCCTTCCGCGAAATGCTCGACCCGGCCCGCCCCTTCATCGAACTGCAGCTCAATTACGCCTATGGCGCGGGCTTCGACAAGAAATCCGCGCTCAATGTGATGCTCAACGGCAACTTCGTGCAGGCATTGCCCCTGCAGGATCTCAAGGGCGAGCAGATTTTCCGTGCCAAGGTGCGCATTCCGACCATCGCCCTGCGTCCGGGCGTGAACGAACTGCAGTTCATGCCCACCGTGACCGGGATAGACCTGGGGGGCGCCTGTCAGCCCCTCTTCACCGAAAACCTGCTGGTATCGATCTTCGAGGACTCGCGCATCGAGCTGCCGCCGATTTCCGACTACATGCGCCTGCCTGACCTGGGGCTCTTCGGCAAGACCGGCCTGCCCTATACCCGTCTGGCCGACGGCTTGGGCATCGGGGTGATGGTCGGTGATATGAAGCCCGAAACCCTGGGCAGCGCCCTGACCCTGATCGCCAAGCTGCGCCAGACTCACAAAGGCCCGCTGACCTCGCTGCGCTTCCTGTCGTCCAAAGACGCCACGACGGGCCTTGACGGGCTGATCGTCGTCGGCAGCGCCGCCGCCCTGCCCGAAGCGATTCGCGAAGAGATGACCGCCTTCCTGCCCGCGCAACGCTGGCAGACGGTGGGTATCGGCACGCGCAAGAGCACCGACATCAAGGAAGGTGCAAAACGCTGGCTGGACCAGCCGCTGGCCCCCTTCATGCAGCTGGCCCAGGTCAACGACCCGGCCACGGGCGAGCTGATCCTCAGCGAAGGGCTTGGACGCAGCGCCGCCCTGGTGCAGTACGTCTCCAAAACCGGCAACACCCCGGTCACCGTCCTGACCGCGGCCGACCCAACGCACCTGCTGCAGGGCGCCAGCCGGCTGGTCGAACATACCACCTGGGGCATGCTCGACGGCTCGGCGCTCCTGTGGAGCATGGACGGTGAAGCCGTGGCGCGCGCTGAATCGGTGCACCATGAGTTTGTCGGTGAGGCCCCGGCCATCAACCCCATGAGCTACCTGATTTCCGACCGTCCCTGGCAAGCGGCCCTGGCCGTGCTGATCCTGATCGGCCTGCTGGCTGGACTGGCCTGGTGGCTGCTGCGCGCCCGTGCCCGCCGCCTGCGGATGGAAGACTGAGCGTAGGGAGACGAGCGCCATGCACCGATTGCGCCGGGTTCTCGCACTGCTGATCGGCCTTGTCAGCGCACCGCTTCATGCCGCTGTGCTCCCCGCCGACCAGTGGCAGGACTACCGGGCGCTGTTCGTAAGCCCGGACGGTCGCATCGTCGATACGGGCAACCAGGGCGTCAGCCACTCCGAAGGGCAGGGCTATGGCCTGCTGCTGGCCCTGGCGGCGGAAAATCGCGCTGACTTTGAACGCATCTGGAACTGGACCCGCAGCAACCTCCAGCGACAGGACAAACTCTTCGCCTGGCAATGGAGCCCGCGCCTCGACCCGCCCGTCAAGGACTGGAACAACGCCACGGACGGCGACCTGCTGATTGCCTGGGCACTGGCCCGCGCCGCCGCACACTGGCAGGTGCCGCAATGGCAGGACGAGGCCCGCACGATTGCCGTGCGCCTGCGCGGCACCCTGCTGCGCGAGGCCCCCTTCGGCCCGCTGCTCCTGCCCGGCCAGCAGGGCTTCGAGGAAAAGGGGAGTCTGCTCGTCAATCCAGCCTACTGGGTCTACCCGGCGCTGGCTGAGCTCGCGCGAATCGACCCCGAAGGCCCCTGGGAGGCCGTAAGCCAGAGCGGCCAGCGCCTGCTGCGTCTGACGCGCTATGGCGCAGCGGGGGTACCGCCGGACTGGATCCGCTTGCATGCGGACGGACGCCTGGCCCTGCCCGCCGAAAGCGCGCAGCGACGGCTCGGGTTTGAAGCCATTCGCGTGCCCCTCTATCTGTGCTGGGCCGGGTTGCACGACAATGCCCTCCTCGAAGGCTTCCTTCGCGCCTGGCCGGACGAAGGCGCCCCGGCCTGGATCGACCTGAGCAACAGCGACCGGGCGGCTTATCCGCTTACCCTGTCGCAACGCGCCATGCGCCAGCTCGTGATCGACTGCCGGCAAGACCGACCGACCCAGGCCCTGCGCCTGAGCGCGGACGATTACTACGGAAGCACCCTGACCCTGCTGGCGCAACTCGCCCTCGCCCGACCCAAGAGCCTGCCATGAACAAGACCGTCGCCCTGACCTCCCTGTTGCTGCTGGGTACCGCCCCCGTCCATGCCGAGGTCGAAATCCTGCCGCTTCCGTCAAATACCGGGCAAACGCAGGCTCTGCCGCAGGATCTGGAAATGCAGAGCCGCCGTCCGCGCGTGGAGTCACTCCAGACGCAACCGGCCCGCGTGGAGTCCCACCGTCCAGCCGACACCCCCGTCCGCGATGTAACGCCGCCGCCCCCCGCGCCGTCCCCGGTACTCACAACGCCGACGACAGCGCCTCACCCCGCCCGGCCCGCGCCTAAATCGCGCGCTGCAAAAACCGCCCAGGCTCCCAGCCCCCAAGCCGCCAGCACAGCAGCGTTCGGCGACGCCCGGCTGTTTCGTTACAACAGCACCGTACAGCCAGCCATTCAGGCTTTCGACGAAGGACGTTACGAGGAATCGTCCCGTATCCTCAAGGGCGCGTGGGAGGACATCGTCAGCTACGGCGACGTGGGCATGATGGCCCTGCTGGGCTTTTCCGCCATGCGCACCAACGACGAGGAAACCGCCCTGCGCGTGCTGAAAGAAGCGGCAGACCTGACCGAGGACGACGAGTTCTACAAGGCCCAGGCCGATGCCCTGCTCTATTTTCATCACGCCGACGAGGCCGAGCAGGTTCTCAACAAGATGTCGCCCTCGCCGGAGCGCGACCAACGCCTGGCCACGCTGGCCATCGCCCAGGCCCAGACCGCCTATGAGAGCGGTCGCTATGCCGATGCCGAAACACTGCTCAAATCGCGGCAGGCCCAACTGGACCCCGGTGGACTGGAGCTGCTTGGATGGATTCAATATCGCCTGGGCAAGCTCGATGATGCGGCGCAAAGCTTTGCCACCGCCTACAGGGCGCACCCGAGCCAGGGCAGCGCACAGGGCCTGAGCTTCACCCTGCATCGCCTCCAGCGCTATGACACGCTGCTGACCATCGCGGCAGAAAAGCCCGGCCCGCTGGATGAGCTGCTCCCCACCGATGTCAGGACACGCATCGCCGATGGCGGACGGCGCTTCGGCGTGGATGCCAACGGACGCCTGAACGTGGCCGCCAGTACGGGCAGCGGCCCCGAGCCTGGCCTGTCGGTACGCGTCGAACCCAAAATGCGCGACAAATACGGCAACCCCGGCGAAGGCAAGCTGCTGCAGCGCGGCGTAGAGGCCCGTATCGGATGGGAAGGCGAACGCGACAGCCTGAGTCTGAACGTCGAACGCCAGCGCGCCGACAACCGCATGGACAGCGCCACCGGCGAGCGCTTCTACGGTCTCTGGCGCCACCGGGACGAACAGGGGTTCGAATACCGCTTCGGCTTGGGGCGCACCCTCTCAGGCGGCGCGGTCGACCCGGCCTTTACCGGCGAAATCGGCGCCGCCTATCACACCCCGGACTGGGGCCTGGGCTTGCGCGCCTTCCGACGTGGTAACGAGGAATCCCTGCTGGCCTTGAGCGGCCATCTCGACCCGACAAACGGCCTGCGCTGGGGGCGGGTGATGGAAACCGGACTGACCCTCGACGGGCGCCACCGGATCGGATCATGGCAGGCACTGGGCGCCTTGACCGCCGCGAGCGTCACGGGCCAGAACGTCGCCGACAACCGCAAACTCGAATTCTATGGCCAGGCCCTACACCCGGTCCCCGGCCTGGACAGCCTGCAGCTCGGCCCGGAAGTCTATGCCAGCGCCTTCGAGAAAAACCTCAGCGCCTTCGAACCGGGACACGGCGGTTATTTCAGCCCGAAAAGCTTCGTCAAGCTGGGCGCCCTCGCCCGATACGAGGCCCATCTGGGCGAGCTGGATTTAAGCGCCCAAGCCGGACTGGGCTGGGGCTGGAGCCGGCAGGACGCCGCGCCGGGCAACCCGCTGACCGGTGCCGAACCCGAGAAGTACGCCGCTTCGCGCAGCAATGGCGTGGCCTATCACGGCCAGGTCGATGCACGCTGGTCCCTGAACAGCCACTGGCAACTCGGTTTCAATGCCGGCGGCCAGAAAAGCCCCGATTACACCGACTGGCGCGCGGGCCTCTATGCGCTGCGCCGCTGGAACGACTGAGCACAATCCACCCCATGCACCTGCACGCAACACCCTCCCTTCTGATCGCCGGCCTGCTGCTCGGTCTGTCCGGCTGCAGCACGGCCCCCATTCCGGATGCGGGCTCAGCGCCACCCACGCTGGGCACTCCCCCGTCACCCACACCGCCGGCCCATGCCCGCGCCAGTAGGCAAGCTACGGCGCATCAGCCCGCCCTACCCCTCAGCCAAGCCGCGCCGGTCAGTGCCCCCCCTCTGCGCGTACCCGCGCCAAGAACAGCCGCCCCCGAAACACTGACCCTGCCCGCCCCCCGTCCCGGCGAATGCTGGGCGCTCGCCACGGTTCATCCCCGTGAAGAAACACGGAAAACCGAGATCGTGGTGCAGGATGCCGTCAACCGCATCGAGGTCCGTCCGGCACGCCTGGAAAAAGCACAGCGGGAAATCGTGGTGCACGAAGGCGGTGTCACTTACCGCATCGAGCCGCCGGTGTACGCACAGGTGAAGGAAAAAATCGAAGTCAAACCGGAAATCCGCCGTACCGTGGTGATTCCCGCCGTGTTTGAAGAACGCGAGGAGCGCGTCCAGATCGAGGCCGCCCACACCGAGCTTGCCCCCTGCCGGGTTCCCGGTGCGGAAAACGCGCAGGAATCCGGACTCTGCGCACAACAACGCCCCGCACGCACGGAAACCGTCAAACGTCGCGTACTGCTGCGTCCGGAAAGCACGGATGAAATCGTCGAACCGGCGCAATACCGGGAAATCACCCGGCACATCATCCGCCGTCCCGCACGGATTGTCGCCATCGAGCGCCCGGATCGCACCGCCGCCATTGAGGTTCGGCAAATGGCCGAACCCGAGAAAATCGACGAACAACAGCTTCCCCCCCAAGTGCGTCACCTGCTGACCACCCGTTATGTGGGTGAGCCGGGCATGGTCATCCGTCAGACCGTTTGCGCCGACACGCTCACCCCAAGGCGCGTGCGTCAGGTGCAGGACGCCCTTCGCGCGGCGGGTTTTGACCCCGGCCCCTCCGACGGCAAGCTCGGACGACAGACGCGCCTTGCGCTGGACCGCTACCAGCGCACCCACACCCTGGCCGCCGGCGCCTTGACCCTCGAAACGCTGGCGCATCTGGGGCTGCATTGACAAGCGGCGCGTGACCGGCAATCCTTGGTGCCGATTCAATCGATATATGGCCCGATTCAGGGCCTGAAACCGAGCATGCCTTTCATCCCCAGCACCGAGAAGGAACTCTCCATGCCGATACGTCGCGCCCCCTCTGCCACCGCCCTGGCCCTGAGCATCGCCCTCGCCCTGGGCGCCAGCGCGCTGCCCGCACAGGCGTACCAGATCAGCAACGGCAAACTGATCGACGACCAAGGCCAGACCATCCCCCTGCGCGGCGTGAACTGGTTCGGCTTTGAAACCCATAACCACGCTCCGCACGGGCTGTGGGCGCGCTCGATGAACGACATGATCGCGCAGATGAAATCCCTCGGTATCAATGCCGTGCGCCTGCCTGTCGCCCCCGGCACCTTGAGCGGCGCGTCGGTGAGCAGTATCGACTACGGCCTCAACCCGCAACTGGCAGGCATGAATGGCCTGCAGTTGCTGGATCATGTGGTGCAGGCCCTGGATCAGGCCGGGATCTATATCCTCTTCGATCACCACCGCCCGGACGACAACGCCATCTCCCCGCTGTGGTACACATCCAGTTACAGCGAGCAGCAGTGGCTTGCCGACCTGCGCCTGCTCGCCACCCGTTACCAGCATGTACCCCATGTGTTCGGCATCGACCTGAAAAACGAGCCGCATGGTGAAGCCAGCTGGGGTACGGGCAATATCGCCACCGACTGGAATCTGGCGGCCGAGCGTGCCTCGCGCGTGGTTCTGTCGGCCAACGAGCGTCTGGTGGTCTTCGTCGGCGGCATCGAAGAGCAGGCGCAATGCGCCACGCCCCATGCCCACGGCTGGGGCGGCAATCTCGAACCGCTGCGCTGCACGCCGCTGGACATTCCCGCGAACAAACTGGTCCTGGCCCCGCATTTCTATGGTCCGGACGTGTACATGTACAGCTACTTCAACGACCCGGCCTTCCCGGCCAACATGCCGGGGATATGGAACACCAATTTCGGCTTTGCCCGCGATCTGGGCTATGCCGTCATCCCCACCGAATTCGGTAGTCGTTACGGACACGGCGGTCTGGCCCTGGAAGTCACCTGGTTCGACGCCGCCATCGACTGGATGGTGCAGAAAGATCTGCGTGACGGTTTTTTCTGGTCATGGAACCCCAACAGCTCCGATACCGGCGGCCTGCTCAAGGACGACTGGACCCA
>JAQVHL010000020.1:32472-41700 GCA_028696185.1 Halothiobacillaceae bacterium
CCGGAACCGACGCCTACTCCACCGCCCACCGACTATCTGGGGCCCGACGAATTCACGGTCGCACGCCATGTGGATTCCGACTGGAGCGCCGGCTACTGCCTGACCTACACGGTACGCAACACCAGTACTCGCGTCGGCCTCTGGCGGACCAGCTTTGGCTTCCAGGATCGACTGGATCAATCCTGGAGCGCGCAAGTTTCCGTCGAGGGCAGCAGCATCAAGGCCGTGGGCCAGGAATGGAACCGCGCTCTGCAACCGGGCGAAGCCACCACGTTCGGCTACTGCGCCACCCGCCCGCAGCCGGGCAGCGGGGCTGTGCCGACAGGAGACCTGCCGGCCACGCTCAGTTCACAGGGTGACTGGGGCGCGGGCTACTGCATGGCCGTCCGCGTGGTCAACACCAGCAACAACACCCTGCCCTGGAGCACAAGCTTCCCCATCGAAGGGCGCCTGACCAACCAGTGGAATGCCCGCATCACCGTCGATAGCAGCGGCAAAGCCCAGGCTGTGGGTGAAGAATGGAACGCCTATCTCGCACCCGGCGCCACCGCCGACTTCGGCTTCTGCGCCGAACGCTGACCGGCCTCTCCCGCCCCGGCCCCTGGCCGGGGCAAACCCCGCCCTCCCTTCGCGAACACCTTGCCGCCGGCCCGGCCCGGCCGCTAAACTGCGATGACCCTCCCTAAGCGCAGTGACGAATCCGCGATGCCCGAAACCCTGCCGGCCGACTCCGTCGGACTGGTCACCCCCCAGACCTTAAGCTTCGATGAACCGCTATCCCTCGATTGCGGGCGCGCCTTGCCCCGTTACGAGCTCATCATCGAAACCTACGGCCAACTCAACGCCGACCGTTCCAACGCCGTGCTCATCTGCCACGCGCTCTCAGGCGACCACCATGCCGCCGGGTATCACCGCATGAGCGACCGCAAACCCGGTTGGTGGGACTCGGCCATCGGTCCCGGCAAGGCCGTTGATACCGAACGCTTCTTCGTCGTCTGCCTGAACAACTTAGGCGGCTGCAAGGGCAGCACCGGCCCCACCTCGCTCAACCCCGAAAACGGTCGCGTTTATGGCCCGGACTTTCCGATCATCACGGTGCGTGACTGGGTCAAGGCCCAGGAGCGGCTGATGCGCCGGCTGGGCATCGACCAATGGGCAGCGGTGATTGGCGGCAGCCTGGGCGGCATGCAGGTCATGCAATGGGCCATCGACTTCCCGGACAACCTGCGCCATGCGGTGGTCATCGCGGCGGCCCCCAAGCTGTCCGCGCAGAACATCGCCTTCAACGAAGTCGCCCGTCAGGCCATTTTGTCCGACCCGGACTTCCACGACGGGCGCTACCACGAACACGAAGTCGTACCGCGCCGTGGACTGATGCTCGCGCGCATGCTCGGGCACATCACCTACCTGTCGGACGATGCGATGCGTGCCAAGTTTGGCCGCGAACTGCGCGCCGGCAAGATCAACTTCGGCTTCGATGTCGAATTCCAGGTCGAAAGCTACCTGCGCTATCAAGGCACCAGCTTCGTCGACCGTTTCGACGCCAATACCTACCTGCTGATGACCAAGGCCCTGGATTACTTCGACCCGGCGGCGGAATTCGACCACGACCTCTCGCGCGCGTTCGAGAAAACCCGCGCCGGCTTCCTGGTCGTTTCCTTCTCCTCAGACTGGCGCTTCTCCCCGGAGCGTTCGCGGGAGATCGTCAAGGCGCTCATGGATGCGCGCCGCACCGTCACCTATGTCGATGTCGATGCGCACCACGGCCATGATGCCTTCCTGGTTCCCATCCCGTATTACATGAACGCCTTCGCCGCCTATATGCGCCGTATCGATACCGGAGGAGCCGGCTGATGCGTGCCGATCTTGAAATCATCAGTCAATGGATACGCCCCGGCTCGCGGGTGCTGGACCTGGGTTGCGGCGACGGCACCCTGCTGCGCCACCTGCGCGACCATCGGCAGGTCGATGGCGTGGGCATGGAGCTGGCGGACGAGAACATCGTGCGCTGCATCGAAGCCGGCATCCCGGTCGTCCAGGAAGACCTCGACGACGGTCTTGAAACCTGGTTCGCGCCCGGCAGCTTCGATCATGTGGTCATGACCCAGACCCTGCAGGCCATACGCCACCCCGAACGCCTGCTTAGCCAGATGCTCACCATCGGTCGCGAAGGCATCGTGACCTTCCCGAACATGGCCTACTGGCGTAACCGGCTGCAGTTCGCGCTGGGCGGCCACATGCCCGTCACCGCGACCCTGCCCAATCCCTGGTACAACACGCCGAACATTCACCTGTGCACCCTGAGCGATTTCGAATCGCTGTGCGCGGAATTTAATTTCCGCATCCTCGACCGTACCGTGGTCGACCGCCAGCATCGCGACAATCCCCTGCTGCACGTCCTGCCCAACCTGTTCGGCGAGATCGCCATCTACCGTATCGAGCGCGGCTGAAACCACTACGCCGACCTGGCAGCAACTCTTGAAACAGGGCTTTCCTGCCCTTTTTCAACAGCCCGCCAAGCTCCACAAAAAAACCCCGGATCGCTCCGGGGTTTTTTCACGGCGCAGAGGTACGACTCATTCGAAGTACATCTTTTCCTTCACGAGGTCATAGCCCCACGGCAGGCCGGCATTTTTCCAGCCATTGACCGTACGCTTGCCCTTGTTCTCGCCATCCTTCGCCTTGTCGCCCTCAAAGCCCTCAACGGCACTGTACACCTTGGTATAGCCGGCCTTGGCCATCAGGTCGGCCGCCTTGGCGCTACGGTCGCCGGAACGGCACATCAGGATGATCGTGTCGTCCTTGCCGATGCTTTTCTTTTCTGCCCATTCCTCGATCTTGGTCATGAAGTTGCTGTTCGCATCCTTCTTGTATGCCTTGCGCTTGTCATCCCAGCTGGTCGGATCATCGATGGTGTAGGGGATATGGGCATCGATGATGTCCGCCGCACCGACATACTCCAGTTCGGCGCCCGTGCGCACGTCGACAAGCAGCACCTTGTCACCACCGCTCTTCTTCATCTCGAAGACTTCTTTCGGGGAGAGATACAGCTGAGCTTCGGTTTTCTTGATGTCCGGCACCTTGGCCGGATCGATGTCGCCAGCGAGGACGGTGCCACAGGCGAGGCTCGCGGACAGGATGAGTGCGCTGAAAAGGCGGGATTTCTTCATGAGACGGTCGCTCCTTACCGTTGTAATGAATGGGCAAAGCATGCTGGGGCGGAAAGCCGCCCGCCTGGAAGGCTGAATCAGACTCACACGAAGATCAAATCAATATCTTTGATCTTTCCTAATGGGTCTGCCAAGTCGAAAAGACTGAGTCAGACTTACACGAAGGTCAAGCATTCAAACGAGAGTCATCGACCTTCCCGGCACGGGCACGCACCGTACCGGAACAGCTCGATAAGATAACACTGAACTACTAACATTCAAACGCCAGGCAGCCCCCCGAAGGACAGCGCCAGCGTATATACACCGAACAGGACCACCAAGCCCCCCCCCGTGGCGCGCACCCAGGCCTTACGCATGAAGCGCCCCAGTTGCACGGCGAACACGCCCATCAGCAAGAGATTGGGCAAGGTGCCCAGTCCAAAGCCCAGCAACAGCAGCGCCCCCTCCGCAGGGCCGCCTGCAGCCATGGCCCAGATCAACACGCTGTACACCAGACCACAGGGCAGCCAGCCCCACAAAAACCCCAGCAGGAAGGCTTGACGCGGGGTGCGCACCGGCATCAAACGCCGCCCCAAAGGCTCGATACGTCGCCACAGATGCCCGCCCAGCCGCTCTACACGGGCCAAGCCCTGCCACCAGCCAGCGATATACAGCCCCAGTGCGATCATGAACACCCCGGCCAACGCCTGCAGGCCCAGCTGCGCCTGATGCATGGGCATCAGGCTTGCCCCCAGCAAACCTACCCCGCCCATCAACGCGCCTGCTGCCGTATACGCCAGCAGGCGCGCCGAATTATAGGCGGCAAGAAACGGCCACAGGCCCCGCCATCCCTGACGCGCCTCTCCCGGCAGACCGAAGGTCAGGGCGCCGACGATACCGCCGCACATGCCCACGCAGTGCGTCCCGCCGAGAAACCCGACCAGCATGGCCCCGAAAAATCCGACCTCCGCAGGCATCGTGCCTCCGTCTTTATCCTGAACGAATGACCATTGTCCCACGACAGACAAGCCTCGTCCCAACCCGGCGTCAGAGGCGGCGCCCCCAGTGCCCCCTTTCTTGCCTCATTCACTTTTCCGTCATGAGTAAAACCTTGCGAGGAAGTACGCCGATTCGCGTGCGCATGGGATAGAATGCCGGAAGCTTGTCCGGGACTCACCCGGCTCCGCCCATTTTCACCTTCGGACGCTCCGATCAACACCGACGTCATGGACTGGCCCAACAGGATACCCGCCGTGCTCCGCCGCCACGCGCCACTTGTCGTGACGCTCGGCCTGACCCTCGTGCTGGCGCAAACGCTGGCGGGTCTTTCCTGGCAATGGCTCGCCCCGGCAACGGCCCCGCGCAACAGTGCGCCGGTCGAAAGCGCCGGCACGACCTCGGGGGAGACGCCCCAGCAGAAAGCCGAGCGCATCGCCACGGCGCACCTGTTCGGCGAAGCCCCGCGTCCGGCGACAGGCGCCAGCGGCGCCACACCGCGCGTGCACGTCAACCTGACCCTGCATGGCGTGCTCAGTCAATCCCCCGGGGACACGGGCATCGCCATCCTGAGCGCACCCGGCGCCCCGGAAAAGTCCTACAAGGTCGGCGACACCCTGCCCGGAGGCGGCATCCTGCGCGCCGTGGAGCCGCGCCGTGTGCGCATCGAGGCCAATGGCGGCGAAGCGGTACTGGAACTGCCCAAGGCCGTACTCAGCCAGGCAAGCCGCGCATCGCTTGCGCCTGCAACGCCTAACGCCCCCAGCGTGGCAGCTGCCACGCCGGCCCTGGCCCGTGACCGCATACTTGAAAAACCCGCCGAACTGCTCAAGATGGTGCGTACCGAGCCCTACACCGAGGAAGGGCGCATCAAGGGCTTCCGCCTGCAACCTGGCGGCGATCCGGCCCTGTTTTATTCCCTCGGTTTTGCGCCGGGAGACGTCGTGCTGCGCATCAACGATCAAAGCGCGACCGACACTGCCACACTGGGGCGCCTGATGCAGGAATTACGCACGGCCCAGGCGGTCAATATCACCGTATTGCGGGATGGCCAGGAAATCCCGCTACTCATCCAACTGAACTGAAGCACCGTGAACAAGCCATCGTCCTCGCCACGCCTCTTACTCGCGCATCGATCCCTCCCGACGATCAGCTCGGCGCGCGGGCCGCTTCTCGCCTGCCTGCTGGCCGCTCTGGCCCTGCCGGTTCAGTCCGCCGAAGTCACGCTGAACCTCAAGGATGCCGACATCGAAGCGCTGATTACGACCGTGTCGGAAGTGACGGGCAAGAACTTCGTGGTCGACCCTCGCGTCAAGGCCCGCATCAACGTCGTTTCCGCCAAGCCGATGGGGCCGAACGAGCTGTACGATGTCTTCCTCTCGGTCCTGCAGGTACATGGTTTCGCAGCCATCCCCGCCGGCAGCATCATCAAGATTGTCCCGGAAGTGAACGCCAAGGGCGGGGGCGCGGAAGTGGTCAACCAACCCAGCGCCCTGCGACCGGCCGACGAAATGGTGACTGAGGTGGTCACGCTGCGCCACGTCGCCGCCACCCCCTTGATGACCATCCTGCGGCAGATCATGCCGCAGCAGGCCGCCATTTCCGCGCACAACGACTCCAACAGCCTGGTCATCACCGACCGTGCCGGCAACATCGCCCGCCTGAAGGAAATCCTCCAGCTTGTCGATCGCCCCGACAACAACGACATTGAAATCATCGCCCTCAAGCACGCCAGCGCGGCCGACGTGGTCAAGACCCTGCAGCAGGTTTCCCGCTCGGGTGGCCGCGCTGGCGGTGAAGGTGGCGCCGCCCCCGGTGCGGCGGGCACACTGCCCGGCGGTCCGGTCTATGCCGCCGACGAGCGCACCAACAGCGTGCTGATTTCCGGCCCGCGCGATGAGCGGCTCAAGCTGCGCACGCTGGTCGCGCATCTGGATACGCCGCTGGAGCGCGCCGGCAACACGCAGGTTTTCTATCTCAAATACGCCAAGGCCAAGGATCTGGTCAACATCCTGCAAGGCGTGCGTGTCATGGAAGGAGCGCCCGGCGCCCAGCAGGGCGAGGGCAAGAGCAATGCCGCCGCCGCAGGCTTTGGCGGCGCCCCGCGCAGCGATGCCACCATCCAGGCCGACGAGTCGATCAACGCCCTGGTCATCACCGCGGCACCGAATGTGATGCGCGAGATGGAGTCGGTCATCAAGCAGCTGGATATCCGCCGGGCTCAGGTTCTGGTCGAAGCCGTGATTGCCGAAGTCTCCGACGACTTCAAGGAAAAGCTCGGCGTGCAATTGGTGGCGGGCAATACCTCCCAGGGACCGATCGGGGTCATGACCTTCAACGGCCTGCTGGGCACGGTAGCCAAGGGTGCGGCATCCGCAGGCACGATCAACGGAACCGCCGCCGCCCTGGCGGCGGCAGGTTCGCTGGGCGACGGCCTCAACATGGCACTCGGTCGTTTCGAGGGCAGCAGCACCGACTTCGGCGTGCTCATCTCCGCCCTGGCCGCTGACGCAGGCAACAATATTCTCTCCACACCCAGCCTGCTGACCCTGGACAACGAAGAAGCCAGCATCGTGGTGGGCCAGAACATCCCGCTCATCACCGGCTCCTACGCCAGCACCGGCAGCTCCTCCAGCCCCACCAACCCGTTCCAGACCGTCTCGCGTCAGGACGTGGGGGTCAAGCTCAAGGTCAAGCCAACCATCAGCCCGGACAACGCGGTGAAAATGGAGATCGAGCAGGAAGTCTCCAGCCTGGACAAAACAGTGGAAACCTCGGCCGGCTTCGTCACCAACAAGCGCAACGTCACCACCCGCGTGCAGGTCGATGACGGTGACGTGGTCATCCTGGGCGGACTGATCGACGAAACGGCCGGAGACACCCTGCAGAAAGTACCGGGCCTGGGAGACATCCCCTTACTGGGCGAGCTGTTCACCTACCGGGACTCCAAAAAGGTCAAGCGCAACTTGATGGTCTTCATCCGCCCGATCATCGTCCGCGACCGCGAAGACATCAGCCGGCACACGGCTGAAAAGTACAACATGATACGCAACAGCCAGCTCGATCTTGCCGCCCGCTCGCGCGGCTTCCTCAGCCCCGAGCAATGGCCTACGCTGCCCGATTCTGACAGCTACCTGCGCAACGTGCCCGGTACCGCGCGCGGCGCAGATGCGCCCCAGCCTCCGGCCGACCCGAAGACCGAAAGACCGCGATGAGCGCCCTGCCCTACAGCTTCGCCAAGAAGCACGGCGTGCTCTGTGAGCGCGACGCCGAGGGTGCGCTGCGCGTGCTGCATCGTCCCGGTCTGAGTCTATTGGCGCTGGGCGAGTTGCGCCGCGTGCTGGGCGAACGCTTCGTCCTGGAGGAACTGCCAGCAGAGCGCTTCGAGCAACGGCTGGGGCAGGCCTACCAGCAGGGCACGAGCGAAGCGATGGACGTGGTCGGCGACCTCGAATCCAGCGGTCTGGACAACCTCTCCCTGGAGCTGGGCGAACCCGAAGACCTGCTCGAAGCGCAGGACGAGGCTCCGATCATCCGCCTCATCAATGCCCTGCTGACCGAAGCGGTCCGCGAAAACGCCTCCGACATCCACCTGGAAAGCTTCGAGAACCGTATGGTGGTGCGCTTCCGTGTGGACGGCGTGCTGCGTGAGGTACTGGAACCCCCACGCCAGGTCGCGCCGCTGCTCGTCTCGCGCATCAAGGTCATGGCCAAGCTGGACATCGCCGAAAAGCGGCTTCCGCAGGACGGACGCATCTCCCTGCGTCTGGCCGGCCGCGCCGTCGATGTGCGTGTCTCCACCCTGCCCTCCGGGCATGGCGAGCGCGTGGTACTGCGTCTGCTCGACAAACAGGCCGGTCGGCTCGACCTCTCGCACCTGGGCATGGACCCAGCCACCCGCGCGCGCATGGAACAGCTCATCCACCGCCCGCACGGCATCATCCTCGTCACCGGCCCCACCGGCTCGGGCAAGACCACGACCCTGTACGCCGCGCTGTCGGCCATCAACAGCCGCGACCGTAACATCCTCACCGTGGAAGACCCCATCGAGTACTACCTCGACGGCATCGGTCAGACCCAGGTCAACACCAAGGTGGACATGAGTTTCGCCCGCGGTCTGCGCGCCATCCTGCGTCAGGACCCGGACGTCGTGATGGTCGGTGAAATCCGCGACCTGGAAACCGCACAGATTGCCGTTCAGGCCTCACTGACCGGTCACCTCGTGCTCTCCACCCTGCACACCAACTCCGCCGTCGGCGCCATCACCCGTCTGCGCGACATGGGCATCGAGCCCTTCCTGCTCGCCTCCAGCCTCATCGGCGTACTGGCCCAGCGCCTGGTACGCCGCCTGAACCCCGACTGCCGCGAAACCTACATTCCGGACGCCGCCGAATGCGCCCTGCTCGGCCTGCCCGCCGACCCGGCGCCCACACTCTACCGTCCGGCAGACGGTCAGCCGGATTGTCACGGGCGCGGCTACAGCGGGCGCCAGGGCATCTATGAACTCATCGCCGTTGACCACGAATTGCAGCGCATGATCCACGACGGTGCCAGCGAACAGGCCATGGAAGCCTACGCAAGACGCCATGGCCCCAGCCTGCGTGCCGACGGCGTGCGCTGCGCCCGAGAAGGGCTCACCAGCGTCAGCGAAGTACTGCGCGTCACCTCCGATACCGGCCTGTGAACTCCATCATGAGCGAAGACCTCACCCTGCACGTCAATGGCGAAACCCGCCGTTTTTCCGCCCCCCTGACCCTCTGCGAACTGCTCGCCCGCATGCAACTGGGCGAAAAGCGCGTCGCCGTGGAGCTCAACCGCGAAATCGTGCCGCGAAGCCTGCACGCCACCACCTTGCTCAGCGACGGCGACCGCATCGAAATCGTGCAGGCCATCGGCGGCGGCTGAGAGGGTGTTTGCAAAAAGAAGGTGTTGCGGACAGTGCAGCGCTGGGCGAAGGATTGCTGGACAAGCGTGGATGTAGGAAGGGCCCCCTTGGGACCGCCATGGCGCCTCCAAGGGGGATCTGGGAATCCTTCGTCCGGCGCTGAATTGTTGGGCGAGCGTGAACGTAGGAAAGGGCCCC
>JAQVHL010000072.1 GCA_028696185.1 Halothiobacillaceae bacterium
CTCCGTGGGGGTGCCCTTTCTTTGGTACCTTTCTTTGGGCAAGCAAAGAAAGGTACTCGCCCGCGCGCGATTCAAGCCGTTCGAAGTGCGTCGCTTGAGGCGGGCGAAACAGCGCGCAAGCCTGTCCGCTTGCTAAAGATCAAGTCGTTCAGGCGCCGGTTAAAGCCGCTTTCAATAACCGTTGGAGCCCTTTTTCGCCCGCCATGAGGCTAAGCCTTTCAAACAGGCGCCAACGCAAGCGGGCGCCCACGCTCGTCCAACAAGCTGTTATTTTGCGAACTCCCTCAGGTCATTTCAGGCAGGCAAGGGCGCCAGCAGGGCGCGCACCTCGGCTTCGTCGAATTTCGACAGCGCCGCACCGTCCTCGCCCAGCACGCCTTCGGCCAGCGCCGCCTTTTTCTCCTGCAGGGCGAGAATTTTCTCCTCGATACTGCCCTCGGCAATCAGCTTGTAGACGAACACCTGCCGGGTCTGACCGATACGGTGTGCGCGGTCGGTAGCCTGATCCTCTGCCGCCGGGTTCCACCACGGGTCGTAGTGGATGACGGTATCGGCGGCGGTCAGGTTCAAGCCCACACCGCCCGCCTTGAGGCTGATGAGAAATACCGGCACGTCACCGTCCTGGAAACGGCTCACCACGCTTTCACGATCGCGCGTCTCGCCGCTTAAACGCACATGGGCAATTTTGCGCTTGTCGAGTTCGACGGCGATGGTGTCGAGCATGCCGGTAAAGGCTGAAAACACCAGGATGCGTCGCCCTTCGTCCACCAGCCCCGGCAACATGTCCATCAACAGATCGAGCTTGGCGCTCTCCTTGACCTTCGCGGCCGCGTCGATCTTGAGCAGGGCGGGATGGCAACAAACCTGACGCAGTTTCAGCAGCGCATCGAGGATGACGATCTGGCTGCGGGCGAAGCCCTTCTCGCCAATCGCCTGACGGACTTTTTCGTCCATCGCGCTGCGCACGGTTTCGTACAGATCGCGCTGCTTGCCGGTCAGCTCCACTCGCCGCACGATTTCGGTCTTCGGTGGCAGTTCGCTTGCCACGTCTTCCTTGCGTCGACGCAGGATGAAGGGGGCAATACGCCGCGACAGCAACTGCGCGCGGCCCTGATCGCCTTCTTTTTCGATGGGACGGCGAAAGGCTTTCTGGAAGGATTTCTCATCTCCCAGAAAACCCGGCAGCAGGAAATCCATCTGCGTCCACAGCTCCCCCAGATGGTTTTCCATGGGCGTGCCGGTCAGGCACAGACGATGACGGGCATCGAGTTCACGGATGATCTGCGCCCCCTGGCTCTTGATGTTCTTGACCGTCTGCGCCTCATCGAGGATCAACCAGGACCAGGATTGCGCGATGAGTGTCTCGCGGTCACGCGGCAACAGTGGATACGTGCTCAGTACGACATCCTGTTCGGCGATGCGCGAAAAATGCTGGCTGCGTTCCGGGCCGTGCAGGGACAGCACGCGCAGTTCGGGGGCGAAGCGGGCGGCCTCGCGCTTCCAGTTGAACACCAGCGAGGTAGGCAGGATCACCAGCACGGGTTTGTCCAATCGCCCCGCGACGCGTTCGGTTTCCAGATGAGCGAGGGTCTGCGCGGTCTTGCCCAGCCCCATGTCATCGGCAAGGATGCCGCCCAGGTTCTGCTCGCGCAGGAACTGCATCCAGCCCAGGCCCTGTTGCTGGTAGGGGCGCAGACTGCCCTGGAAGGATTTCGGCGGCTTCATGCGATGCACGGCCCCCCGGTCGCCTAGGGCGCGGGCCAGCGACATCAGGCGCTCGTGCCCGGACAGCGCCCAGTCCTGCCCCCGCGCCAGGGCGTCCAGACGCGGCGCATCAAAGCGCGACAGGCGCAGACTGTCCCCCGGCGGACGGTCGAACAGGTCAATCAGGGTGCGTGCCAGCGGCTTGATACGCTCTGCTGGCACTCCCAGTTGCCGACCGTCAGGCAGGCGCAGCGCAATGCGTTCCGCGTTGGGGATGCGGTTGAGCCGTCCCTTGTCCAGCCAGCGTGGATCGGTATTGAACAATCCGTGCAGCAGGGGCGCGAGCGCCAGACGCTCGCCCTCGACCATCACCCCCATGTCGAGCGAGAACCAGCCGTCCTCGCCTTCCTCGACCCGCGCATCCCACTGCTCGACTTCCAGCAAGGGCTGATGGGCGAACTCAGGATCGATATCGATAACCCATCCTTCGTTTTCCAGCAAAGGGCGAGCGCGTTCCACAAAATCCGGCCATTTGCCCTGCGCCTCCATCCCGAAGGTCACCACCCGCTCCGAGGGGTTCAGATGCGTTCGATGCAGGAGGGTGCGCCCAAAATAATCATCGGTTTCCAACGGCATGGGCAGCAAACCGACTTTTTTGAGCTGGGCCAGCGCACGCGCTTCGGCCTCGCTATCGCGATTAAAACGCACCCAACCGCCATCTTCGGCACGAAAGGTTTCCCGTTTATCGAGGGGGTCGATCAGGTACTCGCCATAGAGGAAAGCCAGTTCCGCCACCTCGATACGGCGCGTATTCAATGGATAGCCGTGCCAGTAAACCGGGGACGACAGCTCGCACATGTACAGATGCAGCAAAGGCCGGAAAGGGCCGTCCACCACCGTGGGCTCCTCGGCCGGGGCCGGCAGGGGGCGCCCCGGCAAGACCTCGCCCAAAACCTGGGCCACCAGCGGCAGATGCTCTTCGCTCAAGGGCGGACACGCGGCCAGCCGACGCCACATGGCGGCCGAAATATCGCTGTCCACAGGGCCCATTTCGCGACGCTCCCCATCGAGGTACCAGGGGTGTTCGAACACGCAATACCCATCACAGGCCGGCTCAGAGAGCAATGAAGGGTAAACGCCGATCGAGGGCTCCTCCACCCACACCAACCGACCGGGACGGGACGCCCCGACATGCAAAGGCTCGGGAAAGCCCAGCATGCAACGCCCGGTCGCGATCAGACGCTCCAGAAGCGCTTCGGCGCCCGCCGATCCGGCCGGAAAATGGTACTCCCCAAAGCGCCCGCTCGCCGGTTCCATCGACAACAGCCGCAAAATCCGCAGGTCTTCGTCGCCGACAAACGAAGGCGGCCGTGCCAAGGCCGCCTGGATATTGTCCCAACGCTCCGGATCACCGCGAAAGGCCATCTCCCCCCCGACATGCGACACCCGCACCTTGTGCAGATTCACATTCATGCCGCCCCGCCCATCCGGCGCGATCAGGTACACCAGGGCGTGTGTTGGGGCTTTCCCCGGCTTTTTCTCCTCACTTTGTGTACGGAGCGTATCCAGCCATTCAAGCACCTGCCGATCCGAACGGCTGGCCGTCGATACCAAGCCGGGGCGCTCAAGTGCGGCGAGCAAGGCCCCAACCACATGCTTGCAGTTCCCCCCCAGCGGACAACTGCACTGGCTGTAGGGCAAACGATTTTCGGCAAGAAAAAACACCGATTGCCGATAGGGCCGCGCTGCGGTCCCCTTGACGGACGCCATCAAAACACCGTCGTTAACCTGGAGGTCGCGATACTTGGGAACATAAGCCTGGGCTTTTTGTACTTCACGCTCACCAAACCAGTGAACCAGATCGGCTTTTGTATATTTAGGCAAAGACATATCAACGCCATGTCATGATTAAAAGAAATGAGTTGCACGCAGGGAAGCCCCCCTCCCCGCGCCAGATACGTCTCGCCCCAACCGGGTAGCGGTCATCGCAGTGCCGTGCAAAGCGCTCAAGACCGGGCCGGGGCGGCGACCCGGCTCAGACCTGCGCCGGAAAGGCCAGCCGGTCTCCCGCGTGCAGTTCCACGCAACGTTCGGCAAATCGCTGGCGAAAAAAGCAGACGGCGTCTATTCCAGTGCAGTGATTGGCGCCCAGGGTGCGCACATTCAGGCGCTCCAGCATATCCGCCGTCGCTTCCAGGCGCGCACGCCCGGCACGCAGCAGGTGCATGCCGCCAAACAGGCCGCGAACCTGCGTCAAGCCCGTGCATTCCTGGATATACTCCAGGGTGTTGACCACCCCGGAATGCCCGCAACCGAGAATGACGATCCAGCCTTCGGCCGTATGCGCATACAGCGCCTGGTCATCGGGCAGCGTGTCTTCCTGCAGGCACCCGCCGTCCTGATAAAACGGACCGCCGGTGTCCTCGAAATCGTTGCGCCGCGGAATCTGTCCTGTAACGAACAGTCCGGGTACGATTTCGGTGGGGCCTTCGGTCCAGATCAGCTCGGCCACGCGGTTTGCCAGTTCTTCGGCATCGGGCAGCCCGCTGCCAATCGCCTTGCCCAGACGATTGAACTTGGGCGAAAGCGCCTCAGGATGCATGAAAAGACGCGTCCCGGGGTTCCGCTCCAGCACGGCAAGCAAGCCCCCCGTATGATCGTAATGCCCATGACTGAGCACGACCGCATCCAGGCCCTCAAGCGATACCCCCATCCGTTCGGCATTGTGTTCGAGCGTCAGTCCCTGCCCGGTATCGAACAGCACGCGCGCGCCATCTGCTTCGATAAGGAAGGAAATACCATGCTCGCCGAGCACCCCGCGCCCCGATGCGGCATTCTCCACCAGTTGGGTCAGCTTCAGTCGTGCAATCATGTCCTTCCCCCTGGAAAATGCGGTCGATAAGCGAAGCATCTTAGCGCGCCCGCGCTCGCCTTGAAACGATTCGCCCGCCTCTTGCTTACCGTGCCATCCCGTCGCGCGTTCTTGCTGCTTTGCTCCAAGCCCCAGAAGACATCGAGGACGCGGGGGTAAAGGGCTCACGGCCGTTAAGCCTGTCGCTGGATGATGATTGCTGGGGGAATGAGGCGTTGCCCCCGTTCCTCTTCAAAATAGCGTTGAAGCGGACGCCGGACGTTCTCTCAATTCGTGCAATGCTGGAAACAGAGGGTGCAAGGAGGGGAAAGTGCGCATCAAACGCCACCCTATCGACAGGGCTTTACGTTTAAGCGATTGATTTTCGATGGAGGCTGGACTCGGAATCGAACCGGGGTACACGGATTTGCAATCCGCTGCATGACCACTCTGCCATCCAGCCTTTATTTGGAGCGGGAAACGAGACTCGAACTCGCGACCCCAACCTTGGCAAGGTTGTGCTCTACCAACTGAGCTATTCCCGCTTCTTGGGAGTTGCGCATTCTAGCGATTGCCCCGCCGTTGTCAACCCTGTGACAACCGGCAGGGCGGACCCGCACTCAGGCTCCGGCTGTATGTTTGGCCTGGTAATCGGCAATGGCCGCCGCGATGGCATCTTCGGCAAGAACCGAGCAATGGATTTTCACCGGCGGCAGGGCCAGCTCTTCGGCGATGTCCTTGTTGCGGATCTGGCGAGCTTCGTCGAGGCTCTTTCCCTTGACCCATTCGGTCACCAGGGAACTGGAGGCGATGGCGGAGCCACAACCGTAGGTCTTGAATTTGGCATCTTCGATGATGCCCTGCTCGTTGACCTTGATCTGCAGCTTCATCACATCGCCGCACGCCGGAGCACCGACCATACCCGTGCCGATATGGGGATCGTTTTTATCGAAGCTGCCGACATTGCGGGGATTTTCGTAGTGGTCGATGACCTTGTCGCTGTAAGCCATGGCCGTTCTCCGGTAGTCAGTGGTGGACCCATTCGACCGAACGCAGGTCGATGCCGTCTTTGTACATTTCCCACAGGGGGGAGAGTTCGCGCAGTTTTTCCACCGCGGTGCGCATGTGACGGATCACGTAGTCGATGTCCTCAGCGGTGGTGTAACGGCCGATGCTGAAACGGATCGAGCTGTGAGCCAGCTCGTCTTCCCGTCCCAGTGCGCGCAGCACATAGGACGGCTCCAGGCTGGCGGAGGTGCAGGCGGATCCGCTGGAGACGGCAATGCCTTTGAGGGACATCATCAACGATTCGCCTTCAACGAAGTTGAAGCTGACATTGAGGTTATGCACCACGCGTTGTTCAAAGTCACCGTTGAGGTAGACCTCTTCCATATCGCTCAAACCCGCCCACAGGCGGTCTCGCAAACCACGGATGCGCTCGACTTCTGTGGGCATTTCCTCTGCGGCAAGGCGGAAGGCTTCGGCCATGCCAACAATCTGATGCGTGGGCAGGGTACCCGAACGCATGCCGCGCTCGTGCCCACCCCCGTGCATCTGCGCTTCGATGCGCACCCGGGGCTTGCGACGCACATACAGGGCGCCGATGCCTTTGGGGCCATAGCACTTGTGTGCGGAGAAGCTCATCAGATCGACAGGCAGATCTTCGAGGTGGATAGGCAGCTTGCCGACGCTCTGGGCCGCATCGACATGAAAAAGGATGCCCCGTTCGCGGAGCATTTCACCAATGGCACGGATGTCCTGGATGACACCAATCTCGTTATTGACATGCATGATGGACACAAGGAGGGTGTCCTCGCGCAATGAAGCACGCAGAAGGTCGAGATCGATCAGGCCATTGGATTGAGGATCAAGGTAGGTAAGCTCATACCCCTCGCGCTCCAGAGCGCGGCAGGTGTCGAGCACGGCTTTGTGCTCAGTCTTGCAGGTGACGATATGCCGCCCCTTCTTTTTGTAGAAGGCAGCCGCCCCCTTGATCGCAAGGTTGTCGGACTCGGTGGCGCCGGAGGTGAAGACAATTTCGCGCGGATCTGCCCCGACCACGGCGGCAATCTGCTCGCGGGCCTCTTCGACGGCTTTTTCGGCCGCCCAGCCGAAATCGTGCGAGCGTGAGGCCGGATTGCCGAAAATGCCGTCACGGGTGAGATAACGGCACATTTTTTCGGCCACGCGCTCATCGACAGGCGTGGTGGCGCTGTAATCCAGATACAGCGGCAGGGTGATCGGGCTCATCTTGCGAAAACTCCGTTAGCCGGCCCGCGATTCCTCGCGGGTGAATTCATTGCGTGCAGCGCGCGCATGATAGCCCATTGCCGCGCCACGTGAATCCTGATCTTCGGCCATGAACCGATCAAGGGTCATGTTGTCCAGGTAGTCGTACAGCGAACGGCTGAACTCATTCCACATATCCTGAGCCTCGCCACGGGTGCCGGGGCGGTAGCTGGCGAACAAGCGGGTACGTTCGGCAGGCGTGCGATCATCAATGGCGTCGATAATCTTGGCCACACTGATGGTGCTGGGTGAAGCGGCCAGACGGTACCCCCCCCCGGGCCCACGCACACCACGCACCAGACCATGACGACGCAGGCGGGCAAACAGCTGCTCCAGATAGGACAGGGATACACCCTGGGCATGCGAAATATCAGCCAAGGTCACCGCACCACGACCGGCGTGCTGGGCCAGATGCATCATGGCGGTCAAGGCATGGCGCCCTTTGGTGGTCAGTCTCATCGCGATTCTCCAAATACCTTAGCGTGTTGCTGGGAAAAATAACTTACCCGAGTAAGTCGGTCAAGTATTTGTCCTCTCTGCCAGGTAAAAAGTTCGCGATCAGGCGTTATTTTCTTCAAAACAGTGCCCACGGTGTGCACAGTAGCCCAGCCACTTGAACAGGAACCTATTGATACGCCATCGTTTTTCCAGGCAAGCACCGCTACGCGCCGCAAGGCAGCGTGTCAGCCCGACCCCGCCGGAAAGCACTTCGACCGAGCGCGCGTCGTAATAGATGCGTATCAACAGATCCGGAGCGCGACGTGGGCGACCACTGTCGGCATCGAAGAGGTAATAAAGACGTACCGTACTCGTGTAACGGCTTTGCTCGACGATGTCCACATGCAGGGGCAGACAGTGAGCCACTCTCGAACAGCGGCTACCCTGCCAGTGCCGCAAATCCGGGATGAGGCGGCGCAACTGGAGGTAATTACGCTCGTAAAGCTCCATCAGTGCAGCGAAGCTGCCGGGCTCGGGAGCGGGAATCACAGGGGAAAAACGGGTAAGGCGCATGGTCGACCCAAAATGATCGCGGCGCCCGAAGGCGCCGCGTGGCAGGAACAAAAGGCGGATTATCCGGCTTCCGCCGCCTGGGCGCCATGCCCGGACGACCGGCGCCCTTCATCCCCTCACTTGAAATAGGCCGAAAGCGCCTGCAGCAAGCCGCCAGGATAGGCCGCACTGGTCAGCGGAGCCAACTGATCGACGTCATAGCTCACATCATCGTGGAACAGCGCGTAAACATACTGACCGTTCACCATGCCCTCCATATAGAACTTGCCGGTTTTCGACGAACAGAGCGTACCGTTGTAGGCGTGAATGCCAAAAGTGCTTTCCGTGTTGTCGTTGGGAGAGCCCCCGCGCTTCCAGTGCGCGTTCTGCCATTGGAAGATGGCAAAGCCCTTGACCTGCGAAGACGGATTGGCATCCATGTATGTACGCACCACGCTGGCCTGACCAACCACCGCTTCGACCTTGGCGTCCACCGAAGGCATGGTCATGTTGCTGGTTCCCAGTTCGGTAATCACCAGCGGAACCCCCAGGCTGAGGTTGTCGTAGGCCTTGAGGATGTTGTTCAGCAGGTCATCCCCGTCCTTGCGCTTGAAGGTCTGCACCGCATTGTAAACGCGCGTCTTGTACACCTCGCCCAGGTTCTGCTTGCTGAACTCGTCCCGGATGGCCGCGTACATTTTCTTCTCGTAGGCATTGCTGACGGGGATGGTAATGAAATGATCCGGGGCAAGCGTGTTCAACTGCCCCGCCACCTGGACCGCCCTCGGAATCAGCGTCGTCCAGTCCATGCCGTACTGGTCCAGATCAAGCTCGTTGCCCACGCTGAACGAATGAACGGCTGGGTGAATCACGCCGTTTTTCTTCACGCTGTTCACGATCTGGGCCACCGTGTTGTCGATGTCGTCCCAGGGACGGTTGCCACCAAGCTCATTCGCTAAGTTGTAATTGGAAACCGGAATGATCACCTTGATCCCCAGCGACTGCGCCTTGTCCAGAAACGGAATATGCCCGTTTCCGCCGGTTTTCCACTGAGTCGAGCCCCGTTGGTAGTTGTAGTCGTACAGGCGCACCAGGTTAACCCCCGCCGCCGCCATGGTTTCCAGATCATCACGCCCGCAACCGTTCTTGCGGCCCCAGATAGCCTGGAAATTGTCCGCCGTCATGTCCGAGTCGAAAAACGCCCCGGTCGGATTGCTGTTGAAGACGCCGGGAATGGGCGAATAGGCCACACCTCGCCATGTCTGTGAAAATACCGTGGACGGCGTACCGCGCTCGCCGGCATCCACGAACAGCACGGCATCGCTCAGCACGGCATTCACATCGGGTGTACCCGGTCCGCGCAGGGGAACCGCCGCAAAGCTCACCCGCCCCAACGAGGCATCGTATGCGGGCATCGAAAGAGTCAAAGGCAGGATCTCGTAATTGCCATCCCCCAAATCACCGGCCAGCGAGGCGTTCGGCAAACTGTCGGCAAAGCGTTCATCCCAGTAATTGATGAAGTTGCCCACGGCTTCGAAGTCCCCGCCCCGCGCGGGCGCGTTGTTCATCCAGAACACCCCGTCGTCCACACCCTGCAGCAGCAGGCGATATCCCCCCGCGCCGTCCGCCACCAACTGGGCTCGATCCGCCTGCAGCGCAAAAGACGAACCCTCGGCCGGCGGCTTGAGGTTGTTGAGCAGGGTCAGAACCGGAGAATCGAAACCTCCCACGCCGCCGCTGATGTCGTAAGACGCTTTCGACAGGGTTAAAGTCAGCTTCAGTGTACGTGTCTGCGCGTTGTAGGACGGATCACGCACGCGGCCAAACAGGCCGTGCACCCCGCTGGCATTGCGGTACTGCAGTAGCGCGTTCGGCGCCATATCGCCGTACACCCGAATCCAGTCCACGCCGACAAAATCATCAGTACGCTCCTCGCCAGTCAAGCGCCCAGGACGATCAGTATACCAATCGACCTCCGGCTGCACCCCAGTCAACGTTACCACATACTCTTTTTCTTCCGTGCCGCCACGCGCGTCCCCACCCTGCCCGGCAAGAACATAGATCCGGTTCGACAGATCGATATTGACCGGCGGCGCATCGCTGCCGTTACATCCTGCCACCAGTAGCGCCAAGGCCAGCAGCATGTGCATTGTCCTCATGACCGCTCCCCCGCTCGTTTCGTTATGTATGACTTCATGAAAGCTAGCACAGCGTGCGTCAACACACCGTCAATCCTTCTGCAAGACACCGCATCCGGGGAGAAATTTGCCTTCCGGGGGTGTGTCGGAGCGAATTTGCCGTTAATATCCGGCAGATGAAGATCAGGACGATTGCTACGGGCTTGCTGCTGGCCGCCGCACTCTGCC
>JAQVHL010000073.1 GCA_028696185.1 Halothiobacillaceae bacterium
TCTGGCGGCGGGCGGCCTGGCCATTCCGGCACACGTCGAAGGCGACAAGGGGCTGCTACAGGTCGAGCCTGGTACGCGAAAATGCGTGATGGATGCCAACACGGTTAAGGCGGTCTTGCAGGAGCCCGGCATCCTGGCGCTGGAGTGGGCCGCCTCCAACAGCCCTGTGCCCATGGTGCTGGAGGAGCTGAAACTGCGCTTTGCCAGCGTGGTGGGCAGCGATTGCCACAGCTTCCAAGGTACGGCTGTTCCGGGTTCGCGCTACACCTGGATCAAGATGGCGCGGCCTAGCTTGGAAGGCTTGCGTCTTGCCTTGCTGGATGGGCAGGAAGTCTCTGTTCGGCGCAGCGATGAGAGCGACGGCTTTGCGCCGTTCAATACGCCCGAGCATTTCATTGAGTCGATTGAAATCCGCGACGCTCGCTACATGGGGCGCGGCAGGCAGCCTGCCGAGTTGCCGCTCAATCCGTACTTCAATGCCTTGATAGGTGGCCGTGGCACAGGTAAATCGACCACCGTGCATGCCCTGCGTCTGGCTTATCGCCGTGAGAAGGAGCTGTCGCTCAGCTCGGAAGCCGGACAGACCTTCAAGCGCTTCAATCAGGTCGCCAGGGGCCGCAATGACGAAGGCGGCCTGCGGGCAGATACGGCCATCTGCGTGCAAGTGCAGCGCGATGGCATGCCCTATCGCCTGATCTGGCGGCAGGATGGTCAAGGTCACGCGGTGGAGGAATGGGACGCCGCTACGGGCAGTTTCAAGCCTTCGGCCAGCCAGGCCATCACCGAGCAACGCTTTCCGGTGCGCCTGTTCAGCCAGGGGCAGATCGCCGCGCTGGCCGGCGACAGCCAGCAGGCGCTGCTCAAGGTGATTGACGATGCGGCGGGCACGCAATCGCAGCAAGCCGCTTTTGAGGAGGCCAAGCGTGCCTTCCTGGCCGCACGGGCGCAAATGCGCGAGCTGGACGGCAAGCTGCAAGGGCGCGAGGCCTTGACGCTGGCCCTGCAAGATATTCAGCGCAAGCTGGCCCGCTTCGAGGGCGCCGATCATGCCGCCCTGCTGAAAAACTATCAGCGCACCAACCGGCAAAGCCGCGAGCTGGAACGCCAGTTCGAAGCCTCCGCCGAACTGGCAACCCGTTTGAAAGCGCTTGCCGACGATCTGTTGGCGGAAGACTTGCCGGAAGGCTTGTTCGATACCGCCGAAGACGGCCCGGCACTGAGCATTGTCCAGGCGCTGCACGCCGCCATCGCCAAGGCGCGACAGGAAGTCGAGCGCGCGGCAACCGCGCTGCAGGAGCGCGGGCAAGCTCTGAGAGGAGAACTGGAGGCTTCGCCCTGGTTTGCGCGGATCGGCGCGGCCAAGGCGGCTTACGAGCAGCTCAGGGCGGACTTGCAGCAACAAGGCGTCAGCGATCCCAGCGAGTACGGCCGCCTGGTGCAAGAAAAGCAGCGCCTGGAAACCGAGCTGAGGAAGCTGGAAGCCTTGCAGAAGCAGCACACCGAGTTGCGCGGAAAGGCCAACTCGCTGCTGGATCAGGTGCAGTCCGCTCGCCGCGCCATCAGCACCCAACGGAGTGCATTTCTTCAAGAAACTCTCCAAGGCAATCCCTATGTGCGCATCGAACTGATCCCTTACAGCCGGGATGCACAGGGCATCGAGCGCTCCTTGCGGGAGGTGCTTGGGGCCGCTGAAGGCAAGTACGTGGACGACCTGTATCAGGAGCAAGAGGGGGTATCCCCCAAAGGGCTCGTGGCCGATCTGCTGGGCACGGTTGATCTGGTCGAGCAGCCCGGCGTATGGGATACGGCGGCCTTCGAGCAGGCGCTATTGACGCAGAAGAAGCGCCTGTCGCAAGCCTGTTGCGGGCAGGCGGAGTTTGGCGGCTGGTTCAATAAATTCTTGAAAGCGGAAGCCGATAAGCGCCCGGAATTCATCGACCACATCCTGTGCTGGTTCCCCGAAGACGGTTTGCAGGTGGAATACAGCCGGAAAGGGGATGGTCGAGACTTTCAGTCCATCGGCCAGGCGTCCGCCGGGCAGCGCGCTGCCGCCATGCTGGCCTTCCTGCTGGCGCACGGCAACGAGCCGCTGGTGCTCGACCAGCCAGAAGATGACCTGGATAACCACCTGATCTACGGACTGGTCGTGCAACAGATCCGCAGCAACAAACTGCGCCGTCAGCTCATCATCGTGACCCACAACCCCAACATCGTGGTCAATGGCGATGCGGAGTTGATCCATGTACTGGACTTCAATCACCAGTGCCACGTGAAGCAAACCGGCTCTTTGCAGGATCAGGCCATGCGCCGCGAAGTCTGCCAAGTGATGGAAGGCGGCGAAGAAGCGTTCGAACGGCGTTACCAACGCCTGGGAAGAGAGGTTTGACATGTTCGACAACATCGCGGACTTGATCGACAAGATTCGCCTGGGAGAGGACTCCTATCTGGAGTTGAAGGAAGTCCGCTTTGCCGGTCAAAAGGTGTCGGCACCCCATAAAGATTTGCTGGCCGATGAGCTGGCCGCCTTCGCCAACAGCCGGGGCGGTGTGTGCGTCCTGGGCGTGGACGACACCCGTGAAGTGCTCGGTATCCCGCTGGAGCGCCTGGACCTGGTGGAGGATTTCGTCCGGCAGATTTGCCTGGACAGCATCACCCCGCCGCTCGCGCCGGTGATCGAGCGTCTGAGCCTGCCCAGCACTGCAGGCGAGCAGCTCCCGGTGTTGAAGGTCGATATCGCAAGCAGCCTGTTCGTGCATAAAAGCCCGGGCGGCTATCTGCACCGCGTGGGCAGCGCCAAGCGTGAAATGGCTCCGGACTATCTGGCGCGTTTGTTCCAGCAACGCAGCCAGGCGCGCATCATCCGCTTCGACGAGCAGCCGGTCCCAGGGGCTACGCTCGATGACCTCGCAGATAACCTGTGGCAACGTTTTGCCAGTCCGCGCGTGCAGGATTCGCGTGAGGTGCTGCTGGACAAGCTCGCGATGGCCTGCCCCGATGCCGACGGCACGCTTCGCCCGACCATTGCAGGCGTGCTGATGGCCAGCGCTGACCCTCGCCGCTGGCTGCCAAATGCCTTCATTCAGGCCGTGGCATACCGCGGCACCGAGGTGCTGCCGCAAGGCGACACGGCCTATCAGCTCGACGCCCAGGACATCACCGGGCCGCTGGATGCTCAGGTGCTGGCGGCTTGCCACTTCGTCCGCAAGAACATGCAGGTCTATGCCACCAAGGACGAGGGCCGGCACGATCTGCCGCAGTACGACATGACGGCTGTCTTCGAGGCCCTGGTTAATGCTGTTGCGCACCGGGATTACTCGATCCATGGCGCCAAAATCCGTCTGCGGATGTTTGCGAACCGGCTGGAGCTGTATTCGCCAGGCGCCATCCCCAACACCATGACGGTGGAGAGTCTTCCCTACCGCCAGGCCGCGCGCAACGAAGCCATCACCAGCCTGCTGGCCAAATGTTCCGTGCACGAGGCGGACAAAGCGATCACAGGCCGCAGCGCCATGATGGACAAGCGTGGTGAAGGGGTTCAGATCATTCTGGATCAGAGCGAACGACTGTCCGGCAAGCGACCGGTTTACAGGCTACTGGATGACTCCGAGCTGTTGCTGATCATCCCCGCTGCCGAGCCGCCCGCAGCAGCTGAATGAGATTGAGAAGATAAGGAAGCACCATGGCCAAGGCTGAAGCCAGCGTTGAAGAACTGGTCTCCATGATCGAGCGCTGCGCTTGCCGGAAACGCAATGTCACTATGTCAGGCGCTCCACGTGGGGGCGGGATTTGTTCGACTCCTTGTCTAGAGGCGTTACACCCGGAGCGACATTGTGGATGTTTTTGTGGATGCGTCGCATAAGTTTGCTGTCCTCATCAGCGAGCAGGGCTAGGCCGCCGTGCTATAGGCGCGGTTTGCCGCCATTCTTAAGGTAAGACGCCTTCGATCGCATGAGAGCGGGGAACGGCGCCTGTCCCTGGCATCCGTTCAACGGGGCCGGAAGCGGGCTCTCAGACCGGGGGGCGTTCGCGCAGTTTGCGCCACAGGGTGGATGGATCGATGCCCAGACGACGGGCTGCCTGGGTGCGATTGCCACCGCATTGCTCCAGCGTGTGGCGAATCCAGTGATGCTCTACTTCCGCCAGGCTGGCATCGCCTCGCCAGGGCGCCGTGCGGGCTTCGACGCGTCGTGTGGGGTGGAGAATCTCCGGCGGCAGGTCGCGCAGCTCGATGCGTTCGCTGCTGGCAATCACCAGTGCGCGCAGGATGGCGTTTTCCAGTTCGCGTACATTGCCCGGCCAGTCGTGGCGGCGAAGGGTGTCGAGCACGCCGGGGCCGCAGGCGTTCACGGTCTTGTCCAGTAGTTGTGCGTGGCGTATCAGGATTTGCGCCGCGAGTGGGGGGATGTCTTCCCGGCGCTGACGCAGCGGGGGGACATCAATGGGAAAGACATTGATGCGGTAGAACAAATCTTCGCGGAACTGGCGTGTGTCGACCAGCGGTTGCAAGGGCTGGTTGCTGGCGCAGATCAGCCGGACATCGACTTCGATGTCCTGGGTGTTGCCCACGCGCATGAAGCGCTTTTCCTGGATAAAACGCAGCAGTCGCACCTGAAGTTCAATGGGCGCGCTGTTGATCTCGTCCAGAAACAGTGTTCCGCCGTCAGCGGCTTCCAGCAGGCCGATACGCCGTGCGTGTGCGCCGGTAAAGGCCCCTTTTTCATGGCCGAACAACTCGCTTTCGAGCAGGCTGGGGGCGATGGCGCCGCAGTTCACTGCGAGGAAGGGGCCGCTCGCGCGCAGACTGCGCGCATGAATGTGCCGGGCCAGTACGCCCTTGCCGGTACCCGTTTCACCGTTGAGCAGCACGGGCAGTGGCGTGGGGGCGACCTGTTCGATCTGGCGGATGACGCGCGCCATGGCCGGGCTGATCGCCACCGGGGCGCCCTCTTGTTGTGCGATGTTCAGGCGAAGCCCCTGCAGACGCTGTTCGTGCTCTGCCAGAAGCAGGGCGTACTCCAGGCGCTCGCGCCAGGCGTCCGTGCCGTCTTCGTCGAGCAGGACATCCAGTATGCCCTTGCGATAGGCGCAGGCCACCCGGGGCGCATCCAGCGTTTGGCCAGCCACCAGTCCCAGCAGGCGGGGGCATCGCGCGCGGGCCACCTGCCAGCGGTCCAGTGTTTCGGCCGGATCCGGGCCGGCGACCAGAATCAGCAGTGCTTCGCCATTCTGAGGCAGAGGGTCGTTGCTACGCCGGGTACGGAATCCGCATTGTCCGGCCAGGGTTTCGAGGGCGTCCATGCGCTCACCGGACTCACCGTGCAGCAGGGCGAGGGGCGTGGGCGGCGGGTTGGTCTGGGGTATCAGCGTCATTTCGATATGTATTGTTAAATATTTCGATTGAAAGGTTCGGGCTTGTGCCCGGCGCTGTCAATGGGGCGGTGCATGGCATAATCGGGGCGGATTCCATAGACCGGGGAAAGAAGTCATGTCGGAGGAAGCGGTACTGGCTTCGTTGCCGCTGCGTCATACCATTGATCTGCATGAGCCACAGGTGGATGCCTTCGTCCATCGCGTCGAGGAGGGCACGGCGCTGGAGCGACGGGGCGGTTTTTGTCCGTACCCCGTGCATGTGCTGCCGCTGCATGTCGAGCGGCGCGAGACCTTTGGTGTGCTGGTGCGGGATGATGAGGGCGGGGTGTTGGTGGCGTTGCCGCGCGAGCTGCCGGTCAAGGATCGCATCGTGTTGTATGGCGACCCGGACTCACCTCGTCCGCGCCCCGAGGTGTTCATGCTCACTGCGCTGCGTGCCGGGCAACGCGAAGTGGACGCAGGCAAGCCCCTGTTCATCGCGCAGGCCGTGCCTGCGGCGGGGGTGTGAATGACTCTGCCGATCCTCATGTATCACCAGATCGACGTGCCGCCCCCGTCCGGCACGCCGATGCGTGGCATGAGTGTCGCGCCCGCTGTTTTCGCACGGCAGATGGCCGTGCTGGCTGCGCTGGGGTACCGGGGGGTCGGGCTGCCTGAGCTCTTGCCCTATCTTGCCGGCGAACGGCGCGGCAAGGTGGTGGGATTGACTTTCGATGATGGCTATCTCAACAACCTGAGCGAGGCCCTGCCTGTCCTGCGTCGCCATGGCTTCACCGCTACCTGTTATGCGGTGAGCGGGCATGTCGGCGGCTGTAACGACTGGGACGCGGCGAATGGCGTGCCGCAGAAGCGGCTGATGGATGCGCAGGCCTTGCGGGACTGGTGTGCCGCCGGAATGGATGTGGGCGCGCATACCCGTCATCATGTGGACCTCACCGCGCTGGAGCCGTCCGCGGCACGCGAGGAAATCCTGGCGTCGCGCCGCGAACTGGAGGCCCTGATCGACCGCGAGGTCCGGCATTTCTGCTACCCCTACGGGCGCTACGATTCGCTGCATGTGGATTTCGTGCGCGAGGCCGGTTTCTGGAGTGCGACCACGGTGAGACGTGGCCGGGCGCAGCTCGGGGATTCCCCTTTCGAGCTGCCGCGCGTGCTGGTGGCCCAGGCCACACGTCTGCCGCAATTCCTGCTCAAGCTTTTTACCGGGTATGAGGATCGTCGTGGAGCACGCTGAAACCCCGACGGGCCCGCGCCTGCGCATTGCCGTGCTCAACCGCTGTTTCGCGCCGCGCTGTGGGGGGGCGGAGCGCTATTCGATCAAGCTGTGCGAGGCGCTCGCGCAGCGACACGAGATTCATGTCTTCGCGCAGGAGATCGACGCCGGGCTGCCGGGGCTACACTACCACCGTGTGCCGCGTCCCCTGCGCCGCATGCGTTGGCTGAACCAGCTTTTCTATGCCGCCTGGACGGCCTGGGCGACTCGGCACGGTTTCGACGTGGTGCATTCGCACGAGAACACCTGGGTGGGCGAGGTGCAGACCATCCATGTGCTGCCGGTACGCATCGGCCTGTTCCAGAACCGCAATGGACAGCCCTTGCGGGGCTTACGTCGCTTTGGTCGTGCCCTGTCCCTCATTTTCAGCCCACGTCTTCTGACCTACTGGCTGCTGGAGGCCGCACGATTCCGCCCCCGCGCCGGACGGGTGATCGTCGCCGTGTCCGAAACCCTGCGCGAGCGCATGGCGCGGGCCTATCCGGGCAGTGCTGCGCATTTTGCGGTCATTCCGCCCGGTGTAGAGCCCCCGCCCCAGCCGCTTTGCCAGACGCAAAGCCGTACCCGCCTGGGTCTGCCGCAGAGCGGGCCGCTGCTGCTGTTCGTGGGCAACGACTACGCCAAAAAGGGGCTGAAGGTGGTGCTCGATGCCATGCGGGGCTTGCCCGAGACGGTTCATCTGGCCGTGGTGGGCGACCCGGCTCGCATCCCGCCGTTTCGCGAACGGGCGCAAAATCTGGGCCTGGAGTCGCGGGTGCATTTTCTGGGCGCGGTGGGTGATATCGATGCCGCCTATGCCGCCGCCGACCTGCTGGTGCATCCGACCACGGAGGACACCTTTGGCATGGTGATCCTGGAGGCGATGGCGCACGCGCTGCCGGTGGTGGTGAGCGCCGCGCCCTGGTGCGGTGCGGCGGCAGAACTGGCGGATGGCGAGGAGGCGCTGCTGCTGGCCGATCCGGGCGATGCGCACGCCCTGGCCGGGGCGGTGACGCGCATCCTGTCCGATCCCCCCCTGCGAGAGCGCTTGCGCAGGGGGGGGCAGGCCGTGGTGGTGCGGCATGCCTGGGATGCGCTGGCGCGAGCCCAGGAAGAAATTTACCGGAAGATCGTTGCCGGACGTGACAGATGATTAGCTTGTGCTAATATAATCGGTCTTTATCCTGGCAAAAGGAGAATTTCCGATGCTGCGCAAAAATCTTGGAGAGCGCTACAGTCCGATGTACTTCCTCGCCGCGCTGGGCGCGGGCGGGCTGTCCGTCTCGTTTTACATCTACCTGATGTTCATGGTTCCCCATCCGGATGCGCCGATGGCGACCTTCAGTCACCTGTGGCCCATGCTGCAGGAGGGGGCGACCCTGCGCGCCGGGCTGGTGGCACTGGACCTGCTGGTGATCCTGTTCTTCGCCGGCATACACTTCACCCTGCTGTGGTGGAACCTGCGTGAATACGCCGCTTTCCGGCGTACCCCGGCTTTTGGTCACCTGAAAACCTCCAATGCGGAAATCGGCCTGATGACCATTCCGCTGACCCTGGCAATGACCGTCAACGTCATGTTCGTCCTGGGCGCGGTGTTCGTGCCGGGCCTGTGGGGCATCGTCGAATGGCTGTTCCCCTTCGCCATTCTCGCCTTCCTGGCCATTGGCGTGTACGCGATGCGGATTCTGGGCGATTACTTCGTGCGCCTGTTCGTGCATGCCCAGTTCGATTTCGCACAGAACAATAGCCTCGCACCCATCGTGGCGATCTTCGCCCTGGCCATGATCGCGGTCGGTCTGGCCGCACCGGGGGCCATGAGTCACAGTGTCGCGGTCAACGCAGTCGGAATCGCCCTGTCGATCTTCTTTGCCACCGTGGCCGTTATCCTGCTGGTCATCAAGCTCGTGCTGGGCTTCGATTCCATGCTGCGCCACGGTATTCAGCCGGCAGCAGCGGGCAGCCTGTGGATTCTCATCCCGGTCATGACTCTTCTGGGTATCACCTGGGTACGTCTTTCGCACGGACTTGAGCATGGTTTTGGTACCCACGGGCACCCGGCCGAAATGTTCGTGTTCGGCGCCATGGTGCTGTCCGTGCAGATCCTGTTCGGTCTGATCGGCTACGGGGTGATGAAGCGCCTCAACTACTTCCGTGATTTCGTCGGTGGCGACAAAACCAATCCCGGCGCCTTCGCTCTCATCTGCCCTGGGGTGGCTTTCTTTGTGTTCGGCATGTTCTTCATCGCTTTGGGGCTGGTGAAAACCGGCCTGATCGGGCAGATGTCTTTGGCCTACTTCCTGTTCATGATTCCTTTCGTGCTGGTCCAGCTCAAGACCATCCAGGTCTTCTTCCGCCTGGGCGGCAAGCTGCTGCTGGCCCCGCGCGGACGACTCGCGCACGCGGCCTGAGCTTCGATACTTCCTTGAAGAAAAAAAGCCCCGCATCGCGGGGCTTTTTTGTTTGGCCTGACACAAACGGCTTCAGCGCAAGGCATTCAGCGACTCGCGTACCGGGCGGGTATCGGGGCGCAGGCCTCGCCAGAGCTGGAAACTTTCCGCCGCCTGCTCGACCAGCATGCCCAGTCCGTCCAGGGCCTGTGCGGCGCCGTGGGCGCGGGCCCAGTGCTGGAAGGGGGTTTCATCCTTGCCGTAGGCCATGTCATAGGCAATGCCGCCGGGGCTCAGCACGTCCTCGGGCAGGGGTGGCAGTTCGCCCCCCAGGCTGGCGGAGGTGCCGTTGATGATGAGGTCGAAGGCATGTCCGTTCAATGTTTCATAGCCGCAGCCGTGGACCAGCCCCATGTCGGCGAAGGTATGCGCCAGTTCAATCGCCTTCTCCGGGCTGCGATTGGCGATGACCAGTTCCATCGGCTGAGTCTGGAGCAAGGGCGCCAGCACCCCGCGTACCGCGCCCCCGGCACCGAGAATCAGTACCCGGCGGTCGCGTGGCGTAACACCGTGAAAGGCCAGATCGCTGACCAGCCCAACACCATCCGTGTTGTCACCATAGATCGATCCATCGTTGCGGAACAGCAGGGTGTTCACCGCGCCGGCCAGTTCCGCGCGCGGGCTGCGTTCGTCGCAGATCGCGTAGGCTTCGAGCTTGAACGGGACGGTGACGTTGAGCCCCCGTCCGCCTTCGCGGCGAAAGGCGGTCACGGCATCGAAGAAACCGTCCAGGGGCGCCAGCAGGCGTTCGTATTCCATGGCCTGCCCGGTCTGTTCGGCAAAGTGGGTGTGGATGAACGGAGATTTGCTGTGTGCAATGGGGTTGCCGATGACGGCGTAGCGGTCGATGTACATGGACGAGTCCGGAAAGATGGGCTGTGCACAGCATAGCGCAGGGCGCGTCAAGCGTCCGCGTCGATGCGGGGCAGGGCGGGGCAGGGCGGGGCAGGGCGGGGCAGGGCGGGGGTGCCGTCGGGGGGGGAAGCGTGGGCTATAATGAAAAAATGATTACAAAAAAGACACGCCCTTCCTATTTCTCTGATGAATTATCCCGCCGTACGCGCCGATCCGGGCGATTGACCTTG
>JAQVHL010000074.1 GCA_028696185.1 Halothiobacillaceae bacterium
TCACCATACTCCCGTCGCAGATAACGCGGAAGCTCGCGCTCCAACGCATCAGGCAGGCCGGTTCTCCCGAACCAATCCGCCTCTTCAACGACGAATTCCTCACGCTCCATCCGTTCGAAACGCTCGGCCACCGCCTGCTTGTAGTCGTCACTCTGGAGGTGTTGCCGGACACTCTCATCAATCATCCTGTACTGCGCCTCACCCAGGGTCTCCATCAGCATTTTCTTCAGTACGTCCATCGGATCTTGTTCAGCACTCATCGCCTTATTCCCCTTGATTAAAAATCAAAATCGGACCGCTCATGACGGGACAGTGAACCAAATAGCCGCAATGATAATGGCAGAAAACACGATGGCGACCAGCCACCCGGAAAAATTGCCGGGCGGCTGGTCAATCTCAAACTGGAGGATTACCTTGAGAGTGTCCCCCACAACATCACCCACACGCTCACGAAACACAAAACCGATGAGGGCAAAAGCTGTTGCCGCATGCGTCAGCCAATGCCGGATAACAGGGGCCACGCCAGGGCCATCGTAATTGAGCGAATGCGCAAGCCCGTAAAGCCACCAGAAAACAATTCCAATAAAGGCACCAAAAGACGCACCGATAAGTAAAAAGGAAAGCCGTTTTCCGATTTCCATTGAGAGTGCGCCAAGCCAAATAGAGTCAGGGGGTATATTTGACGTATCAAAATACGGCAAATGCGTCACACAAGCCTCAGCACGAGGCACAGGCGATTGTTTTATAAATATGCACACGACCTGAACCACGTCATAGCTCAGATGAACCGCAGGTCCATGAAGGACAGGCACCAATGCCTCTCCCTGCCACGAAGCCTGTGCGTTGTTGCCGCGGATATTTCAGCCTGCAGGCTGCAAAGGATGGGGAGAGTATCGGCTGTTTCGACAAGAGGCGAGCTTCGCACGGCACGGTGGCGGGAGCGTCGGGTTGGCGCATGGCGCGCCCTGCAGGATCAGGCAGGCAGCCCATGATCGGGCGGGGATATTCGGCCATGGTTACGTCCTTGCAGGATGGCGATGAATTCGCCAACTCTACTGCGCACGGGGCGTATTTCCAAGCGTGACAAGGTTCGTCTTGGCACCGCATCCTGCAAGGCCGGCTTGTACGAACATGGTGCATCCGCCACGGTTCCCGGTTTTCGCCGGGATGGGGCTCGGGAGGTGAGTTCCTGGATGGCGGGTGCTCGCGCCCTGTCCGGACGTGTTCTGCGCTGTTTTACGCCTGTGCGGCCTGACGGCGGCGGCGTAGTTCGAACAGGCAGACGCCGGTGGCGACGGAGACGTTGAGGCTTTCCACCGTGCCGGCCATGGGGATGCGTATCAGTTCGTCGCAGGCTTCGCGGGTGAGGCGGCGCAGCCCGCTGCCTTCGGCGCCCATGACCAGCGCCAGCGGGCCATCGGCGAGGCGGCTTTCGTACAGGGACAGGGCGCCTTCGCCGGCCGCACCCAGTATCCAGATGCCGGCGGTTTTGAGGCGCTCCAGGGTGCGCACGAGGTTGGTGACCTGGACGAAGGGCAGGCGCTCGGCGCTGCCGGCAGCGACCTTGCGTGCGGCGGGGGTGAGGCCGGCGGCGCGGTCGCGCGGGGCGATGACGGCGTGTACGCCGGCGGCTTCGGCGCTGCGCAGGCAGGCGCCCAGGTTGTGCGGGTCGGTAACGCCGTCCAGCACGAGCAGGAAGGGGGGCTCGCGCAGTTCGGCGAGCAGGCTGTCGAGGTCGGCCTCACCCAGGGCGGGGGCGGGGCTGTAGGCAGCGGCGATGCCTTGATGGCGTGGGGAGCCGCAGCGGCGCTCCAGGTCGCGCGCGGCGAGGGTTTCGACCGGGCAGCCCACCTGGGCGATGAGGCTTTCCAGATCGCGCATGCGCGCGTCGCGTCGCCCGGCTTCGATCAATACGCGATCGATGTGGGCCGGGTCGTTGCGCAGCGCGGATTCAACGGCATGAAAGCCGTACAGCCAATCGGCCATTACTCGCCTGCCGAATCGGCAGCCTGTTCGGGTTTACGCGCGGCGGGCTTGCGACGACGGCGGCGGCGTTTGCGTGGCGCGGCGTTTTCGTCGTCGCCGGCTTCGTCGCCGACCTCGTCCCCATCCTCCTCGCCAGAGCCGTCTTCGCCTTCGGTGTCGCGTTCGTCCCTTGCGGCGCGTTCGGCGTCGGTGAGGCGGTTGCCGCGTGCATCATCGTCGTCCGCGTCGGCATCCATTTCCTCATCGGCGGAAGCGTCGCTTACGTCCTGCCCTTCGGTTTTCTCGCGCGGTTTTTTCTTGCGCCGCTTACGCTTGCGCTTGGTCGCGGATTCGGCGGATTCCATGGATTCGTCGTCCCCGTCCGACGGGCCTTCGCCCACCGGAGCGGCAGCAGGTTTGCCGCCATCGGCCAGACTGAAGTCGATCTTGCGGTCGTCCAGGTCAACACGCACGACCTGCACGGAGACGGTATCCCCCAAGCGGAAGACGCGCCCGCTGCGCTCGCCGACCATGCGGTGGCCTACCGGGTCGAACTGGTAGTAGTCCTTGTCCAGGGCAGTGACATGCACCAGTCCTTCGACGAAAACATCCTTGAGCTCGACAAACAGGCCGAAGGAAGTGACGGAGGTGATGACACCGTCGAATACATCGCCGACCTTGTCGAGCATGTATTCGCACTTGAGCCAGTCGGTGGCGTCCCGTGTGGCCTCGTCGGCGCGGCGCTCGTTGTTGGAGCAGTGCTCGCCGATGATGACCATTTCGTCATGCGAGTAAGGGAAGCGTTCGGCGTCGCCGGTACGCAGTACGTGGCGTATGCCGCGGTGCACGAGCAGGTCGGGATAGCGGCGGATCGGCGAGGTGAAGTGGGCGTAGTTCTGATGCGCCAGACCGAAGTGACCGATGTTGTCCGGCGAGTAGACGGCCTGCTTGAGCGAGCGCAGGAGGACGGTCTGGATCAGATGCGCGTCCGCGCGTCCGCGTACTTCGCGCAGCAAGGCGTTGTAGTGTTCGCCGGCCGGCTTGTCGCCGCCGCCGAGCGAGAGCCCGAGTTCGGCGAGGAACTTGCGCAGGTCAGTGAGCTTTTCCGCCGTGGGCGTATCGTGGATGCGGTACAGACCCGGCACCTTGCGCCGTTCCAGATAGCGTGCCGCCGCGACGTTGGCGGCGATCATGCATTCCTCGATCAGGCGGTGTGCGTCGTTGCGCTCGTAGGGCACGATGGCGTCGATCTTGCGCCCTTCGCCGAAGATGATCTTGGTTTCGGTGGTGTCAAAATCCATCGCGCCGCGTCGCTCGCGCTCCTCCAGGAGCACTTTGTACAGCTCGTGCAGGGCGGTGATGTGCGGCACCAGCGCGGCATGACGCTCGCGCAATTCGGCATCGCCGTCGAGCAGGATGCGTGCAACTTCGGTGTAGGTCAGACGGGCATGCGAGCGCATGACGCCTTCAAAGAAGCGCGAACGGATGATCTTGCCTTCGCCGGAAATCAGCATTTCGCAGCACAGGCAGAGCCGGTCGACATGCGGGTTCAGTGAGCACAGGCCGTTGGAGAGGATCTCCGGCAGCATGGGTACGACCCGGCCGGGGAAGTAGACGGAGGTGCCGCGCAGGAAGGCTTCGCGGTCCAGCGGGCTGCCCACGCGCACGTAGTGAGAAACGTCGGCAATGGCCACCAGCAGGCGGAAACCCTTGGCAGTCGGCTCGCAGAATACGGCATCGTCAAAGTCGCGGGCGTCCTCACCGTCGATGGTCACGAGCGGCAGGTGGCGTACATCCACGCGCCCGAGCTTGTCGGCTTCGGCCACTTCTTCGCTCATGCCTTCGATATGCGCGAGCACGTCTTCCGGCCAGACGCAGGGGATACTGTGGGAGTGAATGGAAACGTCGATTTCCATGCCCGGCGCCATGTGGTCGCCCAGGATTTCCACCACCTTGCCCACCGGCTTGTTGCGCAGGGTGGGTTGCTCAACGATGGCCAGACGGACGATCTGGCTGTCCTGGGCGCCGTTGAGGGCGTCCAGCGGCACCAGAATGTCCTGGGTGATGCGCTTGTTGTCGGGAATGACAAAGGCCACACCGGCTTCCAGTACCACGCGCCCCACCACCTCGGCATTGGCACGTTCGAGCACTTCGACCAGCGCGCCTTCGCGCCGCCCGCGACGGTCCACCCCGGTGATCTGCACAATGGCGCGGTCGCCGTGCAACAGGGCGCGCATGACGCGCGCGGACAGGAAGACATCCTCGCCGCCTTCGTCGGGGATCAGGAAGCCGAAGCCGTCACGGTGCCCCTGTACCCGGCCGCGCACAAGCTCGGCCTTGCCCAGCGGGACATAGCCATCGCGGCGGTTGCGGATCAGCTGTCCATCGCGCTCCATGGCGCGCAGACGGCGACGCAGGGCCTCGATCCGTTCCTCGTCGCCGTCGTATTCCAGCGTCGCGATCAGGCGGTTGAGCGTCATGGGGCCGCCATGCTGCTTGAGCATTTCGAGAATCATCTCGCGGCTGGCAATCGGGCGGTCGTATTTTTCCGCCTCGCGTTCGGCGTTCGGGTCTTCCAGGACGTGGCTGGTCATGCTGTGGCGTGTCGGCTTTGGCTTTTGAAGGGCAAGCCAACATAATACCGCAATTCGGACAACGCGCTGCCGAAAACCGTCAAAAGCCGCCTTGCCGCCCCGATTCCGGATACCCCATGAGCCGCCCCTTCGAGCTGTCGAACCCCTACCCCCCCGCCGGCGACCAGCCTGCCGCCATCGACGCACTGGTCGAGGGCCTGCAGGACGGGCTGGCCCACCAGACCCTGCTGGGCGTCACCGGCTCGGGCAAGACCTACACCATCGCCAACGTCATCGCCCGCGTGCAGCGCCCCACCTTGATCCTCGCGCACAACAAGACCCTGGCGGCCCAGCTCTATGGCGAGATGAAGGAATTCTTCCCGCACAACGCGGTGGAATACTTCGTCTCCTACTACGACTACTACCAGCCCGAAGCCTATGTCCCGGCCTCCGACACCTTCATCGAGAAAGACTCCTCGGTGAACGAGCACATCGAACAGATGCGCCTGTCCGCCACCAAGGCCCTGTTCGAGCGCCGCGATGTCGTCATTGTCGCCACCGTCTCTTCCATCTACGGTCTGGGCGACCCGGAAGCCTACCTGAAAATGATCCTGCACTTCGTGCGCGGCGACCGGGCCGACCAGCGCCAGATCCTGCGCCGGCTGGCCGAGATGCAATACGAGCGCAACGACATGGAACTGCGCCGGGGCAGCTTCCGCGTGCGTGGTGAAGTCATCGACATCCACCCGGCCGAATCCGACAGCGAGGCCGTGCGCATCGAGCTGTTCGACGACGAAATCGAGCAGATTTCCCTGTTCGACCCGCTGACCGGCGAAACCCTACGCCGCGTGGCGCGCTACACCATCTTCCCCTCCAGCCACTACGTCACCCCGCGCGACACCCTGCTGCGCGCCATCGACACCATCAAGGACGAACTGCGCGAACGGCTGGAGGCGCTCTACGCGGACAACCGCCTCGTCGAAGCCCAGCGCCTGGAACAACGCACCCGTTTTGACATCGAGATGATGCAGGAACTGGGCTACTGCAACGGCATCGAAAACTACTCCCGCCACCTCTCCGGCCGCGCCCCCGGCGAGCCCCCGCCCTGCTTCTACGACTACCTGCCGCCCGACGCCCTGCTGGTCATCGACGAATCGCACGTCACCGTCCCCCAGGTCGGCGCCATGTACAAGGGCGACCGCTCGCGCAAGGAAAACCTGGTCAACTACGGCTTCCGCCTGCCCTCCGCCCTCGACAACCGCCCGCTCACCTTCGCGGAATTCGAGCGCATCATGCCGCAGACCATCCACGTCTCCGCCACCCCCGGCCCCTACGAGCTGGAACACTCGGCCGCCGTCGTCGAACAGGTCGTGCGCCCCACCGGTCTCGTCGACCCCGAGATCGAAATCCGCCCGGTGGCCAGCCAGGTCGACGACCTGCTCTCCGAAATCAACCTGCGCGCCGCGCGCAACGAACGCGTACTCGTCACCACCCTCACCAAGCGCATGGCCGAGGACCTCACCGAATACCTCATGGAACACGGCGTGCGCGTGCGCTACCTGCACTCCGACATCGACACCGTCGAGCGCGTCGAAATCATCCGCGACCTGCGCCTGGGCGAATTCGACGCCCTGATCGGCATCAACCTGCTGCGCGAAGGGCTGGACATCCCCGAAGTCTCGCTGGTCGCCATCCTCGACGCCGACAAGGAAGGCTTCCTGCGCTCCGAGCGCTCGCTGATCCAGACCATCGGCCGCGCCGCGCGCAACCTCCACGGCCGCGCCATCCTCTACGCCGACCGCATCACGAACTCCATGCGCCGCGCCATCGACGAAACCGAACGCCGCCGCACAAGACAGCTCGCCTTCAATGCCGCTCACGGCATCATCCCGCGCGGCATCGAGAAAAAAGTCGCCGACATCCTCGAAGCCGGCGAATCCACCATCCCCGGCGCACGCCCTGGCGCCCGGCGCGGCCGCGTCAGCGACAGCCCCGGCGACTACACCCGCCTCACCCCCGATCAGGCCAGCAAAAAAATCCGCGAGCTGGAACAAGCCATGTACAGCCACGCCCGCAACCTCGAATTCGAACAGGCCGCCCGCCTGCGCGACGAAATCCACACCCTCAAGGAACAGGTCTTCGGCCCGCAGAACGACAGCATCGAAGCCAGCGCCTAAAGCCGCGCCTCGACAGGCAGGGAAGGCATGAACGGAAAGGCGCACATGAAACGATCTGTTGAAAAAGGCTGGATGCTTTTTTTCAACAGATCGTCAAGTTGGTAGGATGAGTGGAGGCGTAAATTGAAGGGATTGGAGCTGCGCTGGCCCGCTTGCCAGAAAGCGTGCCGGGAGGGTGCAATTCAGCGAGCGCATCGATCCGCCGATCAAGCCCCGCCCTTGCCCCGCCAGCGGTGACTGGATTTGCCATGACTTACCCGTTTTCCGCCGTACCTCATGAAAGCGGGAGACGAGCCATACCGTGTTCAAGCGGCACCCTGTTGCGGCAGCGGGTATCCGCTGCCGCATCGCGGCCAACCGCAGCGCTTCAGGGCGCCCCCCCCGATCACAAGGCAGAACGACCATGGGCAAACGCTTTGATGCGATTACCGACGCGCAGCGCGAATTCATTGCCGCGCAGAAGCTTTACTTTGTCGCCACCGCCGCGCCGGAGGGGCGGGTGAACCTCTCGCCCAAGGGCATGGACAGCCTGCGTGTGCTGGGAGAAAACCGGGTGATCTGGCTCAACGTGACCGGCAGCGGCAACGAAACCGCCGCGCATCTGCTGGAAAGCCCGCGCATGACGCTGATGTTCGCAGCCTTCGAGGGCGCACCGCTGATTCTGCGCCTGTACGGCACGGCGCGGGCTGTGCATCCGGGCGAGGACGGATGGGCGGCACTCATCGCCCACTTCCCGCCCCTGCCCGGCGCGCGTCAGGTGTTCGACCTGCAGGTGGAACAGGTGCAGACCTCCTGCGGCATGGCCGTGCCGTTTTTCGACTATACCGGCGAACGTGACGCGCTCAACCGCTGGGCGGAAAACAAGGGCGAGGACGGCATCCGTGCCTACTGGAACGAGCGCAACGCCACGAGTCTGGACGGCAAGCCGACCGGGATTCCCGGCCAATAAGACACCGATGTCCCGCCCTGGCTTGCACCAAACCGTGCCAATAGAATAACGTAACGTTATTCAAAAATACGGGGTGAGGGTTCATGACAGGAAACGCCCGACGCGGCGGCGCGCGAGCAGGCGCCGGCCGACCGGCCGGCAGTGGCAAGTACGGCGAACCGACGCGCAGCCTGCGCGTGCCGCTGAGCCGCATCGATGCCGTGCGGGCGCTGCTCGTCTCCGGTGACGCCACCGATCATCCCCTGCCCGCCCCGATCCTGCGTCCGGCCTCACAGCCCGAGCCGCTCGCGCGGCCTTTGTACGCCCATCGCATTCCTGCGGGCTTTCCCTCCCCGGCGGAGAACGACGTGGAGCAAACGCTGGATCTCAACCGCCTGCTGGTGCGCAACCGCGATGCGACGTTCTTTCTGCGCGTCGATGGCGACTCCATGCTCGGCGCCGGCATCCACGACGGCGATCTTCTGGTCATCGACCGCAGCCTGCCCGCCCAGCCCGGACGCATCGTAATTGCCGTACTCGACGGCGCCCTGACGGTCAAGCGCCTGGAAAAGCGCGGCGCGCGGCTTTTCCTGCTGCCGGAAAACCCCGCCTTTGCCGAAATCGAAGTGGGCGAGGCTCAGGAGCTCATGATCTGGGGCGTGGTGACGCAGGTGATTCATGCGCTCTGAAACCGCCTACGCGCTGATCGACGGCAACAATTTTTATGTGTCCTGCGAGCGCGTCTTCAACCCGCGCCTGCACGATCACCCGGTGGTGGTGCTGTCGAACAACGATGGCTGCATCATCGCCCGCTCCAACGAAGCCAAGGCGCTGGGCATCCGCATGGGACAACCCTGGTTCGAAGTGCGCCCGACGGCGGCGCGGCTGGGGCTGGTCGCCCTGTCGTCGAACTACGCACTGTACGCGGACATGAGCGCGCGGCTGATGCGCGTACTGGCCGCTTTCGCGCCACGGCAGGAGGTCTATTCCATCGACGAATGCTTTCTGGACATGAGCGGCATCCCCGCGCCGGAGCGCCTGCGTCTGGCGCAGGAATTGCGCGCACGCGCCGCGCGCTGGCTAGGTCTGCCGGTCGGCGTCGGTCTCGGGCCGAGCAAGACGCTGGCCAAGCTCGCCAACCATCGCGCCAAGCGCCTGCCGGAACTCGACGGGGTGTGCGACCTGAGCGGGCCGGCGCCCGCGATGCTCGACGCGCATCTGGCATCTGTCGCGGTCGGGGACGTGTGGGGCGTGGGCCGGCGTCTGGCCCCGCGCCTGGAAGCCCTGGGCATCCACAGCGCGCTCGATCTGCGTCAAACCGATCCGGCACGCCTGCGCGAGCGTTTTTCCGTCACCCTGGCGCGCACGGTCAACGAACTGCGCGGACAGTCCTGCCTCGCCATTGAGGATGTCCCCGCGCTGCAGCAGCAGATCGTCAACAGTCGCTCTTTCGGTCAGCCGGTAAACGACCCCACCGCCTTGCGCGAGGCCCTGACCCAATTCACCTCGCGCGCGGCGGAAAAACTGCGTCGTCAACGTGCCTGCGCCGGTTTGGTCGGCGTGCATCTGCGCCTGCGCACCGGCCCCGGAAGGGAGGGGCTGCGCGATCTGCAGGCGGCGCTGCCGCTTCCCCGGCCCAGCAGCGATACGCGCGTACTGCTGCGCGCCGCACTCGCGCTGCTGACGCGGCTGTATCCTTCGGGCGCAAGCTGCGTCAAGGCCGGCATCCTGCTTGGCGAGCTGAGCGCGCCCAGCGCCATGACGGACGATCTGTTCACCGACCGGCCACAAACCGAACGCGACGCGCGCCTGATGCAGACTCTGGATGCCATCAATGCCCGCCTGGGGCGGGACAGTCTGCGTCTGGCCAGCGAAGGCCCCAGCGGCCCCCGCCCCTGGCACGGCCAGCAGACCCGACGCAGCCCGCGTTACACCACGCATCCGGATGAGTTGCCCCGCGCACTGGCAAACACAAGCGCGTTCTCCACCATACAAGCCGCTCCCTGGCAGCAACTGTGTTTACAAAACAAAGGTTTTCCTGACAACTGAGACCGAGCTGAACGGAAGGGCTCCTCCTTACCCCCTTGGGACCGCCGTGGCCTGACCTGTGGAAGCCGGCTGGAGCAGGTCAGGCCACGGCTTGCCCGAAGGGCGGTCCCGTGGGGGTATGTTCTTTGGGTTACTTTTCTTGCACAAGCAAGAAAAGTGACTCGCCCGCTTGCGTTGACGCATCTTTGAAAGGCTTAGCCTCAAGGCGGGCGAAAAAGGGCTCCAAAGGTTATTGAAAGCGGCTTTAACCGGCGCCTGAACGACTTGATCTTTAGCAAGCGGACAGGCTTGCACGCTGTTTCGCCCGCCACAAGAGGCGCACTTCGAACAGCCCGCATCGCGCGCGGGCGAGTACCTTTCTTTGCTTGCCCAAAGAAAGGTACCAAAGAAA
>JAQVHL010000075.1 GCA_028696185.1 Halothiobacillaceae bacterium
GTAGGCACCGCTCTCTTTTTGCGCCAGCGGCATTTGCAGCGGCTGGCCGAAGAACTCGGCCTCGGCGGCCGGCGTGTTGTCGAGGGCGGTATAACCCGCCTCCAGCGCCACATTGGGCAGGCGCGCCGATTTGGCTGCCTCCAGCAGGCTCGCGGTGGCAGCGGTGTTTTCCCGCGTGGCCCTGAGGCCGCGATCCACGGCCAGGGCGGTGTCCCATGCCTGCTGCAAGGATTCGGCGGCGGCGTTGCCTGCGATCAGTGCCGTGATCAGGAGCGCGCCGCGAAACCTCCGTAAACGATGCTTGCGTATCATGGTTTTCCTTCTGCCATTATGGTTGCCGTTTCCGCTTGTGCCTACTGCTTGCGCTGGAGCAGCAGATAAAGGAGCAAGGGGATGACGATCAGGGTGAGCACGGTGGAAGCGATGGTGCCGAAAATCAACGACACGGCCAGACCACCGAACACCGGGTCGGAGAGGATCACCGCGCTGCCGAGCACGATGGCCAGGGCGGTCAGCAGGATGGGCCGAAAGCGCACCGCGCCGGCCTCGAGGATGGCCTCGCGCAGGCCCATGCCCTGGCGTTGGTAGTCGAGCACGAAGTCGATGATCAGCAGGGAGTTGCGTACCACCACGCCGGCCAGGGCGATGATGCCGATCATCGAGGTGGCGTTGAACGGCTGCCCCATCAACCAGTGTCCGGGAAAGACGCCCGCCAGCCCCAGCGGGATTGCCGCCATGGCGACCAGCGGCAGGGTGAACGACTGGTAATAGGCCACCAGCACCAGGAAGATGAAGGTGATCGCCAGTCCCAGGGCACCGAGCATGTCGCGGTAGGTATCGAGCGTCATGCGCAGCTCGCCATCCCAGAGCAGACGAGGGCCGTCCAGGGTGTCCGCGGTCACCGGGTTGAGGCGCAGGTTGCCGGTGGTCAGCCGGCTGCCATCGTCCAACAGCAGGCCGTCCAGGCGCCGGTCGAGGTCGAGCACGGCATAGAGGGGCGCGGTGGATGCGAGTTCCCCGCCCACGAAGCTGACGCGCTCGCCGTCCTTGCGCAGGATGGGGCGATCGGCCAGGGCCGGCGTCACCCGCACCAGTTCGGACAGCGGCACGCGCAGCCCCTGCCGGTTGGTGAGCGACACCCGTGACAGCAGCGCGGGGTCGATCTGATGACGGCGCGGGATCTGCAGACGGATGGGCACCGGGTTCTTCTCGCCCTGAACATGGGCGCGCCCCAACTCCTCGCCATCGATCAGGCGGCGCAGCGCCATGGCCACCTCCGCGAGGCTCAGACCCGACAGCGCGGCCTTTTCCCGATCCACGATCAGGCGGTGCTGGGGCAGGTCCGCCAGCTCGGTATCGGTGACCTCGACCATGTCGTAGGTCTGCGCAAAGGCCGCCTTGACCTGTTTGGACAGCGCCCGCAGCTGCTGTGGATCCTTGCCGTAGATCTCGGCCAGCACGGTGGCGCGCACCGGCGGCCCCGGCGGGTCTTCCAGCAGTTGCACGGTGCTGCCGGGATAACGCGCGGCGATGGCCTGCACCGCCGGGCGTAGCGCGCGCACGATCTCGATCGAGCTCACGCGGCGGGTGGTCTTGTCCTGCAGGTTGACGCGGATCTCCGCCACATGTGGCCCCTGTTTGTTGCCGGCACCGCGCAGCAGACCGTTGAAATCGATCACCCCGGCCTGGCCGATCCAGCTCTGGTAATCGGTGACGTAGGGATTCTGGCGCAACAGGGCGCCGACCTCGCGGGCCAGCCGGTCGGTGGTCTCCACCGGGGCGGTCTGCGGCAGGTCGAGGGTGATGTTGAAGGTGTTCTTGTTGTCCTTGGGCATCATCGCCATCTCGACGCCGAACCAGGCCTGCGGCCCGCTCAGGCCGGCCGGGCGCACAAACTGCCAGGCGGGCTGGAACAGCGACAGCATGATCGCCAGGGCAGCCAGCGCAAACACGGCCCGTCGCCGGGACGGACTGTCCACCAGGGGCGTCATGAGCGCGTGGTAATAGCGGTGCAGGCGGTCTCGGCTGTCGTGGTCCTCCAGGTCATGACCCTCGCCCGGCTTGAGCCAGCGGTTGGCCGCCCAGGGCACCACGGCATAGGCCACCAGCAGGGAGGCAGCCATGGCAACGGGGACGTTGAAGGCCACCGGATAGAAGTACTGCCCCGGCATGCCGCTGACCACCAGCAGCGAGCCGAACACCAACATCACCGCCAGCGTCGCCAGGTTGGTGGGCGAGCCGATCTCGTTGACGGCATCCACCGTGACGCGGGGCTTTTCCGCCCGGCCGAGGCGGCCGTAGCGGCGGTGGATGTTCTCGATGACGACGATGGCGGCGTCGACCAGCAGCCCGAGCGAGAGGATCAGCGCAAACAGCGAGACGCGGTTGATGGTCAGGTCGGCGAAGTAGGCCGCGCCCAGGGTGAGCGCCAGGATCAGCGGCACCGTGACGCCGACGATCAGTGCTTCCTTCAGCCCCAGGAAGGCCGCGGTTACCAGGAACACCGCCAGCACGGCGATCCCCAGGTGCTCGATCAGCACGTTCACGGCCGCGTCGGCCTTCTGGCCATCGTTGCGGGTCACCACCAGATCAACCCCGGCGGGCACGAATTGCGCCTGCATCCGCGCGATGCGCTCGATCACCTCATCGGCCACCCGCACGGCGTTGGTGCCGGTTTTCTTGGCGACCGCCAGCGTCACCGCCGGCATTTCAGGCTGCTGCGACTTGCCGAAGCGCGCATCGGCCGGGCCAAAGGCGAGACGGCTCAGTTGCGTACGCTCCTCGGGCGGGCCGTCAATGACCTGCGCCACGTCGCCCAGATAAATCGGGCGGCCGGCGTGATGGCCGACGATCAGATGCTGCAGATCCTCCGTCGAGGCGAAAAAGCCATCCAGGAACACGTCGCGATTCTGTCCCTGCCGCACCACCGTGCCCAGCGGGGCGGAGACATTGCCCGCGGCCAGGGCGGCGCGCAGTTGATCGAGGGTCACGCCGAAGGCCTGCAGGCGCTCGGGATCCAGCTCGATGCGCAGCTCCCGGTCGCGGCCACCCTGTACGTAGGCAGCCGATACCGCCTCCAGGCTGCGTACGCCTTCGAGCAGGCGGTCGGCCAGTCGCTTCAGGGCGTAGTCGTCGTAGTGTTCCGATGCCAGGGTGACGGTGACGATGGGCACGTCGTCCACGTCCACGCTACGGATCAGCGGATTGCCGGCATCAGGCGGCAAGCGGTCGCGCTGGCCCAGCACACGGTCGTAGAGCTTGACCAGGGATTGCTCCTTGTCTTCACCCACCTTGAACTGCACCATCAGCACACCCATCGAGTTCACGGCGGTGGCGTAGGTGTGATCGACCCCCGCGATCTGTTTGACGATGCCCTCCAGGGGGCGGATCACCAGGTCCTCTACCTCTTCGGCCGAGGCGCCGGGCAACAATACCTGCACCTCGGCGCCGGGCACCACGATCTGCGGGTTTTCCTCGCGCGGGGTGAGCGCCAGCGCCAGCAGCCCCAGCAGGGCGCAGGCCAGCATGAACAAGACGGTCAGTTTGGAGGTGACGAAGATGTCCGCCAGGCGCCCGGCGCTGTTGAGCCGGCGGTCAGTCATTGCGCGGCCTCCGCCGGGATGACGCGGTCGCCCTCGCGCAGGGCGGGTTCGACCGCCGCCACGAAGCGCTCATCCGCCGCGAGACCGGCGCTCACCTCGACCCGATCGGGCCATTCACGGCCGGTGCGCAGCCAGCGGAAGCGCGCCAGGCCTTCGCCGTCCACCACGAACACGCCGGTGAGCCCGCCGCGCTCGGTCAGCGCCCGCCGGGGCACCACCGGCGCAGGGCTTTCCCCCAGGGTAAAGACGGCACGACCGAACATCCCAGGCATCAGCCCAGGCGTTTCGGGCAAGGCGATCTTGACCTGGTAGCGGCGGCTGACCGGGTCACCGGAGGGCACCACCCGGGTCACCCTGCCGGACAGAGGCGCGGGCAGGCTATCGAGACTGACCCGCGCCGCCTGGCCCGTCTCGATGGCGGCGATCCGGCTTTCGGCCACGAAGGTTTCAAACAGCAGGTCGCGCCCCGATTCCACGGTCAGCAGCGGCACGCCGGGTACGGCCAGGTCGCCGACCCGTTTGAGGCGGGCCACCACCAGCCCGTCCACCGGACTGCTGATCTCGGCATAGGCGCGCTGGGCGAGTGCCGTGTCGAGACCGGCGCGCGCCTGGTTCAGGGCCTCGCGGGCGGCGTCGAATTTCAGCCGCACCTTGCGCATTTCGTTGTCCGAGACGCCGCCGCGCTCGAACAGGCGCTCGAAGCGATCGAGATCGGTTTGCGCATCCCGCAAGGCGGCCTGCGCCGCGCCGTGCGCAGCTGCCGCCTGACGGATGCCGCCTTCCACATCGGCGGCGTCCAGGCGGGCGAGCACCTGCCCGCGCTGTACCCGGTCGCCCTCCTGCACCTGAATCTCCCGGATATAGCCGCTCAGGCGCGAGGCGATATCGACACGCTGGTCGGACACCACCGAACCCACCGTGGTGTGCTCGATCGGCGCACCCATCGGCGCCGTCATGATCGGCAGGTTCCAGCTTTTCGGGTTCGGTTGGAGTTGGGCCTCCGGCGCTTTGTCGCAAGCGGCCAAAAGCACGGACATCGCCAGCGGCGCCACGCCTATCAACAGGTTTCTTCTTCTCATCAAATGCAATCTTCCGATGGGGTTTTCTTGGTGCTGGAAAGGGTGTGGGTCATGGCGCCGAGCGCACCGCCTCGATATTTGCCATGTTCAGATCAACCAGTTCGAGCGGCCGCTGGTTCCCGGTGGCCGTCGCGATGGTCTGCGCGTGCTGCGTCGCCTGGCGGCACAGGTCGAGCGCGCCCCCATGCAGGGCCGTGCGCGCCCCGCAGCGGTCCATGACATCGGCTTCCTGCATCAAGACCTGGCTGGCCACGAGGCTTGCGCCGTAGCGCCGGGCGACGTCGGCGAGCGGATCAGGGTAGCCCGCAAGGATGGCGCCCACAGTGCCGGCAGCCTCACCCAGCGGCGCCGCCAATCGTTGACGAGTCCGCAGCCATAGGACCGGATCGCCGCTAGTGTCTTGCGCCCGACTCAGATTGGCGGCCTCCAGTTCTGCCGCGCGGGTGACCGCATCGGAAACCACGGCCAGGACGTGCGGATTGGCGCAGCGCACCAGGAGGCGAAAGGCCCCGGTGGTCAGGTAGTCACCCGCCAGCACCGCGGCGGCGTCGCCGAGCAGCGCTGAAACGCCGCCAGGCGCATCGACGCCGGCATGCAATCGCTGCAGGCTGAGATGGATCAGGTCCAGCGCCGTGCCGGCATCGATGCCCGTCTGGCCTGAATGGAGGCTAGAGGTGACAAACGCACGGATCGGCATTTGCTGGTTCGACAGTAAGAGACGCAAGGCAAGCTGGACGGGCGCAGCCTCGCAGGACAGGGCGCCCGCTACGGCGGCGCGCACGCCAGTCATGACGGTCTCGGCAAAGTTCATGGGATGAGTGTCAGTCATGAGTTTGCATCGCTTTCCAGCGGGCCAGCTGCTCCGCCGCGCTGCGGTAGCCGATCTCGATGATTTCCTCGGCGCGGTCGAACTCTATGAACCGCACCGCCCCGAGGGGCGGCTGAATGAGGATGTCCGGTTTGTCGTGCCGCAGGTTGGTCTGGGTGACGCGCGCCTGCATGATGTAAATTGAGTTCAGCAGCACATCGAAGATGCCCGGCAGCGGTTCCTGGTGCAGCCAAGCCTCGAACTGGGCCAGGACCTGGCTTTTCACGGCTTGCAAGCTGGTCAGCAGGCGCGTCATGGTGGCGTTCGAACTGAGTGCCTGGACGCCCCGCTGCGGGTGCGTCGTCCGATGCGCCACGATGTTGTGGTTGCGATCGACGGCGATGATCAGGTCGGCGCCCATGGCGCGCGCCACGCTCACCGGCACCGGGTTGACCAGGCCACCATCGACCAGGATGCGGCCGTTGCTGCGCAAGGGGGTGAAGATGCCGGGCACCGAGATGCTGGCACGCACCGCCTCGATCAGGTCGCCCGCCCCGACCACCACCTCCTCGCCGCTCATGATGCAGGTGGCCACGGCGCGAAAGGGAATGGGCAGGTCCTCGATGCGCTGGGCCTGCACATGAGCGCGCACGAAATCGTCGATCTTCTGGCCATCGATCAGTCCCGAGCGGGGGAAGACCGGGTCGAGCAGGGAGATGATGCGCTTCCAGTCGAATTGGAGAAAGCGCTCGGTCAGTCCTTCCAGCTTACCGGCCGAGTAGATGGCGCCGATCACGGCCCCGATGCTGGTGCCGGCGATGCAATCCACCTCGATGCCGGCCTCCTCGATAGCGCGCAACACGCCGATGTGCGCCAGCCCGCGCGCCGAGCCGCTGCCCAGCGCCAGGCCGACCTTGTGCGCAGACGGGGTCGAAACGCTACTGCGTTCAAGTTGGGCCATATTCATCCTTTTCCCCCGCGCCAGATTGAGATCAGCAGCCAGATGCCGCCGATCACGGCGGCAATGAAGCCCATCAGCCCGAGGGAGGGCAGGCCGGGCGCACGCTCGACGGTTATGATGATGGCCGAACCGACGATCAGGGCGGCGGTGACGACGCTGATCGCCAGGCGGCTGGCGGCGCGATCGAGCCGGTCGCCGAACTGCTTCAAGGGGAGGACTTCGACTTGCACCTGGAGCTGGCCGCGTCGCGCGGATCGCAGCAGCTGGCGCAGGTCTTGCGGCAGCCCGGCGATGAGGGCGAGCGCGCTGCTCAGGGTGCGCCAGCCGCGCCGAACCAGGGCGCCGGGCGCGGCGTGGGCGAACAACACCTGTTCGAGAAACGGCGCGGCCTCGCCCGCCATGTCGAAGTCGGGGTCGAGCTGGCGCCCCATGCCCTCCAGCGTGATGAAGGCCTTGATCAGCAGTGCCAGGTCGGGCGGCAGGGCGAGGCCGTGCTCGCGCAGGATGGCGATGAGGTCGGAGAGCATGGCAGCCAGATCGAGGCGCTTGAGCGGCACGCCGTGATACTGGTCGACGAAGGCGTCGATTTCGGTAGCCAGGGTTTCGCCGTCGGTCTGAACGTCGCCACCCCAGTCCAGCAACACGTCGGCCACCTTGCCCGCTTCGTGGCTGACGAGACCGTGCAGCAGCATGGCCAGCTGATAGCGGCGCTCCTCGGACAAGCGTCCGACCATGCCGAAGTCGATGAAGGCGATGCGGTTGTCCGGCAGGTAGAAGACGTTGCCGGGGTGCGGGTCGGCGTGGAAAAAGCCGTCTTCGAGCATCATCTTGAGCACGGCCTGCGCGCCGCGCCGGGCCAGCAGTTGGCGGTCGAGGCCGGCGGCGTCCACGGCGGCTAGGTTACGGCCGGGAATGCCCTCGACATAGTCCTGCACATTGAGCCGCTCGCCGGTCCACGGCCAGTGGATGCGGGGCACGACGATCTCGGGGTGATCCGCGAAGTGGGCGGCGATGCGCTCGGCGCTGCGGCCCTCGGCGGAAAAATCCAGCTCGCGGCGCAGCGACAGGGTGAACTGGCGCACCACCTCCCGCGGCCGGTAGCGGCGCAACTCGGGCGCTTCTGACTCGACGATCTCTGCAAGACGGGCATGCAGGCGCAGATCGGCCTCGACGATCGGCCGGATGCCGGGGCGCCGCACCTTGAGGATGACCGCCGTGCCGTCCGCAAGCCAGGCGCGATGCACCTGGGCCAGCGAGGCCGCGGCCAGCGCCCGCGTTTCTATGCGTGCGAATACCGTCTCCGGCGGCTCGCCCAGGTCCTCCGTCAGCTGCGGCAGCAGCTCGGCGAAAGGGATGGCAGGCGCCGCATCCTGCAGCTTGCTGAACTCGGCGATCCATTCCGCCGGGAACAGATCGACGCGGGTGGCGAGGATCTGCCCCAGCTTGATAAAGCTCGGCCCCAGATCCTCCAGCGCCCGGCGCACGCGTGCCGGCGGCTCCAGCCGCGCCAATGCCTCCGGCTCGTGCCAGTGCAGGGCGTGGCCGGCACGCTCCAAGGCGCCCGCCATGCCGATCCGCCGCACCAGATCGCCGAAGCCATAACGGATCAGGACGGAGGCGATGTCATGCAGGCGGCCCAGGTCACGGACGGCACCGATCGCTTGCCACAGCATCAAGCGCCCTTGTCTGACTCTTTCGATTCCAGGCGTGCGGCGATGCCCTGGAGCAGGCCGGCAGCCAGACCGGCAAGCAGCGCGGCTTCATGGCGCACGGCCTCCGTCCCTTTCTTGGCCTGATCGCGCGCGCCTGAGGTAACGGCCTGGGCCAGTTGCTCGAGCGCGATCCGGGTACGTTGGCCGACGGCCGAGCCACTGCTGCGGGCATGTTCGATAAGTTCGCTGAACGTCTCTTGGGCGACGCCCTGGGCATCTCGTTCGGCTTCCTGCAGCGTTTCGATGAACAGCGTCTGCAGTGTAGCCAGATCGTCCGCCGCCCGCTTCAACCCCTGCCGGGAGAACTCGCTGGTGCGACCCGCGGCCTCCTGAATGGCCAACTGGGCGGCCTCCGCTGCCCCGGCCAGTGCCTCGTCCAGACCGCGCATCGCCTCTTTCAGCGCTTGTCCGCCGTGTTCCCCGAGCGGAGTCGCGCCTTCGCGGGCGCCTTTGACCACGGCCGCCGTCACGCGTTTGAGTGCATCGGTATCAAGATGCCCGCGCGTGAGCGCATCGAGCGTGATCGCGCGCACCTGGGCGGCGATCGCGGCCGGCTCGGTAGCGAGGGCGCCTTGTACTTGTTGCTCGATTTCCTCCGGCGTCATGGAGGGAAGACGTCCCTGCTCTTTGAGCATCCGGTCGATCTCGGCCTCGGCCTGCAGCCAGTCCTCTGCCACGTTCCCGCCCAGAAAGCCGCGCTTCTCGGCGCGGAAATAGGCGGCCTCCGCGATCATTCGATAGCGTTCCTCGGCGGTGACGGGCGAATGCTTCTCAGCCACGGATTCCGGCGCCACGTTCCTGGCGGCGGAGGATTGGGTTTTTGCCATGGTCGCTGCTCCTTTTCAAAGTAAAGAGTGTGGAAAATCTGGCCCGTACAGGGCCAGGCATCGTAGGGCTGGCCAGCAGCCCGATCATCACTGCACCTCCCCATCGGCTGCGGCCAGGCTCCGTCGCAGCAGTTCGCATACGTGGCGTGCCAATACCTCGGGGTTGTCCTGGTGGGGCCGGTGTCCTGGCATGAACTTACGGGTGGCACCGGTCTGGAAATGGAAGATCACCAAGCCAAAGATCGACATCGCAAGCAGGTGGGCATCCTGATGCGGGTCCAGTTCGCTGGCGAGATCATGGACGGCAACGAACATGTCCCTGAATACCTGTTTGGCCAAGGTGCTCTGACGCACCTCGTCGTTGTCCAGAAGTACCCATTGCATCAGCCGCAGAAAGTCCTTGTCCGTGGCCATCATCCGGGCGAGCCCGGTCACAAAACGTTCCAGCCGCTTGAGCGGCGTCCCGCCACCGGCCAACAGCTCGTTCAGCACCGCCCCTCTTTCCCGGAATTGAACGGCCACGGCTTCCAGATAGAGCTGATCCTTGTCGGCGAAGTGGTAGTAAAGCGCTGCCTGGGTCAGGCCAGCGGCGCGAGCCACATCGCGCATCGAAACGCCGTCATAGCCGCGTTGGGCAAATAGAGGCGCTGATAACTCAAGAATCTCTTCCCGCGTTTTTCGCTTGGGAATGGTCTTCATCGCCTGACTGCTCATGGATGATTTCCACCAGGTAACTTAACGAACGTTTAGTATAGATAATGACTCTTGGCGATGTAAATTGCCTGCCGAAGATAGAGGTGATCGAGATCTGACATAAGCGGAGTCGAACCCGGCGGCCGATCTGAGGCACTTGGCCGATGCGGGCGATGCCAACAGGAGTAAGTATCCCCCGGCAGAGCCGGGGGCTTTAGTTTGTGAGCCGCTCAAAGCGGCTGTTCGGGGTCGCTGACGCGG
>JAQVHL010000076.1 GCA_028696185.1 Halothiobacillaceae bacterium
ACTCCCGAACCTCATACACCATGCGGATGGCGCGCTCTCGGACTTCAGGGGAAAACTTGGGGGGCTTGCTCATAAGGGCTCCATTCTCTCAAAAGGGGGACCCTCCGCGAAAGCCGGGGCGGTTCAGGCGCCTCCGTGGGGGTGCCCTTTCTTTGGTACCTTTCTTTGGGCAAGCAAAGAAAGGTACTCGCCCGCGCGCGATGCGGGCCGTTCGAAGTGCGCCGCTTGAAGCGGGCGAAACAGCGCGCAAGCCTGTCCTGAGCGGTTTTTGCAAACATATCCTTGATTTTCAGCCTGTCCGCTTGCGAAAGATCAAGTCGTTCAACAGCCGGTTAAAGCCGCTTTCAGGAACCGTTGGAGCCCTTTTTCGCCCGCCATGAGGCTTGGCCTTTCCAACAGGCGCCAACGCAAGCAGGCGAGTCACTTTTCTTGCTTGTGCAAGAAAAGTAACCCAAAGAACACACCCCCACGGGACCGCCCTTCGGGCAAGCCATGGCCTGACCTGCTCCAGCCGGGCCGGCTTCCACAGGCCAGTCCATGGCGGTCTCAAGGGGGCTCTTCCCTACGCCCACGCTTGTCCAACAAACCTTCGTTTGGCAAACACTCCACGGCGTGTCGTCTTGCCGATGTCCGGGCTTTTGCCCGGTTCATGACGGGGCTTACTTGCGCACCCACTTCCCGGCGGGTGTCTTGACGTATCCGCCCGGCGTGGTGCGGGCGATGGCTTTTTCGCCTGCGAGGGCGGCCACCTGCTCCACCGTGATGCCGTTCTGCTTCGCGATGCGCGCGTAGGCCTCGCGGCGCTGCTGGTTGATGCTGGCGGCCAGCGCCACGGCTTCGGGGGAGGCGTTGACCACGCCCAGATAACCGTCCGGTTGCTCGCCAACCAGCCCCTGGGTCTTGGCCTGTTCGAGGTCGAGCGCGAAAGCCGCGCCGTGGAAGCCTCCCGTACCCAGGGCGAGAAGAAGCGCGATCAGGGCCTGTCTGATGATTTTCATGGTCCGTCTCCTTCGGCTCAGAAGAGCTTGCTGTCTTCGCTGAACAGTTGATCGAGGTCTTTTTCCACTTTCAGGCGGATCTCGTGATCGATCTTCACGTTCAGGTTGATGGTGATAGGCTCCTTGGGCGCTTCCAGGGCGACCCGGGGTGCGCAGCCGCTCAGCGCGACGAGCGCGAGCAGCAGGGCGATGGACTTCATGGCGTTTCTCCTTGTGTTTTTTCGGTGGACTGGCCGCGTAGGGCTCGGTCGGTCACTTCCTGGGCGATGCGCAGACTGCGCAGCAGATCGTACAGGTTTTCCTGATGGGTGTAGTTGAAGACCACCGGGAGCTTGTTCCGTTCCGGATTGTGCCCCTTGAGGGTGATGCGGGCATTGAGCCAGCCATCCGTGGGCATGTCCAGTCGGGCATCCAGCGATTCGACGTGCAGGTGGCTCAGGGTGTCGAGCGCAAGCTGTACGGCGGTGTTCGCCTCGGCCATGTTCCGTGTGGCAGCGTCCTGCGGCAGACGCAGTATAAGCGGCCCGCTGTTGTACAGACGGGCATCGTGCAGGGCGATCCCCTGCGCATTGATACGCACCGGCACGACCCCGTATACCCGTCCGCTCAGTTCGATCAGCGGGTTTTGCTGCAGGCGGGCCAGCTGCGACAGATCAAGGGCGGTGGCGGTCAAAGTCTCGAAGTCCTGCGCGGGCCAGCTCAGTTGCGGGCCGGAAAAGGTGCCGCCCAGGGCATCGGCGCGCAACCCGCGTAACACCCATACACCGTTCTCAAAGCGCCATCCGGCATGGATGTCCGTGATGTCCACGCCCAGACCCAGCCGCCGGATCACCAGTGGGCGGGTGCCCGTCAGGCGCAGCATACCGCCCGCGTAACCGAGTTGCCCTTCCAGGCTGACGCCTTCGGCGAGCAGGCCACCGCTTTCGAAAACGCCCTGGGCTAGGCGCAGCTCGGCATCCACATCCAGCGTCTTGTTCAAGGTCCAGGCCCCGCTGACTTCCAGCGTGCCGGCGCGGGCAATCACGTTCAGGCTCTGGAGCATGTCCGCGACCAGCGGGGTGTCCAGTTGCAGGCGGCCCTTGGGCCGTTTCCCTCCCAGTTCGGCGCTCAGCCGGGCGCGCGTCCCCCATTGGGGGACTTCGAGGTCCAGCGCACCGCTGTACCCTTTAAGACGCAACACGCCGCGAAGCGCGGGCAGTGACTCGCGTGCGGCGGTGAGTCCCTCCGCCTGAAGCTCCAGAGTGCCGTGCAGGCCGCGCGCATCAACACGCAGCGCGTCCAGCGGGCGCAGGGTTACCGGACGCAGCAGGCGTTTGCCGATCAGCCCTTCTGCCTGGGTCGCCCGCGCCTCAGGGGGGACGATCAGTGTGGCGTCGTGCAGACGCCAGGGCAGGTGCAGGGACAGATCGCCGCCCTGGTCGAACAGTCGTGCGTTGCTTGCGCGGATGTCCAGCTGACCCTGGAGCCCTTCACCGTCGCGTGCGATGTCGAGCGTACCCTCAATAGGCTGGTCGTACAGGCGGCCGTCCAGACGCAGGCGTCCGCCGGTGGCGTTCAGCGGTGTCATGAGCGGTTGCAGCTGCAATTGAAGCTCGCCCTGCGGGCCGACGAGGTGCAGCGTCCCGTCCAGTTGCAGGGGCGTTGCCGCCTGTCCGTGTGCGCTGAACAGACGTCCCGCCTCGGCCCGCCAGCCGCCTGGCAGGGCCAGCGGCGCACTCAAGACGCCTTCGGCCTGCCAGCGCTCAGGGCTCAGGTTCAGTACGATGTCCGCGTCGGCGCGGGAGGCGCTTCCGCTGGGTCCGGCATCGCGCAGGACAATGTCCAGGCGCCCCGTGACTGCGTCGCCCTCGATTTTTCCTGCGCCCTGCAGGCGTGCTTCGCCGCTCATGTCCGGGTGCAGGCGGGTCAGGGGCAGGGCCGCGTCGAGTTGCCAGTGCCGCGTTGCCGCGTCCAGCCGGGCGTCCAGATGAGCTTCTGGCGGCGCTATACGCAGCTGCCAGCGTTGTTGTTCCTGGGTGAGCCGGACAGGCAGTGCGGGCAGGCCGGGCAGGTGCAGGGCGTCTATGGTGAGGTCGAGCGCGGGGGCGTAAGCGATCAGGGCGAGCACGCGCTCAGGGGCGAGAGGCTTTTCTCCCGTCGCATCGGCATCACCGCAGTCGTTCAGATGCAGGGTTCCCAACTGCAGGCGCAGCGGCCAGAGTCCGCTCAGGCGCAGGTTATCGCCGTGCGCGCGCAGACACTGCGCGTCACGCCATTCCCAGGCGCCCAGCGTCGGGCCATCCCGCCACTGGAGCTGGTCGATCCGTAGCGGCAGCGGGTGTCGCTGAAGGAGCAGGAGGCCCGAAACCAGCAGCAGGAGCAGCAGCAGAAGGCGCCGACGGCGGAGCATGGGTGCGTCCTCGCATGTTTATCGGGCAAGCCTTGCCTATCGGGCAGGATGTCGCAAGGGGGGGCGGTGCGCGAGTGCCGTGTTCCGCACTAAACCGCCTGCTCGGTGATGGGGGATGGCGACGGATCGCCCGGTGCGTCCTTGGCCTGCTTGATACGCGCACGCAGATCGTCCGGGGCGATGAACACGAACGACCGTCCGCGCTTGGTCTGCTCCAGCAACCCAAGCTCCGCCAGACCGAGCAGGTCGGAACGGGCAGTGGCATAGGCGACGTTGTGGGAATGCTGATGCGCGTCGATGAGGTAATCGAAGCCCGGATGCTTCAAGGCGTGCGTCAGCAAGCTAATCTGCCGGGAATTGAGCAGCCCGCGCAGAGTGCGCGAGGAGAGCAGAAGACGCGCCGTATCGCGCTGTTCGGCGCTCTTGCGCGCAAGATACTCGTGCAGAGCGGCGATGGCTTTACGGATCACATCCAGTTGATGGATCAGGAAGTAGGTCGCGTCGTTGCCGTCGGTTTCCGTGTGCAGATAGGCCGTCCGGTACTGGGCGGGCGCGCGCTTGATGATGCTTGAGATCGACAGATACTCCACCAGCCCATAGCCCTGCCGCGCCATGCTCCAGTAGAACAGCGCCCGCGCGGTGCGTCCGTTGCCATCCGCGAACGGGTGGTCGTAACCGACCATGAAGTGCAGCAGGATGGCCCTCACCACCGGATGCACGAAGGGTTGGTCATCCGCGCTGCCATTGGCGAAGGCGCATAAACGCTCCAATCGCTCCGGCAGCGATGCCGCAAGCGGCGGCTCATGCAATACCGTGCCATCACTGTTGTCGAATACGCGTATGTCATCGCGCTGGCGTAAGCGCCCGGCATCGGCAGGGTCATCGAGCGTGTCCTTGGTGACGATGCGATGCAGCTCCAGCACAAGGGCGGGCGTCAGTGGCTGATTCTTGATTGAACGAATCCACTCCATCGCAACATAGTTGTTGAAGATCATGCGCTCGCTGTAGTCCGCTGGCGCACGCCGCTCACGCAGCATGGCCTCCGCCACAAGCCGTGACGTCGATGCACCTTCGAGCTGACTGGAGGTGATCGACTCCTCGATCAAGGAACTGACGAGATAGCGGTCACGATCATCCGTGCCGACGACCTCATCCGGCAGGCTGATTTGTCCTGCCGCGTCCTGGTCGATGCGATGAAGCTGGCGTAGTACCGGCTCCGGCATGGCGAAGGCCATGGGCCTGCCGGACTTGTCGGTGAAAGGGAGCTGCGTGAACTGCCCCTGGCGAGCCATGCGTAACGCCACCCACCACGCCTCGTGATTCATGCCATCAGGCGGCGTGCGATGACGAAGCTCATCCCAGTGCAGATAGCGGCCACTTGCGAGCGGGCCGTCCCTCCAGGCGAACACCTTCAGGGCCATGTCATTTGACAGGCCCTGAAGGACTTCACCGATCTTCGGTGGGGACATGGGAAGCTTCATATCAAGCAAAAATCAAAATGGTGGATTTTGATATATGAGTGAAAGCATGGGTGCCCGCCCCGGCTATGTCAACAAAATATCAAACAATATTGAATTGATAGTTTGTTGAGGGTGTTTCGTCAGCGGCGCAGCCACTGCGCCGCCTCCAGCGCGGCATACGTCAGAATGCCGTCCGCACCGGCTCGCTTGATCGACACCAGACTCTCCAGCATGCACTTTTCCCAGTCCAGCCAGCCGTTCTGGCTTGCGGCCTTGAGCATCGCGTACTCGCCGGAGACCTGATAGACATACGTCGGCGCGCGGAATTCGTCCTTGATGCGGCGCACGATGTCCAGATACGGCAGGCCAGGTTTGACCATCACCATGTCCGCGCCTTCGGAAAGATCCAGCGCCACCTCGTGCAGGGCTTCATCGGTGTTCGCCGGGTCCATCTGGTAGGTGTACTTGTCGCCCTTGCCCAGGTTGCCGGCAGAACCCACCGCATCGCGGAACGGGCCGTAGAAGCTGGAAGCGTATTTGGCGGAATAGGCCAGGATGCGGGTGTGAATGTGACCGCTGGATTCCAGCGCCTCGCGGATCAGGCCGATGCGACCGTCCATCATGTCGGACGGCGCGACCACGTCCGCGCCCGCCTCGGCGTGGGACAGCGCCTGCTTTACCAGCGCCTCGACCGTCTCGTCGTTCATCACATAGCCGTTCTCGTCGATCAGTCCGTCCTGGCCGTGGGTGGTAAAGGGATCCAGCGCCACGTCGGTGATGACGCCCAGCTCCGGGAAGCGGGCCTTGAGCGCCCGCACCGCGCGCTGGGCCAGGCCCTCGTGGTTCCAGGCTTCGGCCGCGTCCAGGGATTTCTTCTCGACCGGCGTGACCGGGAACAGCGCCAGCGCCGGCACGCCCAGCGCCAGCGCCCGTTCGGCGGTGCGCAGCAACAGGTCGATGGACTGGCGCTCCACGCCGGGCATCGAGCCGATGGCTTCGGTGCGCTGCGCCCCTTCGAGCACGAACACCGGCAGGATCAGATCGTCCGGGGTGAGTACCGTCTCGCGCATCAGGCGGCGGCTGAAGTCATCGCGACGCATGCGGCGCATGCGGGTCATGGAAAAGGTACGGTTGAACATTAGAGATTCCTCATTCGGTATTGAGTCATTCTAACGATCACTAGGCGAAACGGGCTATGGCATTTATAGAATTTACATTCATCCCTTCGCCTGCGTCGCTTTGGACACGGGGCGCTACATCCTCTGCGTCCTTTGCCCGGATCAACTCGGCCAGTTCGTCGCCAAGATCGACGACGCGGTCGACCCCCCGGACGAACCAAAAGAACACCACCACCGCGGGATCGCCCTTCGGGCAAGCCATGGCCTGATCTGATCCCGTCGGGCCGTTCCGAATTCGAGCGCCGCACCCGCCAGGGCTTGGGGCATGGATGCCCCAAGGGTGCGAGAACAGGAGGTGTGATGTTCTGTCGCGGCGAAGCTGAAAGGGCCATCCATGGCCCTTTCACCCAGTCCCCACAATCCCGGCCATGGTGCATCCAAGGGGGATCTGAGAATCTTTCGTCCGGCGCTGAAGTGCCCGCAAAACCTTTGTTCTGTAAAAACCCTTAAGGACTTGCTGGCAATGTGAAGACGCGATATCAAGGTTCGGCCGCACCAAACAACACCCCTCTTTCACAAGGAACTGCAGCGATACCCTCGGCTGAAGGTGCGTGCGGGAAAGGAATGTCTCCGCCATCCCCAAAAGGAGAGGCGGGGAGAGGAAAACCAGCGTGATTAGACTAGCCGCTCGACGGTCATGGGCGGGTCTCCTGCGAATGACAACACTCGTAGGAGCGGTGTCCAAGTCGCGAAAAGACCAAGCTCCGCAGGGCCTTCCGGCATGGATGTGGGAAGGGATTGGGAGGAGGGCAGGGGAGAGAGGGCAGGGGAGAGAGGGGCAAGCCGCGTTTAGGGCGCATTTGAGTCCGGGGCAGCGTTCGAGGCGCTGCCCGTCCTCCCCCCCTCAAGCGAGGAGGGAGCCCGCCCGACGAGATCGTTCACTCGTGTTGCCCAACGACAACGTCTTGGCCGAACGGCAAGCGTGGTCAGATAGCCTTGTTTTTCATCAATGACGATTTCCGGCCCAAGGCAAACATGCCGCCGACAGCCAGCATCAGCGCCATCAGCGCGATCATCCATTCGGACAAGGTGGGCACGGGCGAGGCCGCATTTACCGTGATGGTCACTGTGGCGGTGGCGGTGCTATTACCATCGCTCACCGTATAAGTCAGCGTGTCAACGCCCTGGAAACCGGCATTCGGCGTGTACACCAGATTGCCGTCGGCGTCGATGGTGACCGTGCCATTGGCTGGTTGCGTATAACCCGTCACCGTCAGGCTGTCGCCGTTCGGGTCGCTGTCGTTGCCCAGCACGCCAGGCGCCGGGATGACCAGCGGGGTATCGACCACGGCGCTGTAACTGTCATCCGCAGCCACGGGGTCGCTCAAGGGGTCGTTGATGGTTTGGCTGCCAAACTCAACCCAACTGCCATCCACCGACGAAGAGGCACTAACAGCCAGATTGTCGGCCTCGAAGTTGGCACCTCTTATCACCACCCGGTTGATGGTGGTTGCCGTGCCGCTCAGACGCAGATGCACATAGGCGTAGGGCTCGGCGGCATTGCCCCCGCCGTTCGGATTGCCATAGTAGGCGGAGGCAGAATAGTTAGCCCCCCCTACCGACGTAAGCGTACCTGTCAGGAAGCCGATCAAATCCGCCGTCGTGAACGTCGCCAGGAGGTTGTCCGCGGCATCGTAAAACTCAATGACGTTGTTTGCGTCGCCCGCTGACCACCAAAATCCGAAATACTGGTTGCCTGTATTCAGGGTAACGGTGGTGGGCTGCGTGTTCACGTCGAGGTACTTGCCGCTCCCTCCCGCTCCGCCGTACACATTGGATGCCGTGACCTGAGCGTCGGAAACGCCGTATGCGCCAATGGCCCAGTTGCCTGCCGTGCTGAGCGCTCCCGTCGCCAAGCCATCGAAGGACTCCACGGTGGCCCCGGAAACGCTTGTGTCCTGAGCACCTGGAGCTGAAATGTAATAGGTCAGGGTACCTGCCTGGGCTGTCCGCGTCGCCGACAGTGCAAGAAAAAATGCCAAACACAACACTGCTTTATTCATCGAGGTTTCTCCATAAGCAAAAGTTTTTCAGGACGGAAAATAACCATACAGCCATACTCGATATCGCCCCCATATAAAGAGCGCAAGCTCCGCGCATTAACCGCGCAGCTCCTTCAGTCAAGGAGGACCACGAGAAATGCCTTGCGAATCACGCGGCGCTGGCGACAACATTTTTCGAAGGCCCTTATCAGGGGCTTTGGCCTATGGCATTTTCTATAAAAGCCCTGTCCAGCATGGCCCTCAGAAGCAAATGAGCGACCATGGGTGGCATGAGTTGACCGGGCACAAAACCAAGCGCGAAATATGCCTTGCGCAACCGTTCAAGTGGCAATGCTTTACATTTAAAGGCGAGCTGACTTGGGAGCGCGACTATGAATTTGAATATGGGCGGCGCATCGAAAACCGTTTTCGTTCGCTGTGGCCGCCGGGCTTCACGCGCGGCCACAGCGAACGTGGCAAGTGTTGCCCGCTCCGCAAGCTCATACCCTGCCAGCGCGCCTCCGACGACCAGCAAACGCTCCGAGCAGCCCCAGTGTCGTGACCAGCAGTCCCTGACCTAGGAGGCCGATGGAGGGGGTGGGGATCGGTGCCGGGGGGGCGACCCCCAAGCCAAAATCGACGGCGTCGAGAAAATTTCCCACGCGTGGATCACCGCCTGCCGCATCCACGGACTCGAATGCAAATCGCATGGGGAACCCCGAAGCAATGATGGGGGCCTCGGAGCTGCTGGTGTAGAGACTCCAAGCTGTGTTATCCGTGGAGTATTGCTTTGTGAACAGCACAACATCGTCTCCACCGCCAAGTGCGCTGTCAGCGCCCAGGCTGGTGATCGTCAAGAGCAGCGTATCCACTCCTGCGCGCCCGCGATGAGCGAATTGAAAGCTCAGCAAACTCCCGGCAGCAATGCCATCCAGATCCTGATAAAGCGTGGAAACCTGGTTCGCGTTCAACTCCGCATGCTGCGCTCCCTCATAGGAAGTGACGCCAATGAACCCGTCGGTCCACAACTCGATCCGATTGTCAGTAGCTGTGGTAGCCCAACCGGGTACAGTCCCCGCATCGACAACATGGTAATCGGCCGCGCCCGGAGTGAGACTAGGGTCCTCGAAGCCCGGGTTTGTGAGGTGATCAGCCGCTGCGGCGGGAAGCGCATAAGCAAGCGCCAGGCCGATGCTGACGGCCCGCGTCAGAAATGGCAATGTCGATTTATTCACAGCAAGCTCCCTCGTCCTGAATGCATTAAGGCGAGGGTTGTATCACTATAATTGCATGGTTTCAATACGGCCTTGGGGGGGGGGGCCGTGCCGCCAATGTCAAATAACACATACGCACATAAACGCACATAAACTCACGCAAATGCAAACACAATAGCGCCGCTTTTATCCGCCGGTTATTCAACCGGCGTGATTCATTCGGGTGCTCTCCAGAATTCCTGGCGAGAAGGTTCGCCGAGCCTGGTCCAGGCTGACACGGAGCGGACACGCCAGACCTGCGGCATCGGCGATTCGCTGGATGTAATCCATCGTGCTCGAAGGCGTTGTCGTCGCTGACATTGTAGGTACCGGGCGGGGTGTCGTTCTGAGCGGCGTGGAAGCGGTTGCACCACGGAGTATCCACGGGAAAAACGACAGGGGCGCCGCGTTTGGTGAGGTTTAACGGAAGTCTTCCGGGACCGTAGATGCCGGGCACGCGCAGGATGATGAGAGGGGTAGCATGGCGCGCGGCGTTCATGCGATGGCGGAAGCAGTCGTTGCCGGGGGGCGGGGGATTCTCGCTTGGAATCTGGCCTAAGATTATACGGCGGGTGTAGCATGAGCGCGTTTTCCATGCACCAGGGCGGGATACCATGTACGAG
>JAQVHL010000021.1 GCA_028696185.1 Halothiobacillaceae bacterium
TCCCGCGCTGTAACGCGTTCGCCATCGACGCGCACAGCCCCTTCGGCCATTTTGCGGAAGCCTTCGGTCGTACTCGGGACCAGCCCCGCCTGCTTGAGAAGGTGCACAAGGGGCACCCCTTCCGCCGGACCACTCAGACGCACTTCTTCAAGATCTTCGGGCACCAATCCTTTCTGGAAGCGCTCGATGAAGGCATCGCGCGCTTTCGCGCCCGCGCCGGCGCCGTGGAAGCGCTCGACAATTTCCATGCCCAGCTCGAATTTCACATCCCGCGGATTGCGCCCAGCCTCCACCGCCTGGCGCAGATGGGCAATCTCATGCCCGGGCCGGAAGCTGAGAAGCTCAAAATAGCGCCACATCAGATCATCGGAGATGGACATCAGCTTGCCGAACATGTCGTTGGCCGGCTCATGGATACCGATGTAGTTACCCAGGGACTTGGACATTTTCTGCACACCATCCAGCCCTTCAAGAATAGGCATGGTGACGGTGATCTGTGGGGCCTGCCCGTAGTGTTTCTGCAGCTCGCGCCCCACGAGGAGATTGAACTTTTGATCTGTACCACCGAGCTCGACATCGGCCTTGAGAGCCACGGAGTCGTACCCCTGGATCAACGGATAGAGGAATTCGTGAATCGCGATGGGCTGATTACCCTGGTAACGCTTATGGAAATCATCCCGTTCAAGCATGCGCGCCACGGTGTGTTTGGCGGCCAGCTGGATCAGATCGGCAGCGGACATGCCGCCCATCCACGAGGAGTTGAAGACCACCAGCGTCTTCTCCGGGTCGAGGATATGAAAAATCTGCTGTTCGTAGGTACGCGCGTTTTCGAGCACCTGGTCGCGGGTCAAGGGCGGACGGGTAGCGCTCTTGCCCGTGGGGTCGCCGATCATCCCGGTAAAGTCACCGATCAGAAACAGCACCTCGTGCCCAAGATCCTGAAAATGACGCAGCTTGTTGATAAGTACGGTGTGCCCCAGGTGCAGATCAGGCGCTGTGGGATCGAACCCTGCCTTGATGCGCAAGGGGCGCCCCAGCTTGAGCTTCTCGACCAGTTCGGCCTCCACCAGGACTTCTTCAGTGCCACGCCGGATGATTTCCAGCGCTTCATCGATAGGATTCATCCCTTTCGTTTCTCCGCCCGAACGCGATGTCGGATTTACTGGTTGATTCGTTGATTAAGGCTGGGTATTTTAGCCGTTTCGACGTACCGGCAACAGCCGACACACGGAAGAGGTAAGCTCCCATGCGTAATCGCCCGGCTCCCAAGCGTCACACTCTCCTGCGAATGAGCCTTCTGGCCGCTGGCCTGGCCTCGCTAGGGGTCGTGATTGGCAAAGTGGCGGAGCCTCCGCGGGACCCAGCGCTGGACGCACGCTTGGGTGAACGCATGATGAGCGAAGTCTTCCCCGTCCGGGAGCCGCACGAAACCGTACTTTCCGCGCTGCCGGCTGATGCCGCATCCTCTATGGCTGCCCCGTCAGCGCTGGAGGAATCGGCACCGCGGGACTACCTGCTCGACGCCGTTGAAAAGGCGCCCGCTACCGCGGAGGCGGACGAAGTTACGCCGAGCACCGACTGGCGGGTCATGGAAGTAGCCGTCGAGAAAGGTGACAACCTCTCCGCCATCTTTTCCCGCATGGGACTGTCCTCCCGCCAGCTCGCTGCCATCATGGAGCTGGGCAAGGACGTACACCCGCTGACCCGCATCCGTCCCGGTGACACCCTGCAATTCCGCCTCTCCCCCGACAACGACGTGCTCGGTCTGAGTTACGGGGTGGATAAGGCAACCACGCTGAATGTGGAGAAAGCAGGCGACAGCTTCCAGGCATCCCAGGAAGTCCACCCGCTTGAAACCCGACTTTCCTATGCCGAAGGGATCATCGAGTCCTCGCTTTACAAGTCGGCACGCCAGGTCGGTCTGCCGGCGGATATGGTCCTTGAGCTGGCAGAAATCTTTGGCTGGAAGATCAACTTCCTCACCGATGTGCAGCAGGGTGACGAATTCAAGTTGCTCTACGAGAACATCTACAAGGATGGGGAGTGGGTCTCTACCGGCAAGATTCTTGCTGCCGAATTCAATAACAACGGGCAGACTCATCGCGCCGTGCGCTACACCGCTCCGGATGGACAAAGCACCTTTTATACCCCGGAAGGCAAGAGCCTGAAACGCGGTTTCCTGCGTTATCCGGTCGATTTCAAACGCATCAGCTCCAATTTCAACCCCAGACGCCTGCACCCCATCCACAGGGAAGTCCGCCCGCACAATGGCGTGGATTTCGCCGCCCCCACCGGCACACCGATCAAGGCCGCCGCCGACGGTAAAATCACCTTTGCTGGCTGGAAGCGCGGCTATGGCAAGGTCATCATCATCCAGCACGACGGCACCTACAGCACTCTTTACGGGCATCTTTCGCGCTTCAACGACAAATTGAGCCAGGGCTCCACCGTACGCCAGGAGCAATTGATCGGTTATGTAGGCGCTACCGGTGATGCCACCGGCCCGCATCTGCACTATGAATTCCGCATCAACGGCGTGCATAAGGATCCGCTGAAGGTGGCCCTGCCTGAGGCCGCGCCGATCACGCCCAAGTTGCGTCAGGATTTCCTCGCCCAAACCGGACAGCTCATGATGCAGCTTGGACTGATGGCCAAGCAGCGCGCGGCTGAAGTCGCCAGTGCCAGCGAAGTCGGCACGGCAACGGACAGCGCCCCCCACTGAACCGGGGCCGCTAATGCCCTTTGATGCGCCTTTGAAAAGCGCCCGCCCCTCAGGGCCGGAATGCTATGTAGGCGTGCTGTCCGGCACCAGCATCGACGGCCTGAGCCTGTGCCTTGTGGATCTTTCCCAGCCGGCCCCGCTGCTGATCCATGCCCTCTGCCTGCCCTTCCCCGGTCCGCTGCAAACGCAATTGCGCTCGCTTGCCTCAGGCGGTGAAGACAATGAGTTGCACCGCTGCGCCCTGGCGGAAGGTGCACTGGGCGAATTCATTGGTGAGTCGGTTCTGAAATTGCTCAACGAAGCCGGTACGACGCCCGCCCAGGTGCGCGCGATTGGCTCACATGGACAAACGATTCGACATTCACCTCCGGGGCGGGAAACACTCGGCTACAGCGTGCAGATCGGCGATCCCAACCGCATCGCCGAACGTACCGGCATCACCGTGGTGGCCGATTTCCGACGCCGCGACATGGCGGCGGGCGGCCAGGGGGCGCCTCTCGTACCGGCGTTTCACGCTGCGGTTTTCAGCTCTCAGGGCGAAACACGCGCAGTACTCAATCTTGGCGGCATTGCCAATCTCACCCTGCTCCCCCGCGGCGGCGTGGTCAGCGGCTTTGATACCGGCCCCGCCAACACGCTGCTTGATCGCTGGTGTGAACGCCATACGGGCCGGGCTTTCGACGCCAGCGGCGCCTGGGCCCGAGAAGGCAAAATCGACGTTCCCCTGCTGGAACGGCTGTTGAACGACGCCTATTTCAGCCACCCCGCACCCAAAAGCACAGGACCGGAGTATTTCAATCTTCATTGGCTGCAGGAACGGGGTGGAGAACAGATAGACGGCCTTCCTGCGCAGGATGTGCAGGCGACACTGACGGCCCTGAGCGCCCTCAGCGTCGCCAACGCGCTGCAGCAGGCTCAGCCCGGAACGCAACGCCTGCTGGCCTGCGGTGGCGGGGTACTCAACACCTTCTTGATGGAAATACTGCAGGAAAAACTACCGGGCATTACGCTGGAAACCACCGATGCTCACGGTGTTCCAGCCCCCTGGGTTGAGGCCCTGGCCTTTGCCTGGCTGGCACAACAGACCCTGAACGGGCGACCCGGCAACCTGCCAGCCGTCACAGGCGCAGCGCGCCCCGTCGTCTTGGGTGGGATTTACCCGGCATGAAGCCCCTGCACGAGCCGTTCGCGTAAGGCTCAGCTCAACGTCGCGCCGGTGGTGGCAGGAAGGTCTTACCCGCGCTGCGTCATCGGCACGTAGCTGCGTACTTCGGGGCCGGTATATTCCTGCGTTGGACGATAGATCCGGTTGTTGGCGAGCTGTTCCTTCCAGTGCGCCAGCCAACCCGCCGTCCGCGAGATGGCAAAAATGGGTGTGAACTGATCGCGCGGGATCCCCAACTCCTCGTAAAGCAGACCGGAATAGAAATCCACATTGGGGTACACACCCTTGGGGGCAAGACGAGCTTCCGCCGCCGCCTCCAGGGCCTTGGCGATATCATAAAGCGGGCTGAGCTGCCCGCGATGCTCGCGCAGCTCCTCAAGCAAACCCTGCAGGATGTCGGCGCGCGGATCCTTCACCTTGTATTCGCGGTGCCCGAAACCCCAGACGACCTGCTTGGTCGCCAGACGCTGCTCCAGCCAGGCATCGACCCTATCCACCGAACCGATGCCTTCCAGCATTTCCAGCACGCGCTGGTTGGCCCCACCATGGAGCGGACCGGCCAGCGTACCGATGGCGGAAGCCACGACCAGATTCGGCGCGGCCAGCGTCGATCCACATACCAGCGCGGCAAAGGTGGAGGCGTTGATGGTGTGCTCGGCATGCAGCACGAGACAGGCGTCCATGATGCGCGTTTCCAGCGGATCGGGCTCCCGCTCGTTCATCATATACAGGAAGTTTTCCGCATACCCCAGGTCCGCTCGCGGCGGCACCGGGTCATCTCCCCGGCGAATGTGCTCCCACATGGCCACCAGGGTAGCCATGCTGGAAAGGATCTTCACCGCCGTGCTGTTGACGAAATCTGCCGTCGGCCCGGCGCCGTCGGCCGTCATGCGCTCGCTGCCGGGATAGAACATCCCCAGGCTGGCAACGCAGGTCTGCAGCATTTCCATCGGATGCCCGTCAATGGGCAGGAAGGTCATGATGTCGCGTACGTTGTATTTCACACGCCGGTTGCGGCGCAACTCGCCGTCGAAGTCTGCCAGCTCGCGCACGCCCGGCAATTCACCGTTGAGCAGCAGATAGGCGCTTTCCTCGAAGGTACTGCGCCGTGCCAGCTCGACGATGGGGTATCCACGGTAGGTCAGGATGCCGCGCTGTCCATCCAGATAGGAAATGCTGGAGCGCGTCGCGGGGACGCCCTGCAAACCAGGAATATAGTCCATCGATCACCAAGCCCTAGAAATCATGCCAAGAGAGCCGCGCCACAGGCGAGCGGCAAAACCATCGTCAAACGGAAAACGAGGAGCCACAACCACAGGTTGTGGTCGCATTGGGGTTGCGGATGACGAACTGCGCACCTTCCAGACCCTCGGTATAGTCGATTTCCGCCCCCATCAGGTACTGGATGCTCATCGGATCGACAAGCAGGGTGACACCCGCCTTGTCGATGCGCGTGTCACCGTCCTGCTCGCTTTCCTCGAAGGTGAATCCGTACTGAAAACCCGAGCATCCGCCACCGGAGATGAACACGCGCAGCTTGAGGTCGGGGTTACCCTCTTCCTCGATCAGTTGGCGCACCTTGTTCGCGGCGCTGTCGGTGAAGATCAGCGGAGCATCCTCCGCTGCGTTCATGCTTGTATCTACGTTGCTCATGCTGCTCGCAGCTCCCGTAATGCGTTGTCCGGTGATACCGGCACGATGGGAAAGCGCGCCCTTGCGGGCGCCGTTTAATCGCAGAAGAGTAAGGTCAGAAACCCCGGCCACGCAAGAACAACGCGGCACACGGACCGCCACCGCTCTCCGTCGGCGCCAGAACAAATTCAGCCAATCAACTGAAATAACATGAAAATCAGGGCAGAAGACCGATAACATCCAGGCCGGCGTCTTCCGGCAGACCGAACATGATATTCATGTTCTGCACCGCCTGACCCGCCGCGCCTTTTACCAGATTGTCGATCACCGACAGCACCACCGCCGTCTCGCCGTCCTGCGGCCGGTGGATCGCCAACCGGCAGAAGTTCGAGCCGCGCACGCTGCGCGTCTCCGGCAGGCTGCCCTTGGGCATTACGTCCACGAACGGCTCGCCGGCGTAGAAGTCCTCGAACAGCGCCTGCAAATCCCCAGCCGCCGTATTGAGGCGCGCGTACATCGTCGCCTCGATGCCGCGCACCATCGGCACCAGATGCGGCACGAAGGTCAGGCCGACCGCGCGACCGGAATGCCCTTCCAGTACCTGACGTATTTCCGGCTGGTGGCGATGCCCGGCCACCGCGTAGGCACGGAAGCTCTCACCGGCCTCGGCCATCAGCGTGTGTACTTCTGCCTTGCGCCCGGCGCCGCTGACGCCGGATTTGGAATCCGCGATGATGTTCGTGGTGTCGATCCAGCCACTGCGCACCAGCGGCAGCAACCCCAGGGTGACGGCGGTGACATGACAACCGGGATTGGCAACCAGACGCGCACCGGCAATCGCAGCGCGATTGATCTCCGGCAGACCGTACACCGCCTCGGCCACGAGATCCGGGCTCGCGTGAGTCATGCCGTACCACCTTTCCCACAGCGCGATGTCCCTGATGCGGAAATCGGCAGCCAGATCGACCACCCGCACCCCAGCCTCCAGCAGCTCGCGGGCGCCGTTCATGGCAATGCCATTGGGGGTGGCGAAAAACACCACGTCGCAACCGGCCAGTGCCTCCGGGTCCGGCTCGGTGAAAGCAAGGTCCACGCAACCACGCAGGTTGGGGAACATCTCGTCCACACGCTGACCGTTCGCCCCGCGCGAGGTGATAACGGACAGGCTCACCTGCGGATGACGCGCCAAAAGGCGCAACAGCTCGACGCCTGTATACCCGGTTCCCCCGACGATTCCGACCTTAATCATGCAACCCCCTTTCATTGCGTGTCTTTCACATGCCCGATCCTGCGTGCACCCGTTATTTTTCGGCGGCACGAACGCGTGCTCTGTAGCAAAATGATCGCTCATCATTGTGAATTTTCGAATGATACCCTGAACGGGAGATCTAGGTGAGCAACTGGAAAGGCCGGTTCCGCGATTATCTCGCCCAACGCCTGCATGAAAGCATGGACCGTCTGCGCCTGCGGCTCGCGCGCCCGGACGCCCTTCTGCAGCTCTCGCTGCTGGGCCTGTTGGCCGGCGTGCTCGCCAGCGGACTCATCATCGTGTTCCGCCTGCTCATCGACTTTCTCCAGCGGCAGGGCTTCGGCCTTTCACACGAGGAAGCCTTCGAGGAGCTGCCGCTTGAGATCCGCGTCCTGTTACCGATTATCGGCGGGCTATTGCTGGGTGCGATATTTCATTTCCTGCCCGCCCATTTGCGTCAGGTGGGCGTCGCGCACGTCATCCTGCGCGTCGACCGTCATCATTCGGCCATGCCGACCGGCAATGCCATAGTGCAGTTTGTCGGCGCGGGCCTGGCCTTGCTGTTTGGGCAATCCGTGGGACGAGAGGGACCGGGCATCCACCTGGGAGCCTGGGGCGGCAGCGCGCTGGGCCGACTGATGGGACTGGCGCACAACAGCCAACGCACGCTGCTGGCCTGCGGCGCGGCGGCCGCCATCTCCGCCTCGTTCAACACACCGCTGGCCGGGGTGATCTTCGCCATGGAGGTCATCCTGCTCGAATACACGCTCACCAGCTTCATCCCGGTCATTCTCGCTGCCTCGTCCGGCGCCTTTCTCTCCACGCTCGTCTTTGGGCCGGACCCCGCCTTCCGCGTTCAGGCCCAGCACATCACCTCGCCCTGGGAGCTGCCGCTGATCGCCCTGATGGGCATAGGCATCGGCATTCTGGCGGCCCTGTTCATCCAGGGGCTGCAGCTCACCGTGCGTCACACCCGACACCTGCCGGTCATGACCCGCTTCACCCTCGCCGGCCTTATCGTCGGCCTTATCGGTGCCCTGGTGCCCGAGGCGATGGGCATCGGCTATGACAGCGCCTCCAGCGCTGCGCAAGGCAAGATCGTGCTCAGCCTGCTGGCCATCATTCTACTGGCCAAGCTCCTGGCCAGCGTCGCCTGTCTCGGACTGGGCATGCCGGGCGGCGTCATCGGCCCGACCATCGTGTTGGGCGCCTTGGCTGGCGGCGCCATGGGCAGCCTCATCGGCGCATTCATGCCAGCCAGCTTCGCCGCCAACGGCTTCTACGCCATCCTCGGCATGGGCGCGATGATGGGAGCCACGCTTCAAGCCCCGCTCGCCGCCCTCACCGCCGTGCTGGAACTGACTTCCAACCCCAACGCCATCATGCCCGCGATGATCGCCATCGTCACCGCCAGCCTGACCAGCAAGGTCGTGTTCGGCAAGGACTCGGTCTTCATCACCCTGCTCCTGGCCAGCGGCATCGAAACCCGGCGTACCCGCCTTTGGCATTCCGGAAACGATATTGGCCTGGCCAGCGTCATGGACCGCGACATCGCGGAATTGCCCGCCCACGCCCAACGTTCGCCTTGCCAGAGCCTCATCGACCGCCCGACACGCTGGGTGCTGTTATGGGGAGACGATGGGCAGGCGCTGGGCCTGCATGCCGGGCCAGGCTTCATCGAGCGTTTGCAGCAGACCCTGGCTCAGGCCCCGGAACAGGAAAAATTCGACCTATCCACCCTCAACGGCACGGGTCTGAGCGTTGCGCCCGCCGATCTGGTCATGACCCTGCGCGAGGCCGAACTGGCCCTGCGGCGCGCAGGCGCCCACGCATTGTATGTGCGACGCGTCACCCAGCGCGACGAGCGCCGGGCCTTCGGTGTGCTGACCCGCGAGATGATCGACGCCACCGGCAGCTGAATTCATGAAACCGCGCGCCTCGCACGCGGTCACACTCCACATCCTTTTGAACGAGACGAGAAACCGCATGCATCGACGCACCTTCCTGCGACTGACCGGACAGGCCGCCCTGGCGGGCAGCCTGGGCGCCACACTGGCGGCCTGCGCGCCCAAGAACGATTTTGCCGGCATCAAGCTCACCCGGCTCGATGGCCAGAGCCTGCCCCTGAGCGAACTGCTCGGCCGCCCGCTTCTGGTCACGTTCTGGGCCACCACCTGCCCCGGCTGCGTGGAAGAAATCCCGCTGCTCAGTCAGTTGCATCAGCGCTTCACGGGCAAGGGACTCACGGTGCTTGGTGTAGCCATGGATTACGACCCACCCGCCCAGGTCCGCGCCCTGACGGAAAAACGCGCCATCCCCTATACCATCGCCCTGGACAGCGGTGGCGCGGCCGCACGCGCCTTTGGCAATGTCCGCCTGACACCGACCAGCTTCCTGCTCGACGCCAAGGGACAGATTGCTTATCAGAAAATCGGCATCATTGACGCCACGCGGGTAGAAGAGCTCCTCAAGGGCATGCTCGGCGCGTGAAGCGAGCGCCGATCAAGCGAAACAGGGGGTTCCGCTGGCGCTCAGAATTTCAGCCGCTTTCCGAGAGGACGCTTAAAAAGGGAAGGTTTGTTGGACAATTCAGCGTCGGACGAAGGATTCCCAGCCCCCGTGGAGCCCCCATGGACGGGGTTGTGGAGACCGGCTCAGTCGGAGCGGCCCCGGCCATGGCGGTCCCAAGGGGGCCTTCCCTTCCGACTACTTTCGTCCAACAAACCTTCGTTTATCAAACACCCAGGCACTCAAGCGCCCAGCCAGCGGGCTGTCTGATAGAAGAGAAAGCTGACGCTCCAGGCCAGCAACAACGACCACAGGGTGACCCCCACCGTGAAACGCAGGCTGCGCGCTTCGGCACGCAGAGTAGCGAGGGTGGACACGCAAGGGGTGTACAGCAGCAGGAACAACATGAAGCTGTAAGCCTGCACCCAATCCACCTGTGCTGCGATGGCGGTGCCCAGCCCGTCTTCCTGTACCGCGTAAATCACGGCCAGACCGCCCAGCACCACTTCCTTGGCTACAAAACCAAACAGCAGGGCCACCGACAAGGCCGGATCGATGCCGATCGGCTCCATCACCGGAGCCAGCAGCACCCCCAGTTGCCCCGCCCAGCTTTCCGGGCCCGCCACTTCGACACCGGCCGGGTAGTGGGTGAGCATCCAGATCAGCATCACCCCGAGCACGATGAACACGCTGGCCCGTGCCAGAAAATGCCGCACCTCGATCCAGCCACGCATCAGCACGTTACGCACCGCAGGCAGACGGTACGGGGGCAACTCCAGCACCAGTGGCTCCCAGCCTTGCAGACGTCCGCGGAAGATCAGGGCTGTCAGGAACGCGGCAAGCAAGCTGACCAGATACAGGCTGAACAGCACCAGACCGGCGGTGGCCGGCATGAACAAGGCAGCGATGAAAAACAGGAAAACCTGCAGGCGTGCCGCACACAGCGAGAAAGGAATCAGCATCATGGTCAGCAGGCGCAAACCGCGTGAACGGATCACACGCGTTCCCATCAACGCGGGCACATTGCACCCCAAACCCATGAGCATCAGCACAAACCCGCGCCCGTCCAGCCCCATGCGCGCCATCAGCCCGTCCATGAGAAAGGCAATGCGCGACAAATAGCCGCTGTCCTCGATCATACCCATGAACAGGAAGAACAGAATCACGATGGGCACAAAGGTGACAACCGTCCCCACCCCATCGAACACGCCCTCAACCAAAAGGCCGTAAGCAAAAGCGGGCAACACGCCCTGCAGGGGTTCCAGCAACCCGCCACGGACGAATTCGAGCAACTGCTCCAGGGCATCCTGCAAGGGTGCGCCGAGCGCAAACACCAGTTGGTAGCCCAGGAGCATCACCAGAAGAAACAGCGGAATACCCGCCCAGGGATGCAGAAGGAAACGATCCAGCCGCTCGCTCATCCGGTCGGAGAACTCCACCGGCTGAGATACCGCCTCGGCCACCAGCGCCGCCACGGAAGTTTCGATACCCGGCGGCGTCTGCCCCAGACGTTCACGGATCATCGCCGGATCCGGTGCACGCGTCTCACGCAGGGTAGTCACCAAGGCGCGCTTTACCTCGCCCAGCCCACTTCCCTTGCGTGCATTGACCGCGATGACCGGCACACCCAGTGCAGAGGACAGGCGCTCACGATCGATGCGCACCCCAAAACGCTCGGCTTCGTCACTCATGTTCAGCAGCACGACCATGGGCAAACCAAGCGCGTGCACGCTCAAAACCAGGGGAAGCTGACGTTCGATCTGGGTCGCGTTGACCACCACCAGAGCCACGTCGACGGGCAAGGTTTCCAGCACCTGCCGCGAGACACGCTCGTCCTCGGAGGCGCCGGAAAGATCATGGATACCGGGCAGATCGGCTACCTCGACCATATCTGCTCCCAGCAAAAGGCGTGCGCTGAGAATGTCCACGGTCATGCCGGGCCAGTTGGCGACCCGGGCGCTGGCGCCGGTCAGGCGATTGAAAAGGGAGGATTTCCCCGTATTGGGCATGCCGATGAGGGCGACACGCCTCATCCGCTACGGCTCACTTCGATAGCGGCAGCATCGCGCTGACGGAGAAAAAACTCGGTATTGCCGACCCGCAGCTGCAGGGGACCGCCCAGTGCAGCACGACGCACCAGCCTTACGGTCTTTCCCAGGGCCACTCCCATGGCGGACAGACGCTGACTCAAGGCTTGGTCGGCAGGCAGTCCGGTCACGGCGGCCAGTTCACCACAACGCAGGCTGGACAGGTTCATGGCAATCTCCTCGATACGACAACGACGCTATACCCGCCGATGTTACGCAAAAAATGATAATGATTCCCAAATCGCTTTGCAACGAAAATGCAATCCGCATCAGGGATACGCAATTACCGGACCAGGAGAAAAACACGATAAAGCCGGCATGTTGATGCGCAAATCGGCAGGAAAACCCCGCTCCCTGTCGTAAAACCGACAAAACAGGGGCGATAAAAACTTAACGCCCAGCACGCACCAACCCGCCCAGACCGAAAGACTCCAGTGCATCGAAAATCAGGGCACGCACCTCCAGCGGCTCCTCGCAGGACAGGGCCTGATCAAGCAGGCGACGGGCGCGCGCATGCGGAACGCTGCGAATGACCCATTTGATACGCGGCAAGCTGCCTGCACTCATGCTCAGCGAATGGATGCCCATGCCCAAAAGCAGCAAGGCGCCCATCGGGTCCCCCGCCAGCTCGCCGCAGACACTCACGGGCTTGCCCTGCCGCGCCCCGCCTTCGGCAATGGCACGAATGGCGGAAAGTACGGCAGGATGCAGCGCGTCATACAAGCTGGCCACACGCTCATTGTTGCGATCCACTGCCAGAAGGTACTGGGTCAGGTCGTTGGTCCCCACGGACAGGAAATCCACCCGCCGGGCAATGGCGTCAATCTGATAGACCGCCGAAGGCACCTCGATCATCACCCCCACCGGCGGCCGGGCCACTGCCCAGCCTTCCTCCGCCAGCTCCGTGAGCGCCTGGTGCACATAGGTCAGGGCCAGATCCAGCTCCGTCACCCCGCTGATCATTGGCAGCAGGATGCTCAGATTCCCCAGACCGATATTGGCCTTGAGCATGGCGCGCAACTGAGTAAGGAAGATTTCCGGGTGGTCGAGCACCAGACGGATGCCGCGCCAGCCCAGGAAGGGGTTGTCCTCCTCGATGGGAAAATAGGACAGCGGTTTGTCGCCTCCCACGTCGAGGGTGCGCAGGATGACCGGATACGGAGCAAAAGCGTCCAGGGCCTCACGATAGATACGCCGCTGGTCCTCCTCGCCGGGGAACTGATGACGAATCTGGAAGGGAATCTCGGTACGGTACAGGCCGATGCCTTCCGCCCCCACATTGCGCGACGGCGCCATGTCGGCCAGCAGACCGATATTGACAAGCATGCTGACGCGCACGCCGTCCGGCGTCTGCGCCGGCAGATCGCGCAAGCCTTTCAAATCCTGGGAAAGCTGGGCTTCTTCGCGCGCAAGGCGCAACAGCTCTTCGCGCAAGGCGCCGGTCGGCCGGACGAAGACCGCACCACGGTAACCGTCCAGGGCGATTTCCTGATCGTCGACCTGCCCCACCGGCAGCTCGGTCGCTCCCATGACAGCGGGAATGCCCAGGGCGCGCGCCAGGATGGCCAGGTGCGACGAACCCGAGCCCCGGGTGGACACGATACCCACCAGACGGTCCGTGGGCACCTCGGCCAGATGCGAGGCCGACAGCTCGCGCCCGACCAGGATGATGCGCTCGGCAAACCGCCGCTCGATGGGCGTCGCCGATTGCAGCTTGCTCAAAATCCTCGCGCCCAGATCGCGCACGTCCTCGGCGCGCTCGCGCAGATAGTCGTCCTGCATGCCTTCAAACACGGCGGCATGTTCACGGATCGTGTCGCGCAGGGCGGCGGGCGCCCAGGAGCCGGCCCGGATGCGCTGGATCACGCCGTCCATGAGGCTGTCGCCGGAGAGCATCATCACGAACGCATCGAACAGCGCCTGCTCCTCACCGGGCAACAGGCGTGAAAGATCGGCCTTGAGCTGGCGAAACTCCAGCTTGACCGCTTCCACAGCCTGACGCAGGGCGGCAACTTCGGTTTCGGCATCCTCGACCTCCCGGTCCGGGACGGCCTCCAGACTCGCCGCATCGTAGACCACGAGAGCGCTACCGAACACCACCCCCGGAGAGCCGGGCAGGCCAAGGGTCTGAAACGAAGCAGGTGTCAGTTCCGCATTGCCACGCAAGCGGAACACCTCACCGCTGGCCTCGGCCTGCCGGATTGCGCCGGCCAGCTGGGCGGCGAGCGTAACCAGAAAGGATTCCTGCTCGTCCGAGAAGCGCCGGTTCTCGCGCGACTGCACCACCAGCACGCCAAGCATGTCGCCACGCTGGACGATGGGCACGCCCAGGAAGGCGTAGTACGGCTCCTCACCGATGTCGCGGATGAACTTGTAGCGCGGATGCGAGGGCGCATCTTGCAGGTTGATCGGCTCGGCGCGTGTCGCTACCAGTCCGACCAAGCCTTCGTCATAGCCCAGCGAAACATGCCCCACCCCGGATGCATGCAGCCCCTCCGTGGCCTGCAGCGCCAGGCAATCCAGCGCCTCGCCGCCACTATCGCGCGCCACGAGGTACACCGAGCAGACATCCACCGCCAGACTATCGCGCACACGCCGCACGATGACGTCCAGCGCGCGCTTGAGATCGGGCGAGGTGCCGACTTCCGTAACGATGTGGCGCAGCTGGTCAAGCATCAGGAGACTCCGCGTCGATGCTCATCACCAACGCCTCGCGCCCGGACGCACCGAACAGCAAGGGCGCCAGCTGGTCCAGCGCGCTTTGATACACCTGACGTTTGAAGTACACCACCTCTCGCATCGGCAACCAGTACTCCACCCAGCGCCAGTCGTCGAACTCGGGCCGTGGATTGCTGTCGAGCGAGAACGCGCTCTCCGAACCGACCAGGCGCAAGAGAAACCATTTCTGCTTCTGACCGATACAGACCGGTCGTGAATGACGGCGCACCAGCGAGGAAGGCAGCTTGTAGCGCAACCAGCCTTCCGTGCAGCCGATGAGCTGCACATGCTCGGCACGCAGACCGGTTTCCTCATGCAGTTCGCGGTACATGGCCTGCACAGGCGCCTCGTTGCGCCGTATCCCGCCCTGGGGAAATTGCCACGAATCCTGGCCGGCACGGCGCCCCCAGAAGACCTGACGGTCCTGGTTGCACAGAATGATGCCCACATTGGGGCGATAACCGTCCGAGTCGATCACGTCGAACCTCGCCGCCCTGAATCACGTTAGAATGTCTGTATTGTTTCACAACCGAAAACAGCCCCACAACCCGGCAAATCGTCCATCGACGGAGCTTTTCATGTCCCTTGCGATTTTCGACCTCGACAACACCCTGCTGGCCGGCGACAGCGACTACCTCTGGGGCCAGTTTCTGGTCGATACCGGCGTGGTGGACCGCGACCGCTACGAAGAGGCCAACCGCACATTCTATGAGGCTTACAAGGCAGGCACGCTGGACATCGACGCCTTCCTGCGCTTCTCGCTACGCCCCTTGAGCGAGCACGAACCGGACGTGCTGTGGCGCTGGCGGGAGCAATTCGTGCGCGAGAAGATCGAACCGATCATCCTGCCGCAGGCGCAGCAACTGGTGGAATCCCACCGCGCCCGCGGTCACACCCTGCTTATCATCACGGCCACCAACCACTTCGTGACCGAGCCTATTGCCGCGCGCTTCGGCGTCGATGAGCTGCTCGCCACCCGACCGGCCATGCGCGACGGACGCTACACCGGCGACTATCTAGGAATACCGACCTTTCAGGAAGGCAAGGTGCGCGCCCTGCACGCCTGGCTGGCGCAAAGCGGGTGTGAGGCAGAAGAAACCTGGTTTTACAGCGATTCGCGCAACGACATCCCGCTACTGGAACAGGTCACGCACCCCGTGGCGGTGGACCCCGACGAAATCCTGACCCACCATGCCCACCGTCAGGGCTGGCCGGTCATCTCCTTGCGCGACTGACGATGAACCCGCGCACGGACAACACGCACCGGATGCTCTAAAAATACCGGCGTCAGGTGCGCGGCAGGGTCACGCCCTGCTGCCTCTGGTACTTCCCTCCGCGATCGGCGTAAGACGTCTCGCAGATCTCGTCGGATTCCAGGAACAGCATCTGCGCCACCCCTTCGTTGGCGTAGATCTTGGCGGGCAACGGCGTGGTATTGGAAAACTCCAGGGTCACATGCCCCTCCCACTCCGGCTCCAGCGGCGTGACATTGACAATAATGCCGCAGCGTGCATACGTGGACTTGCCCAGGCAGATGGTCAGCACGCTGCGCGGAATGCGGAAGTACTCCACCGTGCGTGCCAGCGCGAAGGAGTTCGGCGGGATAATGCAGACATCGGACTTGATGTCCACGAAACTGCGCTCATCGAAAGCCTTGGGATCGACAATCGTGCTGTTGATGTTGGTGAACACCTTGAACTCATCCGCGCAACGCACGTCATACCCGTAACTCGACGTACCGTAGGACACGATACTCTGTCCCCCGACCTGACGGATCTGGCCGGCCTCGAAGGGCTCGATCATGCCGTGGGACTGCGCCATACGGCGTATCCAGCGATCCGACTTGATGCTCATGCGACCCGACCTCCTGCAGTACGACACACAACAAACGCGCGACTATTTCCCGATACGCGCCGGCTGTCAAGCAACGCCCCAGCCGTTATGCTAGATTTTTGAGTCAACGCAAGCCCTACACGGACGACCATGAACCTCTCTCTACCTACCAAGACCCTGATCGCTTTCCTGTTTACCCTGGGCGCCGGCGGCTGCGCCACTGCACCCGCCACCGACAGCACACAGGCCCAAACGGCACCGGCAACGAACCTGCCGGTCACCGAGCAAGCCACGCATGACACCTACGACAAGGACGCGAGCGCCCGTGCCGCCGCCGACTTTCTGGGCACCAGTGCCGAAAAGGTCGCCGAACTGATCGACCGCGCCTTCAAGGACCATGGCCGCCCCAATGCCTTCATCCGGGGCGAGGAAGGTGGCGGTGCGCTGGCCGTGGGCGTGCGCTACGGTCACGGCGAACTCATCACCAAAAGCGGCGAATCGCGGCGTATCTACTGGCAGGGGCCGAGCCTGGGCCTGGATGCCGGCGCCAATGCCGGCAAGGTCTTCATGCTCATCTACAACCTGCAGGATCCGGACCTCATCTACCAGCGCTTCCCCGGCGTGGCCGGCAGCGCCTACTTCGTCGGCGGCATGGGCATGAGCTACAACAGCACCCAGAAGATCACCATCGCCCCGATCCGCGTCGGCGTGGGCATCCGTCTGGGAGCCAACGTCGGTTACATGCATTTCACCCGCGATCCGTCCTGGATTCCGTTCTAAGCTGAATTTCAGCGCTTCCCCCCCCTTCTGGCGGAGCCGTTCGCCGCGGAGGGGGGGCTGCCCCCCCAAAAAACCGAGGAGAACCCCATGAACCGTAGTTTGCTCGCCCTTGCCCTGTCCCTCGCCATGGGACTGCCCGCTGTCCAGGCGGCCGACGAGGCGACCATCAACGCCCGTGTGGCCGAACACCGCGCTGTGGTCAAGGAATTCGGCGGCACCCTGCGCCAGGAGCTTCAGGCCGCGATGAAAGAGGGTGGCCCGGTCAACGCCATCGACATCTGCCACAAGCGCGCCCCTGAAATTGCCGCCGACCTGTCCGGCAAAACCGGTTGGGATGTGCATCGCACCAGCCTGAAGCCGCGCGCCAAAGCCCCCGATGCGTGGGAAAGCACCGTTCTGGCGAAATTTGACGAACAACGTGCCGCCGGCAAATCCCCGGATGAAATGGAGTTTTACGAAGTGGTGGAAAACAACGGCAAATCCCAGCTGCGGTATATGAAGGCACTGGGCACCGCCGCGCTGTGCCTCAACTGCCACGGCAGCGAAGTCAAGCCGGAGGTCAAGGCCAAGATTGACGCCCTCTACCCGAACGATCAGGCCATCGGCTACCAGGAAGGCCAGATCCGCGGCGCCGTTTCCATCAGCTCACCGCTGTAACAGAACAGGAAGAGTGAAAAAGGGCCGGAAGGCCCTTTTTCAACTCGGCACATCCTGCCTCATCCAGCCGCTTCGGCAAGACTCACGAAAGCCTCAGCACGCCCGGAAAACGCCCGCCATCCGGTCCTTGCTTATCTGCCCATGCGGCCTCACCAAGCCATGCAGGCCGATGAAAACGCCCGGCGCCCTGTCCGCCATCAGAAATCCATAACTCATCGCGAAATTCATCATGGCATCGCTGTCAGCGAAAGCCGCCGGCCGCATCGCCCCAGTCAGTACAATGCGCCGCCCTGGACACTGCGCCTCCAGAAAGGCAGCACTTTGGTGCAAGGTGTCCGTCCCGTGCACCACCAGAATCCGCGCGTGCGCCTCCTCATTGATCCGCCGGGCCAGCAGGGCACGGTCGGCCTCTTTCATTTCCAGGCTATCCTTGTGGATCAGGCCGATGAGGCGGTAATCCACGTTGCCGCGAAAATGTACAAGCATACCCTCCAGCGCCAGCTCATCCGCCGGTACGGCCAGATCCCCCTCGATCTCCCGGTAACGCTTGTTGAATGTACCGCCGGTATTGACGATCAGCAGCTCGCTCATTGCGCCTCCTTCAGCAAGCCATCGACCACACTCAGCACCTGGGGCTCATCCCACTCAATCCCCCCCGCCACCGCGTAGCGGATATGCCCCTCATGATCGAGCAGGTACGTGGTGGGAAAGGCAAACACATTCCAGCGTCGAGCGGATGCCTTGTCCGGATCCAGCCAGATCGGGAAGCCTACGTTCACCTTCTGGATAAAGGCACGGATACGCTCGGGCGACTCGCCCAGATTGACCGCCACGATGGCGAAGGGACGCTCGCCCGCATGGGCGGCCAGCCGCTCCATCGAGGGCATTTCATGCAGGCAGGGCGGACACCAGCTGGCCCAGAAATTAAGCAGCACGACCTTGCCGCGCAAGGCGCTCAGGTCATGCTCCACACCCTCGGCATCACGCAAGCGCAGGGCGGGCGGACTCATCGCATCCTTGCCGGCATAGGGCGCCAGCCCCCGGCGCCGCTCCGCGCTGACCGGCGCATCCACGTCGACCAGGGGCGCCGCCTCCGCCGCCAGGGATTCGTGTTCGAGCAAGCCGACGAGCTGACGCAGCTTGTCGGGCATCATCCCGGCCACGGCCTGCTCCACCTCGGTCGCATCCGGACGGAAAAAGAAGCGGTCACGCACCTCCGGCAGCCCCATCTGATAAACCCGCGCCCCGCCCTTTTGCAGGGCCTCGGTCAGGGCAGGCAGACGCAGGTAGGTAGGCGAAAGCTCCGGCTGAATGAGCGCGACAGGGCGGTTGGTGGCCGACGCGATGGGCAGCAGCACGCCCGACTCGCCCGGATCAGGCGTACGCACGAACAGGTTGGGGGTTATCAGCACGACGCCACGAACCCGCTCGTCGCGCGGGTGAAGCCGCTGCCATTCACGCAGCGCGGCAAGCAGGGGACCGCTGCCACGATCATGGGACATCAGCAGCACAGGCTTGCCACTGACCGCGACGACCGCATCGATCAGACTCGCCAGCTCCGGCACGGGCAGCTCACGCAGGCTCTGGTCGGTCGGCGGCAGCATCCAGCCTGCAAACACATCGGCGATGAGCACCTCCTGGCCTGCTTCCGCCAGCCCCTGCGCCAGCCGCTTCATTCCACCCTGCACGCCGCGCTCGGAAGGCAGCCACAAAACCACACTCCGACTGTCTGCGGCGAAGCGCTCCACGGGAACATCGATCCCACCCGGCAAGGGCAGCGAGGTGCTGCCGAACTGCATCAGGGCATAGTGTTCGGGGGATACGCCGGCCTTTGCTGGCGGATCACCGGCGGCCGTTGCGCGCACCGAAATGAAGCAGGTCAAAAAGAACAACGCCACTACGGCAAAGCGCAGGTGCGCCACCGGGCGAAAAGACATAAAATCCGCGCTCAATTGCAACTTCCTGACGGCCTTGGCCGATTGACCATGGAAATGGAACAGTCATATCGTTACATCATTGAGAGCGTCACGCAAAGCGGACGACGCTTCCGCCCCAGCGACTGGATTGATCGCATCTCCAGCTGGGACGCCACCTTCGACCAGCATCGCCTGGTGTATTCCTCGCGGCTGCACCCCGTGATGATCCAGGGCGAGAAATGCCTGGCCATTGAGCCTGTGCTCAAGACCGAAACCCCCAACCTGTTCGCGCAGGTGCTCGGCTTCGCCCGCGAGAACAATCTCAAGGCCCATCGCCAGACTCCGGACGGCGCCCTGACGGAAATCGGTCTCGATGAACTCTGAGCACGCCCCGCGCATCGGCTTTGTTTCGCTGGGCTGCCCCAAAGCCCTGGTCGATTCCGAGCGCATTCTCACCCAGTTGCGCGCCGAGGGGTATGCCACGGTGGGCGATTACGCCAACGCCGACCTCGTGGTGGTCAACACCTGCGGCTTCATCGATGAAGCCGTCGAGGAATCGCTTGATGCCATCGGCGAGGCCCTGAACGAAAATGGCAAGGTGATCGTTACCGGCTGCCTGGGCGGGCGCGACGACGGACAGCTGGTGCGCGCACGGCATCCGAACGTGCTGGCCGTCACCGGTCCGCATGCCTACGCGGAAGTCATGCATGCCGTGCATCAACACCTGCCCCCGGCGCATGACCCCTTCGTGGATCTCATCCCGCCGCCGCGCGAAAACGACGTAGGCGTCAAGCTCACACCAGCCCATTACGCGTATCTGAAGATTTCCGAAGGCTGCAATCACCGCTGCAGTTTCTGCATCATTCCCCAGCTGCGCGGGGATCTCGTCAGCCGGCCCATCGGCGATGTCATGCGCGAGGCCGAAAATCTGGCCAACGCCGGAGTAAAGGAACTGTTGGTCGTCTCGCAAGACACCAGCGCCTACGGTCTGGACCTGCGCTACAAGCTCGACTTCTGGGGCGGCCGACCGGTACGCACCCGCTTCCAGGAGCTCGCAGCGGCGCTGGGCGAATTGGGCCTCTGGGTGCGCATGCACTATGTCTACCCCTACCCGCACGTGGACGATGTCATCCCGCTGATGGCCGAAGGGCACATCCTTCCCTATCTGGACATCCCCTTCCAGCATGCGAATCAGCGCATCCTCAAGGCCATGAAACGCCCGGCATCGAGCGAGAACGTACTTGAGCGCCTGAAATCCTGGCGAGCCATGTGTCCGGACATCGCGCTACGCTCCACCTTCATCGTCGGCTTCCCTGGCGAGACCGAGGACGACTTCCGCGAGCTGCTGGACTTCCTCGAAGAGGCACAACTGGACCGCGTGGGCTGCTTCAAGTACTCCCCGGTGGAAGGCGCCCCGGCCAACGACCTGCCCGGCGCGGTTCCCGAAACGCTCAAGCAGGAACGCTGGGAGCGCTTCATGGAAGTGCAGGCACGCATCAGCGCCGCCAAGCTCCAGTCCCGTGTCGGACAGGTCATGACCGTGCTGGTCGATGAAGTGGACGAGGAAGGCGCCATCGCGCGCAGCCCTTACGACGCCCCGGAAATCGATGGCAATGTTTTCCTGGACGGCGGCACCGACCTCCTGCCGGGCGACCTGGTGGAGGTGGAGATCGTCGAAGCCGATGAGCATGACCTGTGGGGCGAACCGGCCTGAGGCCCGCCGGCAAGGATGAGCCGATGCCCGAACCAGGCCCGCCCCGCGCCATCGTCGGCTACCATCGTGACGAGGAAAATCACTGGGTGGCGCGTCTGGCCTGCGGGCACAACCAGCATGTGCGACACGATCCCCCATGGATACTGCGCCCCTGGGTCACCCATGCCGAAGGACGCCGCGCCATGCTGGGGCACGCCCTGGCCTGCCTCAAGTGCGCACGGGGCGAGCCCCCCGATCCACCGCCCGCCCACCCTGAGGAACCGGGCGGGGAACCGGGCGCTTGAAATCTGCCATCACACCCGCCCCCCATGCCTGAGAGGGTGTTTACAAAAAAAGTGTTGCGGACAATTCAGCACCAAACGAAGGATTCCCAGCCCCCTTGGAGGCGCCATGGCCGGGGTTGTGGAGACCGGGCCGTCCCCGGCCATGGCTTGCCCGAAGGGCGCCTCCGTGGAGGTGCCCTTTCTTTGGTACCTTTCTTTGAGCAAGCAAAGAAATGTACTCGCCCGCACGCACTGGCGCATGTTCGAAAGGCTAAGCCTCAAAGCGGGCGAAAAACCACTTCAACGGTTCCTGAAAGCCGCTTTGAGACAGGATTGCACCCTGTTTCGCCCGCCTCATGTAACGCACTTCGAACCACCCGAATTGCAAGCGGGTGCCCACTGTCGCGCAACAAACATTTACTTTGTAAACACCCTCTGAGAGGACGTCATGAGCAACGAACGCGCCTTCATCCCGCTGAACATCGCCGTATTAACCGTCTCCGACACGCGCACGCTGGAGAACGACACCTCCGGGCAGACGCTGGTCGAGCGCCTTGAGAACACCGGTCACCGCCTCCATGCGCGGCGCATCGTGCGCGACGACATCTACGCGATCCGTGCCGTGGTTTCCGAATGGGTCGCCGATGCGGACGTGCAGGTCATCATCAGCACGGGAGGCACGGGACTGACGGGGCGCGACGGCACACCTGAAGCCATTCGCCCGCTGCTGGACAAGGAAATCGACGGTTTCGGCGAAATGTTCCGCTTTCTGTCCTGGGCCGACATCGGCACCTCCACCCTGCAATCACGCGCCACGGCCGGCGTGGCTAACGGCACCTATATCTTCGTGCTGCCCGGCTCCTCCGGCGCCTGCCGCGACGCCTGGGACCGTCTGATCCAGGGCCAGCTCGACTACCGCACCCGCCCCTGCAATATGGTCGAACTGATGCCGCGTCTACTGGAACGCTGAAGCGGTACCCGAGGCCGCCTTAAGAGCGTACCGCGCACGTGCCGCAACGCCCCCCTCATCCAGCACATCGGCTGAACGACAGCCCTACCGAACCTGAGCCGAAGGACGCCTGCCCATGCACATTACCGACGAAACCCTTACCGACGCCCAAGTCGTTCACGTCAGCGGACGCCTGGACAGCACCACCTCCCCCCTGCTCGAACAATACCTGCTCAGCGTGGTGGAGTCCCACCCTCGCGTGATCGTCGATTTCACCCGTCTGGACTATATCTCCAGTGCCGGCTTGCGCGTGCTCCTGATGGCCGCCAAGAAAAGCCGTGCACGCTCGGGCGCCTTCGCCCTGTGTGCCCTCAAACCCGCACTGCGGGAAGTCTTCGAAATCAGTGGATTCCTGTCGATCATCGCGGTTCACCCGGATGCCGAAAGCGCCCGCCAGGCCTTTTCTTCCTGAACATGAGCCGTCACCTCTTCCCCCCTTGCCAGCTTAAGGACGCTGCCTGAGATGCTGGTCGATATCCTCGCCAGCCTGTTCGCGGGCCTGGGCATGTTCTTCATCGGCGTCAAACTGATCGGCGCCCATCTCAAACAGATGACCGGCCGGCGTTTTCGCATGCTGGTCATGAAAGGTACGGCACATCCCGCCGCCGCCGCCCTGCTCGGTAGTCTGGCCGGCGCCATCACCCAGTCGACCAACGCCGTCGCGTTCATCATGATGAACCTGGCTACCGCCGGGCTGATCGAGGCAAGGCGTGCCATGCCTGTGGTTGGCTGGGCTAATGTCGGCACCTCGGCGCTGGTCATGGTTGCCACCCTGGACATCCACCTTTTCGTGCTCTACCTGCTCGGCCTGGTGGGCATGGCCTACTATTTCAATATCGACAAATCCACCCGCTACCGGCACATCGCCGGCGCGCTGCTGGGCATCAGCGTGCTGTTTTTGGGCCTGGAATTCATCAAAAACGGTGCCGCGCCGCTCAAGAGCATGGCGGAAGTCCGCGACTTCCTCGCCCTGTCCGGCCAGTCCTACGTGCTGCTGTTCCTTATCGGAGCGGTGCTCACCCTGCTTGCACAATCCTCAGCCACCGTCTCAGTGGTTGCCGTAGCGATGACCAGTGTCGGCCTGTTTACCATGGATCAGACCCTGATGGTCATCTATGGGGCCGGACTGGGTTCGGCCGCCAGCTTGTGGCTGCTGACTGCCAACCTGCGCGGCACCCCCAAACAGCTCGCGCTCTACCAGGGGCTGTACAAGCTCGTCGGGGTAGCGGCCATGCTCCTGCTCTTTGCCCTGGAAAACGGGCTGGACATTCCGCTCATCAAAGCGCTGATCCAGTGGTTATCGAACGACATCAGTGTGCAGGCGGCCTGGGTTTACCTGCTGTTCCAGCTCGTTTCCACCCTGCTGCTCGGGATCGCGGGGGAACGCGCCACCCGCCTGGTGGAACGTTTGTCGCCCCCCACGCAGGAGGAAACTCTCGCCCGACCCCAGTTCATCTATGAACAGGCCTTGGATGACCCCGACACCGCGCTCGATCTGGTGCGCAGCGAGCAACAGCGGCAACTCGGACACCTGCCCGACTACCTGGACGAAGTTCGCGAGGAGGGTATCCATGCCACGCCCCGGCCCGTGTTGCATGGTGCGCTGATCTCGGTCAACCGCGAAATCGCCACTTTCATTACCGAACTGCTCGACCGCAACCGTGACCGGGACGACCTCAATCGCGTCATCCGCGCTCAGGCGCGCAACAGCTTGCTGAGCGACCTGCTCGACAGCTTGAATGACTACACCGACGCGCTGCGTTCGCTCACACCGGGAAGCCCCCTTCATGAGCGCGCCGCACGCCTGAGCGAGGCGTTGCACCTGATGCTCGTCACGCTGGCTGAAGCGCAGGCCAGCGGTGAGTCCACCGACCTGGATCTGCTCCTGGGCCTGACCGGGGACAAGGCAGAACTGATGGAGCGGCTACGGGCCGCCCCGCCTGCGCATGAATCCTCCGGTGGGCATGCGATGGCAGCACGCCTTGCCGAACAGGCGGTTTTTTTCCATGCCACCGTTCTGTTCGAGCGCCTGGTCTGGCTCGTACGCCGCTACGGCCTGCAACTGCGTCCGGACCTGAACGCCACGCCTGAGTCCCGCCCGTGAACGGCCCTTCGTTGCGCGCAAAATTCGCCGGCACCCATGCCCTGCTGCTGGCCCTGTCCACCCTGCTCATCACCCTCGTCTCGCAACATCTGGTCGATCGTGAACTGCTGCGCCAGAGCGAGACCGCCACGGCGAACGTGCACCATCTAGTCGGCCAGTTCGTGCAAGCGGCCTACGACAAGCTGCAGGATGACCGCCAGACGGCGCTGGATACACGCCGCAACGAGCTGCGCCAGCTCTCGGGACTCGTGCGCACGACACTGGAAGAATTTCGTCGCCAGGTCGCCTGGGGGCGTCTGACACCCGCCCAGGCGCAGCAAGCCGCACTGGAACTGCTGCGCAAACTCCGTTTCGGCAACCATGACTACTTCTTCGCCTACGACCGTGAGCTGACCGCCATCGCCCATCCCGACCCAAGCTTTGAAGGCCGCAACCTGCTCGATTACCGGGACCCCGACGGCCGGCCTGTACTGCAGGACATCCGTCGCATCGCACTTGAGGAAGGCGAAGGCTTCCTCGTCTACCGATGGAAACGCCTGCAGGACGAAGACGCACGGGAAAAACTCGGTTATGTCTTCCACGACGTTGCCTGGGACTGGATCCTCGGGACCGGCGTTTATATCGACGACATCGAAAAACAGATGCACGAACGCCTGGCGCAAATGCGCGAACGCTTGCGCGTCATTCTGGAGGACGTCAGCGCCACCAGCGGCAGTGCCTTCGTTATCCTTGATCTTGCCGGCGAGCCGCTCATCGCTCCTGCAGCCAGCAAGAATGCCCTGCCGGAGACCGTGCTTCACGCACTGGCCCCCGATCTACTGCTTCATCTGCCCCATGAGGCCAACCCACGCCCTCAACGCATCGAGCTGGAAGTTGCCGCCCCCGGTCGCGGGCAGGAACGCTGGCTTTTCCATGTCAGCCGCTTTACCCCGCTGGGCTGGGTCATCGTTTCCGCCCAACCCCTGGCCGCGCTGGAAGCACCAGGCGACGCTCTCGCCCTGCGCCAATTGCTCACCAACGGCTTGATCCTGCTTGTGGGACTACTGCTCGCCTCAGTGCTGGTGCGCTGGATGCTGCGCCCGTTCGTGACGCTGGCCGAGCATGCCCGAGCCCTTCCCGAACATGACTTTGTCCTGCCCGTGGCACAACAGGACCGCCTGCGCGCACTGCGCGAGCGCTACCGTGACGAAGCCGGCCAACTGGCCGATGCCTTCCTGCGTCTGGAAGAAGCCCTGCAACAACACCTGGACAGCCTGACCCGCACCACCGCCGCCAAGGAACGCATCGAGAGCGAGCTGCGCATCGCGCATGAAATCCAGATGGGCATCCTGCCCAAACTGTATCCGGCCTTCCCGGACCGGCAGGAATTCGACATCTTTGCCACACTCACGCCAGCGCGCGAGGTGGGCGGCGATCTGTACGATTTTTTCTTCATTGACGAGCATCGCTTTTGTTTCGTCATCGGCGATGTCTCGGGAAAAGGCGTGCCAGCGGCTTTCTTCATGGCCGTCACCAAAACCCTGTTCAAGGCCGTGGCCGAAGGGGAACAAACGCCCGGGCAGTGGCTCACCCGTGTCAACCGCGATCTTGCGACCGACAACGAAGCCTGCATGTTCGTCACCCTGTTCTGCGGTGTCCTCGACACCCGTGATGGTTGCATCGATTACGCCTGCGCGGGGCACAACCCACCGCTGATCCACGGTAAGGACAGCACGCTTCGTTGGGTGGACGTCCCACATCAGCCGGCCGCCGGCGCTATGGACGGCATCGAATACCAGACATGTCAGCTCCTGCTGGCGCAGGGCGAACGGCTGGTGATGTATACCGACGGCATCACCGAAGCCATGAATGCCACAGGTGCGCTGTATGGCGAGGCGCGCCTTACCTCTCGGCTCGCGCATACGCCCCCTGGCGACGCACGGGCATTGGCGCTTGCCCTGCTGGAAGACGTCCATACCCACGAAGCAGGCGCCGAACCCGCCGATGACCTTACCCTGATGGTTCTGTATTACCGCGGCCCCACGGCCTGAAACTGAGGCGAATAGCGCAACAGCGCCCGCGCCTGCTCGGTACAGCGCACCCGTATTTCCCGATCCAGCGAAGCCAGCCAGTTCCCCGGCAAGCCCTCCAATCCATACAAAGCGCCCGCGACCATCCCCGCGATAGCCCCGGTGGTATCCGCATCGCCCCCCCGATTGACCACATCCACCAGGGAGGACTCGAAGCTGTCGTTATCGAACAGGGCCTGGAATACCGCGCGCAAGGTATCGACGATATAACCGGACGGGTTTTCCACACGCCGCCCACGAAAAGCGAACACGGGTTGCTCCTCAATCAGCGGACGTATCACTTGCGCATGCAGCGGCGCAAGCCCCATCCCGGACAAGGCGCCCTGAACCAGACGGGCCACGGCGAAGCTTCCGGCATCGGAAAGCGGGTTATTGTGCGTAACCTGCGCCTGAATTCGGCACGCCTCGCGCACATGGGCCTCCTCCTTTCCGAACAGGGCCAGGGCCACCGGCAATACGCGCATACAGGCGCCATTGCCAGCGGCCTGCTCATCCATCACGACAACAGCCTGCCCCGTTTGTCGGTAATGCAACACCCCCCGCCGCACCGTGTTGCCGATGTCCACCGGCTTGTCGCGCATCCAGGCATCAAAAGCCTGCGCAACACTAAGCGCATCGACCTGCCCGCCGCACGCCAGAATGGCTTCCCCCAACGCCAGGGACATCGTGGTGTCATCCGTCACCGCCCCGGCGCGCAGCCGCAGCCAGCCGCCACCGACAATCCGCCGATGCACGCCGTACTGCGCCACGATCTCACGCGGGGTCATGAATTCAAGGGTCGCGCCCAGCGCATCCCCCAGCGCCAGCCCAAGATAGGCAGCCACTGCCCGGCTTTCGATTTCCGAACTCACGCCCGGCCCTCCGACGATTTAAGCGAGCGGTTTTCTGCATGGAGCGTGCCGCTAAGGGGGTTTGCAAAACAAAGGTTTTCTGGACAATTCAGCGCCGGACGAAGGATTCCCGGATCCCCCTTGGAGGCACCATGGCGCTCCCAAGAGGGCCATTCCCTACGCCCAAGCTCATCCAGAAAACCTTCGTTTGCTAAACACCCAAGAGCGAACCGTTTTTCAGATCCTCACAAAGGCACAAAATGCGGGATTGCGGCCTAAAGGGGCCTGCAGAGCCGGGACTCGCGGGCGGCGAGACCTCAAACAAAAAAGCGCGGCATGGTCAGACCATCCGCGCATGTATCGGCGAGAGAGCACGGCTTTCTCCGCCAAACGCTGTGTTTGTGACGGCCCCTCTGGGAGGGGAAACCGTCAGTGCGCCGAATAGACCGGCTTGAGGTAGGAGACTGGCACATCGGCCGTGTCTTCAAAAGTCACTTCTTCCCAGGCCGTACGATCCGCCAGCAACTCGCGCAGCAGGGCATTGTTGAGGGCATGCCCGGATTTATGGCCGTGGAAGGCGCCGATCAGGCTGTGCCCCAGCAGGTACAGATCGCCGATGGCATCGAGGATCTTGTGTTTGACGAACTCATCGCCGTAACGAAGGCCGTCTTCGTTAAGAATGTGATAATCGCCCACCACGATGGCGTTCTCGACACTGCCGCCCAGGGCCAGATTGCGCTTGCGCATGGCTTCAAGATCACGAATGAAGCCGAAGGTGCGTGCGCGGCTGACCTCCTTGACGAAGGAGGTGGAGGAGAAGTCCACTTCGGCGCGCTGTGCCGTGCGGTTGAGCACCGGGTGATTGAAGTCGATGGACATGGCGACACGGAAGCCTTCATGCGGCTCGAAACGCACCCAGCGATCTTCATCACGCACCAGGACGGTGCGCAGGATGCGGATAAAACGCTTGGGTACATTCTGCTCTTCGATACCCGCCGACTGGATCAGGAATACGAAAGGGCTGGCACTGCCGTCCATGATAGGCATTTCCGGCCCGTCGATGTCCACATGCACATTGTCGATGCCCAACCCAGCCAGCGCGGACATCAGATGCTCCACGGTGGAGATCTTCACGCCGTCACGAACCAGGGTAGTGGAAAGCTGGGTCTCGCCTACGTTGAGCGCGTGCCCCGGAATGGTGACCGGCTCCGGCAGATCGATGCGATGAAACAGGATGCCGGTGTTCGGCGCCGCCGGACGCAGCGTCAGGCGGACCTTTTCACCGGTGTGGAGGCCGATCCCCGTGGCCCGGATGCTGTTTTTAAGCGTTCTCTGACGGATCAAGGGGACGTCCTCTTGCTTCTTGGTGGCGGAATTATGACATGAACCGATAGGAGGCTAGCAATAATTTTGAGCCTCCTTCCGGGTCTTTTTTCCGGTTTTCAACTCATCAACCGGTTCAAACGACGGACGAAACCGGCGGCATCGTCGAGCGCGCCACCTTCGGCCAGTATGGCCTGCTCAAGCAAGAGCCGCGCCCAGTCGCTGAAACGTGCATCGTCCTCGATGGATTTGAGTCGCGCGACCAGCGGGTGGCTGACGTTCAACTCCAGAATGGGACGCACGGCCGGCGCGCTCTGCCCTGCTTCCTTCAGCAAACGTTGCAGATGCAGGCTCATGTCGTGCTCGTCGGTTACCACGCAGGAGGGCGAGTCCACCAGGCGGGTGGAGATACGCACATCGCTGACGCTCTCCCCGAGCGCGGTCTTGAAGCGCTCTATCAAATCGCCAGCCTGCTCCGCCTCGGGATGCTTGTCTTCTTCATCGAGCTTCACATCGGCGCGGGTGACGGATTTGAGCGGCTTGCCCTCGAACTCGCGCAGATGAGAAACCAGCCACTCATCCACCCGGTCACTGAGCAGCAGCACCTCCAGGCCTTTCTTGCGGAAAGCCTCCAGATGAGGGCTGTTGAGCGCAGCCGCAAGGGTGTCGGCAATGATGTAGTAAATGGCGTCCTGCCCTTCCTGCATGCGCTCCAGATACGCCTTGAGCGACATCACCGGACCGGCGGCACTGTCCTGTGTGCTGGCAAAACGCAGCAAGCGGGCAATCTGTTCGCGGTTGGCAAAATCCTCGGCAGGGCCTTCCTTGAGCACTTGGCCAAACTCTTTCCAGAACGTGGCGTATTTTTCCGCTTCGTTCTCGGCCATCTGCTCAAGCTGCCCCAGGATTTTCTTGACCGAACCGGCGCGGATGCTGTCGATCACCGCGCTGGACTGGAGAATTTCGCGCGAGACGTTGAGCGGCAGGTCGTTGGAATCGATCACCCCGCGCACGAAACGCAGATAACGCGGCATGAGTTTTTCCGCATCGTCCATGATGAACACGCGCTTCACGTAGAGCTTAACGCCGTGCATACGGTCGCGATCCCACAGATCGAAAGGCGCGCGGGCGGGGATGAACAGCAGCGAGGTGTACTCGTTGCGACCCTCGACACGATTATGGGTCCAGGCCAGCGGCGCCTCCCAGTCGTGCGCGACGTGCTTGTAGAACTCGGCGTATTCCTCATCGCTGATTTCGGACTTTGCCCGGGCCCACAGCGCCGAAGCACTGTTCACCCGCTCCGTTTCGCCGCCTTCCTCCGATTCGCTGCGCATCATCACCGGCAGGGTGATGTGATCGGAATAGCGGCGGATGATCTGACGCAGGCGCCAGCCGTCGAGAAATTCACTGGCGTCGTCCTTCAGGTGCAGGATGACTTCGGTGCCGCGCGCGGCGCGCTCGATGGTTTCCAGCGTGTACTGACCGCTGCCGTCGGACACCCAGCGCACGCCATGCCCGGCGGTGAGCCCGGCGCGGCGGGTGAGTAGCTCCACGCGCTCGGCAACGATGAACGAGGAATAAAAGCCGACGCCGAACTGGCCGATCAGGGCGGCATCCTTCGCCTTGTCCTGCTCCAGCGCCTCAAGGAAAGCCTTGGTCCCCGAACGCGCAATGGTACCCACGTTCTCGATGACTTCCTCGCGGCTCATGCCGATGCCGTTATCGCGCACGGTGAGTGTCTTGGTGTCCTTATCAAAGAGCACCTCGATCTGCAGCGCCGGATCGGATTCGTAAAGGCCGGCATCGCCCAGCGCTTCGAAACGCAGCTTGTCGCAGGCATCGGACGCGTTGGAAACCAGCTCGCGCAGGAAAATTTCCCGATTGGAATACAGCGAGTGAATCATCAGGCGCAGAAGCTGCTTGACCTCGGCCTGGAACTCCAGCGTTTCAACCGGCGCATCAACGGACATGGGTATTCCTCCTCGTGACATGGAACAGGGCACCGGGCACATTCCAGCCGCCCCCGGCCCCCGAGCGCAAACGCTGGGGGCGCAACCCTGACATTTCAAGGGCGACACGTCGGCCAGACGCAGACGAAAACGCCCCGCGTTGACTTGCGTCAGTACGCGAGGCGTCCTTTACGCACCCCAGACAGGGGAGCGGCCCTGAATCAGAGCTTTTCCTTGATGCGCGCAGACTTGCCGGTACGGCCACGCAGGTAGTAGAGCTTGGCACGGCGCACATCGCCGCGACGCTTGACTTCGATACCGCCAATCGCCGGGCTGTAGGTCTGGAACACACGCTCCACACCTTCGCCATGGGACATCTTGCGCACGGTGAACGCGGAGTTCAGGCCGCGATTGCGCTTGGCGATGACGACGCCTTCGAAGGCCTGCAGACGCTCACGGTCGCCTTCCTTCACCTTGACCTGCACAATCACGGTATCGCCGGGACCGAAGTCCGGAATCTCGCGGTTCATCTGCTCGGCTTCGAGCTGTTGGATGATGTTCATGTTGTTTCCCCTTCAGGTTCCCCGTAACCCGCCCGACTCGTGTTCAAGGATGAACTCTTCGAGCAGGCGACGCTGTTCTTCATTCAATTCCCGCGCGGCCAGAAGATCCGGTCGGCGCAACCAGGTTCGCCCCAGCGCCTGCTTCAGACGCCAGCGCGCCACCTGGGCATGGTGCCCCGAAAGCAGGACATCCGGCACGCGCAGACCGTCGATTTCCTCCGGCCGCGTATAATGCGGGCAGTCCAGCAGGCCCTCCATGAAGGAGTCCTGCCGGGCGGAATCCGCGTGCCCCAGCACGCCGGGCAACTGCCGGACTACGGCATCCACCACCACCATCGCCGCCAGCTCGCCTCCGGAGAGGACGTAGTCGCCGATGGAAATTTCCTCGTCGACATGCCGGAGGATGACCCGCTCATCGATGCCCTCGTAGCGCCCGGCCACCAGGATCAACGACGGGCGGCGCGCAAACTCGCACACCCTGGCCTGATCCAGTACGCGCCCCTGCGGGCTCATATAGACCACCGCCGCGTCTGGCGAGGCAGCCCGCGCCGCGAGGATGGCCTCGCGCAAGGGCTCGACCTTCATGAGCATGCCCGGACCGCCGCCATAGGGGCGGTCATCCACCGTGCGATGCACATCGTGGGCGTAATCGCGCGGATTCCAGCAGCGAAGCTGCAGCTGCCCACCGGCCACCGCGCGACGGGGCATGCCATGCCGCGCGACCGAATCCACCAGCTCCGGAAAGAGCGTGACGACCTCGATGCGCATGCGGCTCAGAAATCCGCGTCCCAGTCGACCTCGATGCGCCGCGCCGCGATATCGACCGCGCACACCGCATGCCCCTGCGTGAAGGGAATCAGGCGTTCCCGCTCCCCCAACACGACCAGAACATCGTTGGCGCCGGTTTCGACCAAGTGACTGACCGTTCCAAGATCAACACCTTCGGCATTGACCACCCGGCAGCCCACCAGATCACGCCAGTAATACTCGCCGCGCGCCGTGCGCGGCAGATCGCCCTGGCGCACCGCGATTTCCTGCCCGAGCAGGGCTTGCGCGCCATCCCGGTCATCGACGCCTTCCAGCCGGGCCACGAGTCCGCGCCCGTTGGGACGAAAACCGAGCACCTTGCACTCGCGCCACTGCCCCTGACGCCCGAGGAACCAGCGTTTATAGCGCCCGATCGCCTCGACAGGCCGGGTTTCGGAAAACACCTTGACCCAGCCCTGCACGCCGAACACACCGGACACATGCCCGAGCAGGACCATTTCGTCCGCTTCTTGCGTCATGTCCGGTTTCCGCTCGTGCGCCTATCAGGCAGCAGCGACCGACTTGGCGTAGTTCTTCAGCAGAACCGCAACGCGGTCGGTCGGCTTGGCGCCCTGCTTGAGCCAATGATCGACGCGATCGGCTTCCAGCTGCAGGCCGGCCTCCTGGCCACGGGCCAGGGGATTGAAGTAACCGACGCGCTCAATGTAGGCGCCGCTGTCGCGGGCCTTACGGCTGTCGGTCACGACCAGATGGTAGAAGGGGCGCTTCTTGGCGCCGGCACGAGCCAGACGGATGGTGACCATTCACTTTTCCCCAAAACGGTAACGACTAGGCAGCGGCGATCATGACCGCCGCCAAGAAAGCCGGCAATTCTACCCGTTTCGCCGGAAAAATAAACAGCTGCGCAACAAAAGTTTTCCAGCACGCCGGCGACAGCGGCGAAGGCTGCGTTACAATGCGCGCCCAACCCGACCGCCGCCCTTGCCGGCCCACACCACTGTGGCCCTCCTGTCCATGAAACTGATTCTCAAGCTGTTCGCCGAAATCACCATCAAGAGCCCGTCCGTGCGCCGCAAGATGGTACGCACCCTCACAGGCAACATCCAGCGCGCCCTGACGCACGAGGGGCTGACGGCCCGCGCCATCCGCCGCTGGGATCACATTGAAGTCGATGGGCCGGACGATGAGCGTCACGCCTGCATCCCCCTGCTGACCCGCACGCCGGGGGTGGGGCAGGTGCTCGATGTCGAGGCTTTCCCGCTGAGCACCTTCGAGGACATCGCCCAGGTGGTGGTTCCCGCCTGGGCGACACGCCTGCCGGGGCGACGCTTCCGGGTCAGCGTCAAGCGCGCCGGACGACATGCGTTCACCTCCATTGAGCTTGAACGCTGGCTGGGCGCACAACTGCTGGCCGCCGCTCCCGACGCGAAGGTCAGCCTCGACCATCCGGAAATCAATGTGCGGGTGGATGTCACCGACGACCGGGTGCTGATGGTCCGCGAACAACACGCCGGTCTGGGCGGTTATCCGCTGGGCGAGGCCGGCGAGGCGCTGTCGCTGCTTTCCGGCGGTTTCGATTCGGGCGTCGCCAGTTACCTCACCCTGCGACGCGGTATCGTGCCGCATTTCGTTTTTTTCAACCTGGGCGGCGTGGCCCATGAGCTGGGTGTCAAACAGCTCGCTCATTATCTATGGGAGCGCTACGGCAGCGGGCGCCCCCTGCTTTTCTACAGCGTCCCCTTCGATACCGTGGTGAGCGCGCTGCTGCAGCATGTCGAACACGGACTGATGGGCGTGGTGCTCAAGCGCCTGATGCTACGCGCCGCCGACCGCATCGCCGAACGGCATGGCATCCCGGCACTGGTGACCGGCGAGAGCGTGTCTCAGGTGTCCAGCCAGACCCTGCACAACCTTGCCGTCATCGAGCAAAGCCCGCACCGTCTGGTGCTGCGCCCGCTCTCGCTCACCGACAAGGCCGAAATCATCCGCATCGCCCGCGACATCGGCACTGCGGAGTTTGCCGCCAGCATGCCCGAGTACTGCGGCGTCATTTCCGACCGGCCGAACATAGCCGCGCCGCTGCGCGAGGTGCTCGATGCCGAAGCGGCGCTGCCAGAGGGCCTTCTGGATGAAGCGCTCGCCCGCGCGCGCTGGCTGCCCGTCAGCCGGCTGCTCGATGACATTCTCGCCGCCCCGCCGTTGCCGCCGGTCGGCCACCCGCAAGAGGGCGACCGGGTCATCGACATTCGACTCGATGCGGCACGTGCCCGCGCGCCCCTCTCCGTGCCCGAGCTGCCCGTGCAGGACATACTGCACATTCCCTTCCCTGGCCTCGCCGGCCGGTTCTCCTCGCTGCGCGACGACGGGCACCGCTACCTTCTATACTGCGACCGGGGTGTGCTCAGCCAGTTGCACGGACAGTATCTGCGCGATCAAGGCATATCGAACATCGGGGTCTACCGCCCCGACGCCTGATTTTCTCCACAATAAAAATCAACATTTCACGAGATTCAGCCTAAAATCCCATGACGGGCGCCTGGAAACACCTCCCGGTGCTTTCGCCTCGCCCTGTGTGTTATTGATCCGGCTTATTGCCGCGCCGAAGCGTCCATGCCTCGAATCATCCCCGCCTGTTTACGGGCCGGGTTAATAAAGAACGCAGCTCAAGCGCCGCCGTGTGCGGATGCCCGCACGCCAAGGAACAACACGGAACCGACGATCATGCTTAAAAAACTTCGCTTCGCCGTACTCCTCCCTCTGAGCTTCGCACTCATCCTGGCCGCCCTGATTGCCCTGCTGGTTCCCATCATCAACAGTCAGCTGACGGACATCCAGGCTCGCGCGGAAACCGAGCGCCTCGAAGGACTGGCCAGAAACTTAAGTGCCGAACTGGACGCCCAGGGGCGCACGGCCGTGGGCATGGCCCTGCTGATCGCCAATCTGAAAACCCCGCCCCGGCTGATGGCGGAAGGCGACCGGGAAGGGCTGCTCGACATTACCCAGCAGGCCTTCAACGCCGTCAAGGACAAGCTCGGCGTAGATCAGTTCCAGTTCCATACGCCCCCCGCCACCTCCTTCCTGCGCGTGCATCAACCGGCCAAGTTCGGTGACGACCTCTCCGGCTTCCGCAAGACAGTAGTGCAAGTCAACCAGACCCGCGCGCCGATCTATGGCCTGGAGCATGGCGTGGCCGGTCTTGGCATTCGTGGCGTGGTGCCCGTCAGCCATCAGGGGCAGCCTGTCGGCAGCTTCGAGATCGGCATGAGTTTCGGCCAGCCGTTCTTTGACAACTTCAAGAAGCAGTACGGCGTGGATGTCGCGCTTTACCTGCCCGACGGCGGCAATTTCAAAACGTTCGCCTCCACCCTCAAAGGCGCCTCCATGCTGGGTCCGGATGCCCTGCGCGAAGCCATGAACGGCAAGCGCGTCTACCACGCGGTAGAGCAGGACGGCAAAACCTGGTCGGTCTTTGCCCAACTGGTCAAGGACTTTTCCGGTGCCCCGGTGGGGGTCGTGGAGGTCGCTCGCGATGCCAGCGAATGGCAAGCCTATATGAACCAGGTCAACCTCCTGTTGCTGGGCATCATGGGCGCCTTCCTGATCTTCGGCATCCTGGCGAGCATCTTCGTCAGCCGTCTGCTGGTCTGCCCGATCAAGCAGACCGTCAACGCCATGAATGAAATCGCCCACGGCAACGGCGACCTGACCTGCCGCCTGCATGAGGAAGGCAGAAACGAGATGACCGACCTGTGCCGTGCGTTCAACGCCTTCGTCAGCAAAACGCATGGCATCATGAACGAAGTGGGTCAGGCCACCCTGATGGTAGCCGCCTCGGCCGAAGAGATGTCCACCATCACCCACCAGTCCAATCAGGCGGTGCAGCGCCAGAAGCAGGAAAGCGCACAGGTCGCCTCCGCCATGACCGAAATGGCCGCCAGCGTGCAGGAGGTCTCGGGCAATGCCCGCCATGTGGCCGAAGTCTCCGGAGAGGCCCGCGAGCTGACGCTCTCCGGTCAGCGCGAAGTCCGCGCCGTGGTCGAGGCCATTCACACGCTGTCCAACGAAATAACCCAGGCCGCAACCGTCATCCGTCGCCTGGAACAGGACAGCGTACAGGTCGGTTCGGTCATCGAGGTGATCCGCAGCGTGGCCGAACAGACCAACCTGCTCGCACTGAACGCCGCCATCGAAGCCGCCCGCGCGGGTGAACAGGGTCGCGGCTTCGCCGTCGTGGCCGAAGAAGTGCGCAGTCTGGCCAGCCGCACCCAGCAGTCCACCCAGGAAATCCAGGCGATGATCGAACAGCTGCAGGCCCAGGCCCGCGAGGCGGTCAATGTGATGGAGCGCAGCAACGACCACACCGAACTGTCGGTCAGCAAGGCCAGCAATGCCGGCGAGGCACTGGACCATATCACCGAAGCCGTTTCCCGGATCGTGGCCATGGTGCATGAGATCGCCAATACCACCCAGCAGCAAAGTCAGGTGGCCGAGGAAGTCAGCCGCAATATCGTGACCATCGACAACGAAATCGACCAGATCGCGGAAAGCTCCTCGCAGACCATGGTGGCTGGCGATGAGCTGTCACGGCTTGCTGCCAAGCTCAATCAGCTGGTCGGACAATTCAAGGTCTGAACGGGAACAGCCGCGAGCAACAAACACCGCATGACGAAGGGGGCCTGAAGGCCCCCTTTCATTTGGCACACAGCGGAAGTGGCGAACCTAAACCGCTCCGCGCGCCTCGTAGCGCACCTCCACTGCGAGGGCCGGGATAGCGGTCGCCTCCACCGTTTCGTATTTCGGCTTGTAGCCCGCCAGTGCGTTGTTGGCCGTCATGACCTTCTCGCCGGCGCTCTGGCCCTTGAAATCCCCCTTCTCCAGGATCAGCTCGTCGAGCAACTCGTTCCAGACCATGCCCTCGATCAGCGGAATCACGATCAGACGCGCGCCCCCCACCTGCGCCTGCACCGGCTTGCCCAGGTTGCGCGCATAGAGGATGACGCTGGCGCCTTCGGCGAAATCCGCACCGTACATGCCCAGAAGCTCGGGCAGATCGGCCACGTCATCCAGAAAGCCGGCCAGAAGGTGCAGCTTTTCGGCATCGGACAGCAGGACAACCTGCTTCAGCACGGCCTGCGGCGGCTTGCGGCGCCCCTGGGCATCGGCGATTTCCCCCTCGCGGACGACAAGCTCGCCGCGATAGGCATCGAAGCCGGACGCGCCGGCGGATTCGCGGAAGTTCACATTGAACAGCAGGCCGCGGGTTTCATAATCAGATAGCAGCATGGAAACGCTCCAGTGGGACAGGGAATTTCAGGCATAGACCGGCGCGAAGGCCTGCTCGGGGTTCTCGATCGGCCCGTTCTCGCCCCAGTACGGCGAGAGCTTGCGCAACTGCGCCACGATCGGCGGCACAGCGGCGATGACGCGATCGATCTCCTCCGCCGTGTTGTAACGCGACAGCGAGAAGCGCACCGTGCCATGCGCGGCGGTATAGGGAATGCCCATCGCGCGCATGACATGCGAGGGTTCGAGTGAGCCGGAGGTGCAGGCCGAACCGCTGGAGGCGGCGATGCCCTGCTTGTTGAGCAAGAGCAGGATGGCCTCGCCCTCGATGTATTCGAAGGCGATGTTGCAGGTATTCGGCAAGCGGTTGTCCGGATCGCCGGTGACGAAGGCGTTCGGCACCTGGGCCAGGATGCCCTGCTCCAGCCGGTCACGTAAGGCACGCACCTCGGTGTTCTCATACGCCATGTGCGACATGGCCTGCTCGCAGGCCGCGCCGAGCGCCACGATGGAGGCGCTGTTCTCGGTCCCGGCGCGGCGACCGCGCTCCTGATGCCCGCCGCGCAACAGCGGGCGGAAGCGCGCGCCGCGACGCAGGTAAAGCACGCCGATGCCCTTGGGCGCATGCAGCTTGTGGCCGGAGATGGACAGCATGTCGATCTTGCTGGACTTCAGATCGATGGGAACCTTGCCGACCGCCTGCACCGCGTCGGTGTGGAACATCACACCCTTCGCGTTCGCCATCTCGGCCATTTTTTCGACCGGGAACAGGGTACCGGTCTCGTTGTTGGCCCACATCACGGACACGATGGCGACCTTGTCACTGAGCAATTTCGCGTACTCGTCCAAATCCAGCCGCCCCTTGCCGTCCACCTTCAGGTAATGGACGGTATAGCCTTCCTTTTCCAGGTGCTGACAGAGGCTGAGGATGGCGGGGTGCTCGACCGTGGTGGTGATGAGCTCGCGCCGCTCGGGCTGGGCCTTGAGCGCGGAGAGAATCGCGGTGGAGTCGGACTCGGTGCCGCAAGAGGTGAAAATGATCTCCGAATCGTGCTCCGCGCCAATGAGGGCCTGCACCTGCTGGCGCGCCTTCTTGAGCGCCATGCCGACCTTGTTGCCGAAGCTGTGCAGGGAGGATGGATTGCCGAACTGCTCGGTGAAATACGGCAGCATGGCCTCCACCACGGACGGATCGACACGGGTGGTGGCGTTATTGTCGAGATAGATCGGGTTCATGGCTCAAGCCCCCGGGGTTACGCACGCCCCGGCGGGCGTGGTGGCGCGCACCGGCACCAGTTTCACGAACTCGCCCAGCGCGTCCATCATCTGCTGCTGTACGCCTTGCAAGGTCAGCGCCTCCATCTGGCAGCCCGCGCAGGCACCTTTCATGCTCACGTAGATGGTCTTGCCGTCGATATCGACCAGTTCGATATCGCCCCGGTCGCGTTGCAGCATCGGGCGTACCTGTTCGATCACCTGCTGGATGCGCTTGACCCGCTCCAGAGTGGAAAGCTTGCCGCTCGCCGCCACCGGCGAGGTTGCCTGCGCGGGCTTGAAAGACTCGCCACGCTCGGCCAGCACCTTGGCGAGAATCTCCTCGATGCCCTCGTGACAGGCCGCGCAACCGCCGCCCGCCTTGGTGTAATTGATGACATCCTGCACCGTGGAGAGATTATTGGCGCGCACGGTGTCCTCGATCATCACCGCGTCGATGGCGAAGCACTTGCAGATCAGCGCACCTTCCTCGTGGTCATCCTTCCACTCCTCGCCGCGATAGTTGGCGACCGCCGCTTCCAGTGCCTCGCGCCCCATCACCGAGCAATGCATCTTCTCTGGCGGCAGACCATCGAGATAATCGGCGATGTCCTGGTTGGAGACCTTGAGCGCCTCGTCCAGGGTCATACCCTTGATCATCTCGGTCAGGGCCGAACTGGAGGCAATCGCCGAACCGCAGCCGAAGGTCTGGAAGCTGGCAGCGACGATACGCTCGGACTCGGGATCGACCTTGAGCATCAGGCGCAGCGCGTCGCCGCAGGAGATCGAGCCCACTTCCCCGACCGCGTTCGCTTCATTGAGCGGCCCGGCATTGCGCGGGTTGAAGAAATGTTCCTGGACCTTTTCGGAGTATTCCCACATGGCGTGCCCTCCCGTGGGTTGAAAACGTGATGAGCGCCCTGCGATCAGGCGGAAAACGACTTGCCACAACCGCAGCTGTTGTTCGCGTTCGGGTTCTCGAACTTGAAGCCCGAGCCCTCCATGGAATCGACGAAATCCACCGTCACCCCGGTCAGTAACGGAACACTGAAGCTGTCGACCAGAATGGTCACCCCATCGCAGCTCACCGTGGTATCGCTGGGTTGAACCTCGCTTTCCAGGCGCATCCCGTATTGAAAACCGGAGCACCCGCCACCGGTCACGGAAATACGCAGGCCCATGACGGGATCGCTCGATCCCTGGATGAAACGCTGTACGGCCTTCACGGCGCTGGGGGTCAGGGTAAGCATGTCGTGGCTCCTCGCAGGACGAATGAACGGTACGAAGCAGACACAGCACGGCTTGTGCCAGCCCCGAAACCCAACACAACCAATTGATATAAAAAATAAAAATTACAAAAAAACCGGGCCGGTATTGTTCGCATTTACACCCGGATCCGCTTTTGTAGGATTCGTGACAGACCGGCGACATCACCAAGCCCCCGGCCTTCCGATTCGGCGACCCGGTCTCCACGACCCCGTCCATGGCGCCTCCAAGGGGGATCTGGGAATCCTTCGTCCGGCGCAGAATTATTGGGCGAGCGTGGGTGTAGGAAGGGCCCCCTTGGGACCGCCATGGACTGGCCTGTGGAAGCCGGGTAAATGGGCCAGGGATGGCCCATTTAGTCCCAGCGCGACAGGACGTCGCGTTGGGACGGCCCGGCTGG
>JAQVHL010000077.1 GCA_028696185.1 Halothiobacillaceae bacterium
GTCGCACCCGCCAAACCGGCCCCGGTCAGCGCGCCAAGCAAGGGCGGCTGGGTTGTGCAGCTGGGAAGTTTTTCCGACGAACTCAATGCCCGTGCCCTGCAGAACAGCTTGCAGCAATCCGGCTTCCGCGCCTTCTCACAGCCTTTGTTTGCCGAGAAGGGTACGGTGTGGCGTGTGCGGGTCGGGCCGTTCAATACCCGCGAGGAGGCGCTCGGCGAGCGCTCCCGCCTGCGCGAGCGCCTGAATCGTGACGGCATCGTGGTGCCCAATTGAGGCGCGGACGCTACACTATGTCTTTGCATAACCGGGTCGCCCATGACGACGCTCGCTATTGTTGATTACATCATCATCGCCATACTTCTTCTGTCCGCGCTGATCAGTATCCTGCGCGGATTCATGAAGGAGATGATATCCCTGGCCACCTGGGTGGCGGCCTTCGTCATCGGGCTGATGTTCTCCGCCCATCTGGCGCCGATGCTGCCGCCCGCCATCGAGATACCTTCGATGCGCATCACGCTGGCCTTTCTCATCCTGTTCGTGCTCACCTTGATCGTGGGCGGGCTCATCAACATGCTGGTGGGTTTTCTGGTCAAGAAAACCGGCCTTTCGGGTACCGACCGTTCGGTGGGCGTGGTTTTCGGTATTGCCCGTGGGGTGTTCATCGTTGCGGTGCTGATCCTTCTGGCCAGCCTTACACCGATGCCCCAGGATCCGTGGTGGCGCGAGTCGCTGCTCATTCCCCAGTTTCAAACCGTTTCGTTATGGATCCGGGAATTGCTCCCGGACGACATGGCACAACATTTCGTTCTCATGCAGACTGCCGCCAAGAGTTGATATTGACTCGACAGCGGCCCATCCTCGCGAGGTTAAGACATGTGCGGCATTATCGGCGTGGTCGGGCGTGGCCCCGTCAATCAGACCATCTATGATGGTCTGACCCTTCTGCAACATCGCGGTCAGGACGCCGCCGGCATCCTGACCTGCGACGGAGAGCGCCTGTTCCTGCGCAAGGACAACGGCCTGGTCAAGGATGTCTTCCACACCCGGCACATGCGCCAGCTGTTCGGCAACATGGGCATCGGCCATGTGCGCTATCCGACGGCGGGCTGCGATTCCACCGCAGAGGCGCAGCCGTTCTACGTCAACGCGCCGTACGGCATTGCGCTTGGGCACAACGGCAACCTCACCAATGTCGAGGAGCTGCGTCATGCGGTGATAGAGGATGATCGCCGCCACCTGAACACCAGTTCTGATTCGGAAGTTCTGCTTAACGTCTTCGCGCACGAACTGGACCGCTGTCACAGCCTGCATCCTTCGGCAGAGGATATTTTTTCCGCCGTGACACGGGTGCATGAGCGTATCCGTGGCGCCTATGGTGTCATTGCCCTGATCGCCGGGCAGGGGATTCTTGCCTTCCGCGATCCTTATGGCATCCGTCCGGTCTGCTACGGCTCGCGCGAGACCGACAACGGCACCGAATATCTGGTGGCTTCCGAAAGCGTGGCCATCGAAGCCCTGGGCTTCACGCTGATCCGCGATCTGGCGCCGGGCGAAGCGATTTACATCACGGTCGATGGTGTGGTCAGCACCCGCCAGTGCGCGCCGAACGCGATCTACTCGCCGTGCATCTTCGAATTTGTCTATCTGGCCCGCCCGGATTCGATCATCGACGAAGTTTCCGTGTACCGCGCCCGCATGCGCATGGGCGAGAAACTCGCCGCCAAGATCCAGCGCGAATGGGTCGATCACGACATCGACGTGGTGATTCCGATCCCCGACACCAGCCGTACCGCCGCGCTGGAAATCGCGGTGGCGCTCAACGTGAAATACCGCGAAGGCTTCATCAAGAACCGCTATATCGGCCGTACTTTCATCATGCCCGGCCAGTCTCAGCGCAAAAAATCCGTGCGTCAGAAACTCAATGCCATTGATCTTGAGTTCCGGGGCAAGAACGTACTGCTGGTGGACGATTCCATCGTGCGTGGCACCACCTCCGAAGAAATCATCCGCATGGCCCGCGAGGCCGGTGCGCGCAAGGTCTACATGGCCTCGGCCGCGCCCCCGGTCCGCTACCCGAACGTGTACGGCATCGACATGCCCGCCGCCTGCGAACTGATCGCACATGGACGCACCGAAGACGAGGTAGCCACCGCCATTGGTGCCGATCGGCTGATCTACCAGGACATTGACGACCTGATCGAAGCGGTGCGTGCAGGCAACCCGGCGTTGAAGCGTTTCGACTGTTCCTGCTTCACTGGCGAATACGTCACTGGCGATGTGGATGGCGACTATCTGCGCGAACTGGCCGACCGGCGCGGTGACAAACCCGGCGTGGCAGGGCGCTCGCGCGACATCGTCGCCGTAGGGCTGCACAATGCCGAATGACGGGCTCTCCCGAGGCTTGCGCTTTTATCTGCAACGCGCGCTGCTCGCCGGAATGCTGCTCATGAGCCTGTCCGTCACTCAGGCGGCTGCGCAAGGCCATGCACAGGGGGGCGAGCTTTCGCCCGCCGTGCGTGCGGCTGCCGGGCAGCTGCGTGCCGCCCTGGCCGGTGAAGGCAGCCAGGGCATGCCCTTTGTTATCGTCAGCATCGGGGAGCAGCGCCTCTTCCTGTTCGAAGGCAGCCAGCTTGTTGCCCGCTATCCGGTGTCCACCGCCACCAAGGGCGCCGGTAACCGTGCCGGCAGTGATCAAACCCCGCTTGGGCTGCACCGGGTGGCGGAAAAATTCGGCGAAGAAGCCCCCGAGGGGATGATTTTCAAGGCACGACGCCCCACGGGGGAGGTGGCGCACATCCTCAAGGCGGCGGTCGATGTTCCCGAAGATCACGTCACCACACGCATCCTGTGGCTTGATGGTCTCGAACCGGGTGTCAACAAGGGCCCGGGGATCGATTCCAAGTCCCGCTTCATCTACATCCATGGCACGCCCGAGGAGGGCCTCATCGGCCAGCCGGCCTCGCACGGTTGCGTGCGCATGCGCAATGCCGATGTCATCGCCCTGTTCGACCGCCTGCCGGTGGGCGCGCGGGTATCCATCATCCCCTGATATCTCCTGAGCCCGCCTGCCAGACCTGGGGATGTGTCGTAATCCTGCGGCAGGGTTGGCGCAGGCAAGGCTGGATTTCGCTTTGTTTCACTTTTTGCCCTTCGGGCCAAGGTGTAGACTCGCCAGCATCCGTCATTTGCCACGACGAGGAGGTGGGCATGTCGCCTGCCGGGATACCTACGCTTTCCTTGCGCTTCCGTTTTACCGTTGTTCTGGTTCTGGTGATTGCTTCACTGGTGGGCCTGTTCATGGTGATCGGTGAGTGGCGGATTGCGGATACTGTGCGCGTGAGTCTGGTGCAGCAGATGGTTGAGCGCGATGCCCTGCTGACCCAGGCCTTGATACCGCGTCTGCGTGAGCGAGGGTTCATCGGGTTGCAGGATACGCTGGATACTCTGCGCACCAAGGGCGCGCTGCACTACCTCGTGCTGCGGGATGCAGACGGGGCGATCCTCGCTTCCAGTGGATGGCCGGTGGGGCAGACTTTGCCGGAATCGAACATCGCGCAACTCCATCAGGATGTCCGGCTGCCGGATGTGGTGCATGTGCGACTGCCCTTGCGTCAATCCGGCGGTGCTATTGGCATCCTGCATTACGGCGTGTCCACGGAATTGCCAGGTCACGTGCTTTTGATGCAGCGCCAGTCCCTGCTTATCGAAGGCGTGGCGATTCTGCTTGTTCTGCTGGGCGTCGGCTGGGGTTTGATGCGCTGGATGCTCGCTCCTTTGCGTCTTCTGCTGGAGGCTTGCGAGCGAATCGAGCGCGGTGAAGCCACGCCGCGCATCGCAGCCCGGTTTTCGGATGAGCTAGGGCGCGTCATCGCGGCCTTCAATCGCATGGCAGAAAGTGTGCAGATTCGACTGTCCGGTTTAAGGTCAGCCGAAGGCCGCCTCAGTGCCATGATAAGCGAGTTCCCCGCCATTCTCTGGGTTACCGATGCCGATCTGCGTATCACGGTCGTGGAGGGACTGGGCTTGCGCAGCCTGAATATTCCGGTCGACCGCTTGCGCGGTTCCCTGCTCAGCGAACACCTGGGGGAGGACCCGGCCTCGCATCCGGCGCTGCTGGCCCATGTGCGCGCCCTGAGCGGGGAGCAGGGGGGCTTCACCCTTGATTTTGGCGGGCGCACACTGCAATGCTTCGTCGGGCCTTTGCGTAAAGAAACAGGATCTATCGAAGGCGTTGTGGGCCTGGCGCTGGACATCACCGCGCGCCGCGAAGCGGAAGCGGCCATCCGTGATCGGGACCGCTTGCGTCAAACCCTGCTCTCAGCCATTCCCGACATGGCCTGGCTAAAGGACCACGAAGGCCGTTATGTGCTGGTCAACGAGGCATTCATCCAGGCCATAGGGCGTCCGCTGGAGGAAATCATCGGCTCGACTGACGAGATGCTCTGGGCCCAGGCCAACGAAGGCCGGGAGTTCCGCGCGCATGACCAGCAGGTCATGGCCTCACGCCGCACCCTGAGCTTCGAAGAAACCTTTACCCGGCGCGACGGCAGCGTGCGTCGCCTGCATGTCACCAAATCCCCCGTGCCGGGTGAGAACGGCCGGATTGGCGGAACGGTGGGCATCGGCCGTGACGTGACCGAGCAGCGGCAGGCGGAAATGGCCCTGCGTCGCAGTGAGGCCAATCTGGCCGAAGCGCAGCGGGTGGCGCGCCTGGGCAGCTGGGAATGGGACGTGCGTTCGGGTGTGCTTCGCTGGAGCGATGAAGTCTACCGGATTTTCGGGCATGCCCCCGGCGCCTTCGAAGCGAGCTACGCGCGGTTTCTGGAGGCCATCCCTGACGAGGAGCGCCCAACGGTAGAAGCAGCGGTGTCCCGAGCCCTGGAAACAGGGCAGCTTTACTCTATGGACCACCGCATCCGTCTGTCCGATGGGCGGGAGCGGCGCGTTCATGAAGAGGGCCTGTGCAGCTACGATGTGGAAGGCAAGCCGATCCGCATGTTCGGTATCGTGCAGGACATAAGCGAGCGCTGGGCGCTGGAGCAATCTCTTCTCAACATGCAGCGCATGTACTGGATTCTTTCCGAAGCCAACCAGACAGTGATCCGCGCGCCGGATACCACCGCCCTGTTTCACGGCCTGTGCCGGGTGCTGACCGAGTCCGGCCTGTTCCGCCTGGCCTGGGTGGGGCGCATGGATGGCGAGCAGGGCAGGATCGTCCCGCTGGCGCGTACCGGCGAGGCAAGTCCTTACGTCGATGGACTGAACATCAGCACGGATCGCGATGAAGCGAACGCCGGTCCCACGGTGAACGCCATACGCCGTCATGAGCCGGTGGTCGTCAACGATATCGCCAACGATATTCTGATGTGGCCCTGGGCCGCACGCGCACGCGACTTTGGCCTGGGCGCGATGATTTCCCTGCCCCTGTATCTCAAGGGCGAGCCCTTCGGCGCCATCAATGCTTATACCCAGGCGCCGGGATTTTTCAACGATCAGGTCGTACAGCTCTTGCGCGAGCTGGCCGATGACATGATGTACGGACTGGAGTTCTTCGTCGCGCGCGATGAGCGGGAGGCGGCGCAACGCGAGCTCCTGGAGCTCAATGCCTCGCTGGAACAAAAGGTAGACGAGCGCACACGCGAAGCCGAAGCGATCAACCGCGAGCTGGAAGCCTTCAGCTATTCGGTGTCGCACGATCTTCGCGCCCCTCTGCGCAGTATCGACGGTTTCAGCGAACTGCTGGTCAAGAAGCAGGGAGAACGGCTCGACGCGAGCGGGCGCGACTATCTGGAACGCATCCGACGTGCTACCCAGCGCATGTCGGTGCTCATCGACGATCTGCTCAAGCTCTCGCGCGTCAGCCGCGCCGACTTACACCTGGGTGAGGTGGACATCAGCGCGCTGGCAAGCGACGTGCTTGAAGAGCTGCACTCGGCTTACCCGGAACGTGAAGTCACTATCCATGTGCAAACGGGGCTACGGCGCCGGGCCGACCCCAATCTGTTGCGCATCGCCCTGGAAAACCTGCTGGGCAATGCCTGGAAGTTCACCTCCAAAACGCCCTCAGCCCAGATTAGGGTGGATGAGATCGAGATCGAGGGTGCGCGCTGGATACGCATCGCGGACAATGGTGCGGGTTTTGACATGAAGTACGCGAACAAGCTGTTCACCGCCTTCCAGCGCCTGCATGGGCCGCAGGACTTCGAAGGCACCGGCATTGGCCTCGCCACCGTGCAGCGCGTCATCGCCAAGCACGGCGGACAGATTCGCGTCGGCGAGGCCGGCGTGGGGCAGGGTGCAAGCTTCCTGCTCCGGCTTGCGGAACGCTAGGCAAAAATCAGGCACCCTGAATTATCCGGGGCAATAACAGGCCGTTGAAAAAGAAATTTCAGCGGCCTGTTCGGAGACCGTCGCGAATTTACTTCGTGACGAGGTGAGTTGAAAAAATTCAGGAAAGCCCTTTTTCAACTTCCTGTTACATCCTTCAAACGCGAGGAGAGTGTCAAGAGTGGATATTCGCAGTCAAAAGGAACATCCGGTCATCCTGCTGGTGGAGGACAACCCCGACGACCAGGAATTGACCATCGAGGCTTTTCGTGAGTGCCGCATCGCCAACGAAATCATCATTGCCAACGATGGCGAGGAAGCGCTCGACTACCTGTTCGGAACCGGCCCTCATGCCGGACGCGACATTACACGTCTGCCGCAGTTGGTGCTGCTTGACCTGAAGCTGCCGAAAATCGACGGCATCGAGGTCCTCTCGCGCATTCGCAGCCATCCGGTCACGCGCCTGCTGCCGGTGGTGATTCTGACCTCTTCTCTGGAGGAACGCGATCTGGTTGAAAGCTACCGCCTGGGCGCCAACAGCTATGTGCGCAAGCCGGTGGACTTTGTCGAATTTCTCGATGCCGCGCGTCAGCTGGGCCTGTATTGGCTGGTGCTCAATCGTGCCCCAACGGTAGCGCCGCCGGAGAGCGGTGGATGAGCGAACGCCCCTTGCGCTTGCTGCTGATCGAAGACAACCCCGACGATGCCGATCTGCTGCTGATCCGGCTGGCCGACGAAGGCCATGACCTGGATGCGCGCCGTGTGGAGACCCTGGACGACCTGGACCGCGCACTCGCCGAAGGCCCTTGGGCTGCCGTCATCTGCGACTACAGCCTGCCCGGTTTCGAGGCACCCGAGGCGTTGGCGCGCGTGCGTGCGGCGGACCCTGAATGCCCGTTTCTGGTGATCTCCGGGCACGTGGACGAGGAAAACGCCGTTTCCCTGCTGCGTGCCGGCGCGCAGGATTTTATCTCCAAGAATCGCCTCGCGCGCCTGGGGCCGGCCCTGTCCCGCGAACTGTATGAGGCACGCGAGCGAAGGGAGCGACGTGCGGCCGAACAGTCGCTGCGCGAAAACGAACAGCTCCTGGCACGCATTACACGTACCATCGCCGAAGGGCTGCTGGTGATCGACGGAAACGGCCGTCTGCTGTTCATGAACAGCGAAGCCGTGCGTCTGCTGGGCTGGCGTCCGGACGAGCTGATGATCGGTTCGGTGTGCGCCCGCCTGTTTCCCGAGGATTTGCGTCAGGCGTTTCGCGATGTGCTGGATGAAATTGCCCCACGACACATGGGCCGCACCCGTCTTGTCCGCCAGGACGGCAGCCTGTGCCCTGTCTCCCTGGTGGTCAGCGCCCTTGTGGAAGGTGAGCAGGCCCGCGGTCTGGTCATTGCGTTTCAGGATATAACCCGTCAGCTGGCCGATGAAGCCGCCTTAAGCGAATCGCGCGCCCAGCTGCGTGCGCTGTCGGCCTTTCTGCTCGATGTGCGTGAAAAGGAACAAACCCGCATCGCGCGCGAACTGCACGACGAGCTTGGCCAGTTGCTCACCGCGATGAAGTTCGACCTTTCCTGGCTGGAAACCCGGCTTGAGGACGAGCGCATGCGCGTTCGCGCCGAACGCGTCCGCGGCCTGATCGACATGGCCGTGGACGGCATGCGCCGCATCGCCTCCGATCTGCGCCCTGGTCTGCTCGACGATCTGGGCCTGGGTGCCGCGCTGGAATGGCTCATAGAAGGGTTTTCAGAGCGTTGCGGCACCCAGTGCGTGCTGGAGATGGCGCCTGACGATTTCGAACTACCCGAACCGGTCGCAACAGCCGCCTACCGCATCGTCCAGGAATGCCTGAGCAATATCGAGCGCCATGCGCAGGCCACACAATGCCGTGTGCGGGTGGAGATAGAGGAACACCAGCTGCGCATCGAAGTAGGCGACGATGGGCAAGGCATGACACCCGGTGCGCCGCACGATGACAAACGCTGCCACTACGGCCTGCTTGGCATGCGCGAACGCGCCTTTGCCCTGGGGGGGGAGCTGCAGATCGACAGTGCGCCAGGGCAGGGTACACGCCTTTATGCGCGATTGCCTTTGTCTGTGCTGGATAGGCATTTGACTCACAAGGAGAAAAAAACCGCATGATCCGCGTCATCCTGGTCGACGATCACCGCATTGTTCGTGAAGGCATACGCCAGTTGCTGGTTGAAGAGCCGGACATCGAGGTGGTGGGGGAGGCCGCGAACGGCATCGAGGCCATCAAGCTGCTGCGGAGCGAACCGGTCGATATCGCCGTACTGGACATGTCCATGCCCGGACGCAGCGGCATCGAGCTGCTCAAACAGATACACGGCGAGTGGCCACGCCTGCGCCTGCTCGTACTCAGCATGCACGAAGAGCAGCCCTACGCCATCCGCGTGCTGCGTGCCGGTGCCTCGGGGTACCTGACCAAGGACAGCGCGGGCGGTCAGCTGGTGACGGCCTTGCGCAAGATCGCGGCAGGCGGGGTTTACATCACGCCCGAGCAGGCGGAAAGCCTGGCCAATGCACTGCATGAGGCACCGGACGATCAGCTGCCGCATACCCGCCTGTCCGACCGCGAATTCCAGATATTCGAATGCCTGGCGCGCGGCCAGACTGTCGGTGAAATTGCCGACGCGCTGTTTTTGAGCATCAAGACCGTCAGCACCCACAAAACACGCGTCCTGCAGAAGCTTGAAGTCAGCAACACCGCCCAGCTCATCCGTTATGCCCTGCGCCATGGCCTGGTGGATAACGCCGAAGAGGGCAAGCGCTAAACCGGTTACTTTACCGCTCGTTTTCGCGGCTGAAGCCGCGCCTGCAGGGCAAGGTCGGGGAGGGGGACATACCCCTGCAGTCATGCTTTTTTGCAGGAGGGGATTTGGGTGCTTATCAAAAGAAGGTTTGCTGGACACTGTAGCGTCCAGTAAGGCCCCCATCCCCCTTGGAGGCGCCATGGACAGTCCGCTCGGAGCGGCCCCGGCCAGGGCTTGCCCGAAGGGCGCCTCCGTGGGGGTGCCCTTTCTTTGGTACCTTTCTTTGGGCAAGCAAAGAAAGGTACTCGCCCGCGCGCGATACAAGTCGTTCGAAGTGCGCCGCTTGAGGCGGGCGAAACAGCGCGCAAGCCTGTCCTCTTGCTAAAGATCAAGTCGTTCAACAGCCGGTTAAAGCCGCTTTCAATAAGCGTTGGAACCCTTTTTCGCCCGCCATGAGGCTTGGCCTTTCCAGCAGGCGCCAGTGCAAGCGGGCGAGTCACTTTTCTTGCTTGTGCAAGAAAAGTAACCCAAAGAACACACCCCCACGGGACCGCCCTTCGGGCAAGCCCTGGCCTGACCTGCTCCAGCCGGGCCGCTCCGACGCGACATCCTGTCGCGGCGGAGCTAAATGGGCC
>JAQVHL010000022.1 GCA_028696185.1 Halothiobacillaceae bacterium
GGTCAGCGTGGTGCGCCAGTTATTGAGGGCGCGGATGGTTTGCAAACGACCGAACCAACCGAAGGGCGGCCACGCTTCCATTCGGCGGGTTGCAACCCGCCCTACATCAGGGATTGCGGGCTACACGGGCCGGAATATTTATTCACGAATTTTCGCAGTATCTTTCTTTCTTCGGCGCTATAACCTGACTTGTGCGATTTTTCCATGAGCGATGATTTCATTGCCTCTATGGTTTTATTCAATACTGTGGACTTTCTTATTTCACCCTTTCTTATTCTTGTGCAATACAAAGACAAATCTCTCATTATCCTTGAAATGCAATTCAATACAAAACTTTCTACTAGATTTACGGCTTTGTTTTTGTAAATATCTTGACGTATACTTTCCACCGCGGGTGATGAGTAGCCATATTTTTCTGCCAAACGGCCTGATTTATCTGAAACAGGGGGTAGATTACTCGGCCTTCTGCTATTGATCTCAGGATCGTAGGATATTATTTCACTCACATCCACCTCATCTGGAATTAGTGAAATTATGTGATCATAAACGTTGTCAAAGTCGATGGTTTCGTGGGCATTCATTTTCTAACCCTCCCGTCAGGCCAAACACTCTCAGGCTTTTTACCTTGCTCCTTGGCCTTTGGATTTTTCCATCTTTTAAATTGCTTTCCGCCATGCCCGGATGTGTCGTCTTCCCAGTAAGACCCATCCTTCTTGTTTTTCCATCCATGCCAATAATCTTCAAAATCTCCTGGTGCCGTGTCCGGGGTTGATGGGTACCTCTTTATGCCATCACACTTGTCAATTCCCCCCTCACAACTTGCATCCTTCGCCGCATCTGCAACGATGATCCCAAGTCCAGCGCCGCTCATGCCTGCGCACCAGGCAACGAACTTACCCACCGCCGCCTCGCTGAAGGCGGGTAACCATAGCGCTGCTGGCAGGAACATTGGCTTCACCAACCCCAACGCCCTAACCGTCGACACGGACGAATTCACAGCAGGACTCGCACCCTGCGTGATGCTCGTCACCTGACTGGCGCCATTCCCCACCGGGTTGAGTGTCGCCACCGTCCCCGTAGTGACATGGGTAATGCCGGTCAGATCACCTGTGGCATTGTAGACCATCTCCCAACGCCCAGTTTCCGTACCTCCTTCCAGCTCCACTATGCCTGTGGGCAGGTTGCGGGCGTCATACGTCCAGCGGGTGGTTTGGGCTTCGCCGCTGGGTGCGGCGTTGAAGCCTTGTGCGCCCGTGGCATCCGGGGTCGGGGTTTCGATCCGCTCCAGCAGGTTGCCTTTGCTGTCGTAGCTGTAGCTCGTGATGAGGTAGGCTTCCGCTGTTTTGAGCGGCAGGTTCCAGGTGGGGTGCCATTGGGTTTGGGTCACGCCGCTGGCCGCGTCCAGCGGCGGGGCGGTCGTGGCGCTTTGGTAGCTTGCGGGATACGTTGCCTTTTCCGTGACGCGCCCTTGGGCATTACGGGTGTAAAAGGTGACGCGGCCATCCTTGTTCACTTCGCGGATCTTGCGGCCATGCTCGTCATACACCGTTTGTTGAGTGCTACCGTTTTGCCCGGAAGATGAGCTGATACTTGCGGGGCGGAGGACGTGCCCTTTGATGACAAAGTTATATGTCTGCTGTTCGGCAATACCTTGGGCATTGAACTGTTTTATCTGAGTTTGTGGTGCGCTCTGAACATCATCAGCATAAACAAATTGTGTACGGTCCACTCCACTGGCTCGCTGGGTTTCGTACACACGACCATCAGCATGATAGCTATACGTTCCGATGCGCTGACCACTCTCATCGGTTACACCTGTCAGCGCACTTTTATAGAGTTTGTTTTCGTAGTGAAACAAACGGCTGCGTCCATCGGGATATGTGATGGAGCTCAGATTACCGCTGACATCATACGCAAACAGAAAGCGCTGAACATCGGAAGTATCAATACGGGTCAGCAGCCCCGCAGCATCGTAGCCAAACTTCAGGGTGCGACCAAAGGGGTGAGCGACCTGAACAAGCTGGTTCTGCTCATTATAATTCAGCGTGGTTTTCAGACCGTTGCGCTGCAGGATGCTGACCAAGCTGCCACTGGCATTGTAGGTTTCGATGGCATCGCTATCAGCGAGCTTAAGCTGCCAGCCGCTGGTGGTTTGGGTCAATTCATCATCGGTTTCGATGGATGTCCAGGGGCTTGAAGCGTTGTATCGCTCAAAGTGGTAAACAGCTCCATTGGGACGCACGATATAGGCATTTGTGCCAATCTGGTGCTGTATTGACGCCTGATAATTGTGTATCCAGCCACCGTTGGCAAGCGAGGTAATGCCTGAATAGCGCGAGCGGTAACTCAGGCTGATCGGCAAGCTGCTTATGCCGCTTGCGGCGATCAAATCTTCCCTGTGAATCTTAACCCCCGAACCTGGCAAGGTTGGGTTGTTTACTGGACAAGATTCGTCTTCAAAGTTCGGGAGCGATTCCTCGCAATACAAGCTATTTGATTGAACAACATAGTAGCCAAATACTGTATCTGCAGGGCAGCCCATATAGGAGAATTCCATGCAGCGTTCACCACCGGAAACAGCCCCCATGCCAGGACCAACCTGATCGATCTTGACGGGATACCGCGAAAAAAGATCACCATAATAATAGGATATGAAATCGCCGTAATCCACCTGGCCTTTACAGCTTTGAAAGTACTGAATACTAACTCCGGGCTTGTAGGCAACACCCGCCATAATAGACGAAGAAAAAAATACGGACAAAATCAAAAGCGATATAACGCGCATATACAAACCTCGTTGTCGTCACTATTTCACCTTACAACAAGCACTTCAATCTAACAAAAAACTCTATGGATTCACAAGGACGTGTTGAAGAAAAAAACACACGGCAAATCCAAGCGGACGCTTTGGATTGGACGCTTCATCGTCCAGCGTGAAAACCGGCATCCATGGGCGGGGGCTTTCCTCTGTGAGTGCTTGCAAAGGCGGGGCGCCAGCCCCGCGCGCGCGGGTGTGGCTCAGATACCTTCGCGATAGCGCTGTACCACGCGCTCGTACTGCTCGTCGGTGAGCTGATTACGCAGCATCAGCGCGCCCTGGTTGCGCAGTTCCAGCAGGGATTTGTCCAGGGCGGCCAGTTCATCGGTCAGCTTGTGGATGACCGGCTGGGCCTCGCCCCTGAGAATCGCGTCACGCAGGCGCTTGCGCCCGTCAAGCACGGCCTGTTCGGCGGACTGACGCTTCGGACGGTTGGCGGCCACCCAGTTGTCGATGGCGGTACGCTGCTCGGCGGACAGCCCGAGCTTGTCCTTCATGCCCTCCAGGGCCGGCATCAGTTCGGTAATCGGCGCTGACAGCTCGCATTTTTCCTCGGCCTGCGCGGGCAGGGAAAGGCTCAGGGGCAGCAGCAGGGCGGCGGTGGCAAATACAGCAGGCAAACGCATGAGGGGTCATCCTTGCAAAATGAAAGAATCCTCATCTTATCCATGGACTTCAGTAATATCAATATATGCTTATATTAGGATTTCCTTGACTCCATTCTCACCCCCATGTCCGCCGGCGCGGCATGATAGGGGCGTGAGGTGACCAGGAGGTCCACTCCGCTGCGTGCGTAGTCCGCCGCGCTTTCCAGGGTGACACCGCCGGCGGCGCTGATGACGATGCGCGGGCGCACTTCGCGCACGGCGGTGACTAGCTCCGCCAGCGGGCGCGGGCGCATCTTGTCCACCTGCAGCACATCCGCACCGGCGAGCGCGGCTTCGATGGCTTCCTCGCGGCCGGTGACCTCCACCATCAGGCGCTTTTCCGGGCATTCGCCGCGCAGGCGGTCGATCAGGGCGCGCATATCCGCCGGATCGTCGAGGAACTGCCGGTGCTGGGCGAACACCAGCACGGTTTCCGACAGCCCCATGCGGTGGATGAGTCCGCCTCCGGCAAGCACCGATTTGAACATGAGCTTGCGTGTGCCGGGCACGGCCTTGCGTGTGGTGGCGACCTGAATGCCTGGCATCGCCTCCCGCGCGGCCTCCACCATGCGCCGGGTGTAGGTGGCCACGCCAGAGGCATATTCGAGCAGGTTCAGGCACAGCCGCCAGGCGCAGTGCAGGTGGTAGGCATCCCCGCGCAGCGACAGCGCGTTCTCGCCCGGCGCGAGCCACTGTCCACTGCGGGCCATGTGCGTCACTTCCAGATCGAGCGCGCGTGCGATGCGTGCCGCTTCCTCGGTACAACTGGCCACTGCGGCCGACTCGCGCGAGTAGATGCTCATCGTGCCGCGCTTGCCGGCCAGGCCCAGCGCGCGGCTGGTTTCGTCGTGCAGGGGCAGGTCTTCGTCGATCAGGTGGTCGATTTCGGCCTGGGTGAAATGGATCATCGGTTTATGTCTCCCGGGGGTGGGCGGCACGACGCAGGAGGAGGAACAGCACGGTGGATACCGCACCCAGGCCGATGGCCAGTGCGGCGGCCTCGTCGTTCTCCCCGCTCATGACGCGGTTGTAGATGGCGAGCGAGACGGTTTCGGTTTCGCCCAGGATATTGCCGCCGAGCATCAGTGACAGCCCCACCTCACCGATGGAACGGCCGAAGGCGAGCAGGGTGCCGGTGAGCACGGCCAGGCGGATGTTCGGTACCAGCACACGCCAGAAGGTGCACCATTGCCCGTAACGCAGGGTCAGGGAAGCCTCGCGCAAGGAGGGCGGCAGGGCCTCCAGCGCCGCCTGCATGGTCTTCACCGCCAGAGGCAGGCCCGCAAGCCAGGCCGCGAGCAGCACGCCCCAGAACGAGAACACCACCTCCACGCCCAGGCTCGTCAGCCAGCCGCCCAGGAGCGACTGGCGTCCCAGCACGTACAGCAGGGCGAACCCCAGCACCACGGGCGGAAAAATCAGCGGCAAGGTGACGAATACATCCAGCAGCGCCGTCCAGGGGCCGCGAAAGCTCAGCGCCCAGCCCAATAGCAGGCCACTGACCAGATGCAGCGGGACGCTGAGCGCCGCAAGCTTCAGGCTGAGGATGAGGGCGGCAAGGCTGGCCGGGTCGTTCATCGGAGCGCCCGGTACGTCACAGCCCGAAGCCGTGCAGAACGGATCGCGTGCCCGATGCGGCCAGATGCCTGGCAAAGCGCTCCACCCACGCCGCGTTCCGGGCGTCCGGCGCGTCCTCGCGTACCGGGAACGCGGCCTCGATGAGGATCGGGGTGTGGCTTTCCCCTGGCAGCTCCAGATAACCGCCGATGGCGTCCCCCAGGGCCAGCGCCTCGGTCAGGTTGATGAAACCGGCATCGACCTCGCCGCTGACCAGGTAGGCCACCACCTGCGACATGCTGCCGACCACCTTGGGCGGCGCGGCGGGCGCAAGCGCGGCGTGAGCGAGGAACTCCTCCGCCGCGCGACCGTAGATCGCCTGCTTCGGGTCGGGCATCGCCACCTTCCTGAGTGTGGCGAGCTGATCGAGCTTTTGCAGGTGCAGGCCACGCCGCCAGGCCAGCACCGCGCGCCCCTGCCCGAGCGTGATGCGACGCGAGAAGGCGATGCCGGACTTGTCCAGAAAGGCGCGGTCGCCCACCAGTACATCCACCCGCCCGTCGCGGGCGCTCTGTGCCACAATCTGGCTGATATTGCCGTAGAAACGCCGCAGCTTCAGGCCGCTTTCCCGCTCGAATTCCGTGCAAACCGCCTCCATAGGCTTCTTGTAGCCTGCCGCCGCGCCCAGCAAAAGCCCGTCCGCGCGCGCGACGGGCGTAAGCACCAGGCACAGACAGAGGGCCGGCAGAAGGTTTTGGCGCCACTGCAGCAAAAACCCCATCCTCAAAACTCCCCCGCGATACCGACAAATACTGAACGCGGCGCACCGTACTGGTAACTCGAACCGTTACCGGTCACCCCATTGAGTGCGGCGGTGAAGTTGGCAATGGCATCGTCCGCCGCATTGATCGGCCCAATGTACTCGCGGTCGAACAGATTGCGCACATCGAGGGTTATGGCCAGCGCGCGGCTTAGGTGGTATTCGGCCCGCGCATCGACCAGCACCACCGACCCGACCCGCTCCAGGTTCAGCACGTCGCCGTAACGCGGCCCGAGGTAGCGTGCGTCGAGCCCCAGATTCCAGCTCCCCTGCCGGTAACGGGCGCCGAGCTTGAGCATATGCTCGGGGGTGTCCACCACCTGTTTGCCGGCGCTCGGGATGCTCGCGCTGGAGGACAGCAGGAGATCCTCGCTGTAACGGAAGCGGTTCCAGCTGTAATTGCCGTACACGGAAAACGCCTCCCCCAGCGCAACCTGCCCTTCGAGCTCGATGCCGTAGCGGCGCGCATCGGCGCTGTTCCACGGATAGCGCAGGCCCACGGCCGGGTCGTAAACCGTGGACTGCTTGTTCCGGTGCAGGGCGTAGAACACCGTCGCGCCCGCACTCCAGCCGGCGCCGGCATGGCGCAGGCCAAGATCGATATTGTCCGCCGTTTCAAGCTCCAGCCGGTTCCACAGCGACTGGAAGCTCACCCCGTTTTTCACGAACTGCGCCTTCTGCGCGTAGTAGTACGGGAACAGGTTCACATCCAGGCCGTAGCTGCGCCCCATGCGGGTGTAGACGCTGGTGCGGGCATCGAGGCTGTAGGCCAGGCCCAGATACGGCAGCCATTCGTTGAGCGTGCGGGCGGGCGCCGATGCCATCGCGTCCACCCCGCCGGCGGTGCGCGCCGCGTCCGGGTCGGACACCCCTGCCGCCGCCCCGCCGTTGTTGTAGGCCGTCAGCGCCCCAAGACGCAGGTTCACATAACGCAGACCGACGTCCAGGTTCAGCGCGTCAAACTGCGCAAGATAGGTCAGGAAGGGCGAAAGGATGCGGTGCCGCTCGTGGTCCGCCAGCACCGTCCATCCATCGAAGGCCAGCCCCGAAGCACTCACCCGGTACTTCTGCTGCGTGACCGGCGGCCCCGGCGGCTGCTGGCTGTGCACCCACAGGCCGCCCTGCAGGGCCTGACGCGTATCGAGCTGCCAGTCCAGGCGCGAGAGCAGCCCCAGGTTTTCGTGGTCGATCATCCAGTGAATCACCCGGCTCTTGGTCGGGTCCTGGGCGTTGAGCGAGCTGAAACGATAGCTGCCCGATTCGTTGAGGTAATAGGGCTTGAGCGTCAGACTCAGGCGGTCGGTCAGGCGCCCGCGCAGGCTCGCCCAGACGAAGCGGTCGTCGAAGTCCTGCCGGTTGTAGTCGTAGTAATCGACCTTTTTCGGGTCCGTACCCCAATCGCGATTGACATTGGAAAAATCGCTCGCCTGCGCGTAATTGAAAAAGCGGTAGGTATGTCGCGCGTCCTTGTTGAACCCCGCATACAGCCTGGCCTGCCAGCGCGCGCCGCCATCGAGCGACAGCCCGGCGAGGAGGTTCTTGCGGGTGAAATCGCCCTCACCCTTCCACTTGTCGCCCAAGGTGTAGCTGCCGGAGACGAACCCGGAAAACGCGCCCAGACGCCCGGTGTCCTGACGCAGGAACACGCGGCCGAAGCCGTCGCTGCCCCCGCCCAGCGCATAGCGTGTGCGCGCCTGGAACGCCGGGGCCAGGGGCACGAGATTGATCTTGCCCGGCAGGTTGGAAAACCCCAGCGCCTTGTCGACCGGCGCCGCACCGCGATAGACACTTACCTCCGCGACGTTTTCCATGTCGAGAATGCCCTTGCTGCCGCCCGGATTGCCGGTGATCGGCAGCTCGTCGACATTGCGCGAGGACGCCGGTCCGGTCTGGCCCACCCCGCGAATTTTCAGTGTTTCGTGAAACCCCACCTCGGTCAGCCCGTACGGGTCCGCGCCCTGCAGGTTGATCGAGGGCGTGTTCTCGATGGCCTTGAACGGCGAGGCCGCGGCGGGACCGGCCGCCTCGCGCGCACTGGCGCCATCCAGATGAGTCACGCTCGCGGTCTCGCGCAGGTCCTCGCCACCGGACAGCCCGCCCGCGTCCACCCGGACCTCAGGCAGCCTTTCCTCCCCCACGACCGCCGTCGCGGCCAGCCACAGGGGCAAAAGCAGGGCAAAACGGCCATGACGCATCAGCAGGGAAGACGGGGGGCTCATGTCATTATCACTCCATGTATATATCGATAGTCGCAAAACCGACAAAACAAACCGCTCGCACACCAGGCCGTATTAGCGCATCCCGTCAGGTGTCACGAGGCGTCAGTCCTCAGTGGCGGAACACCTTTACCGCAGACACCAGCAGGATCAGGGCCAGAAGCAGGGTCAGAGCCCCCGAGGGCACGCTGCCCAGCAGGACCGCACCCAGTGCGGCGCCGGCAAGTGAGCCCACGGCCATGAAGAGGAACAGTCCCCGCTCGCGTCCGAGCACGGCAAACGCAGCCGCCTCGCGGTAGCGGAAGAAGCCGGCGAGCATGGTCGGCAGGCTGATGGCGAGCGACAGACTGCCGGCGAGCTTGATGTCCACGCCGTAGAGCAGGACCAGGGTCGGAATGAGCAATTCGCCACCGGCCACCCCCAATAGAGCCGCGACCGCGCCGATGCCCAGCCCCGCGATAAATCCGGCGAGCCAGCGCAGCGGGCCGTCCGCGACGAGTCCGCCCGTGTTTTCGCCGTGACCGAACAGCGCCTCGCCGAACATGAGCAGCGCAAGGCCGATCAGCAGGACCAGCAGCACACGGTTGAGCGCAGGCCCCGACAGGCGCATGGCCTGCCCGGCGGCGAACCAGGCGCCGATCAGGCTGCCGGCAAGCAGGTTGACGAGGATGTCCGCGCGGGCGATCAGCTCGGAGAACGCCACCTCACCGCTGCGGAACAGCAGGGCGGCAGCGACCACCACAAGGCTCATCGCCTTGTTGAAGATGACCGCTTCGAGTGTCGGCAGCCGGAACAGGGCAACCAGCACCGGCAGGCGGAATTCCGCGCCGCCCAGGCCGATCAACCCGCCCAGCGTGCCGATGATCCCTCCGGCGAATGCCCCGCCCGCCTTGCGCCTGAAGCTCATTCCATCAGCGCCACGGACTTGATGAGCGCATAGACGAGGCGTCCGGGGACGAGGTCGAGCCGCGCCAGTGACCAGGGGGTGATCTCGGCGAGCAGCAACTGGCCGCCGGCGGTGCGGGTGGCGACGGTAACGCGGCCTTCCTTGACCGGCTCGATGCGCTCGATGCTGACCGGCAGGTGGTTGAGGATGCTGATGCGGCTCGGATCGTCCAGGGCGAGGCTCACATCGCGGGCGAGGATGCGCAGACGCTGCGGACGCCCGTCGGTCGAATGCGTGGGGGGGGCAAGCCAGAGCCGCTCGCCTTCTTCGCCGAAAGCGCACAGCCCGTGCTCGTTCGGCACGCCCAGGCGCCCTTCGAGCACCGATACCGGGCCTTCCTCGTCGAACAGCGGTGAATCCGGGCGCTCCAGGGCCTCGCGCAGGGTCTCGATACGCTCGATGCGCCCGGCCGCCATGAACACCACGCGCGCGGCGAGGCGTTCCACCTCGATGGGCGCATGGGTGATGTAGAGAATCGGCACGCCGGTCTCGCGCGCCAGCTCCTCGATCAAGGGCAGCAACTCGCCCTTGGCGCGCCAGTCGAGCGCGGACAGCGGTTCGTCCATGCACAACAGGCGCGGGCGCGAAAGCAGAGCGCGGGCAATGGCCACACGCTGTTTCTCACCGCCGGAGAGCGTGGTCACCGACTGATCGAGCTTGTGGGCGATGCCGACCCGCTCGGCCAGCTCGTTCAGCGACGCTCCGCCGGACGGTGCGCGCCGGACGGCGTATTCGAGGTTACCGCGCACGGACAGATGCGGGAACAGCGCCGCGTCCTGGAACACGAAGCCGATGTCGCGCCTGGGTGTCGGCAGGCGCCATTTGCCGTCCTGCCAGCGTTCGCCGTTGAAATAGAGCGTGCCGTGCGTGTGCTTGTCCAGCCCGGTAATGGCGCGCAAAAGCGTGCTCTTGCCGGAGCCGGAACGACCGAACAGGACCGTAATGCCGGTGGTTTCGAGTTCAAACGTCCCCGATTCGAGCTGGAAATCGCCCTGTCTGAGGGAAAGATCGCCCTTGAGCATCGCCTTACCCCACCTTGACCGCAAAGCGGCGGTTGATGCCGTAGACCAGCATCAGCACCGCCACCGAGAACAGCAGCATCATGCCCGAGAGCAGATGCGCCTCGGCATATTCCAGCGATTCGACATGATCGAAGATCGCGATGGACACCATGCGCGTGACCTCCGGCACATTGCCGCCCACCATCAGCACCACGCCGAATTCGCCCACCGTATGGGCGAAGGTCAGCGTCATGGCCACCAGGATGCCGCGCCGCGCCAGCGGCACGACCACGGTGAAGAAGCGGTCCAGCACCCCGGCGCGCAGGGTGGCGGCGGCATCGAGCAGGCGCATGGGCAGTGCCTCGAAAGCATGCATCAAGGGCTGCACCGCAAACGGCAGCGAGTAGAACACCGACCCGATCACCAGCCCTGTGAAGCTGAAGGTCAGTTGCCCCTCGAAACCGAACAGACGCAGGAACTGGGTCAGCGCACCGTTGGGGTTCATGGCGATCAACAGGTAAAAGCCCAGCACCGTGGGCGGCAATACCAGCGGCAGGGCCACCAGCGCTTCCAGCACGATCTTGAACGAGGAGCGCATATGCGCCAGCCACCAGGCCAGCGGGGTACCGACCAGCAACAGGATGACGGTGGTGGTCACCGCCACCTTGAAGGTGAGCCAGATGGGTTGTGTGCTTACGCTGATACCGAACAGCTCGATCATGCCGGGTTTGCCACAAGAAATCTTCGATGGACGCGGCGCTGCGCGCGCCGTGTGTGTTTTTGAAAAAGAATAAGCATCGTGCGTGCCGGTGACCGGCTTTTCACATGGAAAGCGGCCGTGGCAACAACAGCCATTCGCGGCTGGAGCCGCTCCTGCGGGGGCGTGACTGTTCGGACGGATGAGGACATCTTTCATCTTCAGCGTCCCCTGTGGCTGAATGGTTCAGTAGCCACAGAGGACGCCGGGCCCGAAAGCTCGCCTCGCCGGAGGATAGGCTTACGGAATGGAATACCCGTAGCGCTCGATGACCTTGCGACCCTCGTCGGAGCGCAGGTAGTCGATGAACTGCTGGGCAACCGGATTGTTTTCCGCGCGCTTCAGGATGACCGCGCCCTGGTTGATCGGCGCGTACATGTCCTGCCCCGGCAGCCAGTATTCACCCTTGCCATAGGCCGGGCTCTGCGGGTCGACGATCTGCGAAAGCGCCACGAAGCCCAGCGGGGCGTTGCCGGTCTGCACGTACTGGAAGGCATGGGCAATGCTCTCGCCGTTGACGATCTTCGGCTTGACGGTGTCATACACCCCGAGCTTTTTCAGTACCTCCTCGGCGGCCGCACCATACGGGGCGGTCTTGGGATTGGCGATGGACAGATGGGCGAACTCCGCCTTACCCAGAACGTCCTTGTAGCCTTCCTTCACCGGCAGGCTCGGGCTGTAGAGCGCGAGCACGCCCTGGGCGTAGACGAAGTAGCTGCCCTCCTTGACCAGCCCTTCCTTGACCAGCATTTCCGGCTTATCGGTGTCGGCGGCGAAGAACAGGTCAAACGGCGCACCGTTCTTGATCTGCGCGTAGAGCTTGCCCGTCGGACCGAAGGAGAACTTCACCTCATGGCCGGTCTTCTCCTTGAAAGCCGCACCGATCTCCTCGATGGTCTTGGTGAAATTGGCCGCGACGGCGGCATTCAGGGTATCGGCCAGCACGATGGCCGGCGAGGCCAGCGCGACAACGGCGGCCAGGACGGGAGCGAGCAGCTTTTTCATGAGGGGAATCCTTTTGTTGTTCAGTCCACGCCCAGAATGACGTGCGAAGACTTGATCAGGGCGCATACTGTGTCGCCCACCTTGTAGCCCAGGCTCTCCAGGCTGACTTCGGTGATGATCGCCGCCAGCGTGGTGCCGCCGGCCAGTTCCACCACCACCTCGGCGTTCACCGCGCCTTCCTGGATGCGCTTGATGGTGCCGCACAGGCGGTTGCGCGCCGACACCTTCACGCACTCTTCCGGCGCGGCCAGGATGACCCAGGACGCCTTGATGAGCGCCCAGGCAGGCATGCCTGCGGCAAGGCCCATTTCATGGGCGCTTTCCCGGGTGACAATGGCGTGCAGGCAGTCGTCGCCGGCAAGGCGCAGGGTCACCTCGCTGTTGACCGCGCCTTCACGCACGTCTTCGATGGTGCCGTGCAGGGCATTTCGCGCACTGGTCTTCATTTCAAGTCTCCGCAGCAAATCGAGGGCCGTATGGATGTCGTCATCGCCCTGCAACTGCGCCATGAAGGCTTCCTGCAAGCGCTTCAAACGCTCGTGGGCCTCGACGATCCATGTCCCGGCGGCGGTCAGCTCCGCACCGCCACCGCCCCGCCCTCCGTGGCGCGCGACCACGAGCGGTTGCCCGGCCAGGTTGTTCATCGCCTCCACCGCATCCCAGGCGGCCTTGTAGGTCATCCCGACCTGCTTGGCGGCGGCGTTGATCGAACCGCATTGCCGCACGGCCGCCAGCAGGTCCAGCCGTCGGGGGGAAACCTCCCCCTCGCCAAGCTTCAGGTGCAAAGGAGCGACGAAGCTTCCGATATGTCCTTCGGGTGATAACGACATGCGAAATATACCTTGCAATATAAAATGGTGAAAGAAGAAATTGACGGTATCAGGTACGCCAGTCGATGGGCGGCTGGCCGTTTTTTTCCAGAATCGCGTTGATGCGCGAGAACGGCCGGCTGCCGAAAAAGCCCCGGTGCGCCGACAACGGCGAGGGGTGCGGCGCTTCGAGCACCGCATGACGGGCGCGGTCGATGTGCGCGCCCTTCTTCTGCGCATGGCTGCCCCAGAGCACGAACACCAGCGGCGCGTCCCGGGCGTTCAGCACCTGCACCGCACGGTCGGTAAGCGCCTCCCAGCCCTTGCCCTGATGGCTCGCGGAGCGGCCGGACTCCACCGTCAGCACGGCATTGAGCAGGAGCACCCCCTGATCCGCCCAGGACATCAGGCTGCCGCAGGTATTGCGGATGCCCAGATCGTCGTACAGCTCACGGAAAATGTTCTGCAGACTCTTGGGCAGGGGCTGTACGTCCGGGCGCACCGAAAAACACAGCCCGTGCGCATGCCCCGGCGTGGGGTACGGATCCTGCCCGAGAATCACCACCCGCACCCGGTCCAGGGGCGTGTGATTGAAGGCATTGAACCACTCGTCGGGATTGGGGTGAATGTGCTTGCCTGCCGCCAGCTCCGCCGCGAGAAACGCGCGCAGCGCCTGCAGGCCGGGCGTGGCGAATACCTCCGCCAGCGCGGCCTTCCAGCCGGGTTCGAGACGGATTCTATCCGGGTTCATCCCCCCACTCCTTTCGCTTCAACCAGAGCCGGCGCCCCAGATAGCTCACCACGATGAGATTCACCGCGAGGATGGACAGCTTCAGGGCGCTCACGCCCTGGAACAGCTCATACAGTTCGATGGGCAGGTAAATACCACCGGACAGCGCGCCCAGCCACTCGGCCCAGCGCCGGTCAAACCACAGGCCGAAACCTTCGGCCAGACGCAGCAGGGCATACGCCAGTGCGGCGAAGGCGAGCCAGGCATGCCGGGGGTCGGTCGCGCCTTCCATCAGATGCAGGAAGATGCGCGGCGTTTCGTGGGCCGGGTTCAAGTGGAAATGCCGCACCAGCGTCTCGGCGTGCAGCTGCGCATGACTATGGATCAGGGCGAGCAGGCCGAAGCCGGCCAGCAGCACCACCACACCCTTGGCCATTTCCGTAAGGGCGATGGCGCGCAGGGCCACATCGCCGCGCTCGCCCCCTTTTCCCGAGCGAATCAAGGCATCAACCGCTCGATGCGCCAGCCTTCGCCCACCCGCGTATAGACGAAACGGTCGTGCATGCGGCTTTCGCGGCCCTGCCAGAACTCGAAGTGCTCGGGGATCAGCCGGTAGCCGCCCCAGTCGGGATTGCGCGGCACGCCGCCGTCCGGGTACTGCGCCTTGAGCACCGCCACGCGCTGTTCAAGCGCCTCGCGCGAGCCGATGGGCTGGCTCTGATGCGAGGCGGCAGCGGCAAGGCGGCTGCCGGGGGGGCGCTGCCTGAAGTAGTTTTCTGCGTCGTGCTCGGAGAGTCGCTCCACCGCACCTTCGATGCGCACCTGTCTATCCATTTCCGGCCAGTAGAAGGCCAGTGCGGCGCGCGGGTTCTGGGCAAGCTCCTGCCCCTTGCGACTGCGGGTGTCGGTGTACCAGCACAGGCCCCGCTCGTCGAAATGCTTGAGCAGCACATAGCGCGCCGACGGGCGTCCCCCGGCATCGGCCGTGGCCAGCACCATCGAGGTGGGGTCGAAATTGCCCTCGGCCTCGGCCTCGCGCAGCCAGAGCGCCAGTTGCGAGAAGGGCTCGGCCGCAAGATCGGCCCGGCGCAGGCTGCCGAACAAAAAGTCGCGCCGCGTGCTGCGATGATCGATTTCGGCCATGCGTGTCTCTCCCTACATTCGTTAACAACAGCAAGGGTTACAGCCCGAGCGAATCCCACAGCGCATCGACCCGCGCCTTGACCTCGGGGCTCATGACGATGGGGCGGCCCCATTCGCGCGTGGTCTCGCCCGGCCATTTGTTGGTCGCGTCCATCCCCATCTTGCCGCCCAGGCCCGAGACCGGCGAGGCAAAGTCCAGATAGTCGATAGGCGTGTGCTCGATGAGCGTGGTGTCGCGCACCGGGTCCATGCGCGTGGTCATGGCCCAGATCACGTCCTGCCAGTTGCGTGCGTCCACGTCCTCGTCCACCACGATGACGAACTTGGTGTACATGAACTGGCGCAGGAAACTCCACACGCCCATCATCACCCGCTTGGCGTGGCCGGGATACTGCTTCCGGATGCGGACCACGGCCAGGCGGTACGAACAGCCCTCCGGCGGCAGGTAGAAGTCCACGATTTCCGGGAATTGCTTCTGGATCAGCGGCACGAACACCTCGTTGAGCGCCACGCCCAGAATCGCCGGTTCGTCGGGCGGACGGCCGGTATAGGTGCTGTGATAGATGGGATCCTTGCGGTGGGTGATGCGCAGAACGGTGAATACCGGAAAACTGTCCACCTCGTTGTAATAGCCGGTGTGATCGCCGAACGGGCCTTCCGGGGCCATATCGCCAGGATGAATCACGCCTTCGAGCACGAACTCCGCCGACGCGGGTACGGTGAGCGCGTTACCGATGCATTTGACAAGCTCGGTGCGCGAACCGCGCAACAGCCCGGCGAAGGCGTGCTCGGAAAGGGTGTCCGGCACCGGCGTGACCGCGCCCAGGATCGTCGCCGGATCGGCGCCCAGCGCCACCGCGACCGGGAAGGGCTCGCCGGGATGGGCGAGCTGCCAGTCGCGGAAATCCAGCGCCCCGCCCCGGTGCGAAAGCCAGCGCATGATAAGCCGGTTGCGACCGATGACCTGCATCCGGTAGATGCCCATGTTTTGCCGGGGTTTGGCCGGCCCCTGCGTGTGAACGAGCCCCCAGGTGACCAGCGGGCCGGCATCCTCCGGCCAGCAGGTCTGCACCGGCAGGCGGGAGAGGTCCACCGCCTCGCCTTCCTGCACCACGTCCTGCGCCGGCGCTGAACGCACCACCTTCGGCGCCATGTCCAGCACCTTCTTGAAGATCGGCAGCGACTGCCAGGCTTCGCGCAGGCCCTTCGGCGGATCGGGTTCCTTGAGAAAGGCGAGCAGCCGCCCGACCTCGCGCAGATCCTCCAGCGTCTCGCCGCCCATGCCCAGCGCCACGCGCTGCGGCGTGCCGAACAGGTTGGCGAGCACCGGCACGCTGTGCCCGGCGGGGCGCTCGAACAACAGGGCCGGCCCGCCGGCGCGCAACACGCGGTCGGCGATTTCGGTCATTTCCAGACGTGGATCGACCTCGACGCCGATACGGCGCAGCTCCCCCCGCGATTCGAGCAGCGCGATGAACTCGCGCAGGTCACGGTAACTCATGCGGGGCGCGACTCCGGGCTGACGGGCACCGGAAGGCGCGCGCTCATGTACTCATGACACAGACGCAGCGCCCCGGCCAGATCGCCCTGTTTTTCGTGCAGCGCCAGCAGTTCGGCCAGCGTTTCCGGCGAAGGCTCAAGCGCCAGCGCGGCGAGCAGGTAATCCCGCGCCTTGCCCCACAGCTGCTGACGTGCGCTCAGGCGGCCCGCCGCGCGATTGAGCGCCACGCTGTCCGGGTGATGCTTGAGCCAGCCTTCGGCCTGCAACAGGCCCTGCGCCGGGTTGGCGCTCTCCAGCTGCGCCCAGGCGCGGGCCACCGCCTCACTGAAGCGCCAGCCCAGCTGCCGTGCGAGCAGGGCCTCGGCCTGTGCGGGCTGCCCGTGAGCGGCAAGTTGCGCGGCTTCTTCCAGCACCACCTCATCGCAGCTCGCCAAGGGCTTGCGCAGGCCCTTGCAGTAGCGCGCCACTGCGTCCGGCCCCTCCGGGCCCAGCACGCGCAGGCGCGCAACGGTGATCTGGCGTTCGAAGGACTCCAGCTCCGCCTCGGGCAGCGCGCGCGCCTTGCGCAGCGCGGGCATCAAGGCGTCCAGCGCATCGAAACGCCCCTGCCGCGCATACAGCGGGGCAATCAGGCGCAGCGCCTCGTCCTGACGCGGCGTCTGGGCCAGCAGCTGCTCCAGCGTCTCCAGCGCCCGCCCTTCCTCCCCGGACTGCAGATAAAGCCGCGCGGCGGTCAGAGCAATGGCCAAGGCCGCCTCCGGGCAGGTTTCACTTGCCCGGCGCAGGTAATCGTCGCGCCGTTCCAGGGCCTGCTGTGCCTGCGCCGCCAGTGCGCCGGCAAGGTAATGCAGCTGCGGCGCTTCGGCCTGCGGGGCATGTCGCAAGAGGATTTTTTCCGCCTCGCCCGGATGCCCTTCGGCCAGCGCCATCAGGCCGCGCGTGAGCTCGGAACGGGTGCGACGCTGACCGCTCCCAAGGCGTCTGTCGCGCAACCAGCGCGGCAGACGGATCACGCCGAAGATCAGGCGCAGCGCCACAGCCAATAGCAGATAGGACAGCAGCAGCCCCCCGGCGAGCACGAGCAGATTGGTTTCGACCCGCCACCCGCCATAGGTGAACACCGCGCGACCGTAATCGGTAATGTTGTACTGCGCCCAGAGGACGGCCGCGAGGACCAGAACAACCAGCAGAAGCAGACGGCGCATGGCTCACTCCCCTCCGGCGGCGGCGCCGCTGGCGCTCAATTGACGCAGCTGGGCGCTCAGCGCGCCCAGATCGGGCCATTGCGGCCCCTGCAGGGCCAAGGCGCTTTCATCGAGCAGGCGCAGCAAGGCAGCCGGCCCGCTCGCCTCGCTGTCGTAATGCGCCACCAGCCAGCCGCGCGCCTCGTTCACCGACAGGGCGAGCGCCTCGGCCTGCCCCGCGACCAGCGCTTCACGCACGCTCATCAGCCACAGACGCATCTCGCGGTCGGTATCACTGCGCGAAAGCACGGCCTCGTCCCGCGCCCCGTCATGCCGGACCACGATCAAGGCCCGCGTCTGTTCGACGACCCAGTCCCAGGCCCGCCCCCACCAGGGGCGCTCCGCAACGGGGACGCTGTCCATGGAAGGCGTGACGGCGCTTGCATCCGTCACGTCACCGCCGGTATGACGCAGGGGGAAGCCGGACACCCGCTCGGCCTGCGCACGCAGCTTGAGCACCAGACCCGGAAGGTCCGGGGCCGACAAGGCACCCAACCCGGCCTGTTCCCGTGCCAGCGCCTCGCGCAGGGGCAAGGCGGCGGCGTCCCCCAGCGCGGCAAGCCGCTGATCGGCCAGCGTCAGCGCCTCGCGGGCGCCCGCCGCATCGCGCCCGACACGCAGACGCTCCTGCGCGCGACCGATGAGGTACTCGACCTCGGCCAGACGCCAGGCGCGCTCGTCGCGGCCCACGCTGTCCTGCAAGGCGCGCAGGGCCTGTTCGGCCTGCGCCAGGCGCTGCTTCGCGTCCGCCTCCTCGCCGGAGAGCGCCTCCACACGCGCCTTGAGTGCGGCAAGCCCTGCGCCGTTCTCCCGCGCTTCGGCGCGCAGGGCCGTCATGTCCTCGCGCAAAGCCGCATCCAGCTGGCTCGTCCGGCCCGCCAAAGCTTCCCAGTCGCGCGTCTTGCTTTCGAGCAGGGCGTCGTGCTCGTGCACATGCACATCCAGCCGCCGCTCCAGCAGCCACCACATGTAAAAACCTTCGGCCACCATCAGCGCCAGCAGCACGGCGGCAAGGATCAGGCGAGCGCGGCCCTCACCGGGCGACGGCTCGACGGATACGCCCCGCTCATCCACGGACGGGGACGGGGCCGATCCCGTCTCGCGTCCGGGACTCCCGGCCGGGGATTCGCCGGATGAGGCGTTCCGCTCTTCGGGATGTTCAGCGCTCATGAGGTTCTCCTTGCAGCAGGGCATCGAGGAAGGACGCATCGTCCGGCCCGCCAGCGAGCCGCGGAGGGCGGGTAAAGCCCAGGCGCCGGGCGCGCTGCGCCGTGCGTTCGTTGATGACGATGAGTTCCGAGTTTAACAGCCCCTCGCGCTGCGCGTCAGAGCGGCAAAGGGCGAGCAGGTTGTCCAGCGCCTCGGGCGAACTGATGAGGATAAGGGGCGGCGGATCGGAAAATACCGTATCCGGCAGGCACTGCTCCGGGCAGGCACGGCGGTAAACCTCGATGAATTCCACGCGCGCGCCGCGCTCGGCCAGTGTCTGCCCCAGCAAGGCACGCCCGCCCACACCGCGCACGATCCAGACCCGCTGCCCCACCGGGTGCGCAAACGCGGGCAGGGCCAGCAAGGCTTCGCTGTCAAAACCGGCATCCGGCACCCAGGACACGCCCAGGCCGCAGGCAGCGAGCGCTGCGGCGGTCCCCTTGCCGACGGCGGCCGTCCGCAGCCCCGCCGGCCAGCGCGGCAGCGGCCACAGGGCCAGCGCCTGCTCCACCGCGTTGCGGCTGACGAAGATCACCCAGTCCTCCGGCGCGATGGCGGCCAGCGCGCCCTGAGCCGCCTCCCCATTCGCCACGGGCTGGATTTCGATGGCCGGCAGGGCAAGCACCTCGGCGCCCCGCTCCGCCAGCGTCGAACACAGCGAGGCCGCCTGTCCCGCCGGACGGGTGACGATCACCCGCCGCCCGGACAGCGCGCCCACAGAAGGCGTCATGCGCCAGAGAGCCCCACGTCGGCGAGGATGCGCCCGGCGCCGGCCGCCAGCAGGCGTCCGGCCAGCGTCTCGCCCAGCGCCACGGCCTCGCTCGCCGGCCCCCGGATTTCGTCGCGCAGGGTTTCCGAACCGTCGGGACGACCGACCAACCCGCGCAGGAAGAGCGTCTCCCCCTCCAGTACGGCAAAGCCGGCAATGGGCACCTGACAGCCGCCGTTCAGGCGCGCGTTCATGGCGCGTTCGGCGCGCACGCAGACGGCGGTCGGCTCATGCGCCAGGGGCGCGATCAGCGCGTTGACCCGTTCATCGTGCTCCCGGCATTCAATCCCGATGGCGCCCTGACCGATGGCCGGCAGCGAGGCGGTGTCCGGCAGGCGCGTGACGATGCGCGAGGCGAAGCCCAGCCGGATCAGACCGGCGGAGGCGAGAATGATGGCCTCGTACTCGCCCCGGTCGAGCTTGGCCAGCCGGGTATTGACGTTGCCGCGCAGGGGGATGACCGTCAGATGCGGGTAGCGCTCGCGCAGCTGGGTTTCGCGGCGCAGGCTGGAAGTGCCGACGCGCGCCCCGGCCGGCAGTGCGTCGAGCGTGGTGTAGGCATTGGAGACAAAGGCATCGCGCGGGTCTTCACGTTCCAGGATGACCGGCAGGTGCAGCCCTTCGGGGAAGGCCATAGGCACATCCTTCATCGAGTGCACGGCGATGTCGGCCACCCCTTCGAGCATGCCCACTTCCAGCTCTTTTACAAACAGGCCCTTGCCGCCAATCTTGGACAAGGGGCTGTCGAGGATCTGGTCACCGCGCGTGGTCATGCCGACCAGCGACACCTCAAGACCGGGATGGAGCGCACGCAGGCGGGCGGCGACATGTTCGGCCTGCCACAGGGCAAGCGGGCTTTCGCGCGTGGCGATGCGCAGACGATGTTCACTGGTCATGGGCTACCCCGAAACGGCGGCCCCGCGATGCAAGCCAAGTCCGGCTTCGCGCATCCAACGAGGCATGGAGGAAAGCCCGCAATGCTAAGCTTCACCACGCCCTCGCACAACCGCCACGGAAGCCTGCCATGCTCTACCGTCTTCGCGCGCCGCTGATCGGCCTGCTTTGCCTGTACGCGCCCATCGCCCCGACCCAGGCCGCCAACCTGCCTGCGCTGACTGACCTGCGCGCAGACCTCGCCGAGGTGCGAACACGCAAAGCGCCCCTGCTCGTTTTGTTCTACGCCAGCTACTGCCATTACTGCCGACAGGTGGAAAGCGAGTTTCTGGAGCCGATGAGCCGCAACCCGGACATTGCCCGCTCGCTCCTGATCCGCCGGGTCAGTCTGGACGGGCTGGATATCGTGATCGATACCGACGGACGGGAAATCGAGGCCAGCGCCTTCGCCCGCCGCTACCATGTGCGTTTCGCGCCAACCGTGCTGCTGCTCGGCCCGGAAGGGCAGGTGCTGGCCCCGCCCGTGATCGGCCTGACCAATCCGGATTTCTACGGCGGCGATTTGGACCGCGCCATTGCCCAGGCCCGTGCCCGTCTCCTGGGAAAAGAGCGCTGAACAATTTTCGGGAATTACCCGCCCACGATGCTCAGGCGATCGATAAGCTCACGCACGGTCTTGAGATGTCGGCGGCTGACCTCGATGCGCTCAGGCCGCCCGCGTAAGGTGAGCCAGTGGTGACCTTCACCGTCGTGCGCCAGAGCGCGAATGGCGGACACGGAAACCAGATAGCCGCGATGCACGCGCAGAAAGCGCCCGCCCAATTCGGCCTCCAGCAGCTTGAGCGGCTCGTCGATGACAGACTCGCCTTCGCCGTGATGGGCGGTGACGTATTTGTCGCCTGCCTCGAAATAGTCGACGTCCTCGATGGGAATCAGTGAACGGCGACCGCGCAGGGTGGCCACCACATGGGTGCGCGCAGGGGCGGCAGGCGCACCCTGCCCGACCTGGGCCCGGTTGAGACGGGCCACACGCTCCAGCGCAGCACGCAGCCGTTCGACGCGCACCGGCTTGAGGAGATAGTCACTGGCATGGGTTTCGAAAGCGCTCAGGGCATGTTCAGGATGCGCGGTGACGAAGATGACGGCGGGCGGCATCGCCTCTTCCCCGAGCCGGCGGGCCACCTCCAGCCCGTCAGGACCGGGCATGTCGATATCGAGCAGCACCACATCCGGCAGAAGCTGCGGAGCGCTCGCCAGCACGGCCTCGCCATCGGCAGCCTCGCCCACCACCTCGCAACCGGCCAGATCGGCCAGCAGACGCGCGAGTCGTTCGCGCGCCAGCGGCTCATCATCGGCGATCAGGATGCGCATCGTTTTTCTCCTCCCTGTCCTCCCCGGCATCCGTCCGGGCGATTGCATCGGCATCCAGCACGAGGTTCACGACAAAGCGTCCGTCCTCGCGCGCGGCCTCCAGCCGGGCCAGCGGCCCGAAATGCAGCGCAAGCCGGGCGCGGATATTGCCGATGGCCATATGGTTACCGCGCCGATGAGATCGGCCCGCATTTTCCGCGAGGTCATTTTCCACACGCAGCCGGAATCCGCCACCGGGCAGGGCCTCACCCGACACCCGAATCCTGCCGCCGGTCCGGGAGGGCTCCACGCCATGCAGCACCGCGTTCTCCACCAGGGGCTGCAGGGTAAGCGCCGGCAGGGTGAACGTCGGCAGTGGATCGGGCAAGGCCCATTCCACACGCAGGCGCTCACCCAGACGCCATTGCTCGATTTCCAGATAGCGCCGGACCAGGGTCAATTCCTCGTCCAGCGTAATCGCATGCGGGGCTGAAAGCGCCGCGCGGAACAGGTCGGACATGTCCTCGACCAGACGCTCGGCGGCTTCCGGGCGGGAGGGGATCAGGCTGGCCACGGTATTGAGGCTGTTGAACAGGAAGTGCGGCCGGATGCGCGCCTGCAGGGCTTCGATTTCCGCCCGCGCCTGGCGGATCAAGGCTTCGCGACCGCTCTGTCGCACCTGGAAATACTGCATGCCGATCAAGCCCACAACCAGCGCGATGGCCAGCGCATGACCCACGAAGCCCCACAGATCGACCCGCGCCTCCCATCCTGAATCAGTCAGCACCACGTAGGCCACCACACTGACCAGTGTCGTGGAGGACAGCAGCACCAGAAGCACCGTGCCCGCAAGCGTCCAGGGCGCCAGCCGGCGCAGGGGCCGGCGCAACAGGCACAGGCTGCCCATCGCCACCAGGGCGACCCACTGGATGAACAGCGAAGTCCAGCCCAAGCGCTGCATGCGATCCTCAAGCACCCCCGGCGCCAGGGAGAGCAGCATGGCCAGCGCCTCGCCCATCAGCACCACCACCAGATACACCGGCGCCTGGCAGAAGGCGTCCAGACGCGGGGCGCCCGCCTTGCCCAGACGCCCCGCCCCAGTCACTTCACGCGCATGGTTCATTGCATTTCTCCCTTTGCCGGCAATGCTATACTCACCGGCCATCCATGTTATTTGCGCCGGAATCCGTCATGAGTCAAGCCGCGTCCGACAACGCCCCGGAAAAACTCTGGGGTGGCCGCTTTTCCGAAGCCACCGATGCCTTCGTCGAGGCGTTCACCGCCTCCGTCGGCTTCGACGCACGCATGTACCGCCAGGACATCCAGGGCTCGATCGCCCACGCACGCATGCTGGCCAAGGTGGGCGTGCTGACCGAAGCCGAATGCGAGAAGATCATGCGCGGCCTGAATGACATCCTCCTGGACATCGAGCGCGGCGACTTCGCCTGGCTGGTGTCCTTCGAGGATGTGCACATGAACATCGAGGCCCGCCTGATCGACCGCATCGGCGACACCGGCAAGAAACTGCATACCGGCCGTTCACGCAACGACCAGGTTGCCACCGACATGCGCCTGTACCTGCGCGATGCCATCGACCATCTGCGCGGCGAAATCCGCCGCCTGCAGGGCGCCCTGCTCGATCTGGCCGAACGCGAGGCCGACACCATCCTGCCCGGCTTTACCCACCTGCAGGTCGCCCAGCCGATCAGCTTCGGCCATCACCTGCTCGCCTGGTTCGAAATGCTCGACCGCGACCACGACCGCCTGGGCGACTGCCGCAAGCGCGTCAACGTCATGCCCCTGGGGTCCGCCGCCCTGGCCGGCACCAGCTACCCGCTCGACCGGGCCTACACCGCCGAACTGCTCGGCTTCGAACGCCCCAGCCGCAATTCGCTGGATGCCGTCTCCGACCGCGACTTCATCATCGAATTCCTCGCCGCCGCCAGCCTCATCATGACCCACCTCTCGCGCTTCTCCGAAGAGCTCATCCTCTGGACCAGCGCCCAGTTCGGCTTTGTCGACCTTCCCGACCGCTTCTGCACCGGCAGCTCCATCATGCCGCAGAAGAAAAACCCGGACGTGCCGGAACTGGTACGTGGCAAGAGCGGGCGCGTGTTCGGGGATCTCATGGCCCTGCTCACCCTGATGAAAGGCCAGCCGCTGGCCTACAACAAGGACAACCAGGAAGACAAGGAACCGCTGTTCGACGCCATCGACACCGTGGCCGGCTCGCTGCGCGCCTTCGCCGACATGATGCCCGCCCTGCAGCCCAACCGCGAACGCATGCGCGCTGCTGCCCTGCAGGGCTTTGCCACCGCCACGGACCTTGCCGACTACCTGGTGCGCAAGGGCGTACCGTTCCGCGACGCGCACGAAGTGGTCGGACGCGCCGTGCGCTTCGGCGTCGAAAGCGGGCGCGATCTTTCCGCCATGACCCTCGACGAGCTGCGCCAGTTCTCCGCGCAGATCGACGGGGACGTTTTCGCCGTGCTCTCACTGGAAGGCTCGGTCGCCGCGCGCGACATCGAGGGCGGTACCGCCCCGGCCCAGGTGCGCCGGCAGATTGGCGAGGCGCGCGCGCGTCTGGCCACCGCCTGATCCACACAAGGAACGGATACGCCCCATGAACGCCACCCGTCTTTTCGCGCTTCTCCTACTGGCCGTCACCGGCACGGCCCTGGTCGGCTGCGGCCCCATCTACCGCACCGAATACCGCTACACGCCGCCCCAGGACATGGCCGGCAAGCAATGCATCAACCAGTGCGGGAGCATCCGGGAAATGTGCCGCTCCACGGCGGAAAACCGCGCCGCTCAGGAACGTGCCAGCTGCCAGCAGAACGCCAGCATCCGCTACGCCGCCTGCGTCGCCACCGCCAAGGACGACAGCGCGCGCCGCGCCTGCAACCCCAATGCCTACTGCAATCGTGAAGCGGACACCTCGCATTGCGAACGCGAGTACCGCCAGTGCTATCAGGGCTGCGGCGGCAAGATCGACAGCTATCAGGTCTGCGAATTCGGCTGCTGAAGCCGTCCCGCACCGGAAAGAAGGCCCCGCGAGGGGCCTTTTTCATGCGCCGATGAAATTCACTATTGACAACACAAACGAGAAACAATATCGTTTGCATCACCATGAGTAATGAACGCACCCATCAGAAACGGCCTTCCCGTCACCTCGCCGCGAGCACGCCCCCCGTCGGGCGTCCGAGGCTGGATGTCGCGAAGCTGATGGGAGGGCGGCATGACGTGGTGCTGGTGCACGGTACGGAAGAGTACATCCTTCGTATTACCAGCAACGGCAAGCTGATCCTGACCAAGTGAACGGATAGAGCGGCTTCTCCTCCTGAGTTTGGCTCCCAGCCAGCAGCGGTACTCCTCACCGCAGGCCAGCCCGGACCCTTTTTTGCACGGCATTACGGGTTTGGCATGATGGTGAATGCACCCTTTCGGGCCTCCGGGCCCGCTCTTTTTTGCCTGCTGATTCAGGCTCTTTTCCCCGGTCACGCCCAGGCAAGCGGCGAGACCCGCTCCTTGATGGAGCTCGACGAATACGTGGTCACCGGCACGCGCGACGCACGTCGACTGCTCGACAGCCCGGTACGCACCGAAATCCTCTCCCGGAAAACCCTTGACCGTTTGCAGGCTCGCTCGTTGCAGGATGCGCTGCGCTTCGTTCCCGGCCTGTTGCTGCGCGACATCCATGGCAAAAGCGGCCAGGAAGTATGGATGCAGGGACTCGACGGCAATCGCGTCCTCGTGCTCATCGACGGCGAACCGGTTCCCGCGAGCACAGGCTCGGCGGTCGACCTGAGCCAGATCGGTCTGGCGGACGTGGAACGCATTGAAATCGTCAAGGGCACGCTTTCTGCCCTGTACGGCAGCGCCGCGATGGGCGGAGTCATCAACGTGATTACCCGCCGTGGCGACAAACCGCTCGACTACCGCCTGCTGGCCGATGTCGGCTATTACGACGAAGCCTCCGACACCCCGGCACAACAGCGCCATGCGGGCGGCCACCTGAACATGAAACAGGGGGCGCTGGGCCTGGGACTGGCCTTTGACGTTCGCGACAGCGACGGCTTCGACCTCACCCCCGGCACCTGGTCCACCCAGGGCGACAAAGGCCCCAAACTCAACCTGGACGGCCGCCTGCGCTGGCAGGCCACCCCGACGCTGGATTTCAGCTTCACCCCCGGTTACTACAGCGAACAACTGGAAAAGCGTTTTTCCACCCAGGCCCCCGGCGTGGGCGAGATCCGCCAGATCAAGGGTGAAGATGCCCAGCGCACGCAGCTTCGCCTGGACTCGAACTGGCGACCGGGCGAGGGCCGCGCCCTGCGGGCGGTACTCAGCCAGGAAACCTTCACCGACACCACCTGGCAGGATGCCCTGGGCACCGCCGAACAGGATCAGTCACGGCGTGCGGAAATCGGCCTGACGCGCGGCGAGCTGAGCTACAGTCAGCCCCTGGGAGCGCATCAGCAGCTGAGCGCCGGGCTGGTCGCGCTCAACGAAACCCTGACCCAGGTCCAGACCCGCTACGAAAGCGGGGCCTACAAGACCATCGACGAAGTCGGCGGCAAGGTGTCGCGCGACAGTGTCGAAGCCTTCGTGCTGGACAGCCTGCTCCTGTTCGACGAGAGGCTGGAAATCCTGCCCGGCCTGCGTCATCAGGAGGACAGCGGCTTCGGCGGCAAGACCACACCGAAGATCAACGTTCTGTACAGCCCACACATGCCCGAAGGCTACGACCTGCGGCTGCGCGCGGGCGTCGGTCAAGGCTATCGCGTTCCCAACCTCAAGGAACGCCACTACATCTTCGATCACAGCGCGCTGGGCTACATCGTGCGCGGCAATCCGGACCTGCGCCCGGAAAAATCCATGAGCGTCCAGTTCGGCGGCGAGATCGTCAGCCACGCCCATGGCCTGCGCCTGGACCTGAACCTCTACCACAACGACATCGACGATCTGATCGCCACGCTCGATGCCGGCGTCGAAGAAGGCGTGCGCGTATTCGAATACGCCAACATCGCGCGGGCGCGCACCCAGGGCCTTGAAACCGTGCTGGAGATCACACCCGAAGGCCGCCTGTCCTACGAGCTGGGTTACACCTTCCTGCGCGCCATCGACCGCGACACCGGGCTGGACCTCATCCAGCGCCCCCGGCATCAGCTCAAGGCCGGCCTGCACCTGGACTTGCCCGAAGTCAGATCGCGCCTGGGCCTGTACGCCCAGTGGCAAAGCCACGAGTACGCCGATGCGGCCAACACCCAGCGCTCACCCGCCTGGCTACGCACCGATCTGCGTCTGGATACCCGCCTCACCCGAGAGCTCACCGCCTATCTGGGCGTGGACAACATCGGCAACGATCACCGCGATGTCGCCGATACAGCCGACTACCGGCCCTTAAGCCCGCGCCTGATCTACATCGGACTGCGCTGGGATCACTGAACCCGAAAAACAACAGCGACCAAAACAAGGAGCCCCCCATGAGCGAGCACACCCCCCGGAACCACGACTTACCCTCCCCGACCAGCCTGACCCTGCCCGTCGTTGGTGCCGCTGCACTGCTGGGCGCGCTGTTGCTGCTCCTCACCGGCTGCGGCGGCGGGGGCGGCAGCGACGCAACCGCCACGCCCGCCCCAACACCGACGCCCACCCCCTCCCCGGAAACCGTCCAGCTGACCGTCGATGCCTCGGCAGGCGGTTTCCCGCCCAATGCCGCCATCGGTTTCACCTACGTCAACCTCGTCACGGGCACGACCGTCGCCTTAAGCGACAGTGAGGCTGCCCAGTCCAAGGACTGGCACATCGCCTTCCGTCGCACGGACATCCGCCTCAACGGCGGCGTTTCCGGTCCGCTGGGCGTGAAAGGGGCCATCGCCGTCACTCCGGACGGGTTCTATGACGCGCAGGGTACGCCCATCACCAGCACCTTCAAGGATCCGAACATCAATGCCGCCTCGATGCTTGCGCCGTTCACCGGCCTGAGCGATGCGCAGGTGCAGACCTTGAGCTACAAGAGCGACGCCTACCTCCCCTTCATCATCGGCGACGGCAGCGCTCTGAGCTGGTTTGCCTACGACATGCAGACCCACACGCTCTCGGCCAACAGCGACAACTGGTGGTTGATCCGTGGCGCCGAAGGCGACAGTTACGCACGCCTGCATGTCATCGGGCTGGAACAAAACGCCAAGCAGGTCAGCATCGAGATGTACCTGCAGCCCAAGGGAAGCGCCGCATTCGAGGGCGGCGCCGAAACCTGGGTCGCCGACCTGGGGGTGAGCGGCACCACCCGCGCCTGCTACGACTTCGAAACACGAGCCCCCATCGCCTGCGAAACCGGCAGCAACTGGGATCTGATGGTGGAAATCGACGGCCGCTCCTGGAACCTGTGGACCAACAGCGGCAATGTGAAAGGTAGCGGCAAGGGCGGCGCCTTTGGCGTGCTGGATGCCAGCACGGCGGGCAGCTACGGTAGCGCCGCCGGCGTACCCAACTTCTTCGCCGACAGCCGTGGCGGGGTGTTTGCGGATGCGACCAGCACCTACAACTGGGCGCTGTACAGCGAGCAGAAAATGTGGCCCAACTACCGGGTCTACGCCATCGATACGGCAGGTAACGGTCGCTACGCGCTGCAGATTCTGAGCTACTACCACCCCGGCAACGGCGCCTCGGGCCACTACAGCATCCTCTTCCGCAAGCTGCCCTGAGTCGTTCGCGATGTCTCACGCCTACGGTAAGGAAACCGGGGCGTCAAACCCGCCAGGGACGGCACCTACACCCCCCTGTTGAACAAGGGTGGCTGCCCTTGTCCAACACACGGCGGCGCACAGGCGCCACCCCCCACCCCACGCTTTTCCGGGAGATCAGACCATGCATGCTGCAAGCGCCACTCCTCTTGCCCATACCCCGCTGCGCGAACGCTGGCTTGGCCTGCGCACACAGCGCCCGCACCTTCGCGCCCGGGATGGCGCACGCGAACTGGGCGTGACTGAGCTGGAACTGCTCGCCACCCACTGCGGGGATACGGTTACCCGCCTGGCGGGCGATTTTTCCGACATCCTCAAGGAGGTCGCCACCCTGGGACGGGTCATGGCCCTGACCCGCAACGAGTACTGCGTTCACGAGCGCAAGGGCTTGTACCGCAACCTGAGCTTCCGGGGCGGCATGGGGCTGGCACTGGGCGAAGAAATCGACCTGCGCCTGTTCATGCGCCAATGGGCGCACGGCTTCGCGGTGGAGGAGCCGGGACGCGAGGGTGATGTGCGGCGCAGCCTGCAATTCTTCGATGCCCACGGCGATGCAGTGCATAAAGTACACCTGCTGCCGCAAAGCGATGCGGCAGCGTTTTCCGCACTGATCGGCCGTTTTGCCGCCGAAGACCAATCCACCTGGGTAGAGATCGAAGCGCGTCCGGCATCTCAACCGGAAACATCCGACGCGCTCATCGACGTGGCCGGTCTGATGGCCGGCTGGGATGCCCTGCGCGATGTGCATGATTTCCACGACCTGCTCAAGCGCTTCGGCGTCAGCCGCACCCAGGCTCTGCGTCTGGCCGGACCTGCGCGGGCACCGCGCACCGCCAATACGGCCCACTCCACCCTGCTCGAAGCGGCACGCGATGCGGCCCTGCCGATCATGGTTTTCGTCGGCAATGCCGGGTGCATCCAGATTCACACCGGCGAGGTTCTGAACCTCAAGCGGGTGGACGGCTGGTACAACGTACTGGACAGCGACTTCAACCTGCATCTTTTCGAAGCCGGCATTGCCCACAGCCATATTGTGCGCAAACCGACCGTGGACGGCATCATCACCTCGGTGGAGCTCTTCGACGCCCAGGGCCTGCCCATGGCGGCCTTTTTCGGCAAACGCAAGCCCGGCCACCCGGAAAACCCCGCCTGGCGCGAAATCGTCGCCACCCTGCCCACCGGCATGGACACCGGCGCATGATCTGCCGCGCATTCACCCCCGCCACACGGCGGGCGGGCCTGGGGCTGGCGCTCCTTGTGTGCGCGACGCCGTCACAAGCCCAGCCCGAGCGGGTGGTCAGCATCGGCGGGCATGTCACGGAAATCGTCTACGCGCTGGGCGCGCAGCAGCAGCTGGTTGGTGCGGACTCGTCCAGCCTCTACCCGCCCGAAGCCCGTGCCCTGCCGCAGGTCGGATACATGCGGCAGATTGCGGTGGAGGGCGTGATCTCGCTGGCGCCCGACCTCATCATCGCCAGCCCCGACATCGGCCCGCCGGCCGCCGTGGAAAAACTCGAACGTCTGGGCATTCCGATGGTGCGCACCCGCCCCGCCAACAGCATCGACAGTGCGGCGGAACGCATACGCGAGGTCGGCCGCGCACTGGACAGGAGCGAAAAGGCAGAACAGCTCGCGCGCGCGGTGAGCGAAAAGGCACGCGCAGAGAGTGAGCGCCTGAACGGCCTGCCCGGCCCGCGCCCGCGCGTGGCGCTGTTCCTTGGGCACAACGGCCGTTCGCCCATGGGTTCGGGCAGCGGCACCTCAGGGGATGCGATGATCCGCCTTGCCGGTGGCGACAACGCCCTTTCCGGCATGCAGGGCTTCAAGACCGTCCCCGCCGAAGCCCTGATCCAGGCGGCGCCGGATGTGATTGTCTTCACGGTCGAAAGTGTGGCCGCCGCCGGTTCCCCCCAGGCCCTGCTCAAACGTCTGCCCGGCATCGAGCACACACCGGCCGGGCGCGAAGGCCGGGTGGTGGTGATGGACCTGCTGGAGCTGTTTTCCTTCGGCCCCCGCCTTCCGGATTCCATCGCCAAGCTGGGCGACGGACTGCGCGCCCCGCGCCTGCCCCAGGCGGACGGCGGCTCATGAGCGAGGCCATCGCGGCAGGCGCCCCCCCGCTGGCCGTACTGAGCCGGCCTCGCGCCCCCCTGGCCCTGCCGCTGCTTGCCGGCGGCTTGCTTCTGAGCCTGCTGGCCTCCGCCATGACCGGGCCGGTGGCGCTGCCCCCCGCACAAGTGGCCGGCATACTCGCCGCGCAGTTCGGCATCGAAACCGGAATCACCTATACCCCCATGCAGGCCGGCGTACTGATGGAAGTGCGCCTGCCCCGCCTGGTTCTGGCGGTGCTGGTCGGTTTTGGCATGGCGCTGGCCGGCGCCGCCATGCAGGGGCTGTTCCGCAACCCGCTGGCCGATCCCGGCATTGTCGGGGTATCCAGCGGTGCGGCGCTGGGCGCGGTGGGCTGGATCGTGCTTGCGGGACAGATTCCCCTGCTCGGCGCCCTGGGGGGCTGGCTGGGGGCCTACGCCCTACCCGCCTTTGCATTTCTGGGTGGCCTTTTGACCACGCTGGTGATCTATCGACTCGCGGGCATCGGCCGCCCCGAAGCGCAGACCTTCATGCTGCTGCTGGCGGGCGTGGCCATCAGCGCCCTCACCGGCGCGGCCACCGGTCTGCTCACCTACATCGCCAATGACGAACAACTGCGCTCGATTACCTTCTGGACCATGGGCAGCCTGGGTAACGCGGGATGGGAACAGATTCCCGTACTGCTCCTGCTCATGCTGCCCACCACACTTGGGTTGTTCGCCCTTTATCGCCTGCTCGACGCCCTGCTGCTGGGCGAAACCGTGGCGGGCCACCTGGGCTTCGACATGCGCCGCGCCCGCCCCTTGCTGGTGGTGTTGACCGCGCTGATGGTCGGCACCGCCGTATCCATGACCGGCATCATCGGCTTTATCGGCCTGATGGCACCACACATCGCGCGGCTGATCGTCGGTCCCGGCCACCGCCGCCTGCTGCCTGCCGCTGCCTTGATCGGCGCGCTGCTGCTGGTGGTGGGTGACATGGTCGCCCGCACCCTGGCAAGCCCCGCCGAAATCCCCATCGGCATTCTCACGGCCCTGGTCGGCGGGCCGTTCTTCCTGTTCCTGCTGCTGTCGAGGAGAGTCGGCCCATGAGCCTGATTGCCGAAACTTTGAGCGTACATCGCAGCGGACGCGCCCTGCTGGATGAGGTCAGCCTGAGCGTGAACCCAGGGGAAATACTGGCCCTGCTGGGCCCGAACGGCGCGGGGAAATCCACCTTAATCAAGGCACTGAGCGGCGACATCGGCGCCGATAGCGGACGACGCCTGCTCAATGGCCGACCGCTGGAACACTGGAGCAGTCAGGCCCGCGCCCGCCAGCGCGCGGTACTGCCCCAGGAACTGGAGCTGGCCTTTCCCTTCACCGGCTTCGAGGTGGCCCTGCTCGGTCGCATCCCCCACCATGCCGGCCCGCCGCGGCCCTGCGACCGCGAAGTCGCCCACGAAACCCTGCGCGTGGTCGATGCCCTGCATCTGGCACGCCGCACCTATACCACGCTCTCCGGCGGGGAACGCGCGCGCGTGCAACTGGCGCGCGTGCTGGCCCAGATATGGGAACCGGTCGAGGAAGGTCCGCGCCACCTGCTGCTGGACGAGCCCACCGCTCCGCTGGACATCGCCCACCAGATCGGCCTGATGGCCACCCTGCGAGAAATCGCCGCACGCGGCATCGGCATATTGCTGATCGTGCATGATCTCAACCTCGCCGCAGCCTGGGCCGATCGCATCGCCTTGCTGCACCGGGGACAGCTCGTCGCGCTCGGCACCCCCGACGAGGTGCTCACTCCCGAGCGTATCCATCGTGTTTTCGACGTCCGCGCTACCCGCGCACCCCATCCGGTGCATGGCCGTCCGTGGATCGCGTTTCACGGGCTGGCAGCGGTCTCCTGAGCCGGCTCAGGGTGCAACAACGCGGACGCGCTCAGGCCGCCAGCCACCCGATGCCACGCCTTACCAGCGCCTTGCGCGCCTCCTCGACACCAAAGACGATGAACGGGGCGCATAAAATCATGGCCCATACGGTCCATCCGAGCGGGGCGGTGGTAAAAATACCGTTCAGAGCGGGGATGTAGACGATGCTCAGGATAAAGACAATTTCCACCAGCAGGCCCGCCCCGATCCAGCGGTTGACGCGCCGCAGCCGTGGCCAGGCACTCAGGCGACTGGTGCGGCACCCCAGGACATTGCCGATCTGACCGAAAATCACCGTGGCAAGAAACGCCCCGGCGGCCTGTCCATAGAGAAGCGCGTCGCTGGACAGCGGATCACCCCAGTGCCAGCCCCCCTGATCCAGAACAGTGAAGAACACAGTGAAAGCAAGAATCGCCTCGACCAGACCGATGATGGCATAGCCACGCAGGAGGGTGCGCCCGCTGACCAGCCGCTCGTCCCGGCGGCGTGGCGGTCGGCGCATGATGTCCGCCTCGGGGGGCTCATTGCCCAGACCGATGGCCGGCAGGATGTCGGTGATGAGATCGACCGACAGTATCTGCACTACGGTCATCGGCAGGGGGATGGGCAACAGGACATAGGCGATGAAGGGCAGAATCTCCGGCACATTGCTGGAGAGCACATAGGTGATGAACTTGCGGATATTGTCGTAGACCGCGCGCCCTTCCTCGATGGCCTTGACGATGGTGCGGAAATTGTCGTCAAGCAGGATGATGTCGGAAGCCTCCTTGGCCACATCCGTTCCACGGCGCCCCATGGCAATGCCGATATCGGCCCGGCGCAGCGCGGGGGCGTCGTTGACCCCATCGCCGGTAACCGCCACCACCTCGCCCATCGCCTGCAGGGCCATGACGATGTCGAGCTTCTGCTCCGGCGCGATACGCGCGAAAACCACCTCGCCGCCGGATAGCGCCTCCACCAGAGCGGCGTGACTCATCGCGCGCAGTTCCTCGCCCTCGATCACGCGCGGGGCGCGCGCGATACCCAGCTTGCGGGCGATGTAACTGACCGTCTCGCCCTTGTCACCGCTCATGACGATGATGCGGATACCCGCGCTGTGGCAGGCCGCCACCGCCGCCGGCACCTCGGGGCGCGGCGGATCGACCATCGCCACCAGCCCCACGAAAACCAGACCCTCGGCCTCGGCTTCCGCCGAATCCGGCACGCGGTAAGCAAGCGCCAGAACGCGCAAACCCTGAGCGGAATACCGCTCCGCCTGCGCCAGAATCCGCTCGCGCTCCTCCGCCACCAACGGGCGCGCACGTCCGGCGGAATGCACCTGCGTGCTACGGGCGATAATCACCTCCGGTGCGCCCTTGGCCGTCAGGTACAGACCTTCGTCGCGTGCACGGTGGACCACGGCCATGTATTTGACGTCCGAGTCGAACGGATGGGTCTTGAGCGGCTGGAAACGGGCGCGGATCGCCTCATACCCGCCATAACGATCCACGAACATGGCCAGCGCCACCTCAGTGGGGTCGCCGTGGAACTGGCTGCGGCTGCCATGATGGTTGGCGGCAATCACCTCATTGCACAGCGCCATGATCTCCAGGCAGGGACGCACCGCCGGGTTGTCCTCCAGCGGAAGACGCTGATCCGCGTCCAGTTCGGCAAAATCCAGATACAGCGCCTCGACATGCAACTGGTTGCGGGTCAGCGTGCCTGTTTTATCGGTGCAGATCACCGTGGTGCTGCCCAGCGTTTCCACGGACAGGATATGCTTCACCACCGCGTTATGCCGGCTCATGCGTACCGACGCCTGGGTCAGGGCCAGGGTCACGGTGGGCAGCAAGCCCTCCGGCACATTGGCGACGATAATGCCGATGGCGAAGATAAGATTGGTCCAGAACGAGTTGCCGATCGCCCATCCGATCAGGAAAAACACCAGACCAATACCCAGGGCCAGAGCGGTAATCAGCCGCACAAACCCCTTGAGCTCCTTCTGCATCGGCGTCAGGGCGCGCTCCACCTTCTGGGAAAGCTCGGAAATGACCCCCAGATGGGTTGAGCGCCCGGTACGAGTGACCAGAAGATGTGCGCTACCCTTGAGCACCGTGGCCCCGGAGCGCGCCAGACAATCCACCTCGACCACCTGCGCCAGCGAACGCCTGACGACGGGCTCTGACTCCCCAGTCAGAATCGATTCATCCAGCAAAAGCCCCGCCGCCCCGACGAACACCCCGTCGGCGGATATTTTGTCGCCCTCCTGAATGAACAGAATGTCTCCTGGCACCACCTCCCGCGCATCGAGCAGCAACTTCTCTCCATCGCGCAACACCGCCACTTCCTTGGGGATGTAGTCCAGAAAGGACAGCATCAGCTTCTCGACGCGATAGTTCTGCACGAACGAGACCAGCGCGTTCAACCCGACCACAAACAACAGCGCCGCGCCGATCAGCGCATACCCTTCGCCAGGCGCCAGCGCATTGGCCAGAAAAGCCAGCCCGGAAGCGGCCAACAGGAGCAGGGGAAACAGCGCGGTGAATTCGGCAAGAAGCATGAAAAGCGGCGAGCGCGCACGATGAAATACGATGGCATTCGGCCCGAAGCGGGCCAGACGACGATACGCCTCCTCACCGGACAGCCCCCCTTCCGCCGCGCCCAGATGCTGGAACAGCGCCTCCCGGCGCATCCCGAGAAACCCGGCGGAATCAGGCATGCCTTCGTCTGTTTTTTTCATGCCGCCGGCCTCCCCCGTTCACGAAGCGCCCCGTCTGCGAACTACCCAGCCACGAGACAACGCCCCATCCAGGCGCCAAGATCGTCGATTTCCTGCGCGCTCACACTGTGCGCCATCGGGTAGGTGCAACGCGCAAGATTCGCCATGCCGCTCGCGGCCAGCCGATTTTCCAGACGCTCCGCCGCCTTGCAGGGCACGACGTCATCCCACTCACCGTGGCCGATGAACACCGGCAGCGAGCGGTTGCCCTCGGGCAAGGCCACCAGCCGCTCAGGCAAGGGCAGCCAGGTCGATAACGCCGCCACGCCGCCCAGGCGCTCGCCGTGAAACAGCGCCGCATGCAGCGCCACCACGCCGCCCTGGGAAAACCCCGCCAGCACGATACGTCCGGCCGGCACCCCCAGGGCGTGCTCGCGCGCGATCAATGCCCCCAGACGGGACACGGCCTGATCGATACCGGCCTCGTCCACCGGCGCCTCCAGCGTCAGGCCATGGATATCGAACCAGGCCGGCATCGCATGACCGCCATTGACACTGACCGGCCTGACCGGCGCATTGGGAAACAGAAAGCGCACCCGCCCGGCCAGCGCCGGGGGCAGAGACAAAGCCTCCGCTACCGGCACAAAATCATGACCGTCAGCCCCCAGGCCATGCAGAAAGACAATACTTGCCAGCGCGTCGCTATCCGGCCCGATCAGGATCGTGTCAGAATTCATGTCGGCTTCCTCATCATAAAATGGCACCTTGCTACCCATGTCCGGCATTGTATGGTTCCGGCGCGACCTGCGCCTCTCGGACAACCCGGCGTTTCACGAGTCGCTGGCTCAGGGGCCGGTGGTGGCGGTATTCATCCTGCCCGAGGAAGGCGCGCAAAGCGTAGCACCGGGGGCGGCAGCGCGCTGGTGGCTGCATCACAGCCTTGCCGCGCTGGACGCGGCGCTGCGCGCTCGCGGCGGGCGCCTGATCCTGCGCCGTGGCGAGCCCCTGTCCACGCTGCGCACCCTGGTGCGCGAGACCGGGGCGACGCGGGTCAGCTGGAACCGGCTGTACGATCCGCACAGCGTAGCCCGGGACACCGCCATCAAAACGGCGCTGCGCGAGGACGGACTGACAGTGCGCAGCCACAATGCCGCGCTGTGGTTCGAGCCCTGGCAGCTCACCAAGCACGATGGCGAGCCCTACCGGGTCTTCACCCCCTACTGGAAGGCCGCCCTGCGTGCCGGTCTGCCGCAGGACACCCTGCCCGCCCCCGAGCGGCTGCCGCCCCCGCCTATCTGGCCGGACAGCCTGCCGCTTGCACGCCTCGACCTTGAACCGCGCATTCCCTGGGACCGGGCCATGCGTACGCTCTGGCAACCGGGTGAAGCCGGGGCCTGGGCCGCGCTGCAGGCCTTTCTGCCGCGTATCGATGCCTACCACGAACAGCGCGACCGCATGGACCGGCCCGGCACCTCCCGCCTCTCGCCGCACCTGGCCTTCGGCGAGATTGGCCCTCGCCAGATTCTCGCCACCCTGCAGGGGCAACTCCCGCATGACCCGCTGGATGGGCAGGGCAGCGCGCATTTTCTGCGCGAGCTGGGCTGGCGCGAATTTTCCTTCAGCCTGCTGCATCACTTCCCGCACCTGCCCGAAACGCCGCTGGACGAGCGCTTCGAGCGCCTGCCCTGGCGCGAGGACAGTGCGCAGCTCGCCGCCTGGCAGCGCGGACAAACCGGCATTCCGATCATCGACGCGGCCCTGCGTGAGCTGTGGACCACCGGCTGGATGCACAACCGGGCACGCATGCTGGCAGCCTCCTTCCTGAGCAAGAACCTGCTCATCGACTGGCGCGCGGGAGAGCGCTGGTTCCGCGACACCCTGCTGGATGCCGACTGGGCCAACAACGTGCAGGGCTGGCAATGGACCGCCGGTTGCGGCGCGGACGCCGCCCCGTATTTCCGCCTCTTCAACCCGGTACTCCAGGCGCGCAAATTCGACCCGGAAGGGCACTACACCCGACGCTGGGTACCGGAACTGGCGGCCCTGCCGACCCGCGACATCCACGCCCCCTGGGAGGCCTCGCCCGCCGTACGCCAGGCGGCCGGCCTCGTCCTGGGGCGCGATTACCCGCACCCGATCGTCGATCTGGCCATCACCCGCGAACGGGCGCTCGCCGCCTTCGCCCGCCTGCGCGAACCCGACAGGAGCCCCACGCCATGAGCATCCCCGACGCCGAGCCCTCCCCGACAACACCGCGCATCCGCCTGGGCATCAGCGCCTGCCTGCTGGGCGAGCCGGTGCGCTTCGACGGCGGCCACAAGCGCGACAACTACATCATCGGCACCCTGGGCCGCTTCTTCGATTTCGAAGCCTTCTGCCCCGAAGTCGCCATCGGCCTGGGCATACCGCGCCCCACCCTCCGCATCGAACGCCGCGACAGCCTGCCGCGCGTGGTCGGAGTGCGCCACCCGGACCAGGACTACACCGACGCCCTCGCCGGCCATGCGCACGCGCGGCAGGAGCGACTCGCCGGACTGTCCGGCTTCATCTTCAAGAAAGACTCGCCCAGCTGCGGCATGGAGCGGGTGAAAATCTACGACGCCAATGGCGCGCCGGACAAACGCGGCGTCGGCGCCTTTGCCGCCGAAGTCATGCGCCTTTTCCCGCACCTGCCCTGCGAGGAAGAAGGGCGGCTGGGCGATCCGACCCTGCGCGAGAACTTCATCGAGCGCGTGCTCATCCATCATCGCTGGACCGCTCTGCTCGCCCACGGCCTTACCCCCGGCGCGCTGGTCGAATTCCACACCCGGCACAAGCTGCAGTTCCTCGCCCACAACCAGGCGGGCTACCGACGTCTGGGCCGGTTCGTCGCCCAGGCCGGCAGCCACGCCGACCTGCAGGCCCTGGCCGGGGAATACCAGCGAGAAATGACCGAGGTGCTGCGCCGCCGCGCCACGCCGCAAACCCACGCCAACGTACTCGAACATCTGGCCGGCTATCTCAAGAACGCCCTCGACGAAGGCGACCGCCGCGAACTGCAGCAGTGCATCGCCGACTACCGTACAGGCCAGCTCCCGCTGATCGTCCCCATCACCCTGCTGGCCCATCATTTTCGCCGCCACCCCCATCCATGGATCGCGCAACAGTACTACCTGCGCCCGCATCCACCGGAACTGGCATTGCGCAACAGGATATGAGCGGGCTGAGGGTGTTAAAAAAGGTTTTGCGGACAATTCAGTGCAGGACGAAGGATTCCCATCTCCCCCTTGGAGGCGCCATAGCCAGGGTTCGAAGACCGGGTGAAAGGGCCATGGAGGGCCCTTTCAGTCCCGCCGCGACAGGAAGTCGCGTTGGGACGGCCCGGTCGGAGCGGCCCAGGCCATGGCTTGCCCGAAGGGCGCCTCCGTGGGGGTGCCTTTTCTTTGGTACCTTTCTTTGGGCAAGCAAAGAAAGGTACTCGCCCGCGTGCGATGCGGGCCGTTCGAAGTGCGCCGCTTGAGGCGGGCGAAACAGCGCGCAGGCCTGTCCGCTTGCTAAAGACCAAGTCGTTCAGCCGCCGGTTAAAGCCACTTTCAATAACCCTTGGAGCCCTTTTTCGCCCGCCATGAGGCTTGGCCTTTCAAACAGGCGTCAACGCATGCGGGCGAGTCACTTTTCTTGCTTGTGCAAGAAAAGTAACCCAAAGAACACACCCCCACGGGACCGCCCTTCGGGCAAGCCATGGCCTGACCTGCTCCAGCCGGGCCGTCCCGACACAACATCCTGTTGTGGCGGGACTAAATGGGCCATCCCTGGCCCATTTACCCGGCTTCCACAGGTCAGGCCACGGCGGTCCCAAGGGGGCCTTTCCCTACGACCCACGCTCGTCCAACAATTCAGCGCCGGACGAAGGATTCCCAGATCCCCCTTGGAGGCGCCATGGACGGGGTTGTGGAGACCGGGTGAAAGGGCCATGGAGGGCCCTTTCAGTCCCGCCACAACAGGATGTTGTGTCGGGACGGCCCGGTCGGAGCGGCCCCGGCCATGGCTTGCCCGAAGGGCGCCTCCGTG
>JAQVHL010000023.1 GCA_028696185.1 Halothiobacillaceae bacterium
TTTCGCCCGCCTTAAGCGGCACGCTTCGAACGACTTGAATCGCGTGCGGGCGAGTACCTTTCTTTGCTTGCCCAAAGAAAGGTACCAAAGAAAGGGCACCCCCACGGAGGCGCCCTTCGGGCAAGCCATGGCCGGGGCCGCTCCGACCGGGCCGTCCCGAATTCGAGCGCCGTACCCGCCAGGGCTTGGGGCATGGATGCCCCAAGGGTGCGAGAACAGGATGCACAACATCCTGTTGTGACGGGACTGAAAGGGCCCTCCATGGCCCTTTCACCCGGTCTCCACAACCCCGTCCATGGCGCCTCCAGGGGGGGCTGAGAATCCTTCGTCCGGCGCTGAATTGTCCGCAAAACCTTCGATTGTTACCCACCCTTAGCGCTTGCCACGCCCGCTGCGCGCGCGCGTGCGCTGGCGGACCGGCGTGTGGTGGGCGGCCAGGCGCTTGGCGCGGGCGAACTGGTACAGCGCCTGGATCATCTCCGGCACCGCATTTCGGGCGATATCCATCATTTCCGCTTCTTCATCGGCATCCGGCCATTCCTCCCCCTGTTCTTCCACGTCTTCCTTGATCATGCCGTTGAGCAGATAGAACGGCTCGATGCCGAAGGCGAAGGCTTCCTTCTCCTCTTCCTCTTCGAGGATGTCAATCCACGAGCGCTCGCCGAACAGCAGCCCATCGAGATAGGCACTGGCCCAGTCGGCCCATATTTCCTCGCGCTCCTCGTCGTTTTCAGCCTCATACACCGGCTTGGGGTGCGCGCCGGATTCCAGCTCGGCCAGGGTGTGGTTGTAATAGGCCATGAGGCGCTGCATCAAGGCTTCGGCTTCTTCCGGGGACGCGAACACGGTTTTCTCGCCCAGCACGAAGGGCAGCCAGTCGGAGGGCTGTGGTAATTCGGGGCTGCTGTGCAGTCCATAGAAAAACGCTTGCAATTCAGCGGCGTTCATTGCGTACTCGGCCAGCTGCGGGCCGGTCAGGGCTTCATGCAGGGCCAGCAGGTCGTTCTGGGAGAAAGTTTCAACATTCATGGCGGGTATTTCCTTGGCCGGAGATTTGCATTTGAACATGGGTGGATGGGGCTGTGAAGCCAGGCGCAGGGGCTTTAGTCGAAACAGCCCGGCAGACCCTGGTCGAGCGTGGGATAACGGGGTGTCCAGCCCAGTTGCGCCTTGATGCGCGCATTGGACAGGCGGCGCGATTCGTCGAGGAATTCGCGCTGCATCGCACCGGACTGTTCGCGCAGCTCGGCCAGCGGGCGACAGGGCGGGCGCGGCAGGCCGGCGTAATCGGCAATCCGGTAGAGAAAATCGGTGGTGGAGCTCGGTTCATCGTCTACCACGGGGTAAATGGCGATGCCCGATGCGGGCGGGGTGCGGGCGGCAAGCAGGCAGGCCCAGGCCAGATCGTCGGCATGCACGCGATTGCTCCAGGGCGCCTCGTTGGGGCAGACCACGGGCAGGCCGTCGCGCAGGCGCTGCAAAGGCAGCCGGCCGGGGCCGTAGATGCCGGGGACGCGCAGGATCGTCAGGGGAATTTGATGGGCCTGAGCGTAGGCAGTCCATTGTCGTTCAGCGGATAGGCGTCGCCGGGCGCGGTCATTGCCCGGTGCTGGCAGTCGCGATTCATCCACCCAGGCGCCACCGCAATCGCCATATACACCGCTGGTGGACAGGTAGACAAGTCCACGGGGCCGCGATGCACCAAGGAGCGCGATCAGGCGCGTCACGCGGGTGTCATCCGTTCCGTGAGCAGCAGGCGGAGCGGTGTAGATGAGCACAGAGCGGGAGCAGGCCGCGCGGGCGTCGCCGTTCAGTTGTGCGTCCATGCGGTCCAGATCCAGCGGCCAGGCGTGTGCCGGCGCGGCCGGGCAATGGCGCGAGAGGCTGTAAACCGGGCCTCCGGGCGTCTCGCTCAGGGCCTGTTCGGCAATCCGTGCCGCGATGTCGCCGTAACCGACGAGCAGCAGAGAGGAGGGCGCGTGCAGGAGGTGTGCCCGGCGCCGCTTCAACGGCCCTTGAGTGCGGCGAAGCGTTCGGCCAGCGCGGCCAGCTGTTCGGCGGTCGCCTGTTCGGCCGGTTTATCCTCGCGCGGCGCTGTGTGTTGGGCCGGGGACCGGGGGGCTTCGCCGGCCGCTTTTGGACGGGCGTGCGGCGCACGGCGCGGACCGCGGCCTTCGCCATCGCGTCGCGGTTTGCGGCGCACTTCGCCGCCGCTTGGAGCGGCTGCGGCGGTGCCATCGCTCTTGCCTTCTCGACGGGGCTTGCGCGGACGGCGGGTTTCACCTTCGCCTTCGGTCGCTTCTCGGCGGCGCGGTGCGCGTTCGGGCTTGGGAATCAGGTCGATCTGCGCCTGGGCATGGGTCTTCATCTCCTCGGTGATCTCACCTGCGGCCTCGCCGTTGAGGTCGATCCGGTGCGTGCTGCCCAGCACGGCGCGATGGTAGGCGAGCCCGCCTGTGTAATAGCGCAGCGCACGACGGATGGCCTGGGAGTTCAAGCCTTCCAGCAGCGGCGAACGCGCGGAAAGGAGGGCCTGCAGGGTGCCAATCGCGAGGGGCTGAACCTTGCGTCCTTCGGTGAAAAAGGCCAGTGGGTAGGCTTCGGCCAGGCGGGCAATGACCTCGCGCGGATGCGGGCCCTTGTCGCGGGGCTTGCCGGTTTCGTTCGCACTGGCTTCACTCGCGCTGGCCTCGCCCGGCGCGATTGCGCCTTCGTCGGCCACCCCCTCGGCCTGTGGAGCGGCTGTCGGCTCCAGGATTTCGGGTGTCGGGAGGGGGGAAGTTTCAGGTGCCTGCATGTCGTTTCACTCGTCGGACGTGCGCCCAGGGGCGTGGATGTTCGCGTCGTCGGCTTTGGGGGCCGTCGAAATATCCGACGGCGGTTCTGTCGGGCATTCTAGCAGCCTGTCGGATTTGAGGCGAACTGGCTGCAATCGCGGTGTGCCGGTGCTTGTTTCGTGTGTTTTTTGGGCGATCCTTCGCGGATCGTGCGGGAAATGTCTTGAAAATTCGCCCTTGTGTCGGTCGGCTCAAAGAGCGCAGGGCCAGGGGCTTTCAGCGGGCGATGTCGTCAATCACGTCGAGGATGAGCCCCTTGTGCGGGCTCGCGATCACCACGTCGCTGCCGACCCGGTAGTAGCCATAACCCTGCGGCAGGGCTTTGAGTTCGCGCAGCAAGGCCGGGGGCAGGGGGCTCCAGGGCGCGGCGGGTGGCCAGCGGTCGCCGCGTGCCAGGCGTTGGGCGTGACCGGGGGGAACGCGGCTATGGCGCTCAAGGCCAGGGGGACGGTGGCGGCGGTACCAGTCACGGATAAACATCGCCTCGCGCTCACTGAAGTGCAGCATGAGGGTGGGGGGCATGCTTGGCTGCTGGGGCGGCGGTGGGGCGGTATGAGAAAGGCTGGGGGTCACCGCCAGCAGCAAAGTCGCCAGAGCCAGGGGAGAGGAAAAACGCATGTTCATTCCCTCGTGGCGGGTGCAGCGGACGCCTCGTCGCGTTCGCGGTCGGCGTATTCAACGGCCGGTTTCAGGCGCAAGAGCAGCCACAGCCCCGGCAGGGCGGCGATGAAGGTCAGGAAGAAGAACACAGGCCAGTCCAGCGCCTCCACGGTGAAGCCTGCGAGCGGCCCGAGATAGACGCGCCCGAGCGAGGCCAGCGCGGAGAGCAGGGCGAATTGTGTCGCCGAGTAGCGTGCGTTGCACAGGCCCATCACGAGTGCGACGAAGGCCGCCGTGCCCATGCCCCCGGCGAGGTTTTCCATGGCGATGGTGACCACCATCAGCGCGTAACCGGGCGCCAGGGCCAGGAACATATACCCCAGGTTGGTTATGGCCTGCAGGACGCCGAACAGCAGCAGCCCCCGGTACAGCCCCAGGCGTGCAAGCCACAGGCCGCCGACCAGTGCGCCCAGGAGGGTGGCGGCCAGACCAAAGCCCTTGTTGATGACGCCGACTTCGGTGGGCGAGAACCCGGCGCCCCGGATCAGGAAGGCCGTGGTCAGGGTGCCGGCAAAAGCGTCACCGAACTTGTAAAGCACGATGAGCAGCAGCAGCGCCCAGGCTTCCGGGCGGGAGAAAAACTCGCCCAACGGGCCGACCACGGCCTCGCTCAGCGTGCGTGGCGGAGCGGGCGGCGCTTCGGGGTTCGGCGCGAAGAGGGTGGCCAGCAAGCCTACCGCCATCAGGCCGGCCATCAGGAAATAGGTGTTCGCCCAGCCGATGTGGTCGCCCAGTATCAGCGCCAGGGCGCCGGAGACCAGCATGGCCAGACGGTAGCCGCCCACGGACAGGGCCGCGCCCAGGCCGCGTTCGGCGGGTTTGAGGGCGTCGGTGCGCCAGGCGTCGAAGGCGATGTCCTGCGAGGCGGAAAGAAAGGCCACCATCAGCGCCAGGGTGGCCATGCGCCAGGACTCGCCCACCGGGTCGGTCATGGCCATCAGCGCAATGGCCAGCATGAGCAGCAACTGGGTAATCAGCATCCAGCCCCGGCGCCGTCCGAGCAGCGGTGGCACAAAGCGATCCAGCACCGGCGCCCACAGGAACTTGAGGGTGTAGGGGAGCCCGGCCAGGGCGAACAGCCCGATGGTGGTGATGTCCACGCCCTCGACGGTAAGCCAAGCCTGCAGCGTACCCGAGCTCAGAAGAAGGGGCAGCCCGGAGGAAAACCCCAGAAAAAGCATCACCCCCTGCCGACGATTGAGCACGGCCGCGAGCACACCGGAGGCGCGCATGAGCTCAGCGCTCCGGCGGGGGCAGGCCCGCCTCGGTCAGCAGGGTTTCCATCATGCGCATGGCCTGATTGGCGTAGGCGCCGCCGAACAGATTGTAGTGATTGAGAATGTGGTAGAGGTTGTAGAGTCTCTGCCGCCGCTCATGGCCGGGTGGCAGCGGGGCGGTGGCGAGATAGGCCTGGTAGAAGCGCGGGGCGAAGCCGCCGAACAGCGCGGTCATGGCCAGATCCGTCTCGCGGTCGCCGTGGTACACCGCTGGGTCGAAGATCACCGGTTCTCCCGCGCGGGTGTAGCCGCAGTTGCCGGCCCACAAATCCCCGTGCAGTAGGGAGGGCCGGGGTGTGTGACCGGCCAGCAGTACGGATACGGCGTCGAGCAGGTGCTCGCCCAGCGCGCGCAGGCGGGCCGGGGCCTCATTGTGCGCGGCCAGCGTCAGTTGCGGGCGCAGGCGCTCCTCGCGCCAGAAACCGGCCCAATCGGCATGCGAGGCATTGGACTGCGCGGTGCGGCCGATGAAGTTGTCACCGCAGGCGCCGAAGGCGGGGCCTTCCACCGCGTGCAGGGCCGCAAGGCCCTCGCCCAGCCGGTCCGGGTTGTCCGGGCCGCCTTCCATGTCCAGGTATTCGAGCACGAGAAACGCCTGTCCGCCCGCCAGACCGCGGCAGACCGGCGCGGGCACGCGCAGGGCGCCCGCTGCCGCGAGCCGGATGAGTCCTTCGGCTTCGGCCTCGAACATCGGCAGGCGGGCGGCGGTGTTGAGCTTGACGAAAAACGCCTCGCGCCCGTCGTCGATGCGCCAGGTTTCGTTGATGCAGCCCCCGCCGCGTGGGCTGGCCTCATGCACCCGGAACGGGCCGCCGGTCGCGGCGCGTATCGCATCCTCGATGGCCGCCCAGCGGTTCACCGCGTCGCGTCCCCGCGCACGGCTGTATCGGCCGTTTCGGCCATCTGGGCCATGCGCGCCTCGATCCAGGCTTCGACTTCGGCGTTCAGCGTGTCCGGGGTCTTGCCTTCAACTGGAATCGGCGCGCCGATGATGACACGCACGGTGCCCGGATGCTTGATGAAGCTACGCCGTGGCCAGACTTCGCCGGCATTGTGCGCGACCGGTATGACCGGTGTGCCGGTGGCGATGGCAAGCGACGCGCCGCCGGCCTTGTAGCGGCCCTGAGTGCCGGCGGCGGTGCGGGTGCCTTCGGGGAAGATGATGACGAAACGCCCTTCGCGAAGGGCGGTTTCGCCCTGTTCGCGCAGCTGTTCCAGCGCGCGGCGTTTGGCATTGCGGTCGATGGCGATCGGCTTGATGAGCGCCAGCCCCCAGCCGAATACCGGTATCCACAGCAGTTCGCGCTTGAGCACGAAGACCGCGAGGGGGAACAGGCCGGGCAGGAACAGGGTTTCCCAGGTGGACTGGTGTTTGGCCAGCACCACGCCGCCGTTTTGCGGGATGTGTTCGCGCCCTTCGACGGTATGACGCACGCCGCAGGTGACGCCCAGCCACCAGACGACGAAACGCGGCCATCGGTAGAGCAGGGGGTAACGGGATTTGAGCGGTAGCAGCGCGGAGAACAGGATCACCGGGATGAAGGCGACCAGCGCGGTGAGAAAGCCCGTGGAGAAGGCCAGCGAGCGCAGGAAGGCGAGTACGCCGGGGGCGCGCTCGCGTCGGGTGGCGGCGGTGTCGCTCATGCGGACAGCAGCGAGAGGTCGGCGGTGCGCATGAACAGCGCGCCCAGGCGTCCGAGCAGGGCCAGGCGGTTGGCGCGCACGGCCGGGTCGTCGGCCATGACCATTACGCCGTCGAAGAAGGCATCGACCGGCTCGCGCAGATGGGCCAGATGCGCAAGGGCGGTGGTGTAGTCGCCGGCTTCGAACAGCGGGCCGACATCCAGTGCGGCGGCTTCGATGCGGTCGAACAGCAGGTATTCCGGCCCTTCGGTCAGAAGGGTGGTGTCCACCTCGGTCGGCAGCTCGCCTTCGTGCTTGCGCAGGATGTTCTGGATGCGCTTGTTGGCGGCGGCCAGCGCTTCGGCCTGCGGCAGTTCGAGGAAGGCATTGACGGCATTCACGCGCAGGTCGAAGTCGTGCGGGCGGGTCGGGCGGCAGGCGACTACGGCATCGAATACATCGTGACGGATGCCGCGGTCCAGGTAGTAGGCGCGCAGGCGCTCGGTCATGAAATCGAACACCGGCAGCACGCTGTCCGCGGCGTTCACCTTGCCTTGCAGCCCGCGCGCGGCGGCGTGCAGGAGCGCGTCCAGGTCCAGCGGCAGGGCGCGTTCGATGACGATGCGCAGCACGCCCAGCGCGGCGCGGCGCAGGGCGAAGGGATCCTTGGCGCCGGTCGGCCCCTGGCCGATGGCAAAGATGCCGATCAGGGTGTCGAGCTTGTCCGCCAGCGCCACCGCCTGCGCGATGGGGTTGCCGGGCAGGGCATCGCCCGCGCGGCGCGGCAGATACTGTTCATCCAGCGCCACGGCTACCGCTTCCGGCTCGCCGTCGTGGCGGGCGTAGTAGCGGCCCATCACGCCTTGCAGCTCGGGGAACTCGCCGACCATGCTGGTTTGCAGGTCGCACTTGGACAGCTTCGCCGCGCGGGCGGCCAGGAGCGGGTCCGCGCCCAGATCGCCGGCGATGCGCTGCGCCAGGGCCTCGACGCGCTCGGTCTTGTCGTACAGGGTGCCGAGCTTTTGCTGGAACACCACCGTTTTGAGTGATTCCAGGCGCGCGATGAGCGGCTGCTTGCGGTCCTCGCGCCAGAAGAATTCCGCGTCGGCAAAACGCGGACGGATGACGCGCTCGTTGCCTGCGCGCACTTCGCTCTCGTCGCGGCTGACGATGTTGGCCACGGTGATGAAGTGCGGCATCAGCCGGCCTTCGGCATCGACCACCGGGAAGTATTTCTGGTTGCCCTGCATGGTGGAGATCAGCGCTTCGGCCGGCACGTCCAGAAAGCGCGCCTCGAAGCCGCCGGTCACCGCCACCGGCCATTCGACCAGTGCGGAGACCTCGTCCAGCAGCGCTTCGTCGATGACCGCGCGGCCCCCCAGCCCGTGCGCGGCGGCTTCGACCTGGGCGCGGATCGCGGTGCGGCGCTCGTCGAAATCGACCATCACATGGCCCTGGGTTTTCAGCAGCGCGGCGTATTCGTCCGGGCGGCCGATGTAGATCGGCGCCGGGGCATGGAAGCGGTGGCCACGCGTCTCGCGCCCGGTCTTCACCGCCAGGATGTTCGCGTCGATCACCTCGTCACCGAACAGGCAGACCACCCAGTGCACCGGGCGCACGAATTCGGCCGACAACGCCCCCCAGCGCATGCGCTTGGGGATGGGCAGGGCGGCGAGCGCGCGCTCGATGAGGCCGGGAATCAGCGCGGCGGCCGGCTGGCCGGGTTCGGTCTGGGTGTGGGTCAGCCAGGCGCCCTTGTCGGTGCGCAGCTGTTCCAGCTCCTCCACGCTCACGCCGCAGGAGCGGGCAAAGCCCTGCGCCGCCGGGGTGGCGCAGCCGTTGTCGTCGAAGGCGGCCTGCAGGGCCGGGCCGCGCCGTTCCACCCGGCGCTCGGGTGTGGATTCGGACACCCCACGCACCAGCACCGCCAGCCGGCGTGGCGCGGCATAGGCCTCATGCCCGGCCGGGGTGAGTCCGGCGTCGAACAGCCCGCGCGTCACCGCATCGGCAAACGCATCGCGCAGCGTCGCCAGCGCCTTCGGCGGCAGTTCCTCGGTTCCGATTTCGATCAGCAGGTCGCGGTGTTGCATGGTCATGTCGACAGGAGTTCCAAATAGCGGGGTTCAGGGCGCCGGCAGGGGCGCCCCGGCCGAGGAGTGTCAGGTCAATCCGTTACATCCGTGCGGGCGAGCATCGGGAAGCCGAGTTTCTCGCGCGCGGCGTAGTAGCTTTCGGCCACGCCGCGCGCGAGGGTGCGTACGCGCAGGATGAAGCGCTGGCGTTCGGTCACGGAGATGGCGCGGCGGGCGTCGAGCAGGTTGAAGCTGTGCGAGGCTTTGAGCACCTGCTCGTAGGCAGGCAGCGGCAGGCCGGCGTCGATCAGGCGCAGGGCTTCTTTCTCGCACTGGTCGAACAGGGCGAACAGGAAGGCGGTGTCGGCCTGTTCGAAGTTGTAGGTGGATTGCTCCACCTCGTTCTGGTGGTAGACGTCACCGTAGGTGATGACGCCCTCGGGGGTGCGTGCCCAGATCAGGTCGTACACGCTCTCGACCTTCTGCATGTACATCGCCAGGCGTTCAAGACCGTAGGTGATCTCGCCGGAAACGGGGTGGCAGTCCAGCCCGCCGACCTGCTGGAAGTAGGTGAACTGGGTCACTTCCATGCCGTTGAGCCACACTTCCCAGCCCAGGCCCCAGGCGCCCAGGGTGGGGGATTCCCAGTTGTCCTCGACGAAGCGGATGTCGTGGGTGAGCGGGTCGAAACCGAGCAGGCGCAGCGAGCCCAGGTAGAGCTCCTGGATTTCGAGCGGCGAGGGCTTGAGCAGCACCTGGAACTGGTAGTAGTGCTGCAGGCGATTGGGGTTTTCGCCGTAACGCCCGTCGGTCGGCCGGCGCGAGGGCTGCACATAGGCCGCGCGCCAAGGCTCCGGCCCGATGGCGCGCAGGAAGGTGGAGGGGTGGAAGGTGCCCGCTCCCACTTCCATGTCCAGCGGCTGGAGGATGGCGCAGCCCTGCTGCGCCCAGTAGTCCTGGAGTGCGAGGATGAGGCCCTGGAAGGTGGTCAGGTCGAACTTCGATGACATGGGTCGGCCGTCAGGCTGGTAAAAGGCGCAGTATACGCGCCCCAGGGGGCAAGGGCGAAGAGGCGGGGCGAGGTTGGTTGCTTCCTCGTTCGCGTGTATAACAAGCTGTCGGGACGGTTTGCTGGTTCTTGAAAGGCCATTCCGTCGTGATGCGTGTGTCCCGTGTTTTGCCTCTTTCGTTTTTCCCCGGAAGGCTCAACCCATGCCGCTTGCTCTGTCTGCCGGTTTGTCCGCCCTGCCTATCGTTACCATCCTGGGACTGATGCTCATCTGGCGCTGGTCTGCGGCCCGCGCGGGGCTCGCGGGGCTGGTGCTGGCGCTCGCCCTGGCCTGGCTTTTGTTTGGCTTCGGTCAGGGGGGGCGGGATCTGCCGGCGACGCGCGGAACAGCCGGAGCGCTGCTGGAAGCGGTTTTCATCAGTCTGACCATTCTGTGGATCATCTTTCCCGCGCTGTGCATCCATCACCTGCAGGTACGCACCGGGGCGACGGACCATATCCGCGCCTTGCTCGCGCATGTTTCCGACGATCCGCGCATCGTGGCCATTGTGGTGGCCTGGTTCTTTGCCTTGTTTCTCGAAGGCGTGGCGGGTTTCGGCACGCCGATTGCGCTGGCAGCGCCCTTGCTGGTCGGTGCGGGTTTTTCCCCCATCACTGCCGTGATCCTGGTCCTGATCGGTCATGCGGTGGGGGTGTCCTTTGGCGCCGTGGGGACGCCGGTGATGGCGCAGGAGGCCGCGACCGGCTTGCCGGGCGTGCAGATTGCCGCCGCCACGGCGGCCTATCACGCGCCCTTGGGCTGGCTGATGCTGATGTTCATGGTCTGGCTGGTGGCGCGGGCCCGACCGGAGGACATGGCGGGGCGTGGCCCGGTCTGGGGTTGGGCCTTGCTCGCCGGAGGCTTGTTTCTGCTGCCTTATTACCTGATCGCGCGCTTTATCGGGCCGGAGTTGCCGACGCTGGGGGGCGCGCTGATCGGCGGCGTGGCCTTCGTGCTCATCCATCGCGCCTGGTATGCGCGACTGGGGCAGGTGGAGGCGCTGAGCCTGAGCGGCAGGCAGATCGTCGCCGCCAGTCTGCCTTATCTGGTCCTGCTGGGGCTGATCCTTGTTTCGCGGCTGGTGCCGCCGGTCACGGATGCCTTGCGCAGCATCGAGTGGTCCTGGCGCTATGCGGACGTGTTTTCCGGTCGCATCCAGCCGCTCTACCATCCGGGGACGCTATTGTTTCTGGGGTTTCTGGGCGCGGCCTGGATGCGCCGCACGCCCACGGGGGTGGTGTGGGAGGCCATGCGCCTGTCGGCTATCCAGTTGGTGGGGGTGACGCTGGCCTTGCTGGCCATGCTGGCTCTGGCGCGGGTGATGCTGCATGCGGACATGATTACCACGCTGGCAACGGCGGCCGCTAGCGCAGGCGGCATCTGGCCCTTCCTCGCGCCGTTCGTCGGCGTGCTGGGGTCGTTTGTGACCGGTTCGGCCACGGCTTCGAACATCCTGTTCAGCGATTTTCAGAAGGCCACCGCCGAGGCACTGGGTAAGCCGGTGCTGCCGCTGGTGGCCGCCCAGGGTTTCGGCGCGGCGGTCGGTAATCTGATCTGCCCGCACAATGTCATCGCCGGTTGCGCCACCGTGGGGCTGAAGGACCGCGAGGGCGAGATTCTCGCGCGTACGCTTATCGCCTGTCTGGTTTATGCCGCCTGTGGTGGCGCGCTGGCCTTGTGGGTGTATGCGGCATGAGCACGGCGGTCGAAGCCTCCCGGCCGTTCTGGCAGCGTTCGGCGCTGTTGGCCTGGGGCGGATTTTCCGTGGTGCTGGGGCTGTTCATCCTCTTGGTGCTGTATCAGACCCATCGGGCCGCCATCACGCAGAGCCTGGGGGTGGTTGACGATCTGGCGCGGACTTTCCAGGTGCGCACGACCGGCGTGCTCGGGGAGCTCGATGCGGCCGTGAGCGATGTCGCTCATCTTCTTTTGCACGAGGAGCAATCCACGGATCGCCTTGCGGAAATCCTGCGTCACCGTAAGCGCAGCAACCCGTTGGTGCTCGACATGCTGGTACTGGACGCCAGGGGGCAGGTGCGTGCCTGGAGCGGCGAGGGGATGCCGCCTGATGTCTCGGGGCAAGAGTATTTCCGGCATCATGCGGACACGCCGGACAGCACGATTCACCTCAGCCACCCCACCTTGTCCCTGACTCATGAGGGGGTCGGGTTCGTCGCCCTGTCGCGTGCCTTGCGCGATGCGTCGGGCCAGTTGCAGGGCGTTGGTGTTGCGCTTTTGCGCGTCGATGCCCTGGCCCGGCTGTATGCCTCGCTGCTGGAAGACAGCCCGTTCTCGGTCACGCTGCTGCACCAGGACGGACGTTTTCTGCTGCGCGTTCCGGAGACGACGTTGTCTACGGGGGACGCGCTTGTTGTGCCGCCGGGGTTCAGCCTGCCGTTGCGGGAAGCAATGACCAATGCCGACTTTCCAGGTCTGGATGGACAGCGGCGCCTGGCATCGGGCCGGCCTGTCGGGCCTTATGACCTTCTGGTGGTGGTTTCCGAGGAGCGCTCGCGGGCACGGGTCGGTTGGTGGCATAGCGTGGGCTGGCTATTTGTGTTGTGGTTGCTGGTTTCGCTGGCCGCCTTGTTTCCCGTGGTGCGTCTGGCGCGGCAGGAGTGGCGGCACGAAATGCGCTTGCGCCAGCTGACCCGTTCCCTGCCCGGTTTTGTCTATCAGTTGCAGTGTGACGCGCAGGGGCGGTTCCGCTTCAACTACGCCAGCGAAGGTGTGCGGCCTTTGTTCGGGGTGAGCCGCGAGGCGGCAGAAGCCGACGCGCAATTGCTGCTGGGGATGATTCATCCCCAGGATTACGATCGGGTGATGCGCGAGAGCAAGGAAACGGCTGAAACCGGTCAGGTCTGGCACAGCGAATTCCGTATCCGTCGTGCCGATGGCGATACCTTATGGGTGGAGGCGCGCGATACGCCGACGGCGCTTGCCGATGGAGGGATACTCTGGAACGGGTATGTCAACGAAATCACCGGGCGCAAGAACCTGGAACTGGCGCTGAAAGCCAGCGAGGCGCGCTGGCGGGCGTATGTGGAAAATGCCAGTGACATCATTTACAGCCTGACTCCGGAGGGGGTGTTTTCCTACGTTTCCCCGGCCTGGACGGCGTTGCTTGGCCATGAGCCGGGTGAGGTGATTGGCGAGCCTTTCTCGCGTTTCGTGCATCCGGAGGATCTGCCGGCCTGCCGCAGCTATCTGCAAAAGGTACTGGAAACGGGCGAAAAGCAGGGCGCCCTCGAATACCGCGCGCAGCACCGGGATGGGCACTGGTGTTGGCATGTTTCGCGGGGGGCGCCCCTGCTCGACGCTCATGGCGAGGTGGTGAGCTATTTCGGCATCGCCCGTGACATCAGCGAGCGTAAGCTGGATGAGGAGGGCGTGCGCCGCCGCGCCATGCATGATCCGCTCACCGACCTGCCGAATCGTACGTTCTTCGATGAAATAGCCGGGCAGATCCTGCGTCGTGCGCGGCGCGAGCACGAACGGGCTGCCCTGCTGTTTCTCGATCTTGACGAGTTCAAGCCGGTCAATGACCGCCATGGCCATGGGGTGGGCGATAAACTGCTTTGCCAGGTAGCGGAGCGCCTGCGTTGCGGGTTGCGCGAGTCGGACGTGCTTGGGCGCATCGGCGGAGATGAGTTTGTCGTCCTGCTCGCGGAGCTGTTCCACGATGAGGATGCTTTGCGCGTTGCGGAAAAACTGCGCGCGCTGGTGGCGTCACCCTTCGAGGTAGATGGGCTGGCGCTGCATGTTTCCAGCAGTATCGGTATCGCGTTCTATCCTGAGCATGGCGAGGATGTGGTAACGCTGTCGCGTCATGCGGATCAGGCCATGTATGCGGCCAAGAATGCTGGGCGCAACCGGGTGATGATCTGGAATCACCGCATGGAATCCTGAGGGCAAGAGGCATTTCAAATGCGGTGTGCGTTGCGAATTTTATGTTCATCGCCCTCGAAGGGGTGTGAACACCTTGGTGGCTGTTAAACGTTTCACTGAGGGCGTTTGCCAAACGAAGGTTTTAAGCGCCGGACGAAGGATTCCCCCCTTGGAGGTGCCATGGCCGGGGTCGTGGAGACCGGGTGAAAGGGCCATGGAGGGCCCATTTACCCGGCTTCCACAGGCCAGTCCACGGCGGTCCCAAGGGGGCAATTCCGTCCACCCACTCTCGTCCAACAAACCTTCGTTTGGCAGACATGCTCCAAAAGAAACGCTGAATCATTCAGACCCTGCGCCCAGCCCCAGACATCAGACAATAAGCCGCCGACGCACCAGCGCCACAGCCAGCAGATAAAACCCCAGCGCATACGCGAACAGCACGCCCAGGTGCAGGAGCACATCACTTGAAGGCAGCCCCAGCACCAGCGGCCGGATCAGCGCTACGGCATGCGTCAGCGGCAGCCACTGGGCCAAGGACTGCACGCCTGCCGGCAGGGTGTCCAGCGGGTAGAACACGCCACAAAGCATGAACATCGGCGTGACAACCAGCACAAAATAGTAATTGAAGAAGTCGTAATTGCCGGCCACCGCACTCATGGCCATGGCCGGCCCGGCAAAGGCCAGCCCCACCAGAAATACCACCGGCAGCGCCCACAGTGCGCCGAAGCCGCCGACCACCCCCAGCGCGGCCGCCACCAGCAGGATGGCCGCCGCGCTGATCACCCCCTTGCTGGCACACCAGAGCATCTCGCCCGCCAGGATGTCGTCGATGTCCAATGGTGTGGCCAGGAGCGCATCGTAGGTTTTCTGCGGCACCATGCGCGTGTAGACCGAATACATGCCCTCGTAGCTGACGGTGACCATGGCCGAGGAGGCGACGATGCCAGAGGCGAGAAACGCGAGGTACGGCAATCCGCCCACCTCGCCGACAAAGGCGCCCAGACCGAGGCCCAGACCGAGCAGGTAGATCAGCGGTTCGCCGAAATTCAGCACCAGGGCAGGGCCGATGATGCGTTGCCAGACCAGGAAATTGCGCCGCCAGACGGCCAGAGCGTCGCGGCGCAAACGGGGAAGACGCCAGTCCAGATCAAGCCAGGGCTTCATTCACGCAACTCCCTGCCGGTCAGGCGCAGAAACACATCTTCCAGCCCCGAAGGCCGATGCAGGATCGCCCGCCCATGCACGGCCCCGAGGTGGGCCAGCAGGGGGGCGGCATCCTGCGTGTAAACGTAGACGCTGCTGCCATGCCGCTCGATACGCGCGTCCATCCCGCCCAGGCGTGCCAGCAGTGCCTCGTCTGGCGCGCCGCGCAGCTCGACCACTTCGGGTTCCACATGCCGGGCCACCAGCTCGGACGGGCTGCCCTGGTCGAGTATCCGCCCCTGATCCATCACCACCAGGGTATCGCACAGGCGCTCGGCCTCTTCCATGTAATGCGTGGTGAGGATCAAGGTCACACCCCGCGCGCGCAGCTCCGCCAGCCGCCCCCAGATGACATGCCGCACCTGCGGATCAAGCCCGGTGGTCGGTTCGTCCAGGATGACAATCTCCGGGTCATTGACCAGCGCGCGGGCAATGGTCAGGCGACGCTTCATGCCGCCGGAAAGCGTTTCCACCCGTGCATCGCGCCGATCACTGAGATTGGCAAAGGCCAGCAGCTCGTCGATGCGCGCATCGATGGCCGCGCGGGGGATGCGGAAATACCCGGCGTAGACGCGCAGGTTTTCCGCCACGGTGAAGTCCGGATCCAGGGTATCGGCCTGTGGCACCAGCCCCACGCGCGCGCGGGTCTCACGCGCGCGCTCAGGCACGGGCAGGCCCAGAACCGTGAGTTCGCCGCCGTCCTTGGGTGATAGCCCCATGAGCATGCGCAGGGTAGTCGTCTTGCCCGCGCCGTTAGGCCCCAGGAACCCGAAACACAAACCACGCGGAATGCAGAAATCGATGCCATCCACCGCCACGCGCCTACCAAAACACTTGCGCAGTCCTTGTGCGCGGACCACGGGAATTGCCTCATTGTGGATCATGCGCGCAAGCTCCCGCCGGGCATCAGATCCGCGAAGGACTCCAGCGCGGAAAACTCGGCTGTCTCCACCACATCGCCCCGACTGTCAGGACGACGCACGGCCAGCAGATGGCGAATGCCGTAGGCACGCGCGGCCCGCAATACGCAGAGGTTATCGTCCACCAGCAGGGTACGCGCGGGATCGAAGGGGTGCGCGCGCATCAGCGCCTCCCAGAAGCGCGCGTCTTCCTTGGGATAACCGTAATCGTGCGAGGAAACCGCTTCATCGAAATGCCCACCCAGGGCGGTGCGCGAGAGCTTGAGGTTCAGGCTGGCCCGGTGCGCGTTGGTGACGATCCGCACGGTGCGCCCTTCCGCCCGCATTTGGTCGAGGAAGTCGATGACGCCGGGATGCTCGGCTATCAGATGCGCCACTTCCTGCTTGAGCGCGACGATATCCAGCTCCAGCAAGGCGCTCCAGTAATCCAGACAGTACCAGTGCAGGGTGCCGCGCACCGCTTTATACCGCGCAAGCAGGTGCTCCTGCGCATGGGCAGGCGGCAGGCCATGCCGCTGCGCATACCCTTTGGGCAGGTGCTCCAGCCAGAAGTGATTGTCGAAATGCAGGTCGAGCAGCGTGCCATCCATGTCCAGCAGGAGCGTATCGATCGCAGAAAGGGGAATCATCGGGATGTCCTTCACGCAAATGTAGGGAACATGACAGGAAGCGCGCCGTTATTTAAACTTAATCAAAGTGTGGATATAAGGGACCTCAATACCCGATAACCGCACGTTTTGATGCGACAGAGGATGGCGTCTGCAACTCACATGGAACGTTCCATGCTAACACTACGGAAGTCTACACGCTTTGAGGGAGACCCATCATGGGGTATGGCATCAACTGGGGACCGGAATTTGAAACCGGCATCGACATCATCGACGAGCAGCACAGGCGGATTTTCGATTATCTGCTGGAAATCGACCACGCTGTGACGACACATCACGCCGAAGAAGTGGAAAAGGTCGTACGCGCGCTGATCGACTACGCCATCTCGCACAACACGTTTGAAGAAAGCCTGATGGAAAAGGCGGGCTACCCAATGCTCGGCCCGCACCATGAAGTGCATGAAGCCTTCAAGGCCCGCGCACAAGCCTATAACGAGCGACTGGAAAAAGGGGAGGACCCCTTCCGTGTCGGTCGGGAAGTGCGCACCGACATCGCGCTATGGTTGACCAACCACATCAAGAAAGACGATCAGCATTATGTGCCGTTCGTGAAGAAATCTCTGGAAGGCGGGTTTGTCTCGCGCATGCTGAAGAAATTCTTCAAGTAAGCCGCCGCCGCACCGCCAGGGATGGCCTAGCCTGGATAAGGCGACCAGCTTACAGTTGACGCATCACATATTCCGTCAGATTGTCTGCCTTCTTCGAGCGTAGAAAACGCACCAACACCTCCGCACCGTGCTTGCAACGTTCGCTATCGGCCACGTTGCTGGCGTTCTCCGCCTCCAGCATGCGCGTATACAGGGCATCCCATTCCTCGATCATCTCCCGCTTGGGGATGAAGCGCGCCGAGGTATATCCAACCAAGGTTCCATCACGCACGATCGGCGCCACGCGGGCAAACACCCAGTAATGATCGCCGTTCTTGGCCCGGTTCTTGGTCATGCCATAGAACTCCTTCCCGGCCTTGAGCGTCATCCACATCAGGTGAAAAACGGCGCAGGGCATGTCGGGATGGCGCAGGATGTTGTGCGGCTGACCGAGCATTTCTTCTTCAGTGTACCCACTGATCTCCACCAGCGAGCGGCTGACATAGGTAATCACGCCGGACGGATCGGTACGTGACAGGATGGCGCGCATCCCTTCGATCGGCACTTCGCGCCCCGTAACGGGACGGCGCTGCCGTGCGGCGGCTGCCGCCGACATCTGACGCATGATGACTCCCCTTCCATGAATCAGAAAAACTGATACATCAATTTTAAATATGTATTATTCGTGCAATATAACCTTAATATTTCACTAAGGAAACAAACAAATACACACCCTTAACGCAAAGCGCGTCCCGGCGGAGCACTCACCACCTGACGCATCAGACCCAGGACAAACAGCAGGGTCAGCCCCACCCCGCCCGCCAGCGCCCACAAGGGCAGCGCCGCATTGAAGCGCCAGGGCAATTCGAACACCCAGACCGACAGCCCCATTCCCAGCACGCTGGCCGCCAGGGTAGCCAGCACCGCCGCAAGCATCCCCAGCGCCAAGAACTCCACCAGCAAGGCCCCGGCGACCTGCCGCCGCCGCGCACCCAGCACGCGCAGCAAGGCCGCCTCGCGCAGGCGCTCGCGGCGTGTGGACAGGAAGGCCGCATGCAGCACGGTCAGGCCCGCGAGCACCGTGAACAGGAACACGTACTGCACGGCCACCGTGGCACGGTCCATCACCCCGCGCACCTGAGCGAGCAGGGCATCGAGATCGAACAGGGTCAGGGTGGGGAAACGCTCCAGCAGGCGCCGGTAGGTTTCCTCGCGGCCCGCCGGCAAATGGAAGCTGGTGATGTACTGCGCCGGATGACGGTCAAGAAACCCCGGCGGGGCGACGACAAAAAAGTTCGGCCGCATCGAATCCCACTGCACCGAACGCACGCTACGCACCACCGCCTCCACTGGCGCGCCATTGATATCGAAACGCAGCCGGTCCCCCAGGCCGAAGCCCAGCCGTTCGCCGATGCCCTCTTCAATGGAAAACGCGCCGGATTCGCTATCGCCCGCTGTCCACCAGCGCCCGGCGAGCAGGCGGTTATCGCTGGGCAGCGCGGCCGCCCAGGACAGATTGAACTCACGCAGGGCCAGGCGCTGGGCCCGCGCATCGGCATAGTCCTCACCGCGAACCGGCCGCTCATTGATGGCCGTCAGGCGGGCGCGCAGCATGGGATAAACGCCGGCAGGACGGATACCTTCCTCCGCAAAAAACGCCTGCAGGGCCGGCAGCTCATCCGGCTGGATATTGATGGCGAAATAATTCGGCGCATCCGCAGGCAACTGGGTACGCCAGGCCTCCAGCAGATCCACGCGCACCACGCCCAGCACCAGCAGCACCGCCAGCCCCAGACTGAGTGCGGACAACTGCGCGGCGCCGGCATGCGGATGCCGGGTGAGCGCCGCCAACCCCAGGCGCGCACCACCCGAGAAGCGCAGCCGTCCGAACAGACGCAGGGCGCCCCAGGCGGCGAGGTAGACCACCCCAAGCAAGCCCAGCAAACCCAGACTCAGCACCAGCGCCAGTGTGGGTTCGCGCGCCTGCATCAGCACCAGCAGCCCCATGGCCAGCAGGGCGGCGGCAAACAACAGGGCCGAGCCCGGCGTGGGCGCCGGCAAGTCACGGCGCAGCACACGCAAGGGCGGCGTGCGGTGCAGGCGCACCAGCGCCGGCAGGGCGAAACCGAGCAGGGCCACCTGCGCCGTAGCCAGCCCCATGCCCACCGCCCCCAGCCCCGGGGCCGGCAGACGCACGGTCAGGAGCCCCTCCATCAAGGCCGCCAGCCCGAACTGCGCGAGAAAACCGAACAGCACACCCGGCACGCTGGCCGCGAGCCCCAGGGCGACCAGACGCAGCACGTACAGGCGCAGGATGGTCGATGAGGACGCGCCCAGGGCGCGCATCAATGCCGCACTGTCCTGCTGGCGGCTCTGGTAATGCCGCGCCGCCAGCACCAGCGCCGCGCCGGACAGCAGCACCGCCACCACCGCCGACAGCCCCAGGAACTGCCGCGCGCGATCCAGCGCCGCACGGAACTCCGGGCGCGCATCCTCCACGCCCTCGCTGCGCGCCCCGGAGGGCCAGCGCGCCTGAGTGCGTTCGGCAAAGCGCGTCAGAGCTGCGTCAGGGCCGGCAAGCAATAGCTGGTGACGAACCCGGCTGACCGGCGTCACCAGCCCGGTCGCCGGAACATCCGCAAGGTTCATCATCAGGGTCGGCGCGGGCTGGAAGAACTCACCGCCGGCATCGGGTTCGGCCGCCAGCATCCGGGTCAGGCGCAGACTCGCGTGCCCCACCGCCAGGCGGGCCCCCGGCTGCACACCCAGCACCGCAAACAGGCGCGCCTCCCCCCAAACCTCGCCCGGCGCCGGACCGGCGGCTTCATCGCGCTCCGCTCCGCCTGGCGCGTCAGCGCTGGCCAGCCGGCCGCGCAGCGGATACCCCTCGCCAACCGCCTTGATCTGCACCAGGGAAGACGCCTCCCCAGCCATGATGACACTGGGAAAGCCCAGCGTGCGCGCCACACGCAGGCCCAGCGCCCGCGCGTCCTCATCCAGCGCCGCATCGAAGGCATTCGCGCTGGAAAGACGCCGGTCCGCCGCCAGGAACTCCCCCGCCTGGGCCTGCATGCCGCGTTCGACGCGATCGGTAAAAAAAGCCACGGCGGAAACGGCGGCCACCGCCACGCACAGCGCAAGCAACATGGCCCCCAGCGAGCCTCCGCGCAGCTCGCGCCACAGACCGCGCAGGGCAAGTCCAGACACCACGGACCAGGGCGTGGCTCCACTCGCGCGGCTCATCGCGCGAGCTCCTCGCTCAATTGCCCGGCGGCAATGCGCACCCGGCGATCACAGCGGGCCGCCAGCTGCGCATCATGGGTGACCAGTACCAGCGTGCTGCCATGCCGCTCGCGCAGCGCGAACAAGAGCTCGATGACGCGCTGACCGGTCACGCTGTCCAGATTACCCGTCGGCTCATCGGCGAACAGCACACGCGGCTCGCCGGCAAAGGCCCGTGCCAGGGCCACCCGCTGCTGCTCCCCCCCGGAAAGCTGACGTGGATAATGGCGGGCGCGGGGCGTCAGCCCCACCTGTTCCAGCAAGCTCGCCGCCCGCGCCGCCGCCGCCGTCACGCCCGCCAGCTCCAGCGGCAGCAGGACGTTCTCCAGGGCAGTCAGGCCATCGATCAACTGGAAGGACTGAAACACAAAACCCACCTGTCCGGCGCGCACACGGGCGCGACCGTCCTCATCCAGCCGGTCCAGACGCTCGCCCAACAGATGAATCTCACCCTCGCTGGGCGTGTCCAGCCCCGCCAGCAGACCCAGCAGGGTGGACTTGCCTGCCCCCGACGGCCCGACGATGGCCAGCGCTTCACCGGGCGCGACGGCAAGATCGATCTCATGCAAAATGACCAGCTCGCCCTCCGGCCCCGCGACCTTCTGGGTCAGTCGGCGAGTTTCCATGATAGGTGCGACGGGTTGCGGCATGTTGTTTCTCCAGGCTTTGTTCTGTGGCGTATCTGCGGGGCGCGCGAGGCGTGCTTTCCTCCCCCGCGCCCCGCTCCTGTTGCTTTGCTTGGTCCTGGCGCCCGCCGCGTGGGCGGAAGGGCCGCGCACCCTGCTGATCTTCGGTGACTCACTCAGCGCCGCCTACGGCCTGGAAACCCGCCAGGGCTGGGTCGCCCGTCTCGCCGCCGGCCTGCCGCCGGACGTGAAGCTCATCAACGCCAGTATCAGCGGCGAAACCACCTCCGGCGGGCTGAGCCGCCTGCCGGGCCTGCTCGCCACGCACCGCCCCGCCTGGGTCGTACTCGAACTGGGCGCCAATGACGGCCTGCGCGGCCTGCCGCCCCGGCGCATCGAGGACAACATCGACCGCCTTCTGGGCATGATACGCACTTCAGGCGCGCAGGCGCTGCTGGTGGGCATCCAGCTTCCGCCAAACTACGGCCCCTTGTATGGCCAGGGATTCGCGCAAATGTTCCCGCGGCTGGCACGCGCCCACAACGTGCCGCTGGTTCCCTTTCTGCTCGAAGGCGTGGCCGACCGGCCGGAATGGATGCAACCCGATGGTCTGCACCCGAATGCGCAAGGCCAGGAGCGCGTGCTGGATAACGTGCGCCCTGTCCTTGCGCCCCTGCTGATGAGCCCCCCGGATCGCGCGCCATGAGCCGTCGCCTGCTCAAGGCCACCGCCACGGTAGGCGGGATGACGATGTTCTCGCGCGTGCTCGGTTTCGTGCGTGACGTGCTTTTTGCCCGCCTGTTCGGCGCCGATGGCGGCACGGATGCCTTTTTCGTGGTTTTCAAGATTCCCAATTTCCTGCGCCGGCTGTTCGCCGAAGGCGCCTTCCAGCAAGCCTTCGTTCCGGTGCTTTCCGAGTACCGCGAAACCCGCTCACGCGAGGAGCTGCGCGAGTTCATCGACAACATGGCCGGCGTGCTGATGGCCGTGCTGTTTCTGGTCACCGCGCTGGGCGTGGCGGCCGCGCCCCTGATGATCCTGCTCTTCGCGCCCGGCTTTTCCGGTGATGCCGCCCAGCTCGCCCTGGCCGAACAGATGCTGCGCATCACTTTTCCCTACCTGCTGTTCATCTCGCTGACCGCCTTCGCCAGCAGCCTGCTCAACGCCTTCGGCAAGTTCGCCATACCGGCGCTGACCCCGATATGGCTCAATGTGGCACTGATCGGCGCGGCCCTGGGCCTGGCCCCGCTGATGAGCGACCCCATGCTGGGCCTGGCCTGGGGCGTGTTCATCGCCGGCGTGGTGCAGCTCTTCTTTCAACTGCCCTTCCTCGCGCGGCTGGGGCTGCTGCCCCGCCCACGCTTTCACCTGCGCCATGCCGGGGTCATCAAGACCGTCAAGCTGATGGCCCCGGCGATCTTCGGCGCCTCGGTCACCCAGATCAACCTGCTGCTGGACACCGTCATCGCCTCCTTCCTGATCGCAGGCAGCGTCACCTGGCTTTATTACTCCGACCGGCTGGTGGAACTGCCGCTGGGCGTGTTCGGCGTCGCGCTGGCCACCGTCATCCTGCCCCGCCTGTCCCGCGAATTCGCCCGACAGACACAGGACGAGTTCAACCGCACCCTGGACTGGAGCCTGCGGATGACGCTGCTCATCGCCGTGCCGGCCACCCTGGGCCTGATGCTGTTCGGCGCGGCCATACTGGCCACCCTGTTCCAGTACGGGGCCTTCGACACGGAAGACACGCGCATGGTCAGTCTGGCCCTGATGGCTTACGCCGCCGGCCTGCCCGCCTTCCTGCTCATCAAGGTGCTGGCGCCGGGCTTCTACGCCCGACAGGACACCGCCACGCCGGTCAAGATCGGCCTGATCGCGGTATTTTCGAACATCGGCTTCAAGATCGTGCTGGTCCTGCCCTGGATCAGCCTGGGTTTCGCCGCCGCACACGCGGGCCTCGCCCTGGCCACCGCTCTGGCCGCCTGGGTGAATGCCGGCCTGCTGGGCTGGGCCCTGCGCCGGCGCGGCCTCTACCGGCCCGGCGCCGGCTGGCCGGCGCTGCTCCTGCAACTGGCCGGCGGCAGTCTGGCCATGATCGCCTTCGCCGTCCTGGCCCTGCCGGAGCAGGCCCGCTGGGACGAATGGGGGCTCGCCTGGCGCGCCCTGACGCTGACCGGCCTGCTCGCAGGTGCCGCCGCCAGCTTCTTCCTTGCCGCCCTGGCCCTGGGCCTGCGCCCTTCCGTACTGCGGCGCGGGTAACGATTTGCCCCTTTTTCCTTTATCCTATAGCGTTTAACGGGTAAAACGCCGGTGGCATGGAACTGATTCGCGGCCTGCACAACCTGCACCCCAGGCACCGTGGCAGCGTGGTGACGCTGGGTAATTTCGATGGCGTGCATGTGGGTCACCAGGCCGTACTCAGTCAGGCCGGCACGCATGCCCGCGCCCTGGGGCTGCCGATGACCGCCATCAGCTTCGAGCCCATGCCACGCGAGTTCTTCCGCGTACAGCCGGCGGTGGCCCGCCTGACCCGCCTGCGCGAGCGCGTCGAGGCGCTGATAGCGGCTGGATGCGTGGACCGCCTGCTCGTGCTGCGCTTCGACAGGCAGCTGGCCCGCTGGTCGCCCAGCGAATTCATGCGCCGGGTGCTGGTGGACGGCCTGGGCGCACGACACATCGTGGTAGGCGATGATTTCCGCTTCGGACGCGGACGCGAGGGAGATTTCCAGCGTCTGGCCGAATTCGGCGAGCAGCATGGGTTTGGCGTCGAGGAAGCGCGCTCGGTGCGCGTCGATGGCGTGCGGGTCAGCAGCACGGCGATCCGCGAGGCGCTGGCAGCGGGGGATCTGCCCACCGCCGAACGCTATCTGGGCCGCCCCTACCGCATGAGCGGGCGGGTCGCTCACGGCGACAAGCGCGGCCGGCAGATCGGTTTTCCGACTGCCAACATCTACCTGCACCGCGCCCTGTCGCCGGTACAGGGCGTGTTCGTGGTGCGGGTGCAGGGCGCGGCAGACCAGACGCTGTACGGCGTGGCCAATGTCGGCCCCCGCCCGACAGTCGGCGGCAGCGAGGCGCGGCTGGAAGTGCATTTGTTCGACTTCGCCGGGGATCTGTACGGCCGGCACCTGGATGTGGATTTCCTGCACGCCCTGCGTCCGGAAAAGCGCTTCGATTCGTTGCCGGAGCTCATCGCGCAGATCGGCCGCGACGCCGAAGCCGCCCGCGCCTGGCTGGCCGACCGCTAACGGGAGCCGCAGGCCGGCTCCACACAAGAATTTTTGATCTGAACCTATTTTTCGACTGGCGTACATCTTCCGTGGCTGACTACAAACACACCCTCAATCTGCCGGACACCCCCTTCCCGATGCGCGGCAACCTGCCGCAGCGCGAGCCGGACACCCTCGCCCTCTGGCAGGAGAAGAACCTGTACGCACGCATCCGCGAAGCCTGCGCCGGACGTCCGAAGTTCGTCCTGCACGACGGCCCGCCCTATGCCAACGGCGACATCCACATCGGCCACGCGGTCAACAAGGTGCTCAAGGACATCATCGTCAAGAGCAAGACCCTGGCGGGCTTCGACGCACCCTACGTGCCGGGCTGGGACTGCCACGGCCTGCCGATCGAATTGCAGGTGGAGAAGAAGCTGGGCAAGGCCGGGGACAAGGTCAGCGCGCGTGAATTCCGCGATGCCTGCCGCGCCTACGCCGCCGAGCAGGTGGAGCGCCAGAAGGCGGACTTCGTGCGCCTGGGCGTGCTGGGCGACTGGAACCGCCCCTACCTGACCATGGACTTCAAGTTCGAGGCCGACATCCTGCGCGCCTTGGGCAAGGTCATCGCCAACGGCCACCTGGTGCAGGGCAGCAAGCCGGTGCACTGGTGTGTGGACTGCGCCTCCGCGCTGGCTGAGGCCGAGGTGGAGTATCAGGACAAAACCTCCGATGCCATCGACGTGCGCTTCCAGGCGGTCGATCAGGCCGCCTTCGAAGCCGCATTGAACGCCGAAGGCAGCGGCCCCATCGAGGTCATCATCTGGACCACCACCCCGTGGACCCTGCCCGCCAACCAGGGCGTTGCGCTCAACGGCGAGCTGGACTACGTGCTGGTAGAGGCCGAGGGTGCCCGTCTGCTGCTGGCCGAGGCGCTGGTCGAGGCCACCCTCAAACGCTATGGCCTTGTCGGCGCGGCCATCGTCGGACGCGGCAAGGGCGCGGCATTGGAGCACCTCAAGCTACAGCATCCCTTCCTCGACCGTCAGGTGGCCGTCATCCTGGGCGACCACGTCACTGTGGATGCCGGTACGGGCGCGGTTCACACCGCCCCCGGTCACGGCCAGGAGGACTTTATCGCGGGCAACCGCTACGGTCTGCCGGTGGACAACCCGGTGGACGATGCGGGCCGCTTCAAGCCGGGCACGCCCTTCGTCGAGGGGCTGCATGCCAGCAAGGCCAACCCGGTGATCATCGAGCTGCTGCGCGAGCGCGGCCGCCTGCAACACGCCGCCAAGCTGAACCACAGCTTCCCGCACTGCTGGCGCCACAAGACCCCGCTGATTTTCCGTGCCACCCCGCAATGGTTCATCGGCATGGACGTGAACGGCCTCCGTACGGATGCGCTCAAGGCGATCAAGGAAACCCGCTGGGTGCCGGAATGGGGCGAAAACCGCATCACCGCGATGGTCGAGGGTCGCCCGGACTGGTGCATCTCGCGCCAGCGCACCTGGGGCGTGCCCATCGCGCTGTTCGTGAACAAGGAAACCCATGAGCTGCATCCCCGTACCAGCGAGTTGATCGAGCAGGTCGCCGTGATGATGGAATCGGGCGGCGTGGATGCCTGGTTCAGCCTGGAGCCATCCACGCTGCTGGGCAGCGAGGCCGAGCACTACCGCAAGGTCACTGACACCCTGGACGTGTGGTTCGATTCCGGCGTCAGCCATTACGGCGTACTGGCCCAGCGCGCGGAGCTGACCGACCCGGCGGATCTGTATCTGGAAGGCTCCGACCAGCATCGCGGCTGGTTCCAGTCCTCACTGATGACCGCCATCGGCATGCACGCCCGTCCGCCATACAGGCAGGTGCTGACCCACGGCTTCACCGTGGACGCGCAGGGCCGCAAGATGTCCAAATCGCTTGGCAACGTCATCGCCCCGCAGAAGGTGATGAACGCGATGGGCGCGGACGTGCTGCGCCTGTGGGTGGCTTCGGCGGATTATCGCGGCGAGATGACCGTCTCAGACGAGATCTTGAAGCGCGCCGGAGACGCCTACCGTCGCATCCGCAACACCGCGCGCTATCTGCTCTCCAACCTGAACGACTTCCAGCCTGCCGATGCGCTGCCGTTCGAGGACATGCTGCCGCTGGATCAATGGGCGGTCGATCAGGCCGCGCGCTTGCAGGACGAGGTTCTCGCGTCCTATGACAGCTATAACTTCCACCAGGTCGTTCACGCGGTGCACAACTTCTGCTCGGTCACGCTGGGCGGCTTCTACCTGGACGTGACCAAGGACCGCCAGTACACCTGCCAGGCCAACTCGCGTGCCCGCCGCTCCAGCCAGACCGCGCAGTGGCACATCGTCGAGGCCCTCACCCGCTGGATCGCGCCCATCCTCAGCTTCACCGCCGAGGAGCTGTGGGGCTACCTGCCGGGCGAACGAGCGGATTCCGTATTCCTCGCCACCCACTACACCGCCCTGCAACGCATGAGCGATGACGCCACTCTTGGCCCGCAGGCCTGGGCGCGCATCCTCGCCGTGCGCGACGAAGTGCTGGCCGTGCTCGAATGCCTGCGCAAGGACGGCGTGATCGGCGCCAACCTCGACGCGGAAGTCGACATCTACGCCGACGATGCCACGCTCGCCATGCTGGGCACGCTGGACGACGAACTCCGCTTCGTTCTGATTACCTCTTACGCCCGCGTCCACCCGCTCGCCGCTCGCCCGGCGGACCGCGCGGTGGTGGACATCGAGGGCGGCCAGATCGCCATTGCCGCCCGCGCATCCCTGCACGGCAAGTGCGTGCGCTGCTGGCACCACCGCGAGGATGTCGGCAACCATGCCGCGCATCCCGAGCTGTGCGGCCGCTGTGTGGAAAACGTCGATGGCGCGGGCGAAACCCGCCGCTTTGCCTGAAGCGCCCGGCCATGACGGATAATCGCCCCACCCCGCTGCGCTGGCTCTGGCTGGCCGTATTCGTACTGATCCTCGATCAGATCAGCAAATGGGCCGCAACGGCCTGGCTGTCCTATGCCGAGCCGGTGCCGGTCATGCCACTGCTGAACATGACCCTACTGCACAACACGGGCGCGGCCTTCAGCTTCCTGGCCAGCGCCGGAGGCTGGCAACGCTGGTTCTTCACCCTGATCGCGCTGGCCATCAGCATCGCGCTGGTGATCTGGCTGTGGCGCCTCCCCGCCCGCGAGCGCCTGACCGGCGCCGCGCTTGCACTGGTGCTGGGCGGGGCGCTGGGCAACCTGATTGACCGCGTACTTTACGGGTATGTGGTGGATTTCATCGACGTGTACTATGGCAGCTGGCACTGGCCGGCCTTCAATATCGCCGACTCGGCCATTACGGTGGGTGTGGCCCTGCTCCTGTGGACCAGCCTGCGCCCCGCAGCCTCTGCCCCACGGAACTGAAAACCATGCTCATCGACCGCGACAGCCGCGTCACCCTCCACTATGAACTGCGCCTGACCGACGGCCTGCTGGCCGATGCCACGCCGGAAGGCGAACCGCTGCATTTCCAGATGGGCGACGGAACGCTCATGCCGTTGCTGGAAGACTGCCTGATCGGCTTGCCGGAAGGCGAGGCCACCCGCATCCTGCTGCCGCCCGACGAAGGCTTCGGACACCGCTCTACCGACAATATCCACGTCATGCCGCGCGAGGACTTCCCGGAGGATTTCCGGCCCGAGCCCGGTCAGGTCATCGATTTTTCCACGCCGACCGGCGAATCGGTTCCCGGCATCGTGCTTGCCGTTGAAAGCGACGAGGTCACGGTCGACTTCAACCACCCGCTCAGCGGGCATGTGGTGCAGTTCATCGTCAAGGTGCTCAAGGTCGAACCGTCCGGCGAGGCCGGGGAACCCGCATGAGTCTGCGTCAAATCGCCTTAGCCAGCCCGCGCGGCTTCTGCGCCGGAGTCGACCGCGCCATCGAGATTGTCGAGCGCGCGCTGGAAGCCTTTGGTGCGCCCATCTATGTGCGGCACGAAATCGTTCACAATCGCTACATCGTCGAGAACCTGCACGCCAAGGGCGCCCGCTTCATCGAAGAACTCGCCGACGTGCCCGATGGCGCCACACTGATCTTCAGCGCCCATGGCGTCTCCCGCGCCATCGAGGAAGAAGCCGCGCGGCGCGGGCTCAAGGTATTTGACGCCACCTGTCCGCTGGTCACCAAGGTCCATCTGGAAGTGGCCCGTCATGCACGCCAGGGGCGGGAAGTGATACTGATCGGCCACGCCGGGCACCCCGAAGTCGAAGGCACGATGGGGCATTACGATACAAGTCACGGCGGCGTGATCCACCTGGTCGAGAATGTGGCCGATGTTGGGCGCCTCCTGGTGCACGACCCCAAAGAGCTGGCCTACGCCACCCAGACCACGCTCTCCGTCGATGAGACCGCCGCCATCGTCGCCGCCCTGCGCGAGCGCTATCCCGCCATTCAGGGGCCACGAAAGGACGATATCTGCTACGCCACGCAGAACCGCCAGGACGCCGTGCGCGCCCTGGCCCCGGACTGTGACCTGATGCTGGTCGTGGGATCACGCACCAGCTCCAACTCCAACCGGCTACGGGAAATCGCCGAAAACCTCGGCATCCCCGCCCATCTCATTGATGGACCCGAGGATATCCTCCCGCAATGGCTGGAGGGCTGCGAACGCATCGGTCTGACGGCCGGCGCGTCCGCGCCGGAAATTCTCGTCCAGCGCGTCATCGCCCACCTGCAGGCACTGGCTCCGGACATTCAGCTGATTGAAAACCGTCCGGTGGAGGAAAACATCGTCTTCGCCCTGCCGCGGGAACTGCGGGACATCGGGGAATAATCTCCCGGCCCTTGGCAACTTCAAAGCCCCCCCCCCCCCGGCTGGACACAAGGACCTGAGCGGGTGAGAAGCCGAATCAGGTCCGGATTGCACATCTCATCGCGCTTTTTTCAGCAAAACCTCACGCTCGCGTCTCAAGGCGCGCAGGCGCCCTGCCCGCTCGGAATCAGGGCCAATGGTGGAGAGCTCAAAAAAGCGGATCTCGCGCTCCAGCTCTTCAAGGCGTTTGCTATCCTCACTACCCAGTCCTTTCGAGGCACGCGCTCTTGGCGCGCTGACCGTGGGAATCCGTGGAATAGGCGCCATCTCCACCACATTTGGCTGGGGTTGAAGCACTACGGTCTGCACATTGGCTGGCGGCTCATCACCAAAATGCCGCCGCCCCTGCGCGTCGGTCCAGCCATGAATCTCCCCGCTGTGCGCGGGGCCCGCCAAAACCAGAATCATCCCGATGCGAATATGCAGCACGAAACACTCCTTGTTCCATGTAATAACACAAGTTTCGGCAATGGCCACAACAGGCGCAAATCACGCACTGCAATTTTGGCGAGTGACCGCGAGCGCCTGATCGATATCCGCAAGAATATCGTCGATATGCTCGATACCGATGGACAGACGCACAAGATCCTCGCTCACGCCCGCCTTCGCCAGCTCCAGAGGAGAAAGCTGCCGATGCGTCGTGGTCGCCGGATGACAGGCCAAAGACTTCGTATCGCCAATATTGACCAGACGAGTCACCAGTTTCAGGGCATCGATAAAACGCGCACCATTATCCCTCCCACCCTTGATACCGAAACTCATCACACTGGCCGCCTTACCTCCCATGTATTTGCACACCAGTGGATAATCGGGGCTATCTGGCGAGCCGGGATAATTGACCCACTCCACTTGCGGATGCGCCTTGAGAAACTCCGCGACACACAGCGCATTTTCGCAGTGCCGGTCCATACGCACCGGCAGCGTTTCAATTCCCTGCAGGACAAGAAACGCATTGAATGGCGACAAAGCTGCCCCCATATTGCGCAGCGGCACCACCCGCGCGCGGGCAATAAAGGCCGCATCGCCAAAGGTTTCTGTATACGAGACCCCATGATAGGAGCGATCAGGTTCAATCAGGCGGGCGAAACGCCCGGCATGAGCCGTCCAGGGAAAGCGCCCGGAATCCACAATCGCGCCAGCCAGGGTCGTCCCATGCCCGCCCATGTACTTGGTCAGGGCATGCACCACGATATCCGCGCCATGCTCGAAAGGTCGGCACAGATAAGGGGTTGGCACCGTATTGTCCACGATCAGGGGGACACCGTGGGCATGCGCCATGTCTGCAATGGCCCCGAAATCGACCACATTGGCCGCTGGATTGCCTATGGACTCACAGAAAACCGCACGGGTGCGCCCGTCGATGAGTTTCGCCATACCCTCGACATCGTGATAGGCCGCAAAGCGGACCTCGATACCATAACGAGGCAAGGTGTGGGCGAACAGATTGTACGTACCACCATACAGCGTGGACGTAGTGACGATATTGTCCCCGGCCTCGGCAATCGTCATCAACGCATAGGTGATGGCCGACATCCCCGACGCCAGGGCCAGCCCTGCAATCCCTCCTTCCAAAGCGGCAACGCGCTTCTCCAGGACCTCATTGGTCGGATTCATCATGCGGGTGTAGATGTTTCCCGGCACTTTAAGATCAAACAGATCCGCCCCGTGCTGGGTATCATCAAACGCATACGATGTGGTCTGGTAAATGGGCACCGCAACCGCGTGGGTGCTGGGATCCGGGCTGTAACCCGCATGAACGGCCAGGGTTTCAATTTTCATTGCGCCACGCCCGCCTTGAGGAAGAAAGCGCCAGTTTGCCCAAACACGACACAAGGCTCAAGCGCAGCGCCTTAGCGCGCGGGCCCATTTCCTTCAAGGGTCCCTTACGAGACGAACCACAAAGAAGGGCATCACATACCGGAAGTACATCCCTGCAAATGAGTTTTCATCTCACGCACACGGCCTGATTTGGCCAAAATCAAAAGACGCGCATTGTCGGTCGACAAGCCCGGCGCGCAAAGCGTGATAGTACCGGCCTGGAAGCCGCCATTGTGAAGATAGGCATGACCATTGCGACCGAAGCGCACATACTCCGCCACGGTCCTGTTCCCAAAGGCCATGACGTCACTGGGTAAGGAATCACGATGCCCCAGCACCGGCTCACCCGCATCGAGCACCCGGTTATTGTTGGCATCCACGAATACCACCCACCCAGCCGACCAACCCCCACCGCGGCAGGTGGTTCCATCGAAACCTGAACATACCGTGGCCCATCCCTGACCGTGCAGCCCCAGTTCACGCGCAGCAATCATGGCATGCATCAACTCGGATTTTGCCGAATCCAGGCGCACACGCAAGATCTGTTCGCGCATGGACGGCACGGCCAACGCGAGCAGGATACCCAAAACGAACAGACCCAGCATCAGTTCAATGAGCGACAGCCCGGATTGCAATCGTCGCAGAGCGTCCATGCCCACCTCCGATCAATACTCAAACAAGATGTAGAAGTGGGCTACTACTCAAGAGCCCACCAATCTCGCAGACACAACACAAAGCAACATCAAAAGCTTTATCACCAACAATCGGCCACCGTCCCAGTACCCGACTCAGTTTTTGTTCCAGCCTGATTCACAGTTAGAATAGCACACTTAGCATCTTTGAGCTGCACCCCCAACGGAGTGGCTGTTACAGTATAGGTCGTGCTCGTCAAACCATTAAATCGTATAGCGTAGTACTGATTTAACTTCCCTTGAGTTAAACAGCCCAATCCCGCAGGCGGAAGGGGGGGGTTATTAGTTACTCCCACATAAGTCATGTTGCTCGTATAAAAGCGTTCCGCCAACTGCACGTATTCCAGCATGCACGATTTTGCCGCAGCACGACGGGACTTGATCAAATGATCCTGATAGGAAGGGTACGCTACGGCGGCAATAATCCCGATGATCGCCACCACAATCATCAGCTCAATCAGGGTGAAACCTTGGTCACGCAACCGATTCATTCCAAAGGCTCCGTAATGATCCAGACTTCCAGCAAGACCTTGCCGGAATCATCGTATTGAGTCAGCAAGCGGGTCTCCGGCTTGATGTCCTTGAATGGCGCCGAGCCATATCCGGCCAGTTTGCCGTCGATCACCACCTTGGTCGACGGATTGACAATAAGCTCACCTTCCGATGAGTGAATTACTCCCCTGACAGCATCCAGCTTGTAAAAAAATGCCAAACTGGGCTCGAAATGCGTGGGTTCCAGGGAGGTCGCCTGAGGATGGGGCGCCGCCTGATCCGGCCTTGCCGCCCCCCCCTCCCCTTCAGCCCAGGCCGCGCCCCCCACAAGTGGGGCTATCAGGCAAGCAACAAGCAGTTTCGTTTTGTTCATCTTGAAAGCCTCTGTGATAACAGGCGCCCCTTGCAGGGCGCCCCGTCAAAGGGAAAAGCCTCAGTCAATACTGATTTCTTTCCAGCCGGTGCGCCCGATATACGGCGCCTCGACGCCGATACCGCCCGCCGCTTCCGCATTCGCCCCACCGCTGCCGCTGTAGGTCAGTCGCGCCGGCTCACCCGGCTTGCTGCCACCGGAAATGGTCAGGCCGGTAATGCCGCCGATGCCGGGGCTGAAGCCGCTGATACCAACCGGCTGACCACCGACAGTGACGGTATCCCCCGCATCACCAATCGTGCCCGAGCGATCGATATCGAAGAAGGGCGTTGCCGGACGACTCCCCGTGGTGATGTCGAAGGCCATGATCCAGCCCACGGCCTCAGGCGCACAGACATCGCTACCGGCGGTCTGGTAGGTACCAACAATCAATCTGCCACCGAAGAGGACAGGCTCAGCGCGGACACGCTCTCCAAGCTTGTTGCCGGAATAGACAAGATCAAGATACCAGCCTTTCTTGCCTGTCATATCGCCCGCGGTTGCCGCAGAGGTGACGCGGTTGGTGCCAGTTTGATAAACAATGCTGCGCGCCACCAGATCACCACGCTTGACCTGAGTGTTGCTATCTTCAAACCCATAGATGCTCTGGACTACGGTACTGGATACGTCATCATCCGCAAGATACTTACCTGTTCCGAAAGCCACATAGCGCTTACCCGAATTGGGATCCTTGTAAATCATCGGCGGCGCAAGGGCGGGCTGCTCCTGACCTGCTGGACGGTCTGCCTTGAACAGGGGCTCGGTACCCAACGCGTTACTCCAACTGCCCGCACTTGAGGAAGTCAGGTCAAACTTCCACATATTGCCTTTGATATCACCAGCATAGGCATAATCAGCCGTCCCATCTCCGTTATTATCAAAAAGCTGCGGAGTGGCCAGACCGTTTTCAGGCAGCGTGGACGCCCCCGCCGGAGCCCCCGCCGGAAGCTTGGCCAGCAGGCTTCCGTCTTTGAGCTTGACGATATAGAGGTAGGCACGCCCTGAAGTGCTGTTGTAGCCATTACCGAACACGGCCGCCCAATCACCATTATTCATTTTTACGATGCGCGCCAAGCCAAACGGCGTCTGACCAAGATCGGCATCCACCTTGATCTTTCCTTTCGCTGTTCCCGTAGCTTGCATCTCCCAGAGGATATTACCAGCGGTAAAACCGCCCGGATTGCTCACATCCAGGGCAAACCAACCTTTTCCTCCGGCACCCAGATTGCCTACCAGGACGGTCTTCCAGCCCCCCAAATAAGCATCATCAACCGCCAACAAGCCATCGACATAGTACTGATGGTTGTAGTTTTTATCGGATAGTTTCTTGAGTTCAGGTATCAGCATCGACGGCACATAACCGAACCCTTCAGCACCGGTAGTTGCATCAAAGGAATGCAGGATGCCATCGTTACTCCCAACATAGACCCTTTTACTCCAGGTTTTCTTGCTATCCACAAAGTTCTGATAGGTATCATGCTCCGGCCAGGACTGATAGAAGCCGTAACCGTAATTGGCACTGGCCACATAGACGGGGGAGGACTGCACGATATCTGCTATTGGAGCCTTGTCCTCGTGACCCGTGGGGCGGGTCCGGTTACGGTATGTACCGGCATTTTTCAATTCCTTGGCGGGGTCACCGCGCAAGTAATTAATCAAGTCATTACTATTATCAAGAGCGGTTTTCTGAGTGGTATCCAACCCTGCCACATCGAAAGTCGATACAGTTCCGTCGGTTTTAAGTGTATAGAGCTTACGATCACCGTGGACAGGCATCTTTTCTGCCGCCTTCCAGTACGGAACGGAACTCGGCGTCCCGTCCGAGTTGAACTTGTAGGCCTCCAGATCTCCACTCCAGTCTCCCGGCGTATAGCGCGGCTTGTAGAACAGGCTGTCGCTGCTGATAATCGCCCCGCTCACGCTGCCCGAGGCGCCCGAGTTGGCGCGCAAGGCAATGGATTGCAAGATTTTACCCAGCGTATCGGAAAGCTCCTGTGCATTGTTCGCCGCAATAAACGAGCCCCTGGAATTCACCGACGCATGAAACAGATCGTCGATCTGATCCGTCCCCCAGGTCTTTGTTCCAGCCTTCAGTGCATCCCAATCCGCAACAGGATCGAGCGAACCTTTGAGGCCAATCGAAATACCGAAAGTCACCATATGCTGCCAGAACGCGCCATCGGCATCCGGCGAATCCGGATCATCGGTCTGAACGCCTACATTATTCGGCAGATCGGTTCGCAAATCGTTTTTCCAATACGCCATCGCGATGTCCGCCAGATAATTCGTATTATTATCCTTAAATGGCGCCTTGGGTGTGTATTGATAGGTTTTTATACCATCCGCATGAGTTATCAAAGAACCATTAGTATTATCAGAATTCCCAGGGGTAGGCGCTTTCTGCAAACCATTCCCACAATCATAGTTATTCCAGTAACCATCGGTCGTCAGAATAACGAAACTCTGCCGACAAGAGACATGCTTGCCATCGTCCCCTTTCGGGCCCCAGGGTCCGTCATCGCTCGTGCTCTTGAAGTATTCTCCAGTCTTGATCAAGGATTCACGCAGCGGGGTACAGCCATTCGAGACATTTTCATTGTGCAGCCTGTCGAACCAGGTATTTCTATTGGTACTGCCAACGGAAAAATCGCCTGTGGTTGGGATTGCCTGAATCGGCCCCGCCTTGCGGTTAATGAAATCAAGCCCAACACGGTATTCCGCCCCCAAGTCGGAAAACGCCTTGCTCAATGCGGCGCGGGCCATTTTGTGACGGGTGCGATAATAGGCATACCAGTTGGCATAGTTCTGCCGCTCCTGTGCGGCCGAGCGGGTAACCGGGCTGCCGGAGCCATTATCCCATGTCTTCGAAGAGAGCTCCGTACAACCGGTTGTAGTATTAGAGCAACCCGTCTGAACCGCACATTGATACCACTTGCCCGATGTCCTCAGGATTTTGTAGTGAAAGTAATTGCTTGAATTTGTCGAATCCAAGCCCGGACTCTTCAGTTCATGATAGCACTGAGTGCTGCCCGACAGATTCGTTGTACCGTTGGCCGTATCGGCCTTCGATGCGTGACTTGACGCCGCCGTATAACTCGCGTCGGGCCAGGTACTGCCATCGGCTTTGGCCCAAGGTGTGTACGTTACATTCGGATTGTAGAAAATCGTATTGTAGGTATAGGCCCTGGCACGAATATCCAGTCCGGTGATTGGCGGATAGGTGTCCGGCATTTTTGCCCCGCTCATCGAGCCCGAGTCGTCGACCACCACCATGATATTCGGCGGAATGCTAGACCCACCACCGGAGAGCGGCTCCTGGGCGATCTCAATAGCGGCCTGGGCCGTACCTGTCGTAGCCAGAGCGGCCAGTAAGGCAAGCGCCAATGGATGACGTGCCCCTTTTTGCTTTGTGTTCATATCGACTCTCCCTTTGGAGTTCGGAAAATGGATCAGCTGCGCGGGACGCCCTGCACCGCAATGCTCTGCAATACGGTGCTGGCGCGTCCCGAAGTGGCGGGAACGGTCTGGCGTGCGGTGACACGGAAGCGGATGTTTTTGGTCTGCTCGTACCCCGAGGCCCCCGCCCCCCGCCCGACCATGCCAGGCGAGGGGGCGCGGAAGGTCTCGATGATGTAGTCGGTGACCGTGCCTGGTGCAAGAGGTGGCCCCTGATAACCACTGACTGACGGCGGCGTGACCGGACTTCTGCTTGTGGCCAATAGCCATCGCGCCTGCGTGAGGTTAGCCATTCGTGTTGGGTCACCCGTATAAAACCAACTTGACATATCCCCTTCATTACTGGGGTCATAATGCATGACGGCATCCACTTCACCCACGCGTAAGGCACTGTCTACATTCTGGAAGGCCAGGGCACGGTCGTAGTAGTTTGCCGTTACACGCTCCTGCACGTTGGTGCTGCGCATGGAGGCCACACCAATCAAAGTCATGGCCAGCATGAGAATCAGACTAACAATTAGTGCGGCGCCGTTTTGCCGCCTCTCCGAGCGGGTGACCCCCTCACCCGGTAGCGGGGTCGGGATCGGATTTGGATATTGCGTTTTCATTGTGCACGACTCCGAATAGAGACGACCTGGGTAACCGAGCGGCGTAAGGGCCGCGCCGTACCCGCATCATCAACGAGATTTCCGTTTGCACTGGCCAAATCCAGCGTGACTTCAACGGAGACCACATCCCCCCAGGCGGCCATGGCGGTGGCTAACGGGGTACCTGCGGCATCCCACATCGGTGCGAAAGGTGCGGCAGTGGCGGAATTAATTACTGTGTACGCTGTTTCTCCCTGACGACGCACGCGCACCCGCATATGCTCTACACCCGGTACAATTTCCTCGCTAGCCCAAGCACCCGCACGATAGATAGCGCGATAGAGCGAGCGCTGGTTCCATGTGCCAGGACTAACGCTTGTACGGCGATTTTCACCGATATACCACACCACGGGCTCCAGAGCCGCCACGGCCCCACCACGGTAACTTACGGCCAGATCGGGGAGTATATTCTGGTCGTCTCCAGACCCAGTGGCGGCTACAGCCACAGATACCCCCGCAACCACAGCCCCGACACGAAAGCTGCTGGCAGTGGCGAAATTGCACGCCATCGCCAGATCCCCTGTCGAAAACGTAGGAGGAGTTGTGCTGCCCAGGTTGTAACTCAGCACTCCGGACGTATGAGAGCTGATAACGCCAACGCGGTCTCCGTTACGTACCAACATAACCAGAGGATTATCTGCACGGATCGCCCCGGGGGTCGCACCATCGGGTGGAGTGAAGGGAGGGAGGGTTACGGGGCTGGGCAGGGGGTCGCCTGGCTTGAGAACAAGCAAAGGATTGCGCGTGCTGGCCCACCAGCGATTGGGTACGCTTTGTCCACCGAACAGGATACTTTCCGCGACGATTCCTTGGGTGGTTGTGGTGCTGGCAGCGCCACCGCAGGGTGTGGAGCCCGCTTCGCGGATATCGCGCATCATCATTTCAAGACCGGTGCGCGCATTTTCCTGCACCATCGCTAGACCTTCAGTCAGCTTGTTTGCGCGACTGTTAGCCATGAACAGGTTGATGACCCCCAGCACGAGCAGTAATCCCAATGTCATGGCGATCATGAGCTCGATCAGTGTGAAGCCCCATTGAGACCGTGAGCCCCCAACCAGCGCTCTGGATCCCCCGCGCAAAGCGTACGGCTTGATGTCCGTTTTAATGTTCATTGGAACCTCACCTGCAAATCAACAAACTGGTCGGTAGTCCCACCTATCTGCAACCCACGGGCGTCCGACCAGACCACGCGTACCATGCAAGTCACCCCATCACCATTGCAGGCAACGCCACCACAGGCATCCGGTCCCAGCAGATTCTGGTTGTTTGGGTCGCTGGCAACCTTACGCAAGCCGCCGACGGTTTTCGTGCCATCTTCACGGGATACGGTTTGTCCATTGATCCAGTCGTAGAGATCGCGTCCCTGTACTGTTGCTGGTGGTGGTGGATTGCAAGCTGCCCCCGGAGCGCTAGGCAGCGGCATCGCTGCGGCATAATCGGATGGATTGACGCCCTGGGCACGGGCGGCCTGTATGCGGTCGATCAAGTCATATGCCGCGACAATCGCCATGCTGCGCTGCATGGAGGAATCACTGTTCTTGAGGCTACTGGTTTGCAAGGAAGCCAAGCCCAGCAAACCGATCGACAGGACAACAATAGCGATGAGAACTTCCACCAAGCCTACGCCGGCCTGACTTTTTTCATTCATCATGAAAGAGGTGTTCATATACAACTCACCCTCTGTGTGACGATGGAGCCGGACGGCAACACGCGGATTTCACGGCGCTCGTTGCTTTTACAGCCCTGAAGTTGGACGACAATCACGATATCCGCCCCGGGGATGCCTTCGTCTGCATTGCCTCGCGCGTTGAATTCGATAACGTTCGGCCCAGTCACGGTGTCAGTGCTACCGACCGTTACAGGCGCAGCCGTTCGGCGCAGCACATTGGTGGGGGTTGCCTTATCATGGACGATCCAGCCATTGGCATAGCTTCCTGTCCCACCAAACCCGCCATCACAGTTCGCCTGTGTGGTGTCTGCACGGCAGAGCACAACGGTGGCATTACGACGCAAGGCTTCCGAACGGGCCATTTGCAGGGCACCGACGATTTCGTTCGTCAGGGATGTCACCTTGCTGTTGCGTAACAAATCCGTAAAGCTAGGTATCGCAATCGCCAGCAGCACAACAAGTACGGCGATGGCAACCAGCAACTCGATCAGGGTAAACCCTTGTTGTCGATTCATCTTTCTTCTTCCCGGCAGCCCAGCCCGCATGGCAGGGCGTTGATCGCCTGTCCGGCACGACCGTCGCGCGGTCGCACTTTCTCAGGCTTGATGTTGAGCATAGCGGCCCCTCGATGCCAGGCAAGCGAGCCGGGTTCAAGCGGTCATTTTCCCCGACAAATGGTGTGCTGATGGGCCGCCTTGAGCTGCGCGGGCGACCGGGCGCTGTCCCGCCATGGTTGTGCGTGTCTTCACGGGTTCTCTGGGGCGGTGACGCCGTATGAGGTATCCTTGTCTCTTACCGGGTTACCGAAAAATCACTTGCGTCATATCGGGCTTTCGCCGCCCCC
>JAQVHL010000078.1 GCA_028696185.1 Halothiobacillaceae bacterium
GCAGCTTGATGTTCATGTCGCGCCTTTCCCGGATGCTTTGAGTTGAGCTACCAACTCTGCCATCACCGCTCGGGCAACGAAAAGTGGGTAGCGCTTAGTATCAATATAATCATCCGGGATGCAACACTTACTTCTGTGTTGGACGAATGCAGCAGGGCTCGAGCTTCAGCAACCCGAGAGAGGTCGTCGGTGCAAATGTTGTCCGACGTGCAAGTGAGGCCAACCAATTCGGGAGCGACAACGCGAAGTGGCTTGACCATTGCCCATGCGGCAACTGGCAACAGGTGAACGGCCAGCAATGCAATGACTAGACGAGAGCGCTTCATTTGAGTTGCCTAACGTGCAGCTTGAGGGGCTGGCCGAAAGCGGGCGAAGCCCGCTTTTGGACAGTCCCGCTCGAAGCGTTTGTTAGGCGGATATGGCCGCAAACATTCCTCCAACGCCGACAAGACCGGACACAAGGAAGAACAGCAAACCACCAAGATGGCCTCTCAGACGACCAGATTCCATCTTTGCCAACCCGACCCAAGCCCCGAAGCCAACCCAGACAATGAGAAATAAACCAATAAACACCAAAATTACAGCAACAATCTTTGCTGCTACTGGGCAGGCAGGCAACACCTTGTCGCTGTATTTGGCAACGGCAGCTGCACCAGCAATGAATGCTGTTGATATGCCAAGCCTGTCAAGGTGCTTGGTGATTTCTTCAAGAGGTCTGTCGTTGAAATTTTCAATCATGCGTTGGATTCGGTTGCGCCCTACATTCTTATCAGTCAATGTCATTGGGGGTTCTTTGCTGCCAAGAACAACTCGCCAATTTTTTCTTGCTTGCCGCCGAACTTATCGTAAATGGTGAAATTGAGCCCGCCGTCAGATTGGCGCCCACCCCAGCGGCAAGTAATCGTATGAGTCCATGGGGTTTTTGTGACATTAGTCGGATCGAATGTACACCGATCGACGTACTTGCCGTTTTTGTCAGTAATCTCAACAGATGGCTGATGAGTTCCGGTTTTTTTGTATGCAACATAAGCCAGCAACAGGGCCCCCTCAGATGGGTCGTTCGGAAAATATATGGTGTGAATGTTCTTGGGATAAATAAAGTTGTTGCTTTCGACCGTGTCATTGGTGATAACCATGCCTGTGACACCAGCAGATTCGGCGGCGTAAGCACCAACCGAGAACATCATTGCAAAAGCAAGAGCGTACTTCTTCATTTCTTTCCTTCCTCTATGTTGAGCCGTAGATGAGGCGCTATGGCACCGCCTAACTAGAATTCTACCTCACTATTGACGTGTTGCAACACGTCAAATGCGTCGTATAACCTTCACAGAATTACGCAACCCATTGTTTTGCATGACACCAAGGCTTCCAAACGACGTCATATTCCAAGGAGGAAACATGGCCATGGAGGACAGACACCCGCGCCGGCTCGTTGATCAGGTACGCGAGCGCTGTCGGGTCAAGCGTTACAGCTTGAGCACCGACGATTTCCTGCCCTCTTCCCGCTCCAAAGGCATGAACTAACTGCCGCCCTGCGCTGGCCTCGATCTTTGCCTTGAATCGACCATCACCCAATACCCAGGCTTTGTTCGTTGCTTCCCGTATCGACACCAAGCCCCGCTCCGGCATCCTGCCGCAGAACAGTGCGCGATAAGCGCTCTGTCGCTCTGCGTCAGTTTTTCCCAACGGTTCAGATATTGGATGTGGTGTCAGTAGCTGTATTGGCCCAGGGGGTCGCTTTGCAGGTAGCGCCCCAGTTGCGGGGCGTAGTCGCGGTGTTTGTTGTAGTGATGCCCGGTTTCGGTGTCGTGGTATTGCCCTGGAAAGCGAAGCGGCATGTCGATCCGCGCACCCGGCAGGACCTGGGTCTGGCCAAAGCGTGTACTGACGGCCTGCCTGCTGACGTCACCGCCGCTTTCAATAGCAAGCCGTGGGCGTTCAACTGCGTCGGTGTGCAGGTAGTGGTAGCGGACGGCTCCTCCGCTGTGCTCGGCCTGCCATAGCGGTGCCACACCCCAGCCGGCTTGACCTTGCCAGCCGTAGCTGCGCTTCAGTGTGCCTTGGGCATCCCGTTCGCTCAGCAGTCCGTCGGGGCCATAGATGTATTCGGTGCTCTGAACGCTTCCGCCTTGATGAATGCTTTTGCGGATCCGTTGCCCAAAGGGGGCGTAGTGGCCGCTGGCGCAGCAGGTGCGGCTTCAGCCGCGAAGGGGGGAAATCCGCGGCGCTTACATTGATCCGTTTCACCTTACAAGCCCTACTCCTCCGGTCCGAAGCACTGTGCATAATCCGGGCAGACGGCGCAGGAGGGTGCGCGACACAGGTGCAGGCCCTCGCGTTCACAGAGCTGTTTGTAGAGAAATTTTTTCCACTTCATGTCGTGGACGTTTTTGCCGACCAGGGTCGGGAAGCTGGTGGTGAGCAGCTGCGTCAGATCGGCGCGGCACCATAGGCCGAGGTCTTCCCACAGGTGCTTGTTCCCCAGGCAGGCGGTGGCGACGATGACGGCGATGTCGCGGTGTTCGGCGCTGTCGTCACGGGTGTGCTCGCACAGCAGGACGATCAGTTCCTCGCGTTCGTCGAAGCGGCTTGACGAGATGCGGGGAACGCTCACGGTAATGCCGGGTTCGAATCCGGGAAAATGCCGCGCCAGCAGGGCGGCCAAGCCTTCGGCGCCCAAGCCCAGATCGGGCGGAAGCGCGCCGCGCCCGCAGGCGCGGCTGGCAAGCATGCGGGCCAGCCCCACGTCCTGCGCCCGTCCTGCCGCGTGGCGCAGCAGGTGCGCCTCGATGGCTTCAAGGGGGGCGGACGGGACACCGGCCGACATGGGGGGGCCTCAGCGACTGGGATACTCGACGAGGATGTCCTCGTCGCGCAGCACCATCTGGCAGGCAAGCCGCCATTCGGTCGGGGGTACGTCATCGACGTACATCCGCTCGACCTCGGCCTGGGTGATGTGCCCCATTTCCTTGAGCACCTTCACTTCGCGCTCGGTGAGCGGGCCGCCCATGCGCTCCTTGCTGTCGATGGAGCGGACCTTGACGAGGCAGGTGCCGCACTCGCCGTTTTCACAGCCGAAATCGATGGGGATGTGGTTTTCCTTGGCCAGTTGCAGGATGGTCTGCTTGTGGCTTCCGGCGATGGCGTAGACGGTCTTGTCCTTGTGCATGGGACTGGTGAACGTAACATTGGCCATGATGGCTTCTCCTGGGCTTCGCGGTGTCTTTTTGTCGGTATGTTCAGGCGGGGCGCACCACGATCTCCCCGCCCAGAACCTGGGCCTGGCAGGCCAGACGGATGTCGCGGCCGGCGAGGTTGTCCTTGAGCACGCGGTCTTCCAGCACGGACGGCTCCGCGAGGTTGGCCGCGCCCTGAACGATGCGGGTCATGCAGGTGCCGCATTCGCCTTCGCGGCAGCCGTAAAGAATCCCGGCGCCGACCTTTTCCGAGACTTCGATCAGGCGGGTGCCGGCGGGTACGGTGACGGTGATGCCGATGTCTTCAAAGGTGACGTTGGCTTTGGGCATGGGCGTTTTCCTTCTGTGGCTGCATTCGCTTTCGGGGTTTCAAGGGCAGGATTTCCGAACACGGCCGGCGCGCAGTCTTCCCAGGCCGCACGACGGCGTCTCACCCCAGCGCGGCCATGTCGATGATCCGTTTCTCGATGCGCCCGGTGAGGTGCAGGGAAAGGTCGCGGCCAAAGTCACGGCAGGCGCGAAGTTCCTCGTCAGTGGGCTTCAATCGGGCACGCGGGCCGGCGGCGGGGACGCGCAGTTTCAGCCCGCGCAGGCGGTCTTCGATCAGGCCGACGGCTTCGCCGCTCCAGCCGTAGGAGCCGAACGCAGCGCCCAGCTTGCCTTTGACATTGACCAGGGTGAGCGAGGAGAGCAGGTCCCAGACCGGCTTGACCGCATCGCCGTTGACCGTGGGTGAGCCGAAAACCAGGCCGTCGGCTTCCTCGATCAGATCAACGAAGGGCGCGACTTCGCCGCCGGCAAGGTCGTACAGCGAGACGCGCACGCCCTCCACGGTCTCGGCACCGTCTCGCAGCGCCTGTGCCATGCGTTCGGTGGCGCCGTAGGCGGAGACGTAGAACACCAGCAGGGTCTTTTCGCTGGTGGCTGCTTCGTTGTGCAACAGCGGCGCGGCCAGCTGGCGGTAGCGGCGAACGTAATCACAGGGCGCTTCGCGCAGGATCGGGCCGTGGGCGGGAGCGATGAGGGCCGGCGCGAGCGGTTCGATGAGCTCAAGCGCGTTCAGCACATGCTCACGGAACGGACGCATGATGTGCTGGTAGTAGTAGTCGAACGAAAAGCGGAAATCGCCCACCCGGTCGTTGAACAGGCGCGCATCGCAGAAATGGCAGCCGAACACGTCACCGGAAAACAGCAGGCACGCATCGGGCAGCCAGGTGCACTGCGTGTCCGGCCAGTGCAGATAGGGCGTCTGCAGGAACGCAAGCTGCCGGTCGCCCAGCGATACGCTGGCCTGCTCGCCGGTGGTTATACGCACGCGCGATAGTTCTTCCTCTCCACGCAGCACGCCCTTGAGTGTGGCCTGGGCGCGGGCGGAGATATGCAGCGTGGCCTGGGGGGCACGCGCCATCAACTCGGGCAGGGCGCCGGAATGATCCGGCTCCAGGTGATTGAGCACGATGGCGCGGATTTCGTCGTAGCGCGCCACGCTTTCCAGCCGGGCGAAGAAGGTGTCGGCGTAGTTTTCCTTCACCGTGTCGATCACCGCCACCCCGTCGCGCCCCCGCACGCAGTAGGCGTTGTAGCTCGTGCCGTTGGCGGTGCGCAGGATGATGTCGAACTGGCGCAGGCCGGGATCGAGCGCGCCGATCCAGTGCACGCCGTCGGCAACGGGCACCGCAACCGGCGGGCGGGTATCGGCCAGGGCCATTACGCGGCACTCTCCGGTAACACGCAGGGCTTGTCTGCATGGGTGGAGCAGCCCTGCAGCAGGCGCGCGGTCGGCCATTCCCCTCCCAGGCTTTCCCCCAGCACGGCCGGATCGAAGCCGGCAAAGCGCTGGCCGCCAACCTCGATCAGGGGACGGCGGATGAGCAAGGGGTCCTCAACCATCAGCAGCAGGGCTTCTTCGGCGCTCAGGCGATGGGGCAGCACCTCGCCGCTTTGCACGCGCGGAGCCACCGGGTTGAACCACTCGCGCACCGGGCGCTCGCCGAAAAACCGGCGCAGGCGGGTCAGGGTCCAGGGTTCGCGCAACAAATCGCGCTCGGTCACGTACAGCCCGGCCGCACGCAGCAGCATCTTCTGCCGCGCGTTGGTCACGCAGCCGGGTTTTTCGTAGAACACCACGGTAATCATGGCGCGCCTCCCGCGCCCTGCCCCATGACGGGCAGGTGGGCCTGGGTGCCTGCCAGGGCGGCGGCGGCGGCCGCCAGTGCCTGCAGGGGAATGCCGGTGAGCGAACCGGGCGGGTTCAGCGCCTCGCCGGCCTCGTCGATGATCGCCGCTTCGATGGGGCAGATTTCCGCGCATTGCGGCGCGTCGTACTCGCCCAGGCATTCGGTGCACAGCGCCGGGTCGATGCGAAAATGCGGCCGGGCGAGGTAGATCGCGCTGTTCGGGCACAGCGGCTCGCAGGCGTAACAGTTCACGCACAATTCATTGATGGCCAGGGCCATGGGCTTGCCCTCCTCGCAAGGCGCTTACGCGCTGTGACGCAACGGCATCTCGCGCGGGGCGAGCTTTCCGGCCTCGGCCATTTCGCGGTAGACGGCCATGACGGCCTCCTCGATGGGCTCCATCGCGTGTTCGCCGTTGGGCTGGATTCCGGCGGCCTCCAGTTGCCCCCAGGGCTCGAAACCAATCTTGGAGCACAGCACCACTTCACAGCCTTCCAGCGCGCGGATCGTGCGCTGCAATACGCTTTCCCCGTCCCCGCAGGTATCGCCGCCCGCGCAGTACAGATCGGTCTTGCGGTGGCTGATGAAGCGCGCACCTTCCGTGCTGGCCTCATACACCAGAAACTCCCTGGCGTGTCCGAAATGCTGGTTGATGACGCCGCCGCCGGCTGTGGCGACCGCGATTTTCACCGGACGGGTTTGCCTCTCTGGCGCAGGCGCGGCGCCCGCCGGGACGAGGGAGACAAGCCCGTTACTCGCCTTTACCGAACGGCGAGCATCAAGCTTCGCCAGCACGTCGGCGCGCAGTACGGCACGGCGTTTCATGGCCGCGGCATAGTCGATGGTCATCATTTCGATTTTCTCCAGAGTGAACTCGTCACCGCGATCCTCGCCCAGCAGGCCGACCGCATCGGCCCGGCACTGGCGGCAGTGACGCATCATGTTCATGTCACCGGCGCAGGCGTCCTGAAGCGCCATCAGCTCGTCCTGCGTCGGCCCTCGCTGGCCGGTCAGGCCATAGAACGTGCCGTGTTCCGGCTCCGAAATCAGCGGCATCACGTTGTGCAGGAACGCACCCTTGCTTTTGACGATGCGGCTGACTTCCTTGAGATGCACGTCATTGACGCCCGGAATCATCACCGAGTTGACCTTGACGAGCACCCCACGCTCGACCAGCATCTCCAGCCCTTTCTGCTGCTGTTCGATGAGGATGCGCGCACCCTCCACGCCGCGGATGCGGCGGTTGTTCCAGAAAATCCACGGATAGATGCGTGCTCCGATTTCCGGGTCCACGCAATTGATGGTGATCGTGACGTGATCGATGTTGTACTGGGACAGCTCGTCAACTACCGACGGCAGGCTCAGGCCATTGGTGGACACGCAGAGCTTGATGTCCGGCGCGTACTCGGCCACCTTGCGGAAGGTTTCGAAGGTGCGTTCGGGATTGGCGAGCGGATCGCCAGGACCGGCGATGCCCAATACGCTCATCTGCGGAATTTCAGAAGCCACCACCAGGGTCTTCTTCACCGCCTGATCCGGTGTGAGCAGTTCGGACACCACGCCGGGGCGGGATTCGTTGGCGCAGTCGTATTTGCGGTTACAGTAATTGCACTGAATGTTGCAGGCCGGAGCCACCGCCACATGCATGCGCGCGAAATGGTGATGCGCATCCTCGGAATAGCAGGGGTGGTCCTGCACGCGGCGCAGGATGTCCTCGGGCAGATGCGACATCTGCTCGGCGGACGAGCCGCAGGACGAAGATGAACACCCGCCGGATGCGGCCGGTGTGCTGGGGGTCAGGACGGGAAGATCCATTGCATTCTCCTCGGGTGCCCTCGGGGCCTGACAGGAGAATTGCAAGGCACGTGCCAGAGAAATTAACGCTATCCATTCAAATGGTTATATAAAAAACACCCACCTTGACGCCGAAGAAAGCCAACACCACACAGGCGCCTGTGGCAAACGCGACAGACCCCGGCCCAGCTCGCTACTGGGGCAGCTGAAGCGCATGGGCAAACAAAAGTGCGGGAGAGCCGAGTGTTTTTGTCAGTACACATCGCGCCGGTAACGCCCCTGAGCCAGTAGCGCGTCATAGCGCGCGGCTCCGAGCACCTCGCGCAAGGCCGTGTCCACCTCGGTGGCCATGCCTTTCGCGCTACCGCTGACCAGAACCCAGGCCCCCCGGTCCACCCACTGGCACAGTACCTCGCTCTGCGCACGCAGGCTGTCCTGCACATAGCGCGGTCCATCGCCATCGCGGGAAAAAGCAAGGGAAAGACGCGCCAGATGCCCCGACACGGCCCAGGCTTCAATCTGGCTGCGGTAATGAAAATCCCGTGCGCGCTGACGCTCGCCAAACACCAGCCAGTTCTCGTGCCGCCCCAGGCGCTTGCGCTGCATCAGATGGGCGCGCAGGGCGGCAAGGCCGGTGCCATTGCCGATGAGGATCAAGGGCTGAGGGCCATCCGTAACGTGGAAATCAGCGTGCTCTCTCAGATGCAGGGCGATTTCACCCTGCATCGGCAAATCGCGGGTCAACCAGCCCGAGCCCTGTCCCAGCTGGCCGTCCTCACGTCGCACCTGACGCACCAGCAGACACAGACGTCCCTCTTCCGGTACGGACGCAATCGAATACGAGCGCCAGAGCGGTTCCGACGCCGCCGTGGGGGCCCTAGGGGCTGGAGTGACGGGAATGGCGATACTCACCGTATCCCCCGCCTGCCAGGAGCCCGGCGCCGCATCGACCGCCTCGAAGGCCAGATGAAAGCACGGCAGCCCCAGGCTGCCGGTATTGAGCTCCACCCTTTCGACCAAACGCCAGCGCGTGGGAGCCTGCGATTCGGCGCTCACCTCTCCCTGTCCGCCCAGGGAGTGCACGAGCCGATCCCAGTGCGCCAAGGCTTTAGCCTCACCGTTGTTGACCTCGATGCGCGCGGCCAGAGACCGCGCGCCCTGCGCCTGCAACCACGCATCCAGACGCCGGCCAAACGCGCAGAATTGGGGATACACACGATCCCCCAGCGCCAGCAGTGCGTATTCCAGCCCGGACAGATCAACCGAAGCCGACATCGCGCGCCGCACAAACGGCTGGGCGGGATCCGGCGCTTCACCCTCGCCAAACGTGGACACCACGAATAGAACCCGCCGCATGCCCGCCAGTGATGCTCCATCAAGCGCCCCCAGGGCAAGCACCTCAACCGTCTTCCCCTTGCAACGCAGTGCGGCGGCCGTCTGCCATGCCAGACGCTCTGCCATGCCATTCTGGCTGGCATGAATCACATACAGATCGGCGCCCCGATCCGGAGGGGGGCTGGGCATCCCCGCCTCAGCCGCCGCATGGGCCACCACCTTCGCCCCACGGCGCCGGTTCAGATACAACAACAAGCCCGTCACGGCGATCAAGGCCATGCCCAAGGCGGCAATCATCATGAGAATCTGCATAGGTAAACCGAAATACTCCCTAACAGCCGGGCATTGGGCGTCTTGTCATCATAACGCTCATGCCAGATCACCTCACCGCTTGCATTCATGCTCAGGGAATTGCGCGCGCGGCTGTGCGCCGGCTGCGGATCGAGGTAGACCACCTGGACGTCCCCGCCCCGCTGCGGAAAGCGTAAGGTTGCACTGGCATACCCCCCCGGCACGGTACGCAGCAAGCGTTCCCATACCTGCGTAACCGATGCGAACGAAGCCTCCGGCCGCCCGGCGCCGCTTCCACCACCTTGCGCAACATCACCCTTTCTGCCAAAAAACAGAACAAAAGAAGCAATGAAAATCATTCCTGAATATACCGCGAAAGCGGAAAAAGCTGAAATCAGCCTGGCCGGGGAGTTCGTGTATGAAAGGCGCCGTAAGGCGCGTCCGGGCGGTTACGCCTGTGATTTCGGTTCGGAGGCCGACGAGCGAGGG
>JAQVHL010000079.1 GCA_028696185.1 Halothiobacillaceae bacterium
ACGAGGAAGGGCTCGGTAAGTGGCCCGGCGTCCACGCGCAGCGTGTGACGCCGAGCGGGCATGCGTAGCGGCTCGCTCATGTGCTCAATGTAGCACATGAACCGGCGTTAGCCTATCCTGCCTTCACTTCAATCGAACCATCCCAGCCACCCTTGACCACTCGATTTGTATTCAACGTGTCTGCACTACGTCGGCATGTTGCAACATGCCGACAAAGCGTATACGATTTGCAGACACGCCTATTGTGTATGTGTACCATTTGCAGACATAATGCCGACATGACAGAGAAAGAGACCGCCCGCCAGACACTGACCGGGATCATCCGCTCCCGGGCCAGCCAATACCAGGCAAGACAAGTTGCAGGCGTGACCCAACGGACGTTCGCCGAGGAACTGACGGCCGAGGGTCACAAGATCAGCTACGCCGACTTCCGGACCTTGTACGCGCGCGCCAGGAAGCAACTGGCCCGCCTTGAACAGCCCGTGCAACCCAAGGCTGCACCACCTCACCAACCGCAACAGGGAGTTGAACCATCGAACCCGCAACCAACCTCAAAAAGCCCAAGCCCAACCAACGAACCCGAAAGAAGGAAGTTCGGGAAGTTCGATCTACCGATTCCAAAGACATTCAAACACAACCCATCCGGGACGGATCAATCATGACAGCGAACGAAGGAACTGATATGAAAAACACCGTGCATTTCGTCATCCAGGGCAAAGGCGGCATTGGAAAATCCTGGGTGTCCGTCCTGCTGGCCCAATATCTCAAGAAGAAGGCCGGTAACACGGTCAATTTCGATACAGATCAAGAGAACACGACGTTCGCCCATTACAAGGCTCTCTCCGCTATCCATATTTCGGTCATGACCCCTTCTAGGATCATCGATGCCAAGAAGTTCGATGGCATGATTGAAAAAATCATGGAAGCCGACTGCCCCGCTGTGATCGACAACGGCGCCAACACGTTCTCGCCATTGCTGGCATACATGCTTGAAAACAGTGTCATTGATGTGCTGCAAGAGGGCGGAAAGAAGGTTTTCTTCCACATTATCATCGGCGGTGGCTCCGAGTTGAAAGACACGAAAGAGGGATTCGTGTCTTTCGCTACCCAATTCGATGTGCCGATTGTCCTCTGGCTGAATGAGTTCTTCGGTTCTTTTGTTGACGCCACGGGCACCCACCTGGCCGAAACTGAAGCCTACAAGGCGAACGAAGACAAAGTTACTGGCGTCGTTCTGCTTCCTGCCCGGAATCAACAGACCTTCGGCGACGACATCAGGCGCATGAACACGATGAGGCTGACATTCGATGAGGTTATCGCATCGAATAGTTTCGGCCTGATGGAGAAACAGCGGCTGAAAACAGTCGGGCGCGAAGTGTTTGAACAACTCGATAAAATCGAGTTCTAACCATGAACGGCAAACGCGATCTAATCGCCGAGGTCGTCAGGCGCACGGGCATCCGCATCGACGAGGATGACCCGGCGTTTGCCGTCGCTCACCTGGCCGATCTCGTCCTGCAGGAGCACACCGAGAAGATCGCGGGCGACCTGGCCGAAGTTTCGGCCCAGGTCGGCAAGGACTTCGACAGCCTAGTCGAAAAAATCCGCGCCCTCCAGAATGAGGGCGAGGCTCACAAGGATGAGAACGGCGCGAAGCTCGATGGAACGCTGGCCAGCATGGACAAGATCAGCCAGCGGCTACTGGTGGTGGCCAAGACCTTTGAAGCAGCAGAATCGGCAAAGGCCGCGAACATCGAGCGCAACTCGCAGGCAATCCGCGCGAGCATGGAAAACGCAATAAAAACCGCGCTGCCCAAGCCCGACTCCTCGTCGGCAAAGCCCGCTCCGATCAATGCCGTCCAGCTCGCCAGCTTGGCGCTCTCCGCTGTCGCCGCCGCTGGCGTGATCGCGCTGCTCATGCTGCGCTGACCACCCTCCCCTGCGCCGGTCAGGCCCAGGGCTCGCCTACAGGCGTCCCGCCCGCCGCCTGCTGGCGGCTCCTGAGCAGGGGGCCGCGCCCCCTGCCCCCCGTGGGCGGGCACGCCCGCCCCCCGCCGCCGTCGCGGCGGCACCCCCCACCCATCGGCCGACCAAGAGGAAGGGGGATTTCCCTCTCCCGCTGATGGCCCCGCCAACAGGCCCAGGCGCCCCGTGGCGCCCTTTTCTCGACCCCGCCAGGGGGCAGGCCGCACCGCCCTGCCCCGCCGCCTCGGCACGGCACCGTCAGAACAGGTCAAGTTGCAGACGCTCGGCACGCTGCACCAGTGCAACCGCCCTCACCCGCTCCAGCTCGGGCGCTGCCGCCGGGGTCAGCGGGACCTGGGCCGGCTTGGCGGTGCCACGGTGGCGGCGCAGCCGAAAGTCCCAGCCGCCAACGATGTGCGCGGGCGTGAACCAGTGCGACCACTCGGTCATCGCGAGGCTGTTCCCGTGAACAACAATGGCCGGGATGTGCGCAAGCGATAGCTGCACATAAGCCATGTGGACCGCCGTCAGGTCCACGTCCACGGCCGTGACGTGCATGGCCTGTTGGTAGTTGATGCCTTGCGCCTGGATCGCATCAGCCGCTGCCAGGACCATCCCGCCCGCTCCGCAGGCCGGCTCGCCGACTGTCACGAAACCCTCGCGCTCGATGACGTTGCGCGCCTCGGCGAAGGTGATGCCGGCCATGAGGCGCGATACCTCGAAGGGCGTGAAAAACTGGCCCTTGTAGCTGTCGCCAAGGTCCAGGCCCATGAACAGCTTGCCCAGGCAGTCATCAAGACCGGACTCCAGCCAATGGACAAGCACGCCGAGGATCTGCGGGAAGCGCTCGATCTCGTCGCGCTCGTAGTCGGCAATGATCTTCATGTAGCGGGCTTCACGCGCTTCGCGCTGCGCCAGGTCCACGGCGTTGCTCAGGGCCAGGGCCGACATTTCGCAGAAGTCGGAGAACACCTTGTGCAGTCGGTGCCGGCGGGCGTTCTCTTGCAGCAGCTTGCCCATCGTGTCCTCGTGCGAACGCACGATCTGAGCCTTCTTCCCTCGTGCTCTCGCGTTGCTAGATTCCGAGCCCGTCGTGGTATTGATCTGGTGTGTTGTGGTCATGTGTGCTCCGTTGGTGGTTGCCATCGCCTCGCTGAGTTCGTCGCCCGGTGAAACGGAGCGAAGGGCAGGGCAGAGGGCAAGGGCAGGAGCGCAAGCCGCACGCGGAGCGCAGCCGAAGGCGAGCACCGAACGGGTGAGCACCTGGCGCAGCGCACCCTTGCAGGCGCGCAGCGCCGGCCACTGGCATGACCGAAGCAAAGTCACCGAAAAGGCGACGGACGCAGCGAGGCGAGCGGCGGCGAGAGAGGGACCGCGACACGCACCAGGCCGCAGGCCTGCGCGTTACGGCCGACGGCCGGTCCGAAGCGCAGCGCCGGCAGCCGCAGGGCGGCGGGGCAGGGCGGTACGCCGTGCCCGATGTTCGGGGGAGCCATGCGGCGGGGGGATGTTGGCCTGGTCGGCCGTGGTTGTGCCCCTTGGGCACGTTCCGGACGAACTGGTCAACTTGCCCCCTTGAGCTTGACCGGCAAGGCCCGCCCTTGGCGGTCGGGTGGGGCAAGCCCAGCGGCAAGGGGCGGGCGGTCCCGCCCCGTTGAGCGCCGCCAGGAACACGGCCTGCAGGCCGTCTCGCAAGCCTTCGGGGCAGGGGGGCGAAGCCGCCCCCTGTGCTCAGTCGTCCGCCACTTCGGCAGCGGCATCGACGGTGTACGGACGCAGCGGCGTGGGGAGCCAGCGGCGACCAGCAAGGCGCTGCTGCGCGGTCGTGATCGCGTCGGCCTTTTTCATGCTCGCCAGATCGGCGCCATCCATGCCGGCTTCCGTGATGGCCTCGATCATCTTGGCCTTGGACACACTGCCCAGGTAGGTATCGTCCGTGGCCTCCCACCAGTCGGCCATGTCCAGGCCCAGGGCCGATTCAATGGCGGCAGCGGCATCGAACCCACGTTCCTTGCGCTCGTCCTGCGAAATCACGGTGTACGTCCGGGCAACGAACTGAGCCAGGATTTTCAGCAATTGCGCCTCATCCAGCGCCAGGAAGCGGGCGAACACCTCGGCGGAAGCGCCGGAGCGCACAGCTTCCGTGCTTGCCTCGGCCTCGTCCATTGCCGCGCTGGCCTTGCTCTGCTCGTAGCCTGCCGCGTTGCGCCGAATCTCATGGCTGGCATCCGTGAAACGGACCTTGAGCGGAGACGACTGCCACGGCTCCCCCTGGTCCATCACCAGTGAATGCACCAAAGCAGCCAGGGCGATCTGAGGGTTCGCAGCCAAGCTCGCAGCCACCGCTGCGGAGCGGTGTGCGGTCAGGCTCGCCATCAAGCCCTTGCTGAATTCGGCGCGTTCGGCCTTGGCCGGAACGCCGGCTTCTCGGCGGGCCTCGGGCGACTGCTCGGCTACGTCGGCACGGCGGGCATAGCCCGCATGCAGCACCAGCTTGCCTTCGTGGCTGATGACCATCACCACGCCACCGACCGCCTTGTGACCATCGTTCCACCCGGTGCGTTCGTCGTCAATCTCGCCTTCGCGCTGGGCAAGTTCGTCCTGTTCCTCGTAGAGCCGGTCCACCTCGGCCGCTGCGGCCTCGTCATGCTCGGCGGGTTCTTCGAGTTCGCCCAGGCGCTGGTCTATCGCTGCGCGTCGGGCCTCGATGGCGGCAAGGGCCTCGGCCTGCGCATCCGTGGCTTCGAGCATGGCAGGCTCCATGCGCAACAGGTCCTTGTGCGTGCCGTAAGCACTGAAACCCTCGCAGTGCTCTGCCCACTTCCATCCTGAATCGACCAGCTTGCGGGCTTCCTCGGCCATGCGCTCGTCGCGCAGCTTGTGCAGCAGCACCTTGTCCGTGAGATACACCCCATCGCCCGGGCCAGTGGCGAACAGGTCCTGGCGCACGCCACCGCCCGCCTTCTTGTACGCCTTGAGTCCAACAAAGCGGGCCAAAGGCGCCGCTGCGCTCACGTCATCCTCGGACAACAGGTTGCGCACGTGGTAGGCGCTGCGGCTGTGCGAGGGCAGGGCGGCCCAGGCCTGTCGCTGCCGTTCGTGCTCATCGGTCAGAGCCAGCGCCTGGAGCACGTCCACCGACACCTTGCCATCGCGGTACAGATCAACGAACTCCGGCGCGAGGTTCGCCAGCGCCAGCCGGCGCCGCACGGTCAGTTCCTTGACGCTGTAACGGGCTGCGATCTGCTCGATGCTCTTGCCTTCGGCCGCGAGGCTGCGAAACGCCACCAGTTCATCGGCCGGGTTCATCGGCTCTTGCGTGATGTTCTCGGACAAGCTCACGGAGACTGCCTGTTCGTTCTCGAAGATTTTCACCGGCGCCAACGCATCCGCGTCCATCTTGCCCTGCTCGACCAGCAGCAGCAGGGCCAGCAGCCGCCGCCCGCCAGCGACAACGCCATAGCCGTCCTGGCCGTCCTTCACCTCGACGATCACCGCCAGCGGATTCAACAGCCCGCCCTCGGCTTCGATCTGCGCGGCGAGGCTTCGGATGGAGGCGGGATCGCGCTTGGTTCTCACGTTCTTCTCGGACAGCCAGAGAAGCGACAGCGGCACCCACTCGTCACGGCCTGCGCTGGCCTCGGTCATTACGTGGTGAACCTGCTGCTCTGCCTGCTTGCTGCTGATCTTGCGTGCCATCATTGACTCCAAAAAACGCGCTGACCGGGTTCCAAGATTCAGAGCCCTTCGTGAATCTGGCTCTGAGGGCATGCGGCAGTCCCGGTGTTCCTGCCGCCGTACTTCCTGAGTTCGTCGCCCGGTGAAACGGAGCGAAGGGCAGGGCAGGGCGGCAAGGGCAGGCGCGGAAGCCGCAGCCCGCAGCGCAGCGAAGGGACCGGGTGAGCACCTGGCGCAGCGAACCCTTGCCGCCCTGACATGCCCGCAGCAAAGTTACCGGAAAAGGCGATGAACTCGGGGAGTGCGGGAGCCACGGTAGGCACCCACCAGGCCCTCAGACGCCGCCGCGCGGCGAGCGCCCCTCGGGCCGCAGGCCCGCTGATCAAATGTATTCAAATCGTCTGCAATATGTCTGCATTACTAGAATTTGCAGACATATTGCAGACAAAAAGGGGCAGCGCCCCTTGAATCACATCAGGCCGTTTTCGGCCATCGAGTAGACCGACTGACTCGTGATGATGAAGTGGTCCAGTGCTCGCACATCGACCAGCGCCAGCGCGGACTTGAGCGTCTGCGTCAGCGCTTCATCCGCCCGGCTCGGCCGGGCTTCCCCGCTGGGGTGGTTGTGATAGAAGACGCACGCGGCGGCATTGACCTGCAAGGCCCTGCGCACCACCTCCCGCGGGTAGACGCTGGTCTGCGAGATCGTGCCGCGGAACATATCCTCCACGGCGATGACCCGGTGTTGGGTGTCGAGAAAGAGGACGCCGAACACCTCGTACTCGCGCTCCGCGTGACGGCACCGCAGGTAGCTCCGCACGACGTTGGGTGCGTCGAGCAGCGTGCCGGGGATCTTGCGGCCCAGGTACTCATGCGCCGCCTGCAACACCTCGTTGCCCGTTGCCTGGCGATATGAGCCATCCGGTTCTTGAACAAAGATCGCGGGAGCGAAAGCGGCCTGGTCGAGATTCATCATGCTGTGCATCCAAGGAGCAGGGCGGGATTGCCCATGCCGGATGCGTCACGCCGCAGCGCAGTGCTCAAGGGTCAACGACGGCCGAAGGCCGCCAGCGACAGGCCCGAAGGGCAGGGCGCGCCGCCCTTGAACGCGAGAACGGCGTGATAACGTGAAGGCACCAGCAAGCCAGCCTCACCACCATGCAGGCCTGGAAGGGGTAGCCATGCGGCAAGGGGTGCCATCGCACCCCGATGAGCCAGCCGCGCAGCGGCTGCAGGCAAGGCGGCCTGGAAGGTGGACGCGCAGCGGCCAGTCCCGCAGGGACCAAGGGCGAGAGCCCGCGCCTGGAACGGGCGTCCGGTGCCCGCGCAGCGGGCATGCCCTAACCCCCTGCCTGGGCTATCATGGAGCACGGTTCTCACTGGAGAAACACCATGACCACAGTCACCACCATCCCCAGCGTGCCCACGGGCCAGATCAAGACCTTCGGACCCTTCGGCCCGAAGTACCAGGTCGTCAATGCGCTGCGCGAGCTGGACGACGGCGACTGGATGATCCGAATCAAGCTGCTGGAAACCGACGAGGAAGCCGAGTACCGGCTGTCCAGCATCAACGATGACCCCAAGGCCCCCTGAAGCATGTTCGCCATTGCCTTCGATCTGACCGTTGCCAGCACGGCCACCCATCACCCGAAAGGGGTCTCGGCCGCCTATGCAGACATCGCGGCAACTCTCTCGGCCTACGGGTTCAACCGCGTCCAAGGCAGTCTGTACGTGACGGATAGCGAAGACATGGCCAACCTGTTCCAGGCCATCCAGGCGCTGAAAGCCATGGCATGGTTTCCCCAGTCGGTGCGAGACATTCGAGCGTTCCGCATCGAACAATGGTCGAACTTCACCAGCATCGTGACAGCACCGCCGCCGCCGGCCACGATCTAACCCGACGATCATGCTCCGCAGCATCTACCAAGCCTTCACCGACTATGCGCTGGCCGTCGTCGGAGTCTTCTCGGCCTACAGCGAGCGCACCAGCCACTGGCCGGCGCTCTGCTCCCTGGGCTTGCTCCTGGCAGCGGCTATCGGCATCGACCTGCTGCTGCCGACCTGGGCAGCGCTGACGATCTTCGCGGCCGTGGGCGTGCCGCTGGCCTGGTTCCTCGCGTCAGTCATCAGCGCCTACGCGATCCATCACCGGCGCTAGGGTAGGGCGCCGGCCTGGGTAGGCCAGGCGAAGCCCGACTCGACTACGACAGCCAGGTCACCAGAATTCCGACTCGTGCCTGTTCGTCGATCCGTACACCTTACCCGCGGCTCGACCAGACTTGAACTGGACCGTCAGGAACTCCGGGTTCTCCGTGCCCTTGCCGACTTGCCAGGTGTAAAGCACTTCCTCGCCCAGATCCTCGGTCCGCTCGTTGACGTCGAACCCGACCAAGCCGCGGACCTCAGCGAAGCTCATACCCTGCGCCGTGGCCTGGTACGCGGGCCACAGCGAGTCGGCGCCGCCATCGCCATCACTGCCGCCACCACACCCGGCGAGAAAAACCGACGTAGCTCCCAGCAGGATCAAACCTGCCATCTTCCGGCGTTGCATAATTTTTCCCCCTGAAAATCGCCGGTCACCATTGGCCGGCGCTGTGAAATCTCAACGGCCGCGCTCGGGCTCGATGCCAGGTGTCGGCGGCACGACGACCGGCGCCGGCGTCGGCGCCGTTGCAACCTTCGGCGCCTCTCCTCCACGCACCCTGCTGGACACACGCGCCAACTCGGCGCGCGCCCGGGCCAGGGCTTCGCCCTCCAGGCCGGTGTCCTCCAGCAGCCGCTCAGCCGCACCAGCAAAAACGCGAGCGGCAGCGGCGTCCGGCGTCCAGCGCGCCAGCGCCTGTTCAGCGCGCCTCATGTCCAGCTCGGGCAGTTCGTTCCGAGACCCCGCCGCACCCGCCAGGCGCGTGAGTGCCTGCTGATCGTCATGGACCAGGCGCTGTAGCGAGCCCGGCTCACCTGGCTCGATCACAGGGCCATGCTGGTCATGAAGCGTGCGCAGCGCCACCAGCGCACGGGAGTGGAACGCGGAAACATCGGACATGGGTTACCTCTCTGGTGAAACTTTTTTGGGAGACGGCGCCACGGTCGGCGCAGGCGGGGAGGGTGGGCGGTAGGACTGATCGACCAGTTTGAGCGGCTTCACCTGCTTGGCCTGCAGGCCGAGCTGCTGGATCTGCTCACGCGCGCGGGCCAGGTCGGCGCCGCGTAGGCCCGACTGCTCGGCCAGCCGCATGACGGCACCGGCCACAGGCGAAGCCTGCTCGCTTCCGGCGCTGCGCTCGCGCAGCGGCTCCACGGCCCGCGCCATGACCTCCCGCAGCGGCCCCATGCGGCCGTGGAAGCTCATCGCGCAAGCGTCGTTCCATTGCTGCTTGTCGTTCTCGATCACCGTCTGGTCGAAGCGATAGCCAGCCTGGCGAGCAACCTCGGAAAAAAATGCCCGCGTCGCCCGGCCGTTGCCTTCGCGAAACGGGTGCAGTGCGTTCCAGTCGGCGTAGTGCTCAGCGAAGCGCTCGACGAAGCGGTCTTTGTCCAGGCCACGCAAG
>JAQVHL010000080.1 GCA_028696185.1 Halothiobacillaceae bacterium
CGCGCGCGCCGGGTGTACCTCTACGCCTTCGGTGGTCGTGCCGTGGACGTGTGGTGGACCCGCCACCGCGCGGAACTTACCGACATCGACAACCTTGTCGTCCGCGTTCTCGACCCCGAGGCCACCACCGCGCTCGCCGCCACGGTCGAACGCGGCATGCGCATCTCATGCACCCTCGAAGACGGCCAGCTCTGGTTTTCCGATGCCAGCGGAACCGTTGCCGTCGGCATCACCACCCTGCACGGGGCCGGATAAGATCCCGCTTTTCTCGATCAGGAAGCCAGCAAGGCGAACCAGGACATCGACGTCACCCTGCTCGCCATGGACAGCGACTTTGGGATGCCATACAACGAAAACTTATGGCTCTGGTTTTTTTGAGCGGTTACGGTCAACGCGAGCCACCCCGTGTCAGGCTTGGGAATGCGTTTCAGCCTTCCGTTTGCAAGCGGCTGAAATCTGCTGGAAGCAAAATCCGGCTATGCTTGTCCGTTTTCCTCTTTTTGCCGGAACCCGCCCATGTCCACACCAGCCCCGCTTACTTTCGGCCCCATTCCCTCGCGTCGCCTGGGGGCGAGCCTGGGGGTGAACAACATTCCGTACAAGCAATGCAGCTATTCCTGTGTGTACTGCCAGCTTGGGCCGACGCAGGCGGCGAGCATCGGGCGGCGTGAATTTTATTCACCGCAGTGTTTGCGCGATGCGGTGGCCGAGCGGCTGGAAGCCCTGTCGCGCAAGGCGGTCGCGGTGGACTGGCTCAGCTTTGTGCCGGATGGGGAGCCGACGCTGGATGCGAATCTGGGGGTGGCCATCGAGGCGCTCAAACCGCTGGGAGTGCCGGTGGCGGTGTTCACCAATGCCTCAAGGTTGTCGCTGCCCGAGGTGCGCGAGGCGCTGATGCGGGCGGATTGCGTGTCGGTGAAGGTGGATGCGGTGGAGGAGGGGGCCTGGCGGGCGATCAATCGTCCCCACCCGCAATTGGTGCTGGCGGAGATTCTTGACGGGGCGCGGGCGTTTGCTGCGAGCTATCGCGGCCGGTTGCTGACCGAAACCATGTTGGTGGCGGGTATCAATGACGGTGAGGCGCTGTTGCGTGCCAATGCGGCGTTCATCGCGCGGCTGACGCCGGCGGTGGCGTATCTTGCCACACCGACCCGTCCCACGGCCGAAGGCTGGGCGCACCCGGTGGATGAGGCGTGCATGGCTCGTGCCTATGCCATGTACAGTGAACGCCTGCCGCAGGTGGAGTGCCTTTCGGGGTATGAAGGCAATGCCTTTGGCGTGACGGGTGATGCTGAAACCGATCTGCTCGGCATCATGGCGGTCCACCCGATGCGCCGTGAGGGCATCGAGGCGGTGCTGGCCCAAAGCGGCGCCGACTGGACGCGGGTGGAGGCGCTGCTTGCACGCGGCGAGCTCATCGAGTCCCCCTTCGAGGGGCGCACATACTATGTGCGGCGCTTTGCGCGGGAAGGATGAGCCTGTGTTTGTGGTTCGTACGTTGGGGCCGGAAAAGTACGCGTTGACGGGTGTACTGTAAAACGTACGATCAGGTGGCGACGTGGCGCGTGCTCCGGGTTGGGTTGAGGGCATGGAGTGAGTGCGGGGATGCTCGGGCAGGAGGGTGTGGGCTTGCTTAATCGCGGTGCTTTGGTGAGGCATGTGATTGAGACCCTGCAGGGCGAAGGGGTGGTGGGGCTCATCGCGCCCGCCGGGTATGGGAAAACCACCTTGGGTGATGCGGTCTGTTCACGGATCGGCGGGCCGGTGCGGCGTGTGGTCTGCTCGCCGGATAGGGCTAGTGTGGTCGCGTTTTTTGCTGTCCTGGGGGGCGTCGCTCTGCCTGTGTTTGCCGGGGATGAGCGCGACGTGTCTCCCGTCATGGCTTCGGATGGCATCGATGCCTTGGCGGAGCAGCTCGTCGATGGCTTTGCGCAAGGCGGGCTGTGGTGGGTGGATGATGTGCAGCAGTTGTATGGCACGCCGGCGTTCGCGCTTTTGGTTGCGCTTGCGCAGCGGATACGTCATGCCCCTGGGGCGGGGCGCTTGTTGTGGGCAGCACGCTATTGCGCGACGGAGGAGGGCTGCGCCTTGGGGCGGGTGTCGGCCAGGGTGGGTGAGGCGCGTCTGGCGCTCGATCTCGCCGAGGTCATGCGTTTTTTCGCCGGGCAGGTGTCGGGAGGGGACGCCGCAGCGCTGCTTACGCTGAGCGGTGGCTGGTTCCCGGCATTGCAGGCGGCCGCGCGGCGTGTGGCGGCAGGCGATACGCGCGTGCTGGCCGGGGAGATTCAGCCGCTGGCGGCTGATTTGCAAGGGGTTTTTCAGGATCGCGTGTTCGGTGCGCTAAAGCCTTCGGCTTTGCAGTTGTTGCAGGTTCTGGCCGGGTTGCCGCGCTGTCCGCTGGAGATCGTGCCGGTGCTGGCAGAGGAGGAGCGCGTCGCGCAGCTGCCGTTGCGTCTGGCGCGACAGGGCGGTTTTTTGGCTATTGACGGCGACATCCTGGTATTCAAGCCCTTGCTGCGCGCTGTGCTGCAGGCGATGCCGGAGGCGGGCGGTACGGGGGAAGCCGGGGAGCTGCGTATCCGCGCGGCGCGTTGGTTCGAAGCGCGCGGTGAGCCGTGGCATGCCTTGCACTGTCTTGATGCGCGGATGGAGGTTGAGCGGGCCGAGGCCGACGCGCTGTTGGGGCGTTGTCATGCGGTTCTGGTTGGGCAGGGCGAGGCCGTCGCTTCGTGGCTGGGGGCCTTGAGTCGTGCGCAATTGCGCTCCTGTCCCTGGCTGGCGCTGGCGGCGGGTTCTTTTGCGCAGGGTGGGCGCCCGGCGGGTGAGGCGGCACGCCTGCTGGGCGAGGCGGTCGCCTGTTTCGCCGAACGCAAGAACGGCTTGGGGCGCTTGCGCGCGGAGCTGGTTCGGGTACGGCGTGGCTTGTTCGGCGAGCCCGGCTATCCCGCGGCGGATGTCCTGATGGATTCGATCCGGGGCTTGATGGCCGATCCGTCGCTGGGGCTGGGTGCGGAGGAGCGCGTTCTGACGGCACTGGCTGAGGGGCAGTACCAGATTCTGTACGGTTTTTCTCATGCGCGTTTGCGTCAGGCCGTCTGGCCCTTGCTGCGTGAGGGCGCGGTGGTGGACCGGCCCTGGGCGCGGGCGGAGCTGGTGGCGATTCTCGCTCACGGGGAAAGCATGATCGGTCACGCGCGGCGGGCACGGGAGATTCTGGAGCAGGCGCACGACCTGCTTGGCCAGCCGCTGCCGCCCTGGACCCGTGTCTATCTGCGCATGGCGCGGGCGAATGTCCTGGGTTTGCTGGGTTGCAGGGCTGCGTTTGACCATGCGCGCCGGGGGATTCTGTGCGAGCCGGAAAGCGTGGTGCGGCTCTCGTTGGCGGGTGCGTTTCTGGACATCTGGCGGCTGAACGGCCTGATGACGGCGGGACAGCTGGACGACGCGGTGGCACTGGCCGAAGCCTGTTTGCACGATGTCCACGTGGCGGCCGTGCCGGCCTTGCGCGGGGAGTTTCTGCATTATCTGGGGTATGCCCATGCCTTGCGCGGTAAGGTCGATGCGGCGCAGCGCGCCATCCTCGCCTCGCGCGAGGCGCAGCAGGCGGGGGGAAATGCCTTTTTCTTCTGGGTGAACACCTTGGTCGCCGGGGCCGTGGCGGTGCTCTGCGGCCACGATGCCGAAGGGCGGCAGGCGCTGGCGGCAGTGAAGGGGCAGACGCGGATCGAGGGAGAACAGGCCCTGCGCGAGGCGGCCGAATGGCTGCTGGCGCTGTCCTGCCTGCGCGGCGGCGACGAAGCGGGGATGCAGACGGCCTTGCGCGCGGCCCTGGCGCTCAATCGTGAACGCGATGGGCATGTGTTTCTCTGGTCGCGTCTGTGGACGCCGGAGCTGCTGTCGCGGGCGGTGGCTGGCGGTATCGAGCCGTCGCAGGCGCGTCGGGTAGCGCGTCGGGTGTTCGCCGCCGATATTGCGCAGGACGGTACCTGGATACCAATACTCCAGCTGCAGTACCTGGGGCCGCCCTGCCTGCGTATCGAAGCGCAGGAACCCTTCGCCCTGGATCGGCTGACACCGGTTCAACAGCGTCTGCTGGCCGTTTTGGCGGCCGCCCCCGCGCATACCGTGCCGGTTGCAGAACTGCTCAACCTGCTCTGGCCCGGCGTGCCGCCCGAGTCTGCGCGGGGGAGTCTGGATACCGCCTTGCTGCGCTTTCGTCGCGCATTGAGCGGGTACGTCGGTCCGGCCCTGGCCGCGCGTTATCTGGTTTTGCACAACAGTCAGTTGACACTGCGGCATGTGGAGGTCGACACCCTTCGCCTGGCCGGGCATTTGGACGAAGCCCAGGTGCTGGCGGAATCGGGCAAGCCCTGGCAGGCCGAGGAGTGTCTGGCGGAGTGTCTTGCCCGCCTGGATGGGCCGGTGAGCCCGGCGCTTGTGGTGCATGATCCGGCGAGCGCCCTGTCCTGGCGCTTGCGGCTTGAGCAGGCGTTTGTCCTCTGGTCCCGCCTGCGGGCCGGACAGGAGCCGATGATGGATGGGGGCGCCGCCTTGCGCTTGCATGCCGTGATTCCGTCCGACCCGGTGCTGACCCGCACGCTGTATCGCCATTTGCGGCATCAGGCCGGGGGGTGGCCCCAGTGTCTGGCCCATGCCGAGCAGTTGCTGCAGGCGCATGAACGGGCTCTGCGTGAACGCGGGCTGACGGAAGCGGCGGTGAAGGACGCCTTGCTGGGCTTGTTCGTGGATTGATAGGCGGCTAATGCTAACTGCCCTTCCAGCACGGTGCTTTCTGCGGCAAACACACGCATTGCACAGGCCCCATGAGGCCCCAGCCGGCGGCAAGCGGCGGCTTCGGTGGAGCAAGGGCAGGTTCCTCTTCAAGCCCTTCTCTGGCGCGCTTTGGTCAGATCAATGTCAGATGCAGGCGCAGGGAAAGTGTGGTTATTATCACGGCTTATCCCCGATTAACGGATTGACTGGAGCCGCGCATGCCGACTTTTCCCCGCCGCCTTCTGAAGATGTCCCTGCTGCTTGCCGCGCTGAGCGGCCTTGGGCTTGCCAGCCTGCCCGTCCAGGCGGGCAAACTGGTCGTCGATACCAGCCAGGTCTGTGGTGGTGTCAAACCCGATGCCTCCGCCCCCGAGGAGCTGGCCCCCCTGTTGCGCGACACGGCCGATGGCTGGAGCCTGCAATGGAAGGCCACCTGCTTCGACATGGGCGGGCAGATGTTCGGCATGAAGGTGCCGCGCACCCGCACCTTGGGCGCGCGTTACACCCGTGGCAAGGACGCGGTGGCGGTCACGCTGGTGGTGGCCCAGGACCCGAAGGAGCGCGGGGGATCGATCCTCGATATGGCCCCCGCCGCGCAGGAGTACTCGATGGTGAAGCCGGAGAAGGTCGAAAAAATCCGCTTCGGCGGGCATGAAGCCTGGAAGGGCATGTTAGTCATGCCGGGCGCGAATTATCGTCAGGACGTGCTGGATGTGATGCTTTCGCCCCATGCGCGGCTCTCCATCCAGCGCGAGTACGAATCCGGTAGTGCGATGGACATGGCCAAGTGGGCTGAAGCGGTGATTGATATCAAGGCATTTAGCGATCCGGCCTGGCTCAAGGGAGGCAAATGATGCGCCGTCCGGCGAGGGTCTTGGGTCTGTCGCTGGCCTTGTGTGCGCTGTCCGCCGTTGCGGGGCCGTCGGAACGGGAGCAACGCTGGCAGGCGGAAGTGGCGGCCTTGATGCAAAAGGCGGAAGCCGGGGATGTCGAGGCGCAGTTTGCCGGTGGGATGTTGCTGTTGCAGGGGCGGCGCAGCGTGGAGAAAGACACCGCGCGGGGCCTGGGCTTGCTCGAACGCGCCGCCGAAAGTGGCGACAAGCGAGCGATGCTCGCCCTGTACGAAACCTACGCCAAGGGGCGTCATGGCGTGCCGGCGGATGCGGCCAAGGCCGAGCTGTGGGCCGCGCGTGCTGGGTATATGACGCCGAAAGTCCGGGCCGAGAAGGAAAACGAGGTCCGGCAGGAAATCGGCCGTATGGCCGCCGAGGGCGATGCCAATGCGATAGCCGTCGATGCCTTGATCCGTCATCAGGGCGCGGCCGGGGCCGAGCGCGACCCCCAGGCGGCTATCGCCACGCTGGAAAAGCAGGCGCGTGATGGGGACAAAACCGCGACGGCCTTGCTCTACGGCATGCACCGTGAAGGCCGCTACGAACCGGGGCCGGGGATCAAGGAAGCCTTTGCCCGGCAGGGGCTGGTTATGTTTGAAGGAGCGAAAAAATGAAACATGGCGTGTATGTGGCCATCGGTGGGCTGTTGATGAGTCTGGCGGCCCCGGTGGCCCTGGCGGACTGGAAAGACGGCCTGGCGGCGCTGGAGAAGCGCCAGTTCGGTCAGGCAAGGAGCGCGTGCATCGACGACGCGCGGCGCGGCGATGCCGTCGCGCAGTGGATCGCCGGGGGCGCGAGCCTGGCTTTGTACCTGCAGGATAAAACGCCCGCGCCTTCCAAGGCGCAGATGCAGGAGGGGTGCGGCCTGCTCGGGCAGGCGGCGGAACAGGGATTTCCGCCCGCCCTCATGCAATACGGCGCTTGCCTGCTGTTTGCCAAGCAAGGCGGGCTGGATGAGGAAGATGTCGTGCGCATGCTGGCCTACAAGCTGGCGGCACTGAAACAGCTTCCCGAGGATGCAGGCATTCAGGAAGAAATCGCCGATACGTCGGCGGCCAACGATCCCGCCTTGCGCGCGAGTGCTCAACAGATGGCCGACGCAATGGCGGCGCGTTTTGCGCCGGTTTCGCGCTGGAGCGACGCCCTGCATGCGCTCAAGCAGCGGGAGGACGCACCGTGAGCGCAGGGAATGCCCGACCCGTGCCACGGATGTTCCGTTTCCTGTCGGCACTGCTGCTGGGCGGCGTCTCTGTCGGGGCGCAGGCCGCGCCCGAGCGCGAACATCTGCTCTGGGAAGGGCAGGGCCACTGGTCGGCCGCTGCCGGCCTGCCGCAGGGCGCGGGTTTTCTCCTGGCCGGTGTGGCGATACAGCCCCCGTCCGCCGATGCCGAGCCCGGCGAGGCACCGCGGGGCGATGGGCTGGCCGCGTGGATTGACCTTGAGGGCAAGCCTCGCTGGCTGCGCAGCTACGGCGGGGACGGCATGGACAGTTTTGCCGCCGTATCGCCCGCCGCCGATGGAGGCGCCTGTCTGGCCGGCGCCAGCGGAGCGATTGATGAGGCGCGCGATGCCTGGGTCGTGCGGGTCGGGACGAGGGGCGAAACGCTCTGGCAGCAGCGGATAGGCGCAGAGGGTGATGATTTCGCCACGGGGGTGATCGCGCTCGACGATGGCGGCTGTCTGGTTGCCCTGACGCAAGAAGTGCGTGGTGTGCCTGAAATCCGCCTGCATCGTCTGGCCGCCAATGGCAAGGATAGGGGCCTCATTCCGCAAAGCGCCACAGGGAAAAAAGCCTGGCCCAAGGGCATTTCTGGCGCATTGCACCGTCTGGCGCCGGTTGCAACCGCTGACGGCGGCCTGCGCGAAGGCGGGTATCTATTGGAAGGTACGCAGTTCGACGGAAAGGGGCAGAGCCGGCCTTTTGTCCTGAGCCTTTCCCCAGACGGCGTTCCCGCTGCACCGCGTTTGCTGGACCGCAACGGCAGCGCCACGCGCGCCTTTCCCCAGGGCGGAATGACCTACGTGAGCTGGCACGGGTATGACAGACAGGATCGGCCCCTCATCCATGGCGCGCGCCTGAGCGCTGACGGCGAGTCGCGCCTGACGCTGGCCAGCGGCGCGGTTCTGGCCGCCTCGCTGGCCGAGTGGGGCACGCGGGGCGTGGTTGCCGCCGTGAATATCGAAAGCGAGGGCGCAGCGCCAGCGCTGCATATCACTCCCTTCGCGGAACAGGCCAAACCACTGGCGCGCTTCCAGGGCAAGCGCGGCTTCGCCCTGGCCCGCGCCGAACGCATTCTGCTGGTGGCGGGCGCCACCGCGCCAACGGTACACGGGGCGCCTGGGCGCCCCTGGCTGGCCTTGCTTGACGATGAGACGGCGAAACCTGCCCCGCCCCCGGTGACAGCGGCAGAGACCTCAACCGAGGCCCCAGCAGAGGCCGGAGCGGCAGACAAAGCGACCGTGCCGGGAGAATCCACACTGCGCCTGCCCGACGGCGGACAACTGTTCGCCGGCACCCGCGAACGCAGCGGCAGCGCCTGGCCCCAGGCGTATCTGCGTCGCGTGGACGCGGACGGTCGTACGCTTTTTGAACGCGATCTACCGCATCCCCAGGCGGTCGTGACCGCAATGCAGACGCTTCGCTCCGCATCCGGCTACCTGATCGGGCTGTCCGTGCCCGCCCTGCCTGGGCCAGCCTCGCAACGCCTGCTGGCCGTGACCGTAGACGGCGAGCTGATTCTCAACACCCCCTGCGCCGAAGGCGAAGGACGTTTTCTTGAGCTGAGCGATAACGGAAAAGGGCACCTGAGCGCACGAGGCGAGCGGACCACCCCCGAGCGCTCACGCCCGTTCTCCTGCAAGACGCGGCTGTAAGGGCAGATAAACCCACTTCAACAGCCAGATAAGGCAAGCCATGGATGGCTTGCACGCCTCTCAGGCATGCCAGATACCGAACGTTTTGCGTCCGTTGCGGCTGGGCGCATCCCTGCTCCCCATCCTTAAGAAGGGCGCATTGCGCTCCATTGCCACGCCCGGCAACGATCTGGACCGATGCCACCGACACTTCCAAAGCCCTTGCCCATGGGGCCAGTAGACCCCGCCGACACACCCTGAAACCCTGGCCCGGAAGGCGTGCGCCGCCCTGAGGATGGGTTGCGAGGACCGATTATCGAGGGCATGATAGACCGGTCCACATAACAGCCCATGCAAAAGCGAACGGGTTTGTAACCTGCGGAAATTGCAGAG
>JAQVHL010000081.1 GCA_028696185.1 Halothiobacillaceae bacterium
TGTGCGGGCTGCCCGGCAAGTCGTAATCCTTCACCGTGAGCTGTACGCGGTACATGCGCCCGGCGATGGTCATGGCGGAAAACATCCTGTAAATCGCCTTGATCTTGTCATTTCCATGCTTGATATCCGCATGGCGCTGGCCAATCACGGCATTCATCGCCAGCGCCTCCAGCACGGCCACGGCTTTTGAATCCACGGGCGCCTGATCAGCGTTATCCCCCCCTCTTCTTGCGCGCCTTGGTATTGATGGTCAGAACCCAGTGGCTGTCGTCATGGGCCAGCCTGCGGCGTTCTCATAGAGCGCGAAGCGCCCTATCGGCGGCCAGGGCTTTCTCTTGTCCTGCGGTCACCTCCCCCTTCGCGCGTGAGCCGACGTGAGGGAGTCTTCGAACCCGCTGTGTTAGCGTATCCGCACCCCCGCGCTGATACTCGCAGGAATCTCCCGGCCAGGGACGCCGCTCGTTTTTCCGCCTTGCCGCCTGGCCCTGCCTGTTTGCGCGCCATGTCGTTCACGAATCCGGTCGCACTTGAACATGATGTTTCTCACCGCTTTTTTTACCTCGCTATTCCCCGCATTGCTCCGCCCCGGCCTGCCGGTGCGCGCCCCAGTACATGCTCTGCGTGCGTTCGCGGCGCTTTGTCTGACCCTGAGCCTGACTCCGGCGGCTGCCCTGCCGGGCGTGGCGCTCTCCGAGGAGGAAATCCAGTACCCGATGGAGGCGGGCGACACGCTGATCGGGCTGGCCGGGCGGGCACTGACCGATCCGCTGGCCTGGCCACAGGTGCAGAAACTCAACGGGGTTGCCGACCCCTACCGCATCCCGGTGGGCACGGTGCTGCGCATCCCGGTCCGCTTGCTCGACCCGCAGCCGCTGGAGGCGCGGATCGAGGACGTGACCGGGCAGGCTACGCTGGACGGTGTGGCGGCACAAACGGGCATGGCGGTACGGGCCGGGGCGCAGCTGAGCACGGGGGAGCAGGGGCGCGTGAGCCTACGTCTGCCGGATGAATCGCTGATCGTCGTCCCTGCCCGCTCGACCTTGCAGGTCGCGTCGCTGCGCCGGTTTCGCGGGCTGAGCGGGCTGGATGTGCAGATGCAGCTCGCCCGTGGGCGCGTCGAATCGCAGGTGAACCCGCGCCGGGGGCCGTCGGCCCGCTATCGCATCGAAACGCCCACGGCGGTGATCGGTGTGCGCGGCACCACGTTCCGCACCGCGCTGGAGGCCCGCTCGGGGGACAGCACGGCGGAAGTGCTGGCCGGTACGGTGGCGGTGGCGCAGGTGTCTTCCGGCGCCTCGCTGGCGGTGAAAGAGGGATTCGGCGTCCGGGTGGGGGAAGGTGAGACGCCGGTAGCGCGACCGCTGCTCGGCGCGCCTCCGGTGGAGGGCCTGCCCGTCTTGTTCGAAACCCCGGTGTTCCGCATTCCCCTGCCCGCGATGGAAGGCGCGACGGCCTGGCGCGCGCAGATCGCGCCGGCGGACGGTACGCCAATCCGGCTTGATCTGGAAACCCGTGAAGCGGCCATCAGTGTGAGCGATCTTGCGGACGGCGACTATCTGCTGTACCTGCGCGCGGTGGATGAGCTCGGCATCGAGGGCCGCGATGCGACGCATGCGTTTCGTCTCAAGGCTCGCCCGGAACCGCCCTTCCCCTCCCGTCCGGAGGAAAAGGCCCGCCTGACCGAAGGCACGGTCAGCTTTGTCTGGTCGGAGCCGGTGGGTATGACGCACTACCGCCTGCAAGTGGCGACAAACCCCGGTTTCGAGACCCTCCTGGTCGATACCCAACAGGACACACCGCGCTTTGAAACCGCACTGACGCCGGGGGAGTACTACTGGCGTCTGTCCAGCATTCGCGGGGAGGCGGATCAGGGACCCTGGTCGGCGGTATCGCGCTTCGTGGTGCGCCCGCAGGCGAAGCTTGCCGCCGCACCGGAGTTTGCTGACGGCCTGCTGCGCTTTCGCTGGGCGGCCCAACCGGGCCAGCAGGCCGAATACCAGCTCGCCAGCGATCCGGCGTTTCGTAGCCTCGATGCCCAGGGCCGCACGGCGGACGAGAGCATCGAACTGCCCTCTCCGCCGGCCGGCGAGTATTGGCTACGGCTGCGCATTATCGATGCGGATGGCTTTACCGGGCCGTGGTCGGAGCCGCAGAAATTCAGCGTGCCGCTCGATCCAAACTGGTGGCTGCCCTTCACCCTGCCCCTGGTGCTGATCCTGCTTTGATGAACCCGGCGCGGTTACGGCCGGCCCCGCGCCGGCTGCGTCTGGCCTGGCTGCTGGTCACGCTGCTGTGCGTCCTGCTTTCGGGGCTCATCACCCAGCGCGCCTGGCTGTGGCGCCTGGACATGCAGCTGTACGATGTGATGCTGACCGCCGCGCCCCGGGCAGCGCCGGAGGATGTGCTCATCGTGGCCATTGATGACCGCAGTCTGGCCGAACTCGGCGCCTGGCCCTGGCCGCGCGATGTGCATGCCCGCCTGCTCGACCGGCTGGGCGAAGCCCGTGCCGTTGCCTTCGATGTGATCTTCAGCGAACCCGGCGCGCAGGAAGACGCGGACCTCCGGCTGGCGCAGGCCATCGCCCGGCAGGGTGCGGTGCTGCTGCCGGTATTTCATGCCCAGTACGCCGAAGGCAGCGACGGTCTGTACCTGCCGATTCCCGAACTCGCCCGCGCCGCTGCGGGGCTCGGACACATTCATGTCGAGCTCGATCCGGACGGCATCGCGCGCAGCGTGTATCTCTGGGAAGGCTTGAACGCCCCCCGCTACCCGCATCTGGCGCTGGCCACGCTGATGCAGGCGGACCCGGTGCGGGGAGAGGCCCATGCCCTGCATGCCGCGCACGCGAGCGGCCCCGGCTGGTACCGCGACCGCTGGACCCATGTGCCGTTTCTCGGCCCGCCCGGCACCTTCCGCTACCTGTCCTACACGGATGTGCTGAACGGGCGCATTGATCCCGACACTTTCCGCGATGCCGTGGTGTTTGTCGGTGCCAATGCCCAGGGCCTGGGCGACACCCTCGCCACGCCCACCACCGGGCATGCGCGCCTGATGCCCGGTGTGGAGGTTCACGCCACGCTCTTCACTGCACTGCGCGCCGGGCAGACCCTGCATGTTCCGCCGCCGATCTACGCCGCCGCGCTGGGGATGTTTCTGGTGGCGCTCCTGATGGTGGCGCTGTGGCGCTTGCCCGCGCGCCTGGGGCTACTGGCCACGGCACTGATGATCGGCTTGCTTCTGGGCATCGTCTGGCTGGGGCTCAAGGGCTTCGGCGTCTGGCTGGCCCCGGCTGGCGGATTGCTTGCGCTGCTGCTGGCCTATCCGCTGTGGAGCTGGCGCCGGCTGGAAGTGGCGCAGCATTATCTGGATCGCGAGTTGGCACGGCTGTCCGCCGCGCTGCCGCCGCGTCCCTGGCGCGGGGATCATTTCGCCGAACGCATCGCCCGGCTCCAGGGACTGGCCGAACAGCAACACCGCCTGCGCCAGAACCGCGACGATACCCTGTATTTCCTCTCGCACGACCTGCGCTCGCCGCTGACTACGATCCTCACCCTACTGCAGGCAGACAACCCTGCGCCGGGCGAGCGCGACGAGCGGCTGGGCAAAATCCGCCGCTATGCCCACGCGGCGCTGGAGATGGTGGACAATCTGCGTGAACAGGCACGAGCGGAAAATGTGAACCCGCTGAACTTCGATCTGCTGTCGCTCGAATTATTGATCGAGGAGGCGATCGACGAGGTCTACGACCGCGCGAACGCCAAGCGCATCACCCTGCGCATTGAGGACGAATCGGGCGACGATGAGAGCAAAGACGCGCCCGGCGCGCTGGTGCGCGGCGACCCGGCCCTGCTGCACCGCGCGCTGGTCAATGTGCTGGGCAACGCGGTCAAGTACACCGGCGAAGGCGGGCATATCCGCGTCCGCCTGCAACGGGAGGTCACGGACTGGGTGATCGAGGTGGAGGACAACGGCATCGGCATCGCGCCGGACAAGCTGTCGCGCCTGTTCCAGCGCCTGTCGCGCATCGAGGACGGGAGGCAGGCCGAACCGGGTCTTGGCCTGGGCCTGCTGATGGTTCTCACCGTCCTGCAACGGCATGGCGGCGAAGTGGGCGTGCGCAGCGAATTCGGCATGGGCAGCTGCTTCAGCCTGCGCCTGCCCTCCGCCGCCCCCGAATCGCGTTCGTGAGGCTTTGGTGATTTTTAATGGAAAGCGTGATGGCCTCGATAGACGCGAATACGTACCATTGCCGGTTGGATCGTTACAGGGGGGCGGAATCATCGGCCCGCCATCGAAGGATGCCACGCAAAGGAGGCCATGGGTGTTGATCGGACAAGGTATCGAGGTCTGCCTCGTCGAGGACGACGAGGATCTTCGCAACGTAACCCTGCAGGCGCTGGAGGGCATGGGTTTCCGTCTGCGCGGCTTCCCCGACGCCCGCTCCCTGTACCTTGGGCTGTTGCAGGCGCCCTGCCAGATTCTCGTGCTCGATCTCGGCCTGCCGGACGAGGACGGCCTTTCCGTGGTGCGCCAGCTGCGTGACCTCAAACCCCTCGGCATCCTCGTGCTCACCTCGCGCTCGGGCACCGAGGATCAGGTCAGCTGTCTGCTCGAAGGGGCGGACAGCTACATGGTCAAACCGGTGGACTTCCGCCAGCTCGCGGCCAATATCGTCAGCCTGCACCGACGCCTCAGCAGCGGCCCGGCCGGGGACGAGCCCGGCGCGCGCCGCTACGCCTGGTCGCTGCGCGACGAAGCCTGGACGCTGGCCGCCCCCAACGGACGGCGCGTCGACCTGACCGCGTCCGAGCGCATCCTGCTGCAACGGCTGTTCGACACCATCAACGCCCCCCTCTCCCGCAGCGACCTGATCCAGGCGCTGGGCCACGACACCGAATACTATCTGGATCACCGTCTGGACATGCTCATCAGCCGCTTGCGCCGCAAGGTGCGGGAAACCATCGGCCTGCCCCTGCCGCTCAAGGCCGTGCGCAGCGTGGGCTTCGTACTGACCCTGAGCGAAGGCAGCGCGCAAGCGCGCGATTCGTGAGCGGGTTCGTGAAATAAGGCGAGGCTGAGCCTCAAACGCCGCTTTTTCGGGTACGCTGTATCGCTTTTGCGCCGCCGCGTCTGCCAGACAGGCGGCCAGACACGCCGAAAAAGGATCACCGCATGCCGCCGCTGAATACCGCAACCGACCGCCCTCACCCGCGCCTGCTGCGCTGTGGCCATGGCCGGTCGTTCCGCGCATGATCCGTGCTGAAACGCGACGCCTGATTCTGGCGCTACAGTTCCTCACCCGCCTGCCGACACCGCAGGTCCAGGCGTTTTCCGCTGCGGATCTTACCCGTAGCGCACACTGGTTCCCGCTGGTCGGCCTGTTGATCGGCACGCTGCTCGCAGGCGCCGGTGCGCTTGCCGGCACACTCGATCCCTGGCTCGGCGCGCTCCTCTCGCTCCTGGTCTGGGTGTGGGTAACCGGCGCGCTGCACCTGGACGGGCTGGCGGATATGAGCGATGGACTGGGCGCCGGTCACCGGGACCCCGCGCGCCTGCTCGCCGCCATGCGCGACCCGCATGTCGGCGCGCTGGGCGTGGTGGCCCTGATCGCCCTGATCTTGAGCAAGCTGGTGCTTCTGATGCTTTTACTGCGCGAGCATCAGGCGCTCGTCCTGCTCCTGATCCCGGCCTGGGCCCGGCTCGGCACCCTGTGCTGGGCGAGCCGCCTTCCGCCGCTCGATCCGGGCATGGGTGAGCGCTTCGCCTGGGCCATCAGCCCGCGCTCGATCCTGATCTGGCTGGCCCTGCTGACTCTGGCCAGCGCCCTGCTCCACCCCCTGCTGCTGCTCGCCCCGGCCGTGCTGCTGCTATGGTGGCTGTTCCTGCGCAAACGCCTGGGCGGCATGAGCGGCGACGCGCTGGGCGCCGGCGTCGAAGTCAGCGAAACGCTGCTCCTCGCAGGCGTGGTCGTGGGTGTGCTGGCATGACGAGAATGTACGACATGGGCATGAGAAAAACCCCAAACACCGTCCCGATCCACGCCGATAGGCCCCGATCTCGGCTGAAGGCGCTGCACGGCATGGTCCGCCGGGCGGTATGCACAATCCTGCTGGCGTGTTTGCTGGCTCCCGCCGCCTCACGGGCAGAGGCGCTTTGCGTGACGCAGGCGGACGGCGGGCGTTTGTGCCTGGATCGACCGCCGGAGCGCATCCTGAGCCTCGCACCGCATGTGACGGAAATGCTGTTCGCCGTGGGGGCGCAGGCGCGTATCGCTGGGGTTGTGGCCTACAGCGATTTTCCGCCCGAGGCACGGGCGCTGCCGAACATCGGCAGCTATCATGCGCTGGACCTGGAGCGCGTGCTGACCTTGCGGCCGGATCTGGTGATTGCCTGGGCCGAAGGCAACGCACCCGCTCAGCTTGACCGGCTGCGAGCGCTGGGGCTGCCCATCTGGAGCACACCGGGCCGGCGTTTTGCGGATGTGCCGGCCGTGCTGCGCGACTTAGGCCGCCTGACCGGGAACGCCACACAGGCCGAAACGCTGGCGCGCGACTTTGAAGGCGAGGTGCAGGCGCTCACCGAGGCGCACCGCACGCTGCCGCCGCTGCGTGGATTCTATGAAATCTGGCCCTCGCCGCTGGTCACGGTGGGCCCGGAGCACTTCATCAGCGAGGCCATGACGCGCTGCGGCATCGCCAATCTGGTGGACGCAAGCCTGGGCGACACCCCGACCTGGAGCGAGGAAGCGGTGATCCGCGCCCGCCCCCATCTCATCATCACCTCGCCGCCGGCGCGGGATTTCGAGCGCTGGAAACGCTGGAAGGACCTGCCGGCCGTACAGGGTGACGGGCTCATCGTGCTGCCACCGGATGTGCTGATGCGCCCTGGCCCGCGTCTGGTCGAAGGACTGCGCGCCCTGTGCGCGGCGGCAGACGCCGCACGGAAGACGCCCTGATGCGACCGGCACGCCGACACGCCCTGCCCCTGATCCTGCTCGCACTGGCGGCCTTGCTCGGCCTCAACCTGCTGTGGGGCAGCACCGGGCTGTTGTGGCCCTTCGGCACGGGCGCCCAGGCGGAAGCCGCGCGGGCCATCGTGCTGGAACTGCGCCTGCCGCGTGCGCTCGCGGCACTCGCCGCGGGCGGACTGCTGGGACTGGCCGGCGCCCTGGTGCAGGTGCTCACACGCAATCCGCTGGCCGATCCGTATATTCTCGGCGTGTCGGGGGGCGCGGCCGTCGGCGCCCTGCTGGCAATCCTGCTGGGCCTGCCGCTGCTCGTGCAGCATCTGGGCGCGGCGGCCGGTGCGGCCGGTGCGCTATTGCTGGTATTGCTGCTGGCACGCGGCGAAGGCGCCTGGACCCGGCATCGCCTGCTGCTGACCGGCGTGGTGCTTGCCGCCGCATTCGGCGCGCTCATCACCCTGCTACTGGCACTTGCCCCCACCACCGCCCTGCGCGGCATGCTGTTCTGGCTGATGGGCGATCTCTCCGCCGCGCCCGCGCCCTGGTTCGCCCTGACGGGCCTTTTCCTGCTCAGCCTCGCCCTGCTGCCCTGGGCGCGCGATCTGAACATCCTCACCCGGGGTGAAACCGCCGCCGCCGCGCTGGGCGTGAGCGTGGCCGCCCTGCGCCGTGCAAGCTACCTGGGCGCGGCGCTCGCCACCGCGCTGGCGGTCATCACCGCCGGCAGCATCGGCTTTGTCGGCCTGCTCGCCCCGCATCTGGCAAGGCTCTCGCTTGGCGCCGACCACCGCACCGCCCTGCCCGGCGCCATCGCCATCGGCGCACTGCTGGTACTCAGCGCCGACCTCGCCGCACGCACGGCCATCGCCCCGCAACAGCTCCCCGCCGGCGCCCTGCTCGCCCTGCTCGGCGCACCGCTGTTCCTCTACCTGCTGCAACGGGATGCACGGCGATGAGCACGCCGACACCCACACCCCGGCTGGAAGCCGTCAACCTCAGCCTTGCGCGGGGAGAACGCACGCTGGCCGAGACACTGGCGCTGCCGCTTTATCCGGGGCAGTGCTGGGCGCTCCTGGGGCAGAACGGAGCGGGCAAGACCACCCTGCTGCACGCACTGGCGGGAATCCTCGCGCCCGGCGCGGGCATGGTGCGGCTCGATGGCGCGGACATCCGGGCGTTGCCAGCACGGGTGCGAGCGCGGCGGCTCGGCCTTCTGACCCAGGATGCCAGCGAGGGCTTCGAGGAAACCGTACTGGAAGCCGCGCTGGCCGGACGCCATCCGCATATCGACCGCTTTGCCGGCGAAAGCGACCGGGACCGGGAAATCGCCGTGGCGGCGCTGCGCCGCTGCGGCCTGGCCGGCTTCGAGACGCGCCGGGTGCAAAGCCTGTCCGGCGGGGAGCGGCGCCGGCTGGCCCTGGCCACCCTGCTCACCCAGAACCCGAACGTGCTTTTGCTGGACGAACCCCTGAATCACCTCGACCTCAAGTGGCAAGGCTGTCTGCTGCACCAGCTCCGTGCCCGGGCCGACGAAGGCGGCCTGGTGCTGCTTTCCCTGCACGACCCCAACCTGGCCCTGCGCCACTGCACCCACGCACTGACCCTCGACGGGCGGGGCGGCTGGCAGGCCGGCGAAGTGGATACCGTGCTGAGCGCCGAAACGCTCAGCAGGCTCTACGGCGTCCCCATGCGGGCGCTCCATGACGGCCAAACCCGGTGGATGGCGCCCGACACGCCACCAGCCCCTCACGCCTGAAAGCCGCTTTCAATAACCCTTAAAGCCCTTTTTCGCCCGCCTTGAGGCTTGGCCTTTCAAACAGGCGCCAACGCAAGCGGGCGAGTCAAGTCGTTCGAAGTGCGCCGCTT
>JAQVHL010000082.1 GCA_028696185.1 Halothiobacillaceae bacterium
GGCTTGCCCGAAGGGCGGTCCCGTGGGGGTGTGTTCTTTGGGTTACTTTTCTTGCACAAGCAAGAAAAGTGACTCGCCCGCTTGCGTTGGCGCCTGTTTGAAAGGCCAAGCCTCATGGCGGGCGAAAAAGGGTTTCAGCGCCTCTTCATAGGGGCTTCAACTGGCTGCTAAAAGCAAGCGGACAGGCTTGCGCACTGTTTCGCCCGCCTCAAGTAGCGCACTTCGAATGGCTTGAATCGCGCGCGGGCGAGTACCTTTCTTTGCTTGCCCAAAGAAAGGTACCAAAGAAAGGGCACCCCCACGGAGGCGCCCTTCGGGCAAGCCCTGGCCGGGGCCGCTCCGACCGGGCCGTCCCGAATTCGAGCGCCGCACCCGTCAGGGCTTGGGGCATGGATGCCCCAAGGGTGCGAGAACAGGATGCGCGACGTCCTGTCGCGGCGGGACTGAAAGGGCCCTCCATGGCCCTTTCACCCGGTCTCCACAACCCCGGCCATGGCACCTCCAAGGGGGCTGGGAATCCTTCGTCCGGCGCTGAATTGTCCGCAACACTTTCTTTTTGTAAACCCCCTCTCAGAAAGAGCCTGTGGGGCCGTCTTTCTGCAGGAGAAGGGCTTTTTCCGTCAATCCGGATCATAGCCCAGTATGGGGGCGAGCCAGCGTTCGGCTTCGGCCTGCGACCAGCCCTTGCGGTGGGCGTAGTCCTCGACCTGGTCGCGGCCGATCCGGCCGGTGCCGAAGTATTTCGCTTCGGGGTGGGCGAAGTACCAGCCGGAGACCGCGGCGGTGGGGTACATGGCGAAGTTTTCGGTGAGCTTGAGGCCGATGCGGGTATCCGGCTGCAGGAGCTCCCACAGTGTGCCTTTTTCGCTGTGGTCCGGACAGGCGGGGTAGCCGGGGGCGGGGCGGATGCCGCTGTATTCCTCGCGGATCAGGGCGTCATTGTCCAGCGCCTCGTCCGCGGCGTAGCCCCAGAACTCCTTGCGCACGCGCTCGTGCAGGCGTTCGGCAAAGGCTTCGGCCAGGCGGTCGGCCAGGGCCTTGAGCATAATTGCCTGATAGTCGTCGTGCTCGGCCTCGAACTGCGCCACTTTTTCATCCGCGCCGATGCCGGCAGTGACGGCGAAGCCGCCGAGATAATCCGCCACCACGCCTTCCGGGGCGATGAAGTCGGCCAGACACTGGTTGGGCTTGTCGGTCGGACGCTCCATCTGCTGGCGCAGGTGATGCAGTACGGCGAGGCGTTCGCGTCGGGTGTCGTCGGTGTAGAGCACGATGTCGTCAGCCCCCAGGCGGGCGGCGGGCCAGAGGCCGAGCACGGCGCGGGCGGTGAGCCATTTTTCCGCGATGATCCTGTCGAGCATGGCGGTGGCGTCATGGTAGAGCTTGCGCGCCTCCGTGCCGACCACCTTGTCGTCGAGAATCGCCGGGAAGCGGCCGTGCAGCTCCCAGGCATGGAAGAAGGGCGACCAGTCGATGCGCTCGCGCAGCTCTTCGAGCGGGTAGTCCTCGAACACCTGCACGCCGGTAAAGCCCGGTTTGACCGGCTGGAAGTCGAGCTTCGCGGCATTGGCGCGCGCCTGTTCGAGGGTAAAGCGCTTGCCCTCGCGGCGGTTGGCGGCGCGCTGCTCGGCCAGTTCGACGTACTCCTTGCGGATGTCGGCGGCGTACTGCTCGCGGTTGGCGCCCAAAAGGCTCGATGCCACGCCCACGGCGCGCGAGGCATCCACCACGTACACGACCGGGTGGTCGCAGACCGGCGAGATCTTCACTGCGGTGTGGATCTTGGAGGTGGTCGCGCCGCCGATCATCAGCGGGGTCTTGATGTTAAGACGCTGCATCTCCTTGGCCACGTGCACCATCTCGTCCAGCGACGGGGTGATGAGGCCGGACAGGCCGATCAGGTCGCAGTTGTGCTCGCGCGCGGTGTCGAGGATCTTCTGCGCCGGTACCATCACGCCCAGGTCGATGACCTCGAAGCCGTTGCATTGCAGCACCACGCCGACGATGTTCTTGCCGATGTCGTGCACATCGCCCTTCACGGTCGCCATCAACACCTTGCCCGCCGACGTGGTGGCGCAGGCGCCCTTGTCGGCTTCCATGTACGGCATCAGCCAGGCGACGGCCTTTTTCATCACGCGCGCGGACTTGACCACCTGCGGCAGGAACATCTTGCCCGCGCCGAACAGGTCGCCGACCACGTTCATGCCGTCCATCAGCGGGCCTTCGATGACATGCAGCGGGCGCTCGAAGGATAGGCGGGCCTCCTCGGTGTCCTCTTCCACATACGCATCGATGCCCTTGACCAGCGCGTGCTCAAGGCGCTTGGCGACCGGCCAGGAGCGCCATTCCAGGTCTTCCTTCACCTCCGCGCCCGCACCAATGCCACGGTACTTCTCGGCGACCTCCAGCATGCGCTCGGTGGCGTCCGGCCTGCGGTCGAGCACGATGTCCTCGACCCGCTCGCGCAGATCAAAGGGCAGCTCGTCGACGATGGCGAGCTGGCCCGCGTTGACGATGCCCATCGTCATCCCGGCCTTGATGGCGTGATAGAGGAACACCGCGTGGATCGCTTCGCGCACCGGCTCGTTGCCGCGGAAGCTGAAGGAGACGTTGGACACGCCGCCGGAGATCATCGCGTGCGGCAGGTTCTGCCTGATCCACGCGGTCGCCTCGATAAAGTCCACCGCGTAGTGATTGTGCTCTTCAATTCCCGTGGCAATCGCGAAGATGTTGGGGTCGAAGATGATGTCCTCGGCCGGGTAGCCCACCTTGTCCACCAGCACGCGGTAGGAACGCTCGCAGATTTCGGTCTTGCGCTGGTAGGTGTCGGCTTGGCCGGTCTCGTCGAAGGCCATCACCACCACCGCCGCGCCGTAGCGGCGCAGCAGGCGGGCGTGTTCGATGAACTTCGCCTCGCCCTCCTTGAGCGAGATGGAGTTGACGATGCCCTTGCCCTGGATGCATTTGAGGCCCGCCTCGATGATCTCCCACTTGGACGAGTCGATCATGATCGGCACGCGGGCGATGTCCGGCTCGGCGGCGATCAGGTTGAGGAAGCGCACCATGGCCTCCTGCCCGTCGATCATGCCCTCGTCCATGTTGATGTCGATGATCTGCGCCCCGGCCTCGACCTGCTGGCGGGCCACCTCCAGCGCGGTGCTGAAGTCGCCCTCCTTGATCAGGCGGCGGAAGCGGGCGGAGCCGGTGACGTTGGTGCGCTCGCCCACGTTCACGAACAGCGACTCGGCGGTGATGTTGAACGGCTCCAGGCCCGACAGGCGGCAGGCGGCCTCCGGCGCGGGCAGGCCGCGTGGCGGCTTGCCGGCGACGGCTTCGGCAATCTTGCGGATGTGCAGGGGCGTGGTGCCGCAGCAGCCGCCAACGATATTGAGAAAACCCGAATCCGCCCATTCACCGATCTGGCGGGCCATTTCTTCGGCATCGAGGTCGTATTCGCCCATCTCGTTCGGCAGGCCCGCGTTGGGGTGCACCGAGACGGGGAATTCCGATATACGTGCCATTTCCTCGACGTACTGGCGCAACAGGTCCGGGCCGAGCGCGCAGTTCAGGCCCATGGACAGCGGGCGCGCGTGGCGCAGGCTGTTGTAGAAGGCCTCGGTCGTCTGGCCGGACAGGGTGCGGCCGGAGGCGTCGGTAATCGTACCGGAGATCATCACCGGCAGACGGATGCCATCTTCGTCGAACACCTTTTCCACTGCGAACACGGCGGCTTTGGCGTTGAGCGTATCGAAAATGGTTTCGATCATCAGAATGTCCGCGCCGCCCTCGATCAGCCCGCGCGCGGATTCGGCATAGGCCTCGACCAGCGCATCGAAGCTGGTGTTGCGAAAACCAGGGTCGTTCACGTCCGGCGAGATGCTGGCGGTGCGGTTGGTCGGCCCGAGCACCCCGGCGACGAAGCGCGGCTTGTCCGGCGTGCGGGCCGTCATGGCATCGGCGGCTTCGCGCGCCAGCCGTGCGGCGGCGACGTTGATCTCGTAGGACAGCGCCTCCATGCCGTAATCGGCCATGGCGATGCGCGTGGCATTGAAGCTGTTGGTTTCCAGGATATCCGCCCCGGCGTCCAGATATGCCTCATGAATGCCGCGGATGATGGCAGGTTGGGTCAGGACCAACAGGTCGTTGTTGCCCTTGAGATCATGCGGCCAGTCGGCGAAACGCGCGTCCTGCCCAAGATCCCTTCGGGAAGAGGCGCTCGACGCGCCGCGATACGCCGCCTCGTCCAGCCGGTGTTTCTGGATCATGGTGCCCATCGCCCCGTCAAGAATGACGATGCGCTCGCGCAGGGCGGCGTGCAGGGCGTGGATGCGTTGGTCGCGGGAGAGCTGGGGCATGCAGGAAAACCTTTTATCTCAAGGGATTGGCTAAATGGCCAAGCGGTTCTGAACCGGCGATTTTAGCAGCAAGGCCGGGGAGGCTCCTATCATCAAAAATTCACTAAAGACTTATTGATTTGCTCAGAAATTATCATAAAATATGTTTTTATCTAATTAATTATATGGATGAGGATTTCGCCATGCAGAGTTTCGACACGCACGCGCCCTGGCGCATCGTACATGCCATCATCGCCAGCCTGATTGCCGTCAAAAGCATCATCATTGGCGCCCTGATGCTGAGTCTGGGGATTGTGGTGGTCTGATCCGCTACCGTCTGCCAACAAAAAAACCCGCCGCGACGTAGCGCGAGCGGGTTTTTTTGTTGAATGGGGCCGGGCTTGCTGTTTTACCTGCGGTATTTATTCGACAGGCTGCGCGGGCTGGCGCGCCGCGCGGCGGCGGCGTTGCCGCATGTGGAAGGCAACATGCAGGCGCCAGAACAGGCGCACGCCGACAAAACCCAGAATGCCGCTGATGAGGGAGATCATCAGGCTGCCGACCAGCAGGGGTAACCATAGATGATCCATCTGCGCCATCAACCAGTCCACCGACGCGTTGAAGGCGAATTCCTGCGGGGGGAGCCCCAGTGTCAGTGCGCCCAGCTTGTAGGCCACATAGGCCACCGGCACCATGGTCAGTGGATTGGTCAGCCACACCAAGGCGACGGCGATGGGCAGGTTGACGCGGGCGATGATGGCCAGCGCGGCCGCCAGTATCATCTGGAAGGGGATGGGAATAAAGGCGGCGAACAGCCCCAGACCGAAGGCCCCGGAAACGGAGCGCCGGTTCAGGTGCCAGAGGTTGCCGTCGTGCAGCAGGCGTCCGAAGATCCGCAAATGCTTGCTGTCCCGGACCTCATGCACGGGGGGCATCATCTTGCGGAAAAACTTACGCGCCATGAGCGGCACCGGAAATTCAGGTCAGGCGAGTATACGGGCCGGGATGCCCTGCGGGAAGTAGGGGAAGCAAAGGCCTGCCTTTGAGGTGCGAATTACTGTCAGCCCGTGCGCAGCGCTTCCAGTTTGTCCAGCGCCACCACAAGCTGTCGCAGGGAGGCGTCGCTGCCGAGCAGCCGGTCGAGAAGAATGAGGATGCCGTCCGGTGCCAGGGACCCAAGATGCCAGGCGCGTGCGAAAGGCGGCTCGTCCGGTTCTCGCAGGGACAGGGTCACGTCCAGCCCCTGCGTATCCCGCCACAGACGCAGGCGCGCTTCGGTCGGGCGCAGCGGAGCGCCGATCTCGACACCGAAGGGGGGCGCGGTGCGGATATGGAGTTGCAGGGTATCCCCGGTGTTTTCGATGTGAATGCGGCGGAAACTGCGCCAGCCAGGGCCTTGGTGCTCATGGGCATGGCGTGCGAGCGATTCCAGCAGCGCCGCCCGGTAAGCTGAACTGCGCGTCATGAAGCGATCTTGCGCGGTGGAGGAAAGCCAAGGCTACGGGTATTCTGCGCCCATTGTCCAGAAGGGCGGGGGATTTCGATGAGTGAAACGGGCGGAGAGATCCACCTGGCGGACGGGCGTTCGGTAGGCTGGCGTCAGCGCATCAGTGCCCGTGCCCGTCATGTGCGCCTGACGCTCTGCGCACGGCGCGGTCTGGAAGTGGTCACGCCGCCCGGTGTGCCGGCGGAGGCGCTGCATGCGCTGGTGCGGGCGCGTGCCGACTGGGTGGCAAGGCATCTGCCGAAGATCGAGCAAGGCTTGCGTGAGCGGCAACGACCTCATTCACCGCGTCCCGAGTCGCTGGTGCTGCCTGCGCTGGAAGCGCAATGGCGTCTTGAGTGGCGGGAGAGCCCCGCCTCACGCCATGAACTGCGCGAGTTGCCGGGGCGGGTGCTCCTGCTTCGTTCCGCCAAAGGGGATATCCACGCCTTTCGCCCCCTGCTGCTGCGCTGGTTGCGGCAACGTGCGGCGGCGCATCTACCGGATCGTCTGGAAGCGCTCTCGCGACGCAGCGGACTGAACTACGGACGGGTGAGCATCGGCCACGCGCGTACGCGCTGGGCGAGCTGCTCCTCGCGTGGAGACATCCGTCTCAACCTGTCCCTGCTGTTCCTGCCGCCACCGCTTCTGGATCACGTGCTCCTGCATGAGCTTTGTCATACACGGGAAATGAATCACTCCCCGCGTTTCTGGGCCTTGCTGCGCCAGCAGGACCCGGCCTGCGAGGCGCATCGGCGTGCCCTGTCCCAGGCTTCGCGCGAGGCTCTGCCGGTCTGGCTGTTCGATGAGGGCGAACTTGCGCCCGCGGCGCTCTGTGCCCTCGGTGGCTGAAATGTACTTTCAGCCATGAAGCTCACGCCGGCTGTGCACTCACGGCGCGGCTGACCAGTCGGTGCGACCAGAGGCCGCCGAAGGGAATGAAGGCAGCGAGGAAAACCTGGGCGCCGTGTCCGATCCGCAATTGCCCACGCAGCAGGGTGAGGCTGAGCAGGCCGATCATCCACAGGAAGAGCGCGCCGTGGATGGGGCCGACGATTTTGACCGCGACAGGCAGATCCGCCATGTACTTGAGCGGCATGGCGATGCAGAACAGCAGGATCAGCGAGCCGCCTTCGAGCAGGGTCATGAAGCGCAGGTGGCGCAGGGTCCAGGGGGTGGTCTCAGACATGGGGCGTGGCTCCGTGTTGGGTGAGGAAGGACTGGATGGCCGCGTGCGGGTCGGTCAGCTCGGTCAGGTGCGCGATGATGCCGCGTGCGGCGAGTTTGCGTTTCAGTCCGTCGCCCATGTCCAGCGCGATGAGCGCCTGTACGTCATCCAGGGGGTGTGGTGCCTCGAAGGGGGTGGCGTGGAAGGTGCCTTCGATAGGCAATTCCAGCAGGTCCTGCTCGCGCAGGGCTTGCCCGTCGTGTTCGAAAAGGCGGAAACGGCGGCATTTGCCGGCGTGTCCGGTTACGGTCTTGCGATTCTGGCTGCAGACGGCAATCTTCACGGTCGGAACTCCCGATGGTTGAGGTTCCGACTATAGTCCCGTAAATCAAATATAAAAATATTTTATTAATGAGGGAATGTTCAGGGTGTTTGCAAAACGAAGGTTTTGCGGATAATTCAGCGCCGGACGAAGGATTCCCAGAACCCCCTTGGAGGCGCCATGGACGGGATTGTGGAGACCGGGCGAAAGGGCCATGGATGGCCCTTTCAGTCCCGCCACAACAGGATGTTGTGTCGGGACGGCCCGGTCGGAGCGGCCCCGGCCATGGCTTGCCCGAAGGGCGCCTCCGTGGGGGGGCCCTTTCTTTGGTACCTTTCTTTGGGCAAGCAAAGAAAGGTACTCGCCCGCGCGCGATGCAGACCGTTCGAAGTGCGCCGCTTGAGGCGGGCGAAGCAGCGCGCAAGCCTGTCCACTTGCGAAAGATCAAGTCGTTCAACAGCCGGTTAAAGCCGCTTTCAATAACCGCTGCAGCCCTTTTTCGCCCGCCATGAGGTTTGGTCTTTCAAACAGGCGCCAGCGCAAGCGGGCGAGTCACTTTTCTTGCTTGTGCAAGAAAAGTAACCAAAAGAACACACCCCCACGGGACCGCCCTTCGGGCAAGCCCTGGCCTGACCTGCTCCAGCCGGCTTCCACAGGCCAGTCCACGGCGGTCCCAAGGGGGCCCTTCCTACACCCACGCTTGTCCAACAATTCAGCGCCGGACGAAGGATTCCCAGGTCCCCCCTTGGAGGCGCCATGGACGGGGTTGTGGAGGCCGGGTGAAAGGGCCATGGAGGGCCCTTTCAGTCCCGCCACAACAGGATGTTGTGTCGGGACGGCCCGGTCGGAGCGGCCCCGGCCATGGCTTGCCCGAAGGGCGCCTCCGTGGGGGTGCCTTTTCTTTGGTACCTTTCTTTGGGCAAGCAAAGAAAGGTACTCGCCCGCACGCGATGCAGGCCGTTCGAAGTGCGCCGCTTGAGGCGGGCGAAACAGCGCGCAAGCCTGTCCACTTGCGAAAGATCAAGTCGTTCAACAGCCGGTTAAAGCCGCTTTCAATAACCGTTGGAGCCTTTTTTCGCCCGCCTTGAGGCTTGGCCTTTCAAACAGGCGCCAGCGCAAGCGGGCGAGTCACTTTTCTTGCTTGTGCAAGAAAAGTAACCCAAAGAACACACCCCCACGGGACCGCCCTTCGGGCAAGCCCTGGCCTGACCTGCTCCAGCCGGCTTCCACAGGCCAGTCCACGGCGGTCCCAAGGGGGCCCTTCCTACACCCACGCTTGTCCAACAATTCAGCGCCGGACGAAGGATTCCCAGGTCCCCCCTTGGAGGCGCCATGGACGGGGTTGTGGAGGCCGGGTGAAAGGGCCATGGAGGGCCCTTTCAGTCCCGCCACAACAGGATGTTGTGTCGGGACGGCCCGGTCGGAGCGGCCCCGGCCATGGCTTGCCCGAAGGGCGCCTCCGTGGGGGTGCCTTTTCTTTGGTACCTTTCTTTGGGCAAGCAAAGAAAGGTACTCGCCCGC
>JAQVHL010000083.1 GCA_028696185.1 Halothiobacillaceae bacterium
AACCCAAAGAACACACCCCCACGGGACCGCCCTTCGGGCAAGCCCTGGCCTGACCTGCTCCAGCCGGGCCGTCCCAACGCGACATCCTGTCGCGCAGGGACTAAATGGGCCATCCCTGGCCCATTTAGCCGGCTTCCACAGGTCAGTCCACGGCGGTCCCAAGGGGGCCCTTCCTACACCCACGCTCGTCCAACAATTCAGCGCCGGACGAAGGATTCCCAGTTCCCCCTTGGAGGCGCCATGGACGGGGTTGCGGAGACCGGGTGAAAGGGCCATGGAGGGCCCTTTCAGTCCCGCCACAACAGGATGTTGTGTCGGGACGGCCCGGTCGGAGCGGCCCCGGCCATGGCTTGCCCGGAGGGCGCCTCCGTGGGGGTGCCCTTTCTTTGGTACCTTTCTTTGGGCAAGCAAAGAAAGGTACTCGCCCGCGCGCGATTCAAGTCGCTCGAAGTGCGCTGCTTGAAGCGGGCGAAACAGCGCGCAAGCCGGGCCGCTCCGAATTCGAGCGCCGCCCCCGTCAGGGCTTGGGGCATGGATTGCCCCAAGGGTGCAAGAACAGAATGCGCGACTTCCTGTCGCGGCCGGACACCGTGATCTGCCCATCCCCATCGGAACCGGGCAATCCCCCCCTCAAGAGACTGTCGAAAATCCGACGGATACGCTAGACTTCGCAAAGCGAAAATTTGAAACAGCCTGCGTTTTGGCCAACACAGGCTATCCTTGAATAGTAAGCGCCATAAAATATCCTTGTGACAAAGCGATAATGCGGCGTATTTTTTTATGATCCAGCCCCCGGCCTGAACCACACGGGCGCTGTTGACGGCATCCCCTACAGCGAGGCATTCACATGATCAAACGCTGGTGGAACGGTATGCGCATGCAAACCCGGCTCCAGTTGCTCACGCAATTCTTCGTGATTCTGGTGATGCTCGCCGCGCAGTTCTGGATCATGCACCGCTTTGAGGAGCACGTCTGGCTTGCTTCTGCGGAAAAGACCGAGGCCATCGCCCAGGGCGTCATCAACGGGCACAACCTGCTGGTGGTCACCGGTGCCGTAAGCATTCCCGAACGGCGCCAGTTCTTCATCGATTTGATGAACGATACCGAAGGGCTGCTGGACCTGAAGATCATCCGCTCACCCGACATCCGCAAACAGTACGGCGAGCGCAAGGAAGGCACCGCCGCCCCCGACGTGCTGGAAAACCAGGTCCTGACCGACGGCAAAGCCCGCTTCGAACCCCTGAAACTGGACGATGGACGCCTCGCCATGCGCGCCGTACTGCCCTTCACCGCCAGTCGCGATGTGCACGGCGTAAATTGCCTGCTCTGCCATGCGGGCACACATGAAGGCGCCACCCTGGGAGCGGCGAGCATGGTCGTGGATCTGCAAAAAGACCAGCAAAACCTCGCTCGTCTCAACCGCAGCCTGTGGATCGGCCAGCTCGCCATTCAGCTTCTTCTGTTCCTCATCATCGGCGCCATTGCCCGCGCCATCACCCGTCCGGCCAAGGAACTGCAGACAGTCATGCTGAACATCGAGCGCGACGGCGATCTCAGGCATCGGGTGCACAACGACAGCCATGACGAGATCGGCGAAACCACCCATGCCTTCAACACACTCATGGGGCATTTCCAGGACATCATCTGCCAGGTCAACCTCAATGTGGACGAGGTCACCCACGCCACCACCGATCTTGCCCGCACCACCCGTACCGTCAGCGAAGGCTCGGAACAGCAGGGACAGCTTGCCATCGCCGTGGCCGCAGCGGCAGAGCAGATTCGCGCCAGCATCGGCCAAGTGGCCGAAGGCACCCGCGAGGCGGCCGAGCTTTCCCAACGCGCTAGGGATCTGGCGCATGAGGGCACACGCATCGTCAACGAATCCGCCCGCGAAATCGCCCGCATCGCCGAAGCCGTGGATCAGGCCCAGGGCGTGATTACCGCACTGGGTGACCGTGCCGAACGCATCGGCGGCATGGTGTCCTCCATCCAGCAGATCGCCGAGCAGACTAACCTGCTCGCGCTCAATGCCGCCATTGAGGCGGCTCGCGCCGGAGAACAGGGGCGCGGTTTTGCCGTGGTGGCGGCGGAAGTGCGCAACCTCGCCACACGCACCGCCCAGGCCACCCAGGACATCACCGAAATGACCGGCAGCATCCAGATGGATACCCGGCGGGCCATCGAGCGCATGCGTTTTGCCACCGAACAGGTGCATCACGGCGTCGAACTGGGCCAGCAGGCCGCCGCTGCCCTGGATCAGATCGACGAAGGCGCACGGGGCACGGTGGAACGCGTCCTGCAGATCGCCGACGCCATGCGCGAACAGACTGCGGCCAGCGGTGAGATCGCGCAAAACATGCAGCGCATCGTGCAGATGGCGGAAACGAATGGCCACGTTGTAGCCAACACCTCAAGCGCCATCGACCGGCTGCAAGCGCTCGCTCATGCCCTGCACGAGCGTGTCGCGCGCTTTCGTGGCTGATTGAATCCCCCAAAAAGGCAGGATGCCTTTTCCCAAGCCGGCCCATCGAGCGTGGCTTGTTTTTTGCCGCAGAACACGGACACAACAACGACTCTTATAGAAAATTCCGTCCGGACGTCAAGCATCCGACAGGCGGATAAAACAGGAGCATACCCATGATCGCAAACTGGTGGAACAGCCTGCGCATGCAGAGCAAGCTGCAGATATTGACGCAGTTTTTCGTCATCATCGTCATGCTGTCGGCCCAGTTCTGGATCATGCACCGCTTCGAGGACCATGTCTTCGTCGCCTCGGAGGACAAGACTCACGCCATCGCCGACGGCGTCATCAATGGCGCCAATATGTTGATGCTCACAGGCTCCATCAGCAATCCACTGCACCGCAAAGCGTTCGTCGAAAAAATGACAGCCACCGAAGGATTGCTTGAATTGCGCATCCTGCGAGGCGAACCGGTCATGAAACAGTATGGCGCCGGCCTGCCCGAGGAAGCGGCACGTGACGACGCCGAGCGCCGCGTGCTTGGTGAAGGAAAGATCCTCGTCGAACCCGGTCACACCCCCGAAGGCAAGCTCACCATGCGCGCCATCGTCCCCTTCATCGCCTCACGCGACTTTCGCGGCACCAACTGCCTGCAATGCCACACCCATGCCCGCGAAGGCGATATTCTGGGCGCCGCCAGCATGGTGGTGAATCTGGAAAAGGATCAGCAAAGCCTCGCCACCCTCAATGGCAGCCTGTGGGTGGGGCAGGTCGTGATCCAGGTTTTACTGTTCCTCATCATCGGCGCCATTGCCCGTGCCATCACCCGTCCGGCCAAGGTCCTGCAGACCGTCATGCAGAGCATCGAGCACGACGGCGACCTGCAGCGCCGCGTGCACAACGAAAGCCATGACGAAATTGGCGAGACCACCCATGCCTTCAACGCCCTCATGGAGCACTTCCAGGACATCATCCGTCAGGTCAACCTGAATGCCGACGAAGTGACCCGCGCGGCCGAAAACCTCTCCCGAACCACCCGTACCGTCAATGAAGGATCGGAACAGCAGAGCCAGCTGGCGGTGGCCGTCGCCGCCGCCGCCGAGGAGATTCGCGCCAGCATCAGTCAGGTGGCCGAGGGCACCCGCGAGGCGGCCGAGCTTTCCGACCGGGCGAGCGAGCTCTCCGGCGAAGGCTCGCGCATCGTCAACGAGTCTGCCCGCGAAATCGCCCGCATTGCCGAAGCGGTCAGTCAGGCGCAGCAGGTCATCGCCGCACTGGGTGAGCGTGCCGAACGGATCAGCGGCATGGTCTCCTCGATCAAGCAGATCGCCGACCAGACCAATCTTCTCGCACTCAATGCTGCCATCGAGGCGGCACGCGCCGGCGAGCAGGGGCGCGGCTTCGCCGTGGTGGCCGATGAAGTGCGCAACCTCGCTGCCCGCACCGCCCAGGCCACCCAGGACATCACCGAAATGACCGAGAGCATCCAGCTCGACACGCGCAAGGCCGTCGACCGCATGCTCTTCGCCACGGAGCAGGTCGGCCATGGCGTGGAGCTGGGGCAACAGGCCGCCGCGGCACTGGATCAAATCAATGACGGCGCACGACGCACCGTCGAGCGCGTCTCACAGATCGCCAACGCCATGCGCGAACAGACCGCCGCCAGCGGAGAAATTGCGCAAAACATACATCGCATCGTGCAAATGGCGGACGCGAACGGTCACGCTGTCGCCAATACCGCTTCGGCTCTCGGCACGCTGCAAAACCTGGCGCAGGCCCTGCACGAGCGGGTATCGCGTTTCAAAGCCTGATCTTTGGAGTAGCGCGCGCGCCAAGGTCGAAACAGAGGGAGAATTGTTCCCGTTTTCCCTTCACAGGGGGGGTTCAAACGTGAAACAATACGCCGATCGAAACGCGCCGCGCGCGATCCGCCGACGAAAGCCTGAAGGCCGTGCCCCTGAAAACCTACGAGCAACCCCTGAACGAGCGCATGCGCACCTGTCTGCGCCTGGAACACCTGTTCCAGCGCGGCGACATCTTCCTGCGTGGCGATGACGCGCGGGAAAGCCTCAGTGCCTTGCTCGCCCTGCTCGAACTGCATGACCTGCTCACACGGGTGGACTTCAAGCGCGAACTCATGAAAGAGCTGGAGCGCCAGCACGCCATCCTCGCCCGTCTGCTCGATGCCCCCGACGTGGACAGCGGCAAGCTCCAGACGCTCTTGCGTCGCCAGAAGGATCTCATCGACCGTCTGCATGCGCATGCCGGCCAGATCGGCAGCCACCTCAAACAGCACGACATGCTTTCCGCCATCAAGCAGCGCAGCAACATCCCCGGCGGACTGTGCGACTTCGACATTCCCGCCCTGCATTACTGGCTCAAGCTCGACCCGGAGCTGCGCCGCTCGGATCTCCAGGGATGGCTGCAGCCTTTCCAGCTGATCCGCGAGAGCCTGGAACTGATTCTCGAAGTAGTGCGCAACAGCGTTGGCCCCATGCGCATCCGGGCCGAACGCGGCTTTCTCAACCAGTCGCTCGAACCCGGCGTCAGCTACCAGATGGTGCGCGTCTTCATCGGTGACGAAACCCCGTATTTCCCGGTCATCAGTGGCGGACGGCAGAGCTTCTCCGTGCGTTTTCTCGCCCTGGACCCGCGCGAGGGCCGCTCCGCCCAGACGCAGAACGACGTCGAATTCCACCTCGCCTGTTGTGCCCTGTGACATGACCGAAAGCCCCCCCGCCTTTGCTCTGAAAGGACAGATGCTGAGTCTGGCCACGCTCGAACTGTACAATCCCAATATCATCACGCTCGCCACCGCGCTGAAGGAGCGCCTGGGGCAGAACCCGGCCTTCTTCGACCACACCCCCGTGGTCATCGACCTCAGCCCGCTGCAGGACACGCAGAAGTGGATCGATTTCCCGGCGCTCGTCAGCCTCATCGGCAATTACGGGCTGATCGCCGTCGGTGTGCGCGGCGGAAACGAAACCCAGCGTAACCAGGCCCAGTCCGCTCACCTGGCGTTGTTCAGCGAATCCAGAACACCGTCGAAGGACACCACCACACCGATCCCGGCGCCGGCTACCGAGGTGGCGGCGACAAGTGAGCCCTGCCCGCCGCCCTGCGCAGGCCCCACCGTCATCAGCCATCCGCTGCGCTCCGGGCAGCAAGCCTATGCGCGCGGCGGCGATCTCGTCGTCGAGGCTGCCGTCAGCAACGGCGCCGAAGCGGTAGCCGATGGCAGCATCCACATCCTGGGCGCCCTGCGCGGCCGCGCCCTGGCCGGAGTGCGCGACATGCCCGGCGCGCGGATATACTGCATGCAGCTCGAAGCCGAACTGGTTTCCATCAATGGCACCTACCTCACCCAGGATCGCCTGGAGCAAGACCCCGCCTGGGGCAAACCCGCCGTGATCGAACGGGGGGAACAGGACAAGCTGATCATCCGCGTTCTGGAACGCGGCTGACAACCACACTCAAGGGGAGCATATCGTGGCGAAAATTCTCGTCGTGACATCGGGCAAGGGCGGCGTCGGCAAAACCACCACCAGCGCGGCCATCTCTACCGGGCTGGCCCTGCGGGGCCACAAGGTCGCGGTCATCGACTTCGACGTCGGCCTGCGCAATCTCGACCTCATCATGGGCGTCGAACGCCGCGTGGTGTACGACTTCGTCAATGTCGTGCAGGGCGAGGCCAACCTGAACCAGGCCCTGATCCGCGACAAGCGCGTGGAAAGTCTGTACATCCTCCCTGCCTCGCAGACCCGCGACAAGGACGCCCTGTCCGAAGAAGGCGTCAAGCGCGTACTGGATGAACTCAAGGCCGACGGCTTTGACTACATCGTCTGCGATTCGCCTGCCGGCATCGAAAAAGGCGCGCAGCTGGCCATGTACTTTGCCGATGAGGCCATCGTAGTATCCAACCCGGAAGTCTCCTCGGTGCGCGATTCCGACCGCATGCTCGGCATCCTCGCAAGCAAATCCCACCGCGCGCAGAACAACGAAACCCCGATCCGCGAACACTTGCTCATCACCCGCTACTCGCCCGGCCGCGCCGACGCAGGCGAGATGCTCAACATCGACGACATGCTGGAGATCCTCTCCATCCCGCTTTTGGGCGTGATCCCCGAATCCCCTGCCGTACTGCAGGCGTCCAACGCCGGCACCCCAGTCATTCTCGACAAGGAATCGGACGCCGGTCAGGCGTATGATGACGCCGTCGCGCGGCTTTTGGGCGAGGAACGCCCGCTGCGCTTCATCACTGCGGAGAAAAAAGGCCTGCTGGCCCGGCTGTTCGGGAAGTGAGTACCATGGGATTCATCGATTTTTTCCGTTCATCGAAAAAAGGCTCGGCCTCCCTGGCCAAGGAACGCCTGCAAATCATCATTGCTCATGAGCGCACCCAGACACGTGGTGAGCCCAGCGGGCCGGATTACCTGCCCATGCTGGAAAAAGACCTGCTGGAAGTCATCCGCCGCTACGTTCCAGTGGGAGAAGAGGCTGTGAAGGTGCGTGTCGAGCGCGAGGAAGGCATGGAAGTGCTGGAGCTGAACATCACCCTCCCCGAGCCGCCCACCAGCGGACGCTGAAGCGCGGCGCCCGCGCCCAGCCGGATCCGGCCGTTTCCCTTTCGAGCCGGGTTTATCCCGGCATCGGAAGTTTCTGCTGTCCTCGCCCTCTGGCAGCCCGCTATCCTGTCCGGGTGTTTCACTCGGGTATCGTTCCTGCCATGACTACGCCACTCGTCTGGACTGCCTGGATGGCCGGCACGGCCATCGGGCTCTACGTTCTTCTGCACTACTGGGTCACCAGCCGCGCGCTGGGCTGCTCCTCCGCCTTCGGCAGCGCCTGCGCACTCGGCTCATCCCTGCCTTACTTCCGTGGCGAGGAATTCGGCCGCGCCCATGACTGGCGCATGTGGTTCATGCTCGGCACCCCGGTCGGCGGACTCATCGGCGCGACGAGCTCGCCCGGCGACTGGCAGGCCAGCTTCGCCATGGGTGTGCACTACGACGCCTGGCTTCCCGAATCACTGTGGGGCAAGGCCCTCACGCTATTCGGCGCAGGCGCGCTCATGGGCATCGGTGCGCGCATGGCCGGGGGATGCACCAGCGGTCATACCATCGTCGGCGTGGCCCTGCTCACGCCCTCCAGCCTTCTGGCTTCGATCGGATTCTTCATCGGCGCACTGGCCACCGTGCAGGCCCTGGCTGCCCTGCTGGGGGGCGCCGCATGAGCCGTCTGAATCATCCGCTGGTCTACCTTACCCTCGGCGCGCTGTTCGGCTTTCTGCTCTCACGCGCCGGGGCCACCCAACCCGAGCTGATCGCCCGACTGTTCCTGTTCGAAGATTTGCACCTTCTGTGGGTGATCGCGAGCGCCATCGTCGTAGCGCTGATCGGCATCCGCATCATGCAGCGCCTGCGCGTGCGTGGACTGAACAGCGGGGAGGTGATCCGCTACACCGGCAAGCCCTTGGTGAAAGGGCTGATGCTGGGTGCCCTACTGTTCGGCATGGGCTGGGGGCTGTCCGGGGTCTGCCCCGGTACCGCCACCACGGCGCTGGGCGAGGGTAAGCTGTTCGCGCTGTTCCCGCTCGCCGGAATCTTCGTCGGCACCTGGGCCTACGGCTGGTGGCAGTCGCGCCGGAGTGCGTCTTAGGGGGCTACCAAACGAAGATTTGTTGGACAGCCTTTGACAACGTCGAACGAAGGATTCCCAGATCCCCCTTGGAGGCGCCATGGCCGGGGTCGTGGAGACCGGGTGAAAGGGCCATGGAGGGCCCTTTCAGTCCCGCCGCGACAGGATGTTGTGCATCCTGTTCTCGCACCCTTGGGGCATCCATGCCCCAAGCCCTGACGGGTACGGCGCTCGAATTCGAGACGGCCCGGTCGGAGCGGCCCCGGCCATGGCTTGCCCGAAGGGCACCTCCGTGGGGGGCCCTTTCTTTGGTACCTTTCTTTGGGCAAGCAAAGAAAAGAAAGGTACTCGCCCGCGCGCGATGCGGGCTGTTCGAAGTGCGCCGCTTAAGGCGGGCGAAACAGCGCGTAAGCCTGTCCGCTTGCGAAAGATCAAGTCGTTCAGGCGCCGGTTAAAGCCGCTTTCAGGAACCGTTGCAGCCCTTTTTCGCCCGCCATGAGGCTACGCCCTTCAAACAGGCGCCAACGCAAGCGGGCGAGTCACTTTTCTTGCTTGTGCAAGAAAAGTAACCAAAAGAACACACCCCCACGGGACCGCCCTTCGGGCAAGCCCTGGCCTGACCTGCTCCAGCCGGGC
>JAQVHL010000024.1 GCA_028696185.1 Halothiobacillaceae bacterium
GGAGGCGCCCTTCGGGCAAGCCATGGCCGGGGCCGCTCCGACCGGGCCGTCCCGACGCGACATCCTGTCGCGGCGGGACTGAAAGGGCCCTCCATGGCCCTTTCACCCGGTCTCCACAACCCCGTCCATGGCGCCTCCAAGGGGGGATCTGCGGATCCTTCGTTCGGCGATGTCAAAGGCCGTTCAACAAACCTTCATTTTGCGAACACCCTTGGCTAAAAAACACCTCCCCGTGAGGGGGGATAAACATACATGGAGCACCCATGTCGATTTCCCGCCTCATCGTCGCCCATCCCCGCATCTACGTGCTGCTCTCGCTGGTGTTGGCTCTTGCGTTCGCGCTGCTGTCCGAGTGGGGCGCGCAGCGCTATGTCCATACGCAGAAGCGCCAGGCGCTGGAGCATGCCGCCGAGCTCATGGTGTTGCGCATCATCGGTCATACGCTCGACGGCAACGCCATGGGGTCGGCCATGCTGCTGGGGCTGATCGACGACACCATCAAGGCCGTGGCGGCGGGCGCCTTGCCGGAAGACGCGCCGGATGCACTGGAAATCCTCGATGTGGTGGCGCGCGAATTCCACGCGGAAAACGCCTTTGTCATGAATGCCGAGGGGCGGGTCGTAGCCTGGTCGCGTACGTCCGACGGGCCATCGTCCACCGGGGAAGTTCTGCCCTTTCGTCCGTATTTTCGCCAGGCGATGAGCGGTCTGCCCAATGTGTACGCTGCGGTGGGTACCACGGCAGGAAAGCGGGGGCTGTATTTCGCAGCACCCATTTATCACGGACGCACGGCCACTTCGCGGGTAATCGGCGTCATGGTCATCAAGGTGGGTCTGGAGGAAATCGATGCCCTTTTGCGCCAATGGGTCGGGCAGGCGATCCTGGTTTCCCCCGACGGGGTGGTCTTCGCCAGTAATCGCGAGGGCCTGCTGTACAAGGCGCTCTTCCCTCTGAGCGAGGTGCAGTGGAACGATCTGCGCGCCAGCCGGCAATTTGCCCTGATGTTTGAGCACGCCCCGCCTGCGGTGCTGCCCATCCCGCTGCAGGACCGGCGGCAGGTCATTATCGAGGGTGCGCGGCATGAGGTGGCGAGTTCCCCTGTGTTCTGGAACGACGCGATCGGCAACTGGAAGGTGCTGCTCAGTGAGCCGGTGGCAAACTGGCTGCCGTTCCAGGAACGCGCGCTGATCATCATCGTGGCGCTGTTCGTGGCCTTCCTGACGGCGTCTTCGCTGTTCTCCATGGCGCGGGTGCGCGACAACCGGCGTCGCACCGAAGCGCAGATCGAAGCTTCGCGTCGTCGACTGATGGACATCACCGACGGGGTGCAGGGCATTGTCTGGCAGTTGCAGCGCGAGAGGGGCGGTGTGTACCGCTTGCTGTTCGTCAGTCGCGGGCTGGAGCGGCTTCTCGAATTGCCCATTGCCGAGGCGCTGGAGAATGCCGATTCCTTCTTTGCGCGCATTGATGCCGACGGGCGCGGCCACCTGACGGAACTCATCGAACAATCGGCAATGAGTCAGGAGCCTTTTACCTGTGAGCTGCCCTTTACGCGGGTGGATGGCGTGCCGCTGTGGCTGCGTCTGAGTGCAACGCCCCGCCGCGAGGCGGAGGTGACCGTCTGGTACGGTTATGTGGCGGATGTCACCGAAGAGCATCACGCCCGCGTGGCACTGGCCCAGCAGTTCGCTTTTCAGAGCGCCTTGCTGGAAACCCTGCCCAACCCGATCTTCGTCAAGGATGCTCAGGCGCGTTTCGTATCGGTAAACCGGGCGTATGAGCAGGCGTTCGGTGTGGCGCGCGAGATGCTTTTCGGGCGCACCGTACTCGATCTGCCCTATCTGCCGCCGGAGGATCGTCGCCGCTATCACGCCGAGGATCGACAGGCGATACGCGAACGCGACACGGTGCGTCATGAGTTGTGCTTTACCTTCGCCGATGGTGCGGAACACGACTGTCTGTACTGGGTCAGCGGCTTTGGCGTGGGCGAGGAGGGGAGCGAGGACAGCGCCGGGGGGCTGGTCGGGGTGATTGTCGATATTTCCGAGCAGAAACGCATCGAACGTGAACTGGCAGAAGCGCGCTTGACGGCCGAAGCCGCCACGCGCGCCAAAAGCGAGTTTCTGGCCAATATGAGCCATGAGATCCGTACGCCGATGAATGCCATCATCGGCCTGACCCAGCTTGCGCTTGCCACCGAGCTCAATGCACGTCAGCGCGACTACCTGACCAAGGTGGACGCCGCTGCCCAGTCCCTGCTGGGGATCATCAACGACATTCTTGATTTCTCCAAGATCGAGGCCGGCCGCATGACCATCGAGCAGGTGGATTTCGATCTGCATGCCGTGCTGGACAATGTGGCCAACCTGATCGGCCTGCGTGCCAGTGAAAAAGGGCTGGAGTTGATTATCGACGTGGCCCCCGACCTGCCGGCCTGGCTGGTCGGTGACCCGTTGCGCCTGGGGCAAATCCTGCTCAATCTCGCGGGAAATGCGGTGAAGTTCACGGAAAAAGGGGAAATCAGCCTGCAGGTGCGGTCGATTGTCGACGCGCGTGCTGCGTCAGTCCTGCGTTTTTGCGTGCGCGACACCGGCATTGGCATGACCGAGGAACAGCAAACCCGTCTCTTTCAGTCTTTCTCCCAGGCCGACAGCTCCACCACGCGCCGTTTTGGCGGGACCGGGCTGGGCTTGTCGATCTGCAAGCATCTGGTCGATCTGATGGGCGGGGTAATTCATGTACAGAGCACGCCGGGGCAGGGCAGTGAGTTCTGCTTCGAGCTGCCGCTGCGCCTGTCCAGCCATCCGCACGAGGGAGTGACCCGCCGGATCGCGCCGGAACGCCTGGCCGGCCTGCATGTGCTGGTGGTGGACGACAACGCCAACACGCGCGACATCTTCGCGCAGTATCTTTCCACCTTCGGCTTCACGGTGGATACGCTGGATGCCGGGGCGCGCGCCCTTAACGTCGTGCGCGAGGCTCAGCCGCCCTACGGGCTGGTGCTGATGGACTGGAAAATGCCGGACATGGACGGCATCGAAGCCGGGTGCGCCATCAAAAAAGCGCTGGCCGAGCGGGCGCCGCCGGTGCTGATCGTTTCGGCCTACGGGCGGGACCGCCTGATGCATGAGGTGGAAAAAGCCGGGCTCGATGGTTATCTGCTCAAGCCGGTCACGCCGTCCTCGCTGTTCGATGGCATCGTGGGGGCGCTGCTTGGCGAAGGGGGCGAAAGCCACCCGGGCGAACACCGCCTGACGGCGCGTGAGGATTTGCGCGGTGTGCGTGCCCTGGTGGTTGAAGACAACGAGATCAACCAGCAGGTTGCGCGCGAGTTGCTCGAATCGGCGGGCATGCGGGTCGATGTCGCGGCCGATGGTGAGCAGGGCGTGGCGGCGGCCCGCGCCGGGGACTACGATGTCATCCTGATGGACATGCAGATGCCGGTGATGGATGGCATTGCCGCAACCCGCGCCCTGCGCGCGGAGCCACGCTTTGCCGACCTGCCGATCATCGCCATGACGGCCAACGCGATGGTCGAGGACGTACGGCGCTGTCTGGAGGCCGGCATGAACGACCATATCGCCAAGCCCATCGATGTGCCGCATCTGTTCGATACGCTGGCGCGCTGGGTGTCACTCTCTGTCAGGGCGCCGTCGCCCGCCGTGCCGTCCACTTCGTCCGGTGGGTTGAAACCGGTCCAGCCGACGCAGGCGCTGCCCGAGGTCGAGGGTTTGGACACTGCCTTGGGGTTGCACCATGTCGGCGGCAATGCCGTGCTGTACCGGCAACTGCTTGAACGCTTCCTGCAGACCCAGGTGCAGGCTCCCGAGCGCCTTTCGGCGGCGCTGGCGGAGGGCGATACCGCCAGCGCCGAGCGCGAAGCGCATACGCTCAAGGGTGTTGCCGCCACACTGGGGGCGACGGGGCTCTCCGCCTTGGCAAGGGCTGTGGAGCGGACGCTGCACGAAGGGGGAGACCCCCAGCCGGGTCTGGATGCGCTGGTGCCGGCGGTGAACGCCCTGGGTGAGGGCTTGGCGGCCTGGTATGCCGCGACCCGTACCGCGCCCGTGCTCCTGGATACCCCCTGTGTCAGCGCAGCGCAGTGGCACCGTCTGCGCGAATTGCTGAGCCAGGACGATGCCGAAGCCACCGACCTTGCCCGCGCTCTGGCGGCGCGGCTGTCCGGCACTCTGGCGTCGGATCAGGCCACGGCGCTTGCCAAGGCGGCCGGCGAGTATGATTTTGAAACCGCGCTGCGGGTGCTCGATGCCCTGGAGGCGAAGCTGCAGGCCCATGGACTGATTCAGGAGTAATCATCATGCACGACGAGGCGCAAACGCTTGGACCGGCCACGATTCTCGTGGTCGACGATACCCCGGAAAACGTGGATGTGCTGCGCGGCATCCTGCAACCGGATTACCGCGTCAAGGTCGCCATGAACGGTCAGCGGGCGCTGTCGATCATGCGCAACGGCGAGTTGCCGGACCTGATTTTGCTGGATGTCATGATGCCCGGTCTGTCCGGGTATGACGTCTGCCGTCAGCTCAAGGAAGACGTGACCACAGCGGCGATTCCGGTGATTTTCGTCACGGCCCTGACCGACGTGGAGGACGAAGAGTACGGTTTTCGCGCGGGCGCGGTCGATTACATCACCAAGCCGGTCAGCGCGCCCATCGTGCGCGCCCGTGTGCGCACCCATCTGGCGCTGTTCAACCAGAAGCGCCATCTGGAACAGCTGGTGCGTTCGCGCACGGCAGAGCTTTTGCAAACCCGCCTGCAGATCATCCGCGCCCTGGGCCGGGCGGCGGAGTATCGTGACGAGAACACTGGCATGCACGTCGTGCGCATGAGTCACTACAGCCGGCTGATTGCGGTCGAAGCCGGATTTTCCGACGACGAGGCGGATATGCTCCTCAATGCGGCTCCCATGCACGATCTGGGCAAGATTGCCGTACCCGATAGCGTGTTGCAGAAAGCCGGACCGCTGGATGAGACCGAATGGGCGCAGATGCGCCAGCATCCGCAGGTCGGTGCCGACATTCTCGGGTCGATCCAGCCCTCCTCGCCCTTGATCGAAATGGCGCGGCAGATTGCGCTGACCCATCACGAGCGCTGGGATGGGCGCGGTTACCCTGCCGGCCTTGCCGGCGAGTCCATACCGCGCGTCGGGCGCGTGGTCGCCCTGGCGGATGTGTTCGATGCCCTGACCAGCGAACGCCCGTACAAGCAGGCCTGGTCATGGGAGGAGGCCCTGGCCCACATCCAGGCCGAAAGCGGCAGCCATTTCGATCCGGCGCTGGTGCCCGCGCTTGCGCGCGCCTTGCCAGCGATGATGGAAATTCGCAGCTTCTGCGCGCAGAGCGAGAGCCGGGGGGATACGGTTTGAGCCGAAGAGCTGGGCAAGTGTTCGACGGGGTTCACAGCATTAGAAGACATGTATAGAATCGAATCCCTTGGCAAGGGGGCGGATATGTCCCCCTTTTTTGTTGCGGCCGCGTGCCGCCCGTGATGCAAGTTCGAGGTGTAGCCGATGCCCGGTCATCTGATGAGTACCTACAACCGCCAGCCCGTGACCTTCGTGAAGGGGCAGGGTACGCGCCTTTGGGATACGTCCGGGCGCGAGTACCTTGACGCGCTGACCGGTGTGGCGGTGGCCGGGCTCGGGCATGCGCATCCGGATATTGCGCAGGCGATCTGCGAGCAGGCCTCGACGCTGATCCACACCTCCAACATCTATGGCATCGCCTGGCAGGAAGCGCTGGGTGACAAGCTCGCCCAGTTGTCCGGCATGGATCGCGCGTTTTTTTGCAATTCCGGTGCCGAGGCCAACGAGGCCGCCATCAAGCTGGCGCGCCTGCATGCGCGGCGCAAGGGCATCGACGATCCCGCCATCGTGGTCATGGAAAACAGCTTTCACGGCCGCACCCTGGCCACGTTGTCCGCCACCGGCAACCGCAAGGTCCAGGCCGGTTTCGAGCCGCTGGTGCATGGTTTCATCCGCGCGCCTTATGGCGATGTGGAGGCGGTGCGCGCCATCGCGGCGCATCAGCGCAATATCGTCGCCGTTCTGGTCGAGCCGGTACAGGGGGAAGGGGGGGTGCGTCCGGCGCCGCAAGGCTACCTTGCCGCGCTGCGCACGCTATGTGATGAGCACGGCTGGCTGCTGATGCTTGACGAGGTGCAGACCGGGATTGGCCGCACCGGCCGCTGGTTCGCCTTCCAGCACGACGGCATCCGCCCGGATGTCATGAGCCTGGCCAAGGGGCTGGGCAATGGCGTACCCATCGGGGCCTGCCTTGCGGCGGGTGCGGCGGCAGAACTGTTTGCGCCCGGAAACCACGGCTCGACCTTCGGTGGCAACCCCCTGGTCTGTCGCGTGGGGCACACCGTGCTTTCGGTGATCGAACGCGAGGGGCTGGTGCAGCGTGCCGAGGTGCTGGGGCAGCGCTTTGTGGATGGTTTGAAGGCGCGCCTGTCCGGTGTGCCCGGCGTGGTCGAGGTGCGTGGACGCGGTCTGCTGGTGGGTGTGCAGCTGGATCGCCCCTGCGGCGAGCTGGTGGGGCGCGCCCTGAGCGAGGAGGCCCTGCTGATCAACGTCACGGCGGATTCGACCATACGGCTGCTTCCCGCGCTGATAATGAGCGATGCAGACGCCGACCGGGTCATGGACGGTGTAAGCCGTCTGGTACACGCTTTCCTGGCTGGGGGTTGAAGCCGCCTTCGGTCTCGCCGCGTCAGGCGTTTTCGCGGGCGCGTAGGCAAACAACGGACACAGGGGGTGCCGGCTGTTTGCGCGAAGCCGGGGTGCTTCGCATTTCCGGGTGACTGAAACCGGTATTTCAGTCACCTGCTTGCCGGTTAACAGAACGTTGAAAAAAGGATTTCCTGCCTTTTTCAACGCAAGCCATTCATGGCATGCCGGCGCGTGTCGCGGTTTTACGCGCCACGCTACCCTGACGAATAACGGAGAATTTCATGACGGTGCGTCATTTCCTATCGCTGCTTGATTTCAAGACCGATGAGCATCGGCGGGTGCTCAGGCGCGCGGCGGCCCTGAAGGCCATGAAGGTGCGTGGCGAACGCCCTGAAAGTCTGCGTCATCGTGTACTGGGCATGATCTTCGAGAAGGCATCCACCCGGACCCGTGTTTCCTTCGAAGCGGGCATGGTGCAGCTGGGGGGCAGCGCGATTTTCCTCTCGCCGCGCGATACCCAGCTTGGGCGCGGCGAGCCGGTGGAAGATTCGGCGCGCGTTCTATCGCGCATGGTCGATGCGGTGATGATCCGCACCAAGGACCATGCCATGGTGGAAACCTTCGCCGCCCATTCGCGGGTGCCGGTCATCAATGCCCTCACCGATTACAACCACCCCTGCCAGTTGCTGGCGGATGTCTTCACGTTCGAGGAGCATCGCGGCGCCATCGCGGGACGGAAGGTGGCCTGGGTGGGCGACGGCTTCAATATGTGCAACACCTACATCAACGCGGCGCGCGTGTTCGATTTCGAGCTGAGTATCGCCTGTCCGGCCGGTTACGATCCGGATCCGGCGCTGGTTGAGGACGCGGGGGCGCGTGTGCATCTGCTGCGTGACCCGCGCGAGGCGGTGGTCGGGGCCGATCTTGTGGTTACCGATGTCTGGGCCAGCATGGGGCAGGAAGAAGAAAGCGCACGCCGGCGGGTGGATTTTGCACCCTATCAGGTCAATGGCGCACTGATGGCCCTGGCCGCGCCGGATGCGCTGTTCATGCACTGCCTGCCGGCGCATCGGGGCGAGGAAGTCACCGACGAGGTGATGGAAGGCGCGCAGAGCGTGGTATGGGATGAGGCCGAAGCGCGCCTGCATACACAAAAGGCCCTGCTGGAGTTTCTCCTGCTGGGCGATGCCTTCGACCGGAACTGACACGGAACGAACCATGAACAGCGATGCGACGGCTTCCCAGGCATTCGTGAGAGGTTTGCGGGATGCCGTCCCGTATGTGCGCGAGCACCATGACCGCGTGTTTGTGGTCAGTTTCGGCGGCGAGGCGATAGAGCATCCCAGCTTTGCCGGTGTGGCCGAGGATCTGGTCCATCTGGCCAATCTGGGCGCACGGCTGGTGCTGGTGCCCGGCGCCCGCCCGCAGATTGACCGTCGCCTGGCGGCCGCCGGCATCGAGCCACGCTACCACAAGGGCCTGCGCGTCACCGAGCCTGAAGCGCTGAGTGCCGTCAAGGAGGCCATTGGACAGGTCATGCTCGATTTGATGGCCGCCCTGTCCGCGCGGCATGGCATGACCTCCGGTTCCGGGTTATCGCATCGCGTGCTCAGTGGCAACTTCATTCTTGCCCGGCCCATGGGCGTTATCGATGGTGTGGATTTTGGTTACACGGGCCGGCTGCGCCGTGTGGACGTGGCCGGTCTCAAGGACGCGGTGGAGGACGGCAGCCTTGTGGTGCAGCCCAGCCTGGGGTTCTCGCCCACGGGGGAAATCTTCAACCTGCGCGCCGAGGAAGTGGCTGTGGCCACGGCCGTCGCTCTGGGCGCCGACAAACTGATCTTCCTTACGGACCCGATCGAGGGTTTGCCTGCGGAGATGACGCCGACCGATGCGGGGCGCATGCGTCACGACGTGGCCTTGTCGGAGGAATTTCGCCTGCATCTGGACAGCGCGGTGGAAGCTTGCGCACGCGGCGTATCGCGTGTGCATCTGGTTGACCGCGAGACGCCGGGCAGCCTGCTTCTGGAACTGTTCACCCGCGATGGTTCCGGTACGCTCATCACCGCCGAGCCCTACGAGCGAACCCGCACCGCACAGATGGAAGACATCGGCGGTATCGTGGCGCTCATTACCCCCCTGGAAGAAGAAGGCGTGCTGGTGCGGCGTTCGCGCGAACAGCTGGAACTGGAAATCGACCGTTTCGTGGTCATCGAGCGCGATGGCGACGTGATCGGTTGCGCGGCGCTTTATCCTTACCCGGAAAATGCCATGGGCGAGCTGGCCTGCCTCGTCATCCATCCGGATTACCAGCGCGCCGGGCGTGCCCAGCGCCTGCTCACCCATATGGAGCACCTGGCTCGCCGTCTGGGTCTGGCGCGCTTGTTCGTGCTGACGACCCAGACCGCGCAATGGTTCCAGGAGCGTGGCTTTGCCCTGGCGGAGCTGTCCAAGCTGCCGTTGCCGCGCCAGCAGCTTTACAACTTCAGCCGCAATTCCAAAATTTTCATCAAGCCACTGGCATGATCCCGAATGTCAACGTCGAGGCGCGTGACCCGGCGCTCATCGCGCCAGCGCGCGATCTGGCAACGCGTCTTGGGCTGCCCTTGTTCGCGGCCGATCAATCCCCGCCCGCTGAGCCCGTGCTGAGCCTGGATGCCCAGGGTTGGGCACTGGGTGTGCGTGGGGCGCGGGAAAACCCCGTGCGTGTGGATTTTGTCGGCGGCACCCAGGGACATCGTTTCCGTCAGGGTGTCGGCCCACGCGAGCCATTGGCAAGGGCCGTCGGTGCCCGCGAAGGGGTTCGCCCCACGGTGCTCGATGCCACGGCCGGCCTGGGGCGCGATGCGTTCCTTCTGGCCTTGATCGGCTGTCCGGTACGGGCGCTGGAGCGATCGCCCATCGTATACACCCTGCTGGCAGATGGTCTGGCCCGTGCGGCGCGAGAAGCGCGTCTGGCATCGGCGGTGGCGCGGATTGGCCTTGAGTGCGCCTGTGCCCGCGCTGTGCTGGAATCATTGCTGCCCGCCGACCGGCCCGATGTGATCTATCTTGACCCGATGTTCCCTGAGCGTGAAAAAAGCGCGCTGGTAAAAAAGGAAATGCGCCTGTTCCGCGCGGTGGTCGGGGAGGATGACGATGCGGACAGTCTTCTGTCGCTGGCCCTGACCCGTGCGCGCAAGCGCGTGGTGGTCAAGCGCCCCGTTCACGCGCCTTTTTTGGCGGGATTGCCGCCACATCATGCTCAAACAGGGCCGAGCATACGTTTCGATGTTTATCTGACGGGGGAGTGAGGGGCGCGTCAAGGAAGATGTGGCGCCTTCCCCCTTTTCACGCGTGCGTCCGCTGGGCTTGGCCAGGAAGAAAGGCCAGTGCCTCCCGGTGGGCGTTTCCTGTCAGGCGTTACGCCCAGTGGCCCCGTTCTGCAGCACCCTGTGCGGATAGGGAATGGTGATGCCTTCCTCATCGAAAGCGAGCTTGATGCGCTCGCGCAGCTCGAACTGCACGGCACCGAAATCCTCGCGCAGCACCCAGGGACGCACGATGAGATTCACGCTGAAATCCGCAAGATCGCCTACCACGACCTGCGGCGCAGGGTCGGGCAGGATGCGTGTGTCCTCACGCATCAGGCGCTCGATAATGTCGCGCGCCTTGCGGATGTCATCCTTGTAGTCGATGCCGATCAGAAGTTCGATGCGGCGGGTCGGCAGGGCGGTCAGATTGGTGATGGGCGCGTTGTAGAGCGCCCCGTTGGGCAGGATGACCAGCCGGTTGTCCGGCGTGCGCAGCAAGGTATGGAAGATATTGATGCGATCCACCGTTCCCAGCACGCTGCCAGTTTCAATAACATCACCGAGCTTGAAGGGACGGAAGACAATCAGCATGACGCCGGCAGCGAGATTGCCCAAGGATTCCTTCAGCGCCAGACCGACAGCCAGCCCGGCCGCGCCGACCAGGGCCACCAGCGAGGTGGTATCCAGTCCGAGCTGACTCAGGGCGGCGATGACGAGGAGCAGGAGAAGGGCTGTCTGGGCAAGGGAGTGGATGAAGCGTTGCAGCATCTCGTCGATGCGAGCGCGCTTCAGGGCTTTTTCCAGTACACGCAGGGCCAGGTTGCCCAGCCAGCGACCGATGAAGAAAATGGCCAGCGCGGTCAGAATGCGCAGCCCCCAGTCCAGCGCCAGGGTTTGCAGGCTGGTGAGGTTGATGATTTCGCTCATGGTTTATATCCCCGCATGAAATGCGGACATGAAATCCGGGTGAAAAAAAAGGCGCCCGAAGGCGCCCCTGGCGGTCCGGACCAACCGGTCCGGCGCGGAAGATCACTTGCCGTTGACGGTGCCGTCGACGCTGACGTCGACGCGACGGTTCTTGGCGCGGCCTTCCTTGGTCTTGTTGTCGGCGATCGGATCGGATTCGCCCTTGCCCATGGCCTCGATCTTGGAGCCGTCAATACCACCTTCGGTCAGGTACTTCTTGACGGTTGCCGCGCGACGCTCGGAGAGCTTCTGGTTGTAGGCTTCGGTGCCGATGCTGTCGGTGTGGCCGACAACGAGGATCTTGTCGACAGACTTCATGCCCTTGAGTTCGGCGATCAGCTCGTCCAGTGCCTTCTTGCCAGCCGGCTTCAGGGTGGACTTGTCGAAGTCGAAATAGGTGTCTGCGCTCAGGGTGACGGTCTTCTTGACCGGTACCGGAGCAGGAGCCGGGGCCGGCTTCGCTGCGTCGGCCTTCTTGATCAGCTCCGGGTTGCATTCTTCAGAGGCGTTTTCCGGGGTGAGCGGGTTATGGCCGTTCAGCACGCAACGCTTGAAACCGTCACGAACAACTTTCTTGCTGTTGTCGTAAACATACGGGCTGCCTACGCCGGCGAAAGCGGCTGTACTGGCGAGCAGGGAAGCGGCAACGATGCTGCTCCCAATGATGGCGAATTTTTTCATTTTTCCTTCCCCTTGTTGTGAACGTAATCACGGACCCGATAATCGGCGTTTCAGATTTATAATACTTGCTCTTTAAGGAAAAGTGAAAACTGTTGCGGACTCGCGTCAGTCGGGGGGAAGGAGCCGGCGTGGGTGAGGCTGCGCCTCATGTGGGTATAGGGGTTGAAAGCAGGGGTGAGTCTGAGGTGAGTGTGGATATTAATCAAGTCAGTTCAATGTGTTGGGATGGTTTGGCTTTGAGTTTCATCGACCAGCGCCGCCTGCCTGCCGAGTTACACTGGGTGCGTTGTGAGACTGCAACAGCCGTGTCGCAAGCGATCCGCGAAATGGTGGTGCGCGGTGCGCCGGCCATCGGTATCGCCGCTGCCTGGGGAGCTGTACTGGCGGCGCGTGCACGCCTTTGTGATGGGCGCGGGGACCGTATCGGGCTTCTGGCGGATCTGGACGAGCTGGCCGCCTCGCGACCGACGGCGGTGAATCTTTTCTGGGCCTTGGATCGGGTTCGTGCCGCCCTGGCCCGGATCAGCGATGCCGAGGCGCCTGCCGCACTTGAGGCGCTTGCGCGGGCCATCCATGAGGAAGATGTGGCGATGAATCGTCGCATGGCCGAGTTTGGCGCCGCCTTGATCGAACCCGGTAAGGCGGTGCTCACGCATTGCAATACCGGCGCCCTGGCCACGGGGGGGATTGGCACGGCGCTGGGTGTGATCCGCGCGGCCTGGCAGCAGCAGCGCATCAGTGACGTTTACGCCGACGAGACGCGGCCGTGGTTGCAGGGCGCGCGCCTCACCGCCTGGGAGCTGGTGCAGGAGTCCATTCCCGTCACCTTGATCTGTGAAGGGGCTGCCGCCAGCCTGTTGCGTACCGGGCGGGTGGGCTGGGTCATCGTTGGCGCGGATCGCATCGCCGCCAATGGAGACACGGCGAACAAAATCGGCACCTATGGGCTCGCGGTGCTGGCGCGGAGGCATGGGGTGCGTTTCATGGTGGTGGCGCCGGGCTCGACCGTGGACATGACGCTGCCGGACGGGTCCGGCATTCCCATTGAGGAGCGTCCGGAGGACGAGGTGCTGTCCCTGGCCGGTCGGCGTATTGCGGCGCCGGGGGCGCGGGCGTGGAACCCGTCATTCGATGTCACGCCTGCCGAACTCATCGACGCCATCGTCACCGAGCGCGGCGTGGTGGCTTCGCCCGATGCGGCCCGCATGGCACGTCTGTTCGGCGGGGGCTGAACGGGAGCGGCTTTGTGCTAGAATCGCGCGATTGTTCTCGATGAGTCGCCGCTTTGTGGTGGCTTCGGGCTTGTGACGATACAGGGTCCGCCAGGCGCAGGGCGGTCCGTCAGGTGGATAAGTCTTAGGAAGGTTCATGGCTGAATTTGCTCGCGAGGTGCTCCCGGTCAACCTCGAAGATGAGATGCGCCATTCGTACATGGATTACGCCATGAGCGTGATCGTCGGCCGCGCGTTGCCGGATGTGCGTGATGGTCTGAAGCCGGTTCACCGGCGTGTCCTGTTCGCGATGAGCGAGTTGGGCAACGACTGGAACAAGGCCTACAAGAAATCCGCCCGCGTGGTGGGTGACGTCATCGGTAAGTACCACCCGCACGGTGATACGGCGGTCTATGACACCATCGTGCGCATGGCACAGCCTTTCTCCATGCGCTACATGCTGGTGGACGGGCAGGGTAACTTCGGTTCGGTGGACGGCGATGCGCCTGCGGCGATGCGTTACACCGAGGTGCGCATGGCGCGCATCGCCCACGAGCTGCAGGCCGACATCGACAAGGAAACCGTCGATTTTACGCCCAACTATGACGGTTCCGAGCGTGAGCCGGCGGTTTTCCCCACGCGCATTCCCAACCTTCTGGTCAACGGTTCGACCGGTATCGCGGTGGGTATGGCCACCAATATTCCGCCGCACAATATCACCGAAGTGCTCAATGCCTGCGTGGCTTTGATCGACGATCCCGAGCTGAGTGAGGAATCCCTGTTCGAGCGGGTTCCGGGGCCGGATTTTCCCACGGCGGGCATCATCAACGGCGCCGCAGGCATCCGTGAAGCCTACCGTACCGGGCGTGGGCGTGTGTTTGTCCGTGCCCGTGCGCACTTCGAGGACGACGAACGCAGCGGCAAGACCAGCATCATCGTCACCGAGCTGCCTTACCAGGTAAACAAGGCGCGCCTCATCGAGCGTATTGCCGAGCTGGTCAAGGAAAAGAAGATCGAGGGCATTACCGAGCTGCGCGACGAGTCCGACAAGGACGGCATGCGCATCGTCATTGAGCTGCGCAGGGGCGAGATGGGCGATGTAATGCTCAATAACCTCTATCAGCACACCGCGATGCAGAGCGTGTTCGGCATCAATATGGTGGCGCTGGTCGATGGACAGCCGCGCCTGCTTGGCCTGCGCGCGATGCTGGAAGCGTTCATCCGTCACCGTCGCGAGGTGGTCACCCGTCGTACCGTGTTCGATCTGCGCAAGGCGCGCGAACGTGGTCATATTCTCGAAGGGCTGGCTGTCGCGCTGGCGAACATCGACGAGATCATCGCGGTCATCAAGGCGGCCCCGTCGCCAGCCGAGGCGCGCGAGGGGCTGCTGGCCCGTCGCTGGTCCTCCGGGCTCGTGCGGCAGATGCTCGAACGCGCCGGGGCCACCGCCTCGCGCCCGGATGGGCTGGGGCCGGAATTTGGTCTGGGCGAGGACGGGCTCTACCGGCTGTCCGCCGAACAGGCTCAGGCCATTCTCGAATTGCGCCTGCATCGCCTGACCGGTCTGGAACAGGACAAGATTCTCGATGAATATCGCGCCCTTCTGGCCAAGATCGACGATCTGCTGGACATTCTCGCCAACCCCGAACGCCTGATGCGCGAGATTCGCGACGAGCTTCTGGCCATGCGTGAACAGTACGGCGATGCGCGCCGTACCGAAATTGTCGCCACGCATGAAGACCTCGATATCGAGGACCTCATCGCTGTGGAAGACCGCGTGGTGACGCTCTCCCGCGAAGGTTATGTCAAGGCTCAGTCGCTGTCCGAGTACGCCACGCAGCGGCGCGGCGGGCGCGGCAAGGCCGCCACCAAGATGAAGGACGAGGACACCATCGAGCGCCTCCTGGTGGCGAGCACTCACGACATGGTGCTGCTGTTCACCAGTGCGGGTCGGGTGTACTGGAAGAAAGTCTGGCAATTCCCGCAGGGCGGGCGCGGATCGCGCGGGCGGCCGATCGTCAACCTGCTGCCGCTCGCGGAAGGCGAGCGCGTCAACGCCATGCTGCCGGTGCGCGACTTCGAGGCCGAGGCGTACATCTTCCTCGCCACCCGTGAGGGTGTGGTGAAGAAGACGCCGCTCAAGGATTTTTCAAGGCCGCGTCCCAGCGGTATCATTGCCGTGGATATCCGCGAGGGCGACAGCCTGATCGGTGCGGCCATTACCGATGGCGACCGCAACATCATGCTGTTCTCCGATGCGGGCAAGGCCATCTGCTTCCATGAGGGGGATGTCCGCCCCATGGGCCGCACGGCGACCGGCGTGCGCGGCATGCGTCTGGGCGAAGGTCAGGGCGTCGTTTCGCTGATCGTGCCCGAGGCGGGCTGCCAGGTGCTCACGGCGACTGAAAACGGCTTCGGCAAGCGTACCCCGATCGACGACTACCCGGTGCATGGGCGCGGCGGGCAGGGCGTGATTGCCATCCAGACCAGTGAACGTAACGGTCGTCTGGTGGCGGCGGTTTCGGTGGCCGAGGAGGATGGGATCATGCTGATCTCCGATGCCGGCACCCTGGTGCGTACGGCGGTCTCCCAAGTGTCCAGCCTCAGTCGCAACACTCAGGGCGTCACGCTCATCCGCCTGTCTGAGGGAGAGTCCCTCGTGCAGGTCGAGCGCATCCAGAACGTGCCGGGCGCCGATGAGGCCGAAGCCGAAGCTTCGCCCGATGAGGGCGGGGACGCGGGCGAGGGCGACGCGGAGGACTGACAGGCGCTTGAAAAAGGGTTTCCTGCCTTTTTTCAGCCCTTGGGTAAAGGCTTTCGAGCGTGTCGTGGCTTCAGGCTCGCGACAGCCCGCCAAGGCAAGCCTGGGACGGTTTGCATGAAGATTATCGTATCCGCCACGGTTTCGGCCGTGGCGGACCACGCCGGAAGAGGTGGATGTCTTTATCCGGCATCCTGCTCGACACGCGCATGACGCCATGCGCGTGTTTTCATCGTTACTCCCAAGGGGGATCAGGGTTCATGGGTCGAGTATTCAATTTCAGCGCCGGTCCGGCGATGCTGCCTGCCGAGGTTCTTGAGCGCGCGCGCGAGGAAATGCTGGATTGGCACGGTTCGGGCATGTCGGTCATGGAAATGAGCCATCGTGGCAAGGAGTACGTCTCCATCGCCGAAAAGGCCGAAGCCGACCTGCGCGAGTTGATGAAGGTGCCGGCCAACTACAAGATCCTGTTCCTGCAGGGAGGCGCCTCCAGCCAGTTCTCGATGGTTCCGATGAATATCCTGCGCGGCAAGACCAGCGCGGATTACCTCAATACCGGGCATTGGTCCGAGAAGGCGGTTGCCGAAGGCAAACGTTACTGCAACGTGAATATCGTCGCTGACACCAAGGGCAGCAAGTACACCACCCTGCCCAAAGCGGGCGAACTGTCCTTCAATGCGGACGCCGCCTATGTGCATTACACCCCGAACGAGACCATCGCCGGGGTGGAGTTCGGCTACGTGCCCGATACCGGTGATATTCCGCTGGTAGCGGATATGTCCTCCACTCTTCTTTCCCGTCCGGTCGATGTGTCGAAGTTCGGCATCATTTACGCCGGCGCGCAGAAAAACATCGGCCCGGCCGGCCTGACCATCGCCATCGTGCGCGAGGATCTGATCGGTCACGCCCAGGCCGGCACCCCGGTCATGTTCGACTACAAAACCCATGCCGACAACGGCTCGATGTACAACACCCCGCCGACCTACGCCTGGTATGTTGCCGGCCTGGTCTTCGAGTGGCTCAAGGAGCGCGGCGGGCTGGAAGGCATGGCGCTCATCAACGAGCGCAAGGCCAAGAAGCTTTACGACTTCATCGACGGCAACGACTTCTATTCCAACCCGGTGGACCGCGACTGCCGCTCGTGGATGAACGTGCCGTTCATTCTGGCGAACAGCGAGCTGGACAAGGCCTTCCTCAAGGAAGCCGAGGCTGCCGGCCTGTCCACCCTGGCCGGTCACCGCTCGGTAGGCGGTATGCGCGCCAGCATCTACAACGCCATGCCCGAAGCCGGCGTTGATGCGCTGGTCGATTTCATGGCCGATTTTGCCCGTCGTAACGGCTGATCCACCCGAACATCTCCCCAGGAGTCGTCATGTACAAGATTCTGACCCTGAACAATATTTCCTCCAAGGGCCTCGACCGCCTGCCGCACGATACCTACGAAGTGGCTTCCGAGTTCCAGAGCCCGGATGCCGTGCTTGTGCGCTCTGCCAAGATGCACGACATGGAGATCCCCGCGAGCCTCAAGGCTGTCGGCCGTGCCGGCGCTGGTGTGAACAACATCCCGGTCGACAAGATGAGCGAGCGCGGCGTGGTGGTGTTCAATGCCCCTGGCGCCAACGCCAACGCCGTGAAGGAGCTGGTTGTCGCTGGCATGCTGATGGCCGCGCGCAACATCGCTCCGGCCTGGAAATTCGCCACCTCCCTGCAGGGCGATGATGCCTACCTGCACAAGGCGGTCGAGGACGGCAAGAAGAACTTCGTCGGCTTCGAGCTGCCGGGCCGTACCCTGGGCGTGATCGGCCTGGGCGCCATCGGCGTGCGGGTGGCCAACGCGGCCCGCGCGCTGGGCATGAAAGTCATCGGCTTCGATCCGGGTATCACCGTCGAGCGCGCCTGGGAGCTGTCCGCCGAAGTGCAGCAGGCCACCAGCGTTGACGAAGTCCTGGTCAAATCCGACTTTGTCAGCTTCCACGTCCCGCTGATCGATGCCACCCGCGGCCTCGTGAATGCCGACCGCCTGAAGTTCATGAAAGATGACGTTGTGGTCTTGAACTTCGCGCGCGAAGGCGTGGTGGACGAAGCCGCGATGGTCGAGGCGCTGAATTCCGGCAAGGCGCATGCCTATGTGTCCGATTTCCCGACCAATGCCACCAAGGATCACCCGCGCTGCATCACCCTGCCGCATCTGGGCGCGTCCACCATGGAAGCCGAGGACAACTGCGCGATCATGGTCGCCGAGCAGGTGCGTGACTTCCTCGAAAACGGCAACATCAAAAACTCCGTCAACTTCCCGGATGTGCGCATGGCACGTCAGGGCGTGCAGCGTCTGTCGGTGGCCAACGCCAACCGTCCGGACATGGTGGGGCAGATCTCCCATCTTCTGGGTAAGGCCGGGGTGAATATCGAGCATCTCGTCAACGAGTCGCGCAAGAACCTCGCCTACACCCTGATGGATGTGGACAAGGAAATCCCGGCGGCGACCGTGGATGCCATTCGCGCCATTGACGGCGTACTGAACGTCCGCATCCTGTAAGCGGGGGCTGGCGTGTCCGAACGTGAGGCCCTCTCCCGGGTTCGTGCCCGCATCGATGCCATCGACAGCGAGATTCTGCGTCTGATTTCCGATCGCGCCCGCTGCGCGATCGAGGTCGGCGAGATCAAGCGTGCCGCAGGCGATGCCGGCAGCTTCTACCGCCCGGAACGTGAGGCGCAGGTACTTACCCGCGTCCGCGAACAGAATCCCGGCCCGCTCTCCGGCGAGTCGGTGGCCTGGCTGTTCCGCGAACTCATGTCGGCCTGTCTTGCGCTTGAGCAGCCTCTGAGCATCGCCTTTCTCGGTCCCGAAGGCAGTTTCACACACATGGCGGTGACGCGGGCTTTCGGGCATGCCGCGCGTGGCCTGCCCGCCGTCGATATGGCGGGTGTGCTGCGCGAGGTCGAGGCAGGCAATGCCGATTTTGGTGTTCTTCCCATCGAAAATTCGACCGAAGGCAGCGTGGGGCAAACCCTCGATGCCCTGGTCGATTCGGATTTGACGCTGTGCGGCGAAGTCGAACTGCGTGTTCATCAACAGCTGATGAGCCACGCGGGGGGGCTATCCGCCGTGCGCAAGGTGCTTTCCCATGCCCAGTCGCTGGCCCAGTGCCGGCACTGGCTGGATCGCCATCTGCCGGGCGTCGAGCGCCTGGCTGTTTCCAGTAACAGCGAGGCGGCGCGTCTGGTGGCGGAGGATGCCACTCTGGCCGCGATCGGCCCGGCGCTGGCCGCCCAGCGGTATGGCCTGCCCATCCTCGTGCCCAATATCGAAGATTCCCCGCACAATGCGACCCGGTTCGTGGTGGTCGGCCGCGAGGCCGTCGCGCCCAGCGGCGAGGATAAAACCTCACTGGTTCTGTCCACGCACAATCTTCCCGGCGCGCTGTATGCCTTGCTGCAGCCTCTGGCCGAGCGCGGCATCGGCATGACGCGCATCGAATCGCGTCCGGCACGCGCGCGCGCCTGGGAATACCTCTTTTTTGTCGACCTGGAAGGGCATCGCGACGATCCCGCGCTGGCCGAGGCGCTGTCGGTGATGAGCGCGCGCGCGTCCATGCTGCGTGTTCTGGGTTCCTATCCCCGCGCCCGCCTCTGAAAGCGGTTGCGCTGCACGAGTCCGTCCAACATGTCCCTGATTGAACTGGCCCTGCCCAATATCCAGCGTCTTGCCCCCTATGTGCCGGGCAAACCCATCGAAGAGCTGGAGCGCGAGCTGGGCATTACCGACATCCTCAAACTGGCCTCCAACGAAAACCCCTTGGGGGCCAGCCAGAGAGCCCGTGCCGCCATTGATGCAGCCTTGCATGCGCTGGCGCTGTATCCCGATGGCAGCGGTTTCCGCCTGCGTCAGGCCATTGCGCGGCGCCAGGGGCTGTCTGCCGAGGGCGTGACCCTGGGAAACGGGTCCAACGATGTGCTGGATCTGATCGCGCGGGCCTATCTCGGGCCGGGCCGTGAAGCCGTATTTTCCGAGCATGCCTTTGCCGTCTATCCCATCGCCACCCAGTCGGTCGGCGCCGATGCGCGGGTCGCCCGAGCCCATGGCATGGATCATCCCATGCCCTATGGCAGCGATCCGCAGGCGCTGGCCGACGCCGTGGGGCCGCGCACACGCGTGTTGTTCGTCGCCAATCCCAACAACCCCACCGGAACCTGGATCGGACGTGAGGCGCTGCGCGCCCTGCTGGATGCCGTGCCTGCGCATGTCCTGGTTGTGGTCGATGAGGCGTACACCGACTATGTCGAGGATCCGGATTTCCCCGATGCGGCCGCCTGGTTGCCCGATTATCCGAATCTGATTGTGACCCGCACCTTCTCCAAGATTCACGGTCTGGCCGCCCTGCGTGTGGGCTATGCCCTGTCGCACCCTTCCGTGGCCGATGCCCTGAACCGGGTGCGCCAGCCCTTCAATGTCAATACGCTTGCGCTGATTGCCGCTGAGGCGGCGCTTGAGGATACCGAACATCTGCAACGCAGCCGCGAGCTGAACACGCGCGGCCTGGCCCAGCTCAAAGCGGCCTTTGCCGAGCGTGGCCTGGGCTATATTCCCAGCGTGGCCAACTTCCTGACCGTGGATGTCGCGCGTCCGGCGCAGCCGGTTTTCGAGGCCCTGCTGCGCGAGGGGGTCATCGTGCGTCCGGTGGCCAACTACGGCCTGCCCAATCACCTGCGCGTGACCATCGGTCGCGCACAGGAAAACGCGCGCTTCCTGACGGCGCTGGACAAGGTGCTGGGGCTGTGATCGAACGACTGGCCCTGATCGGCACCGGCCTGATTGGCGGCTCGCTCGCGCTGGCCCTGAAAGCGGCGGGCGCGGTGGGTGAGGTGGTCGGCTGCGGGCGCAACCCCGCGACGCTCGAACGTGCCCGCGAGCTGGGCATCATCGACCGCTACGCGACCGACCCCGCGCAAGCGGTGGCCGGGGCGGACGTGGTGTTCCTCGCCGTGCCCATCGCGGCGATGCGCGAAGTTTTCCGCGCGCTGCGTCCCGGGCTTGCGGGCGAGGTGCTGATTACCGACGGCGGCAGCGCCAAGGGCTGCGTGGTCGAGGATGCGCGGGCGGAACTCGGGCCGTGGTTCGCGCACTTCGTGCCGGGACACCCGATTGCCGGCACCGAGCAGAGTGGGCCGGATGCCGCCTTCGCCACCTTGTTTGCCGGGCGCCGGGTGATCCTCACGCCTTTGCCGGAGAACAGCGCCGAAGACGTGGCGCGAGCCGAAGCCCTGTGGCTGGCGACCGGCGCGCAGCTGGAGACGATGAGCGTTGCGCACCATGACCATGTTCTGGCCGCGACCAGCCATCTGCCGCATGTGCTGGCCTTCACCCTGGTCGACAGCCTCGCGCGCATGGAGGAGCGGCAGGAAATCTTCCGTTACGCCGCCGGGGGGTTCCGCGATTTTACCCGCATCGCCTCCAGTGACCCGACCATGTGGCGCGACATCTGTCTGGGCAACCGCACGGAGCTGCTGGCCCTGATCGGGCGCTTCCAGCAGGACTTGTCCGCGCTCGCCGCATCGATAGAGGCCGGGGAGGGCGAGGCCCTGAGCGCGCTGTTCGCGCGAGCCAAGCGCGTGCGCGACACGCTTTACTCTTTGTGATGCTTCCTTCTTTTCCTCTTTTGAACGGAGTGACGGCGCGATGAGTGCGTTGAGCTATGTACTGAACCCCGGCGGCGTGCTCACCGGCGATATCCGGGTGCCGGGCGACAAGTCAATTTCCCACCGTTCGATCATGCTCGGTTCGCTGGCCGAAGGCGTGACCGAGGTTACCGGATTCCTCGAAGGCGAGGACAGCCTCAACACGCTCAAGTGCTTCCAGGCCATGGGCGTGAAGATCGACGGCCCGACCGAAGGGCGGGTGCGCATCCAGGGCGTGGGACTGCGCGGGCTGAAGGCTCCGGCCGCGCCGCTGTACGTTGGCAACTCGGGCACATCGATGCGCCTGATGGCCGGCATTCTGGCCGCCCAGGGCTTCGACAGCGAGATGAGTGGCGACAGCTCCCTGGCCAAGCGGCCGATGCGTCGCGTCACCGAGCCCCTGGCGCAGATGGGCGCGAAGATCGACACCGGCGAAGGGGGACGTCCGCCACTGCATATCCATGGCGGCCAGACCCTGCACGGCATCGACTACGTGCTGCCGATGGCCAGCGCCCAGGTGAAATCCTGCCTGCTGCTGGCCGGTCTGTATGCCGAAGGCGAGACCCGCGTCACTGAGCCGGCGCCGACCCGAGACCACACCGAACGCATGCTGGCAGGCTTCGGCTACAAGGTCGAACGCGAGGGCGCGACGGTCGCGCTGCGCGGTGGCGGTCGGCTGCTCGGCACGCGCATCGACGTGCCTTCCGATATCTCCTCCGCCGCCTTCTTTCTGGTTGGTGCGAGCATTGCCGAAGGCTCGGACCTGACCCTGCGCCATGTGGGCATGAACCCGACCCGCACGGGCGTCATCGACATCCTGCGTCTGATGGGGGCGGACCTTTGCGTGCACAACGAGCGCGAGGTGGGGGGTGAGCCGGTGGCGGACATCCGGGTGAAAAGTGCCCCGCTGCGCGGCATCCGCATCCCCGAGGAACTGGTGCCGCTCGCCATCGACGAGTTTCCGGCCCTGTTCATCGCCGCCGCCTGTGCGGAAGGGGAAACCGTACTGACCGGTGCGGAGGAACTGCGCGTCAAGGAATCCGACCGCATCCAGGTCATGGCCGACGGGCTCGTGACGCTGGGCATCGACGCGCGGCCGACGGCAGACGGCATCGTGATCCGTGGCGGGCGCATGGGCGGCGGGGAGATCGTCAGCCACGGCGATCACCGCATTGCCATGTCCTTCGCCATGGCCTCGCTGCGCGCACAGGAGGCCATCCGCATCCGCGAGTGCGAATACGTCAACACCTCCTTCCCCGGCTTTGCCGTACTGGCACGCGCGGCAGGCGTGCAACTTGCCGAGGTGGCCGAATGAACGTGCCGGTCATCGCCATCGACGGGCCGAGCGGTTCGGGCAAGGGCACCCTGGCGCGGCTCCTGGCCGCGCGGCTCGGTTGGCACCTGCTGGATTCCGGTGCGCTGTATCGCCTCACGGCCCTGGCGGCCCTGCGCCGGGGCGTGGCGCTGGACGACGCCCCGACACTTGCGCGCGTTGCCGCGGAACTGGATGTGCATTTCGAGAGCGACGGCTCGCGCGAAGGGCGCATCCTGCTCGATGGCGTGGAAGTGGGCGCTGAGCTGCGCACCGAAACCACCGGCAATGCCGCGTCCTGTGTCGCCTCCGTGCCGCAAGTGCGCGAGGCCCTGTTCGAGCGCCAGCGCCGCTTCGCCGTGGCGCCGGGACTGGTGGCGGACGGACGTGATATGGGCACGGTGGTCTTTCCGGACGCAGCGCTCAAGGTCTACCTGGACGCCAGTGCGCAAGTGCGTGCCGAACGGCGCTATAAGCAGTTGAAGGAAAAAGGGATCGGTGCTAACTTAGCCGACCTAGTGGCGGAGATACGCGCGCGGGATGAGCGGGACATGAACCGTTCGGTCGCGCCGCTTCGCCCCGCGGAAGATGCCCTGATGCTCGATTCGAGCACGATAGGGATCGACGCGGTGCTCGATCAGGTGATGGTCTGGATGCGTGAACGCCTGGGCGAAGCCCGGCACTGACGCGTAATTTCAGATAGCAACCGATGGTCCGGCCTGCCAGGAACGGCGGGGCGGTTTTTATTTTTGACGCAGCGCATCACGGAACGATTGTCTGCCTTAAACGTGATATCACAGGTTCATTTTGATGACCGAGAGTTTTGCCCAGCTTTTCGAGGAAAGCCTCAAGTCCAGCGCCATGCAGCCCGGCGCCATTGTCAACGGCACCGTAATCGCCATCTCCGGCGATTTCGTGGTGGTCGATGCCGGTTTCAAGAGCGAAGGCGTCATCCCCGTTGAGCAGTTCCGTGACGAAAACGGCGAGCTGCACGTCAATGTCGGCGATGTCGTGGAAGTGGCGCTGGAGTCCCTTGAGGACGGTTTCGGCGACACCCGTCTCTCGCACGAGAAGGCCAAGCGCGCCAAGGCATGGACCGTTCTTGAGAAGGCTTTCGATGCCGAAGAGATCGTCAAGGGCCGCATCACCGGCAAGGTCAAGGGCGGTTTCACCGTCGAACTGGGCGACATCCGTGCCTTCCTGCCGGGCTCGCTGGTTGACGTGCGTCCGATCCGCGACACCACCTACCTCGAAGGCAAGGACATCGAGTTCAAGATCATCAAGCTGGACCAGAAGCGCAACAACGTGGTGGTATCCCGCCGCGCGGTGGTCGAGCAGGAATACAGCGCCGAGCGCGAAGCCCTGCTGGGCGCGCTGCAGGAAGGCGCGGTGGTCAAGGGCGTGGTCAAGAACCTCACCGACTACGGTGCGTTCCTCGACCTGGGCGGCATCGACGGCCTGCTGCATATCACCGACATGGCATGGAAACGCGTCAAGCATCCGTCCGAGATGGTCAACATCGGTGACGAGATCGACGTCAAGGTTCTCAAGTTCGACCGCGAGCGCAACCGCGTCTCCCTGGGCCTCAAGCAGCTGGGCGAGGATCCGTGGAGCGATCTGGCCCGCCGTTACCCGGTCGGCAGCCGCCTGTTCGGCAAGGTCACCAACCTGACCGATTACGGCTGCTTCGTCGAAATCGAGAACGGCGTCGAAGGTCTGGTACACGTTTCCGAAATGGACTGGACCAACAAGAACGTCAACCCGGCCAAGGTGGTTGCCGTAGGCGACGAGACCGAAGTGATGATCCTCGACATCGACGAGGAACGCCGCCGCATCTCCCTGGGCATGAAGCAGTGCCAGGCCAACCCCTGGGATGCGTTCTCCGCCACCCACAACAAGGGCGACAAGGTTGTCGGTCAGATCAAGTCGATCACCGATTTCGGCATCTTCGTCGGCCTGGATGGTGGCATCGACGGCCTCATCCACCTCTCCGACATCTCCTGGAACGACTCCGGCGAAGACGCCGTGCGTCAATTCAAGAAGGGCGACGAGATCGAAGCCGTGGTCATCGCCATCGATCCGGAGCGCGAGCGCATCTCCCTGGGCCTCAAGCAGCTGGAGCGCGATCCGTTCTCCAACTACGTGGCTGAGAATCCCAAAGGCGCCATCGTGACCGGTATCGTCAAAGAGGTTGATGCCAAAGGCGCCACCATTGGTCTGATTGAAGGCGTGGATGGCTACATCCGTGCTTCCGACATCTCGCGCGACCGCATCGAAGATGCGCGCAGCGTGCTGAAAGCCGGTGACGAAGTCGAAGCCAAGTTCATGGGTATCGACCGCAAGAACCGTGTCATCAGTCTGTCCATCAAAGCGAAGGACAGCCAGGAAGAAGCCGAAGCGATGGAAGACTACAATCGCTCCGCGACCGTCGCGCCGACCCTTGGCGATCTGCTCAAGGAACAGCTGGCACAGAAATAAGGCATCGTCCTTATTCGTCGTCAGCTCATGGTGCGCGCCGCTCCGGGGCGACCCGGGGCGGCGTTTTCCTTCGAAGGTGATAACCGGGTGAACTGCATTCGATGACCAAGTCAGAATTCATCAACCTTCTGGCCTCGCGTCAGGAGCATCTCCCATTGCGCGATGTGGAAGCTTCCGTAAAGCTGATGCTCGACATGATGGGGGATGCCCTGTCCGGCGGTGAACGTATCGAAATCCGCGGTTTTGGCAGCTTCAGTCTGCATTACCGGCGTCCGCGCACTGGGCGCAACCCCAAGACCGGGGAGCCGGTGACCCTGGAAGGTAAGTACGTCCCGCACTTCAAGCCGGGCAAGGAACTACGTGAACGTGTCAACGAACACGCCGCGTCTTAAGTTTCCGACGCTGGTTTACCGCAACCCCTCCCGCTGCGGCGGAGGGGTTTTTTCTTGGTGGACAAGGCAAAATCTCCGCTTGGGGCTTTTGCCTTGTTTGACCTGCATCGATCGCAAGGAGGCCGACCGATGATGAACGGCCTGCTGCTGTTACTCGCTACTGCGCTGGGTGCGATGCTCGGCTATCTGGGGCGCCGTCGTCGTTCGGATGCGGTCGAGTCTACGCACCGCTGTCATCCGGACTACTTCCGTGGGCTGGATCTGCTGCTCAACGAGCGCCCCGACGATGCCCTGCAGGTGTTCATCAATCTGGCCGAACAGGAACCGCGCACCATCGAGCCCCTGCTGGCGTTGGGTGCGCTGTACCGGCGGCGTGGTGAAACGGAACAGGCCGTGCGCATTCACCAAGGCTTGCTTTCCCGACCGGGCATGGGGGAGGGGGATCGCGGCCGTGTGCTGCTGGAGCTGGGGCGCGATTACCGCGCCATCGGCTGGCTGGATCGTGCCGAAGACATGTTCCGCGAGTTGCTCGCGCAGGCCGAGCACGCCGGTGAGGCACGCCTGAATCTTCTTGAAATCTACGAGCAGTGGCGCTCCTGGCCCCAAGCGGTAGAGATAGCGGAAACCCTGGTGCGTGAAACCGGCGTGGGATGTTGGCGTGAGCGGCAGGCCCATCTGCTTGCACAGCAGGCCAGCGATGCCCTGAAGAGCGCAGATGAAGCAAGTGCCGAACGACTGATCCGCCAGGCTTTGGATGTCGAACCGAGCCTGCCACGGGCGCTGATCGTGCTGGCGCGTCTGGCGCGGCAGAAGGGCGACTGCGCCAGCGCCCTGGCCCTGTATGCGCGCATGGAGGAAACCGCACCGGAATTCGTCGGTCTGGTGCTGGAGGATTGGCAGGCCTGCGTGGGCGATGGTGATGCCTGGCTGGTCATTCTGGAGCGTCTGACCGCACGCCGTCCCAGCCTCGCGATTGCCGAAGCCCGTGCTCAGGCGCTCAAGGCTCAGGGGCGCCTGGCCGAAGCCATCGGCGTGCTGCATGCGCATTATCTGGCCCGTCCGGGCAGGGCGGCACTGGAACGTTTTCTGGCCTTCGCGGTGGAATGTCGGGAACCCGGCCCCGTGCTTGCCACCTGGCGGGCGCAGCATGCCTCGGTACCGGCCCCGCTGGCCTACCGCTGTGAAAAATGCGGGCTCCACGGCGAAACCCTGCATTGGCAATGCCCAAGCTGCCGCGCCTGGGGAAGCGTCAAACCGGTGGAAGCGCCCTGAGGGCCGTACAATGGAATACACGAACCGTTTCCGGCGCCGGGTGCGGGCTTAGCTTACGCCGGAAGCCTGTTCGGGGCGTGCTCCTGCATGGGATTCCAAGGTGTCGGCGCCGGATCAACCCTGCTACCCAAACCGCCGCAAGCTGCGCCGTTCAACCTCCCTGGAGAGCTCCGCATGTCCCGTTCCGATTCTGCCCTCTACGTGGCTTTCGACTACGCCGATCCCGCCGATGCGCGCGCCCTGATCGACAGGCTGGATCCTCGACTGTGCGGGGTAAAGATCGGCAAGGAGCTGTTTACCGCCGGTGGACCGGTCATCGTTGACTATGCGGTCTCGCGCGGGTTCGATGTCTTTCTGGACCTTAAATTTCACGATATTCCCAACACCGTGGCCCAGGCCTGCCTTGCGGCAGCGCGGCTGGGCGTGGGGCTTATCAATGTGCACGCCCTGGGCGGGCGGCGCATGATGAGTGCGGCGCGCGAAGCGCTGGAAACTCTGCCGGAGCGGCCGGCGCTGATTGCCGTGACCGTCCTGACCAGCATGGAACGCGCCGATCTGGCCGAACTGGGGCTGGATAGCCCGGTGAGCGATGTCGTGGAGCGGCTGGCGAGGCTGACCCACGCCTGTGGCCTGGATGGCGTGGTCTGTTCGGCATTCGAAGTGAGCGCCATGCGCGCGCTATTTGGCCCGCAGGGCGTACTGGTCACACCGGGCGTACGCCCCGCCGGTACGGACGCCGGCGACCAGCGCCGGGTGGCTACCCCGGCCCAGGCGCTGAAAAATGGCGCCAGCCATCTGGTCATCGGGCGTCCCATTACCCGCGCGGCGGATCCCCGGGCCGCGCTGGAGGCGATTCGCGCCGAAATGTCCGGGGCCTGACGCCCGCCGAAAGTATCGGCGGCCTTGCATCGCGTTATTGATCCGGCTTCCTAAAAGCGTGAGCTTCCCCCTGCCTTGCAGGGGCTATTCTGCCGCCGGCTGAGCCTTCAAGGGGCTGGAGTAAGTCGCCAGGGCGTCGCCATTTGCTGCCTTGTCTGCGTGCCTGGGATTGTCGCGCTCCGACAGCCAGACCAGCATATCGTGGAAGGCACGGATGTTTTCCACATAGCGCGCCGTGTGCTGGCCGTGTGCGAAGCCGTGACGCAGCTTGCGATGCCAGCGCGGCTCGGAAAGCAAGGGAAGGTGCATGCGCACGTCCTTCCAGCGCTTGGCATTGTGCCCGTTCTCCTCGGTGATCTTGCGCGCATCGTCCAGATGGCCGTGCCCCATGTTGTAGGACGCCAGCGCCATGTAGGTGCGATCCGGCTCGGGGATGTCGTCCGGCAGCAGGCTGCGCAACTGGGCCAGATAGGCCGCAGCTCCCATAATGCTGGCTTCCGGGTCCACCGGATTGCTGATCCCCATGTGCCGCGCGGTGGGCAGGGTGAATTGCATCAAGCCCACCGCCCCGGCGGGAGACACCGCCTCGGGCTGCCATTTCGACTCCTGATAACCGATGGCGGCGAGCAGACGCCAATCCATGGAATAGCGCTTTCCCGCGGCCTCGAACAGCTTGCGGTAACGGTGCAGATTGCGCCGTATGTCGCGGATGAACTGCGCCGAGAGCAGGGTATCCATCTCTTCGAACTGATTGTTGTAGCGGTCGAGGAGATCATCAAGACGTCCGCTCTGGCGCAACTGCTGGAAAAACACAGTAGCGCGCTGATACAGGCTGCGATCCTGCGAGCGCGGGAAAACCCAGGCGTATTGCACAGGCTCACCCAGATCGAAGGCCACCTTCAGGGTCGGATTGAACTGCCGGGCCACCTGCACCTCGTTGGAATAGGCAATGGCGTAATTGACCTTGCCCTCTTCGAGCAGATCCAGCACCTCCATCCCGTCACGCCCGGTATGGCTCTGCACCACAATGTCGGGAAACTCCTCGCTCATCTCGCGCAGCCATTGCTCATGGCTCGCGCCCGAGGGTGTTTCGATATTGACATTGCCCAGTTGCGCCAGCGTTTCCGGTCGGGACGTGGTATCACGGTAAAGCAGCTGGCGCGTGACCTCCATGTACGGTGGCGTGAAGCGGAAATGCCGCTCGCGATCCTCGCTCACGGCCAGCCCCGCCGCGGCCAGATGCGCCTTGCCCGTGCGCACCGCCTCGAAAAGCGCGCCCGGATCGTCGAACAGCACGAACTCCACCCTCACGCCCAGCGATTCGGCAAAAGCGACCGCCAGATCATGCTCCAGCCCGTAGGGCTCCGGCTCGGCCGGGACATACGTTGTCGGGCTGATGCGCGTCGCCACGCGCAGCGTGCCGTGGCGCAGCACATCCTCCATCTGCGTCTCGCGTGAAAAGGGCAGCGCCGGATGCCAGAGAAAAACACGCGGCGGCTCGCCCGGATCAACCGGCAGCTCCAGATACATCGACGCCCACCAGATCACCGGCAAAACGAACAGCGCGAGCACCCCCAGCCCGCAGGTAGAGGCGCCGCAGCGGCGCGGCGCTCCCGGCTGATCGGTTTTGCTGTCGGAAGGCTTATCAACCATTGTGACACTCATGCAGTCTTGTTAAGCTATGCGCCGTCCTGAAAAGCCGGTAGCGCCTCCGCCCCGGCATCCCCCCCGGAGGGGTACCGAAGTGGCCGTAACGGGCTCGACTCGAAATCGAGTTGGGGCTTAACCGCCCCACGTGGGTTCGAATCCCACTCCCTCCGCCAATATTCCGCGCTGCCGGCTCCGGCGCCGCGCCATCTTAGCAGGAATCCTGCCATCCTGCGTGTAACCCGTTCTGTTATCAGGGAATAGGCCCGTTGGGCAGGCGTAAAGCCGCCTCATTGACCGCCCCGATTCGCCCAAGGTTCCCGAAATCGGCTATAACAAGCTATCGAAAAGCGTTTTTCAATAGCTGTTAGCAACACTGTGGCGCGAACCCCATGGACGGACTTGAACGTACCTACAAATTACATACCTTGCTCTCCCGCCATCGCCAGCCGCTTTCCCAGGCCCGGCTGTGCCAGGAGCTCGACTGCTCCCGCGCCACCCTTCACCGCCTCATCGAACGCCTGCGCGACTTCTACGGCGCCCCCATCCTCAACCGGCGCGGGCGCGGCTATCTCTACGACACCCGCCAAAGCTTCGAACTGCCCGGACTATGGTTCAGCGCCGACGAACTGCAAGCCATCCTCGCCGTCCAGCACATCCTCGACGAACTGGAGCCGGGCATCTTTGCCGAACACCTCGCCCCCCTGCGTGAACGGCTGGAAAGCCTGCTGCACAAAGCCGCCCCCGGCTTCGACGGCGAACGGCTCGCCCACAGCCTGAGCCTGCAACCTGCCTTCCGCCGCCGCTACGCCGGCAACCCCACCCACTTCGCCACCCTCGTCGCCGCCTGCGTCGAACGGCAACGCGTTTTCATCCGCTACCACGGCCGCGGCCGCAACCAGACGAGCGAACGCGAAATCTCCCCCTGCCGCCTGCTGCACTACCGCGACAACTGGTACCTCGACGCCTGGTGCCACCGCGAAAACGCCCCCCGACGGTTCTCCATCGACCGCATCCAGCACGCCGAACGACTCGACCGCCCTGCCGACATACCGCCCGAAGCCAGGGACGACGCAGGGCAAGCCGCCTACGGCATCTTCGCCGGCCCCGCCCGCCACACCGCCATCCTGCGTTTCTCTGCCGAACGCGCCCGCTGGGTGGCCGATGAAAGCTGGCACCCCGAACAGCAAAACCAATGGCTGCCCGACGGACGCTACGAACTGCGCTTCCCCTACGCCGACCCTCGTGAACTCATCGGCGACATCCTCCGCCACGGCCACCACGTCGAAGTCATCGCCCCCGACAGCCTGCGTCACGAAGTCACGCAGGAAATTTCACGCATGGCCCGAACATACTCAGGATTTGAGACAAACGAGGCGCACACTGAGACAAAGTGAACCCCCAGGGAGGAGAACAACGCCATGCTCACCCGTCGCCACGTCCTGCGCCACCTGCTGGCCCTCGCCGGACTCGCCGCCGCCCCCGTCCCGCTGCGCGCCGCGCCCACGCCGCAACCGCCCCTGCGCCTGCGCATCCAGACCTCCCCGGTCGCCGGCTTCCAGTACCACCACGGCCCAACACTCTGGGCGCAACTGGCCGAAGGCGACCCCCTCGATTTGATCCGCGAACCCGCCAACCCCCACGACCCCATGGCCGTGCGCATCGACTGGCAGGGATACAAACTCGGCTACCTCCCGCGCCGCGAAAACCACGCCGTCAGCCAGATGCTGGATCGGGGGGAACGGATGAGCACGCGCATCGTGCGGTTCGCGGAATCGAGGAATCCGTGGGAACGGGTTGAGGTGGAGGTTGGGCTGGAGATGGTGTCATGACTGGCATTGAGAGCGGCCATCGTTGCGGATCTGGGCCTGACATTCGCAGTGTCCGTCGCTCAGGATGCACCGAGTACGGGGAGCCCCTCTTTTGGGTCAGTGCCGGACTCGGTTTCTTGGGGCGGGCGAGGGAGGAGGGGGCATGAGTGTTACTGTCGGCCCGGTGCCGCCAACTCATTTTCCTTGGCGGTGCGCCTCCACATATGCACGCAGCAGCGCATTGATGCGGGACTGGTATCCCCGACCGCCCTCCTTGAACCACTGCAATACATCGGCGTCGATGCGCAAGGTCAACTGCTGCTTGCGTGGCAAGGGCTTCAAGCCGTGGCGCGCAACAGCGCGAGCGAACTGCTCAGGGGTCGGTTCGGGAATATCGGAGTTATCGATATCCTCGTCGGGCAACTGTTCCAGCCTTCCCCAGTCAGTTGCGGAAGTGCTCGGAGTAGTGACGCGCGGTTTCTTTGCTGGCTTTGCGGGCATGGATGATGCGGATCGTGTCGTCGGTTTCGGTATGGGCGACAAGGACTACAAAGTCCCGGAGACGTCCGATGGTTATGAGGCGGTACTCGCGGTACTCGAAGCGAGTGTCCTCATAGCTGAGAGTATCACCCTCAAACATGGCAGGCATATCGACGAAATCGATCCCGTGCTTCCGGATGTTGGCGAGACGCTTGTCCTCATCCCATTCGAACTTGGTCATAGTGTACCTACAAATCGACGTTACGGTCATCCGCTGGTGATCTCGGCGAGATTGTATGGCATGCTATCCAAAATTTATCTATTCACTAGATTTGTATTTAGATTGACGATCATTTCTGTGGCAAGTAGCATCTTCAATGCCGACTCAATGCATCGGTCCTCATTGAAGAACTAGATTTGTTTTTAGTTGTTGATAATTAAGTGATTTTTCCGTGGTTTTGTCCCGGCCTCGTTGACCCTAAGCCGGCATCTGTGACTGCCGCCCACGCCCAAACTGAAGTAAGGAGCGCGACATGCATGTTGAAGAACTGAATAGGATGGTTTCCAAAGATGCCGCCTTGCGGCGACGCCAAACCTTGCAGCCCGTTGGCGGCAGGGGCGACAAAATTTTTCCGCCAACCTACCCGCCTTCGGATGCGGAGAAACGGACCGACAGAAACGCGCCGCCGAGACATGTCTTCGAGAAAAGGCGCATCGGCGACAAGGAAATCTGGTGTGTGCTGGTGGATAGCGTGCAATCGCAGGCGAACCGGCTCGAGGAATCTCTGTTGGACGCCATCGCCGACGGCGTGACGATTCCGCACGTCGTGGTGGATTTCTCCGGCAGCAATCTGACCGGGGTAACGCAGATTACCTCGTTGGACGCGCCGCACCGCGTTTATGACGCCATCCTGCGCGACAGTCTGAACAATGGCGCGCCTTTCATGGCAAGTGACGTTGGTCAGCGGCTCGCAACGGCCAGTTTGAAGGATGCGTCCGCGCTGCTGGAAATCTCGCCCAATGCCCTGTTGTTCGGCGCTTGGCACTCGACCGGACAAGGTGGTGGGCTGGGGGCGAAGTTCGCACGTTGCCTGACTTCGGAGATCGTGGCTATTGATGTACCGGTGGAAGAGGTCGTGGATAGGCGCACAGGAGAGATTTCGGTTACGACTTCCGGGCGGCGCACAGGTAGTCGCATGGACCCGTTGGGTGTGTTGCGCAAGGTAGAGATATTCAAAGGCGCCAATGGGTGGGCGACGACCGAGGTGGATGCCGGTGCGGGTGCCAAACAGGTCAGACCATCTGAAGTTAACCACGGCAATATCGCACCATCTGTGCAGCCGCTCGGCATTACCTGCGACCACCTCGAACACAGCTTCGTTCTGAGCTTTGCGGCTTTGCGCCACCTGCGATTTGGTGGAGACGCCAGCAAAGATGCCGCTGGCCGTGCATTGCTCGCCGCGCTGGGAGTGCTGGCGCTCACCGAGCAGGACGCTCGCGGCTATGCTCTGCGTTCGCGTTGCGATCTGGTATGCGATGGTGCGACTCCTCTGGAGCTCGTTCATGCGGATGGCTCTACCAAAGAGGTAGTGGTTGACCGTGAGGCAGCACGCAAGCTCTACAACGAGGCATTTGAGGAAGCCAAGAGTAAAGGCTTCACGCTATCTGCCAAGACCGAGTTGAAGCCGCAAGAAAAACTCGTCGAGATCGTGCGTCGGAGCCAGGAACTGGCCCTGAGTGGCGCAGGCGAATCGGAGGACGACGATGGCGCTGGCACTTGAGATCGAATATCTCGGCGGCGTGTGTTTTTCCGCGATAAGCCCGGACAGCGAAGAACCCGATTGGCCGCCGCAGCCAGACCGCGTCTTTTCGGCATTGGTGGCGACTTGGGGCACGCATGGTGGTTTGAAAGAAGCGCAGTCCGAGCGCGAGGCGCTGGAATGGTTGGAAAGACAATTGCCGCCTATGTACGAGGCATCCGATGCCGATGCACGTACCACACCTTCGGTGTTCGTGCCACCGAATGATCCGCGCACCGACAAAGCAAAGAATGCCGCAGGCGTCTTGCCAGCCATGCGCAGTCGCCAACCTCGGCGTTTCCCGGCTGCCAGACCGCACGATCCCATCGTGCGTTATATCTGGAACGAAGAGCCCGACGAAGACGCATTCAACGCGCTCGACCGATTGGCACGAGACACTCCGTATGTCGGCCATTCGTCCAGTTTGACGCGCTGCCGATTTACGCGAATGGAATCGCCATCTATAGAAACGATGCGGGAGCCGAAACGCCGTGTCTATGAGGGCCGATTGAAAGAGCTTTGCGAAAGTCACGCTCGCTTCGTGCAAACAGCGGACAAGAAAGACCGGCCTCGCCCCGGTGCTCCGATGACGGCCAAGCCGCAAACACCTGAATCACGCCGCAATGTATTCTCCGACCGCTGGTTGGTACTGGAGCATGTCGGTGGCGAAATGCCGGACATGCGCGCGGCTGCCATCGTTGCGCGCGGCATCCGCACCGCGCTGATGAGTGGTTACGGTCAAATCGGCGAAGCGATTCCTGCCGTCGTCAGCGGGCATGAAGATGGTGGCAGCCCGGCCCGTGCGCCTCACATGGCGGTTGTGCCCTTGAGCTTCACCGGATTTGCGCACGCTGACGGGCGTGTGCTTGGCTTTGCGCTGGTTCCGCCAACAAGTTTTGACCTGCTCGAAGACGAAACCTTTCGCAAAGTGCTGCGGAAACTCGCACCGTTGAATGACGATTACGGGCGGCGCGTGCTGGAAGTGAAGTCCGTGCAAGGCGCGGCGGCAAACCAGTCCTTCGCGCTCAAGTTCTCGCCATCGTTCGAGGTTCCACCGAGTTTCCGCTCCTCGCTCAAGCCTGCGATCTATACCGACGCTGCCTGTCGTTTTGCCACAGTCACGCCTATCGTTCTTGATCGCTATCTCAAAAAGCAGGGCGAAGCGCGCATCGAAGAAATCTCGGAGTTGGTCGCCGCTGCCTGTGAACGCATCAGCTTGCCGCGACCCATCGCCGTGTTCCCGGACAAACATTCCGCCTTGCAAGGTGCTGTCTCTGCCTATCCGTCGGGTCGCGGACCAGCGTGGATGAACTGGCGGTTGCCGGATTCGATGGCGGGGCGGCAACTGACGCACGCGGTCATCGAATTTTCTGAGCCAGTCGAAGGCCCGTTGTTGCTGGGTGCGGGGCGCTTTCTTGGTATGGGGCTGTGCCGTTCGCTCGGTGGGGAGAAGGGGTGATGCTGACCGTCAATGACTTTGCGGAATTCTTCAGGGAAGTTCACGGTGTTGATCCTTTCCCGTGGCAAAAACGCCTGCTGGCAAAGGTCGGGCAGGGCGGTAAATGGCCCGCGACGCTGGATTTGCCCACGGGCTCAGGCAAAACAGCAGCCATAGACATTGCAGTGTTCCACCTTGCGTTACAAGCCGACCGCGGCTCTGAACGCGAGGCGCCAGTTCGTATTGCCTTCGTTGTGGATCGCCGACTGGTGGTGGATGACGCTTTCGGGCGCGCGCAAAAAATCACGGACGCCTTAGATTGGTCTTTACTGACGGATGGCGATGCCGAAAATCTCAAGAAGAAGTTTCAAGACGAGACGCAGCATGAACGCACTGAAACACTGGATCGTATTCGTCAAGGGCGAGTAGTTCGATCTGTTGCTGCAAAGCTCAAGTCCCTTTCTGGTGACGGACCGCCGCTGATCACGCGCCGGTTGCGCGGCGGCATCCCGCGCGAGGAAGATTGGGCACGCACGCCTTCGCAACCGACGGTCCTGTGTTCGACGGTGGACCAAGTCGGTTCACGCCTGCTGTTTCGCGGTTACGGCGTTTCCGATTCCATGAAGCCTGTACATGCCGGACTGGTTGGTTCGGACTGCCTGATTCTGCTGGACGAGGCTCATTTGGCCGAGCCGTTCCGCCAAACGCTCGAATGGGCACAGCTTTACCGCAGCGATAAATGGCGCCAAAGCACGTATGCCGCGCCTTTCAGCGTTGCCTTGTTGACTGCGACGCCTGGCGCTGCGGCGG
>JAQVHL010000084.1 GCA_028696185.1 Halothiobacillaceae bacterium
ACTACGCACTGGACATCGCAGAGCCACCTCTGACCGTGCGACGTATGGATGTAGACAATCTCCCGTCGCGCGGCGAACATGACAAACCTGAACTGACGCTCTCCAAAACCGGGCAGCGTCAACCGCGACGCATCACCGTGGAATGACCGCGACACCGTGAAATACAAAGACTATTACGCCGTACTGGGCGTTGCCCGCCGCTCAACTGCCGACGAGATCAAGCGCGCCTATCGCAAGCTCGCCCAGAAGTACCACCCGGATCGCAGCAGCGAACCGGGCGCCGAAGAACGCTTCAAGGAAATCAACGAAGCCTACGAGGTGCTGGGCGATGCGCAGAAACGCGCGCGCTACGATCAGTTGGGCGGTCAGTGGCGCCCCGGCGATGACATTCGCCCGCCGCCAGGCAGCGGGTTCAGCGATGCCTTTTCCGATGAGCGCGCCAGAGGATTCAGCGAATTCTTCAAAGCCTTCTTCGCCGAAGAAGCCCGGGGGCGCAAAGGCACCAGCTCGACGGGCGGCCCCCAGACCGGAGCGACGGGTGGCGCCCCGCGCACACGCGGGCGGGATCAGAATGCGCGCATTCTTATCAGCATCGAAGATGCCTGCATCGGCGCACAGCGCGAAGTCACCTTCACCCTGCCCGAAATCGGCCCGGATGGCGTCGTCCGCCAGCGCACCCGCACCTTGAAGGTTCGCATCCCTCCCGGCATCGGCGAGGGTCAGAAAATCCGGCTGGTGGGCCAGGGCGGTCAGGGCAGCGGCGGTGCGCCGAACGGCGACCTGTTCCTGGAAGTGGAATTCCAGGCCCATCCGTATTTCACACTCGATGGGCGCGACATCCTGCTGCGCGTCCCGGTCACCCCCTGGGAGGCAGCGCTGGGACACCGCATCGAAGTACCCACACCGACCGGGCGCGTGGAACTCAAGATTCCGCCAGACTCGCAAAGCGGACGCCGCCTGCGCCTGAAAGGTCGTGGCCTGCCGGGCTCACCGCCTGGGGATTTCTATATCGTGCTGGAAATCCACACCCCGCCGGCCACCACCCGTGAAGCGCGGGAATTTTACGAGGAAATGGCTGCCACCCTGCCCTTCGACCCACGTCGCGAACTGCTCGGCTGAAGTGGTCCGGCAGGGAACGCCGGGGCTTTCCACCTTCAGCCTGTGATCCTGCCGGCCTCTGCTACACTCCGGATAACACGGACAGCTCCGGAGGATGGTCATGAGTTTGGAATCCCTGCGCCGCCTGCGCGACACCCAAGGCCAGAGCCTCTGGCTCGACAATCTCTCACGCACCCTGCTCGAAGAAGGCCAGCTGGCCCGGTATATCGAGGATTACGGCATACGCGGGATCACCTCCAACCCCAGCATCTTTGAAAAAGCGATTCGCGAAAGCCCCTACTACCGGGAGGACATCCATCGCCTCAAACATGAGCTCGACGATGTCGAAGCGATCTACGAACAACTGGTGGTGCGCGACATCCAGGCCGCCTGCGACCTGCTGCGCCCGATCTTCGAGATCAGCGGCGGCGACGACGGATACGTAAGCTGGGAAGAATCCCCCAAGCTTGCACACAACCCCGTCAGCAGCGTGGTTGCCGCCGAACGTCTGCGCGGCCTCACCGGCCGCGCCAATCTGCTCATCAAGATTCCAGCCACCGAAGAAGGCATACACGCCTTCGAGGAACTCGTCGCCCGTGGCCACAGCCTGAACATCACCCTGATGTTCTCGCTCGGTCATGTCCGCGCCGTGTTCGATGCCTACATCCGCGGCCTGCGCCGCCTGCAGCAGGCCGGCGGGGACCTGTCGGTGGTCAAATGCGTGGCCAGCCTGTTCCTCAGCCGCGTAGACACCCTGGTGGATGCGCGACTGACCGCCATCGGCAGTGAGGGGGCGCTCGCACTGCGCGGTCAGGCCGCCCTGGCGATGGCTCGTCTGGCTTACCGGTATTATCAGAGCCTGTTCCATGGCCCGGCTTTCGCCGATCTCGCCAACGCCGGCGCACGACCGCAATACCTGCTCTGGGCCAGCACCGGCACCAAAAACGCCGCCTATAGCGACCTTCTGTACGTTGAAAACCTGATTGGCCCGGAAACCATCAATACCCTGCCCGATGGCACGCTCAAGGCCTTTGCTGACCATGGGCGCGTCAACCGCAGTGTCGACCAGGGTATCGAAGAGGCCGAGGCGGTATATCGGGCGCTGGGCGAGCTCGGCATCAATATGGACGGCGAAATTGCACAAAGCCTGCAGGAGGAGGGTCTGAAACTGTTCAGCGACGCCTTTGACGCCCTGCTCGCCCGCATCGCCCAGACCTGAAACCGGCGCATCCCCTCGCCGCCGGTTTCAAGTTCTCTCAACCGGCCTGCTCCAGCTGTTTCCACAGCCGGAAATACGCCTGCGCCGGCTCGGAACGCGAATGTGTCCATACGAGCGGCGCGCGCGCCTCGCCCATTTGTTCGATAAGTGAGGCATAGGGAATCTCCACCGGCAGCAAACCCGGCAGACTCGCACCATGCGTGGCATAGAAATCGCGATGCAGGGCACGACGGCGGTCAACCATGGACAAGAACGCAAGCAACTGCGGCGGATGCGGGCAGCGCTCCCGCAAGTCTTCCACCAGTTGCAGATAGGCACGCTCGGAGAGCCAGGTCGGCACCAGCGGCACGATCAGGCGATCCACGGCCCGGAACAGGTTATCCGCAAGCAGGGAAAGCCCTGGTGGACAATCGATCCATATCTCGTCGAAATCCTCGCCGATTTCCCCCAGCATCTCGCGCAGGCGCAGGGTGGAACGCTTCATGTCGTCCAGCACGCGCTCCAGATCACGGTAATGCGGGTCGGAAGGCAGCAAGAACAGATTGCGTTGAGCGGTGGGACGAATGCGCTCGCCGATGCCCTTGCCCTTGAGCAAGCGCTTCAGCGGTGTGTTGTCGAGCGCCTCTCCCTGAAGATACCAGGTGGCCGCCCCTTGCGGGTCCAGATCCCACAGCAGCACCCGCCGGCCATGCACGGCCGACAGCGCTGCAAGATTGACGGCAGCGGCGGTTTTACCAACCCCGCCCTTGATACTGAAGACTGCGCTGACCGCCATGCCTCACGCCCCACGATGGTGCTTTTTTTCGAGTGTATCATGGGCACGACGCGTCACCGGGCGTACACGCTGCACACAAACAACTGGCAGCAGCGAGGCGCTGTCAATCCATCGCAAGGTCTTTCATCTTGCGGGTCAGGGTATTGCGCCCCCACCCCAGAAGCTGCGCCGCCTCCTGTTTGAGCCCGTTCGTGCGCTCCAGAGCGGCTTCGATCATTACCCGCTCGAAAACCGGCGTGGCCTCCCCCAGCAGGTCATGCGCGCCCTCGGCCAGACGCTGATCGGCCCAGCGGCGCAGCAAGCCGTCCCATTGCGCAACCGGCGCCGTTTCCACGGCCTCGGTGGGCACTCGCACCAGCTCCGGCGGCAGGTCTTCCATGTGGACCTCATTTCCAGGCGCCATGACGGTCAGCCAGCGGCAGGCGTTCTCCATCTGGCGCACATTCCCTGGCCAGTCGAGCCGGGAGAGAAAGTCCAGCACCTCCGGACGCAGCGATTTGGAAGGCACCCCAAGCTCCTTCGCCGCGCGCTTGAGAAAATGTTCCAGCAGCAGCGGAATGTCCTCGCGCCGTTCGCGCAAGGAAGGCAGATGCAGGCGGATGACGTTCAGGCGATGGAACAAATCCTCGCGGAACAGCCCCTGCCGCACCCGTTCTTCGAGATTCTGGTGAGTGGCGGCAATGATGCGCACATCTGCGCGTACCGGCGTATGCCCACCGACACGGTAAAACTGCCCGTCCGCCAGCACGCGCAAAAGGCGGGTCTGCAGATCGAAAGGCATGTCGCCGATCTCATCCAGAAACAATGTGCCGCCGTCAGCCTGCTCGAAACGTCCCCGGCGTTGAGCCTGGGCGCCGGTGAAGGCGCCCTTCTCGTGCCCGAACAACTCGGATTCAAGCAGATCCTTGGGAATCGCCGCCGTGTTGATAGCGATGAATGGGCGCTCGGCGCGTGGACTGTGGCGGTGCAGGGCGCGGGCAACCAGCTCCTTGCCGGTGCCGGATTCACCGTTGATGAGCACGGTGATGTTGGAGCGCGACAGACGCCCTATGGCGCGGAAGACTTCCTGCATGGCCGGGGCATTGCCAATGATTTCCGCCTCGACCGTCGGGGGCGGCTCACTTTCATCGGTACGTGCGAACGCATCGGCCCGGCACTGACAGGCACGCCGCGCCAGTTCCACCGCCTCATCCACATCGAAGGGCTTGGGCAGGTAGTCAAAGGCGCCGCCCTCGAATGCCGAGACGGTACTGTCAAGATCAGAATGCGCGGTCATGATGATGACCGGCAACTCAGGATGCGCCCGTTTGACCTCGCGCATGAAGCTTAATCCATCGGTGCCGGGCATGCGCACATCGGAGATGATGGCGCCGGGCACGTCGCGCTTGAGCCGCTCACTGGCCTCCGCCGCCCCGGCAAAGCTTTCCACGCTGAACCCGGCCTTGCCCAGCGCGCGCTCCAGCACCCAGCGGATGGAGGGATCGTCGTCAATCACCCAGATGCGATTGGTTCGGTTCATCGTCGGATTCCACGGGTAACAGAAGGGTGAATACGGTCCGGCCCGGCTGGCTGGTGAATTCAATCAGACCGCCATGCTGGGCGATCAGGGTCTGAGCGATGGACAAGCCCAGGCCAGTGCCATCCGGCCGGCCACTGACCATCGGGAAGAACACATGCTCCTGGATGGCCGGAGGGATGCCGGGACCGTTGTCGATGATGTCAATGCGCGCCACCAGCTTATGGCGCACATTGCCCAAGGTGAACTGACGCTGAATGCGGGTGCGCAATACAATGCGCGCATCCGGCGTGTCACGCAGGGCCTGTACGGCGTTGCGCACGATATTGAGCAGGGCCTGAATGAGCTGATCCGGATCGGCCAGTATCTCGGGAATGCTGGGATCGTAATCGGCCTCGATGCGCACATGCCCGCCGGGAAATTCCACCGAGACGAGCTGGCGGACATATTCCAGGGGCTCATGAATGTTGATGCGCTGACGACGCGGCAGCGTATTGGGACCGAGCATGCGATCCACCAATGCTCTGAGGCGGTCGGTTTCGTGCAGGATGATACGGGTGTACTCTCGCAATCCGTCGTCGGTCAGCTCGCGATCCAGCAATTGAGCCGCCCCACGCAAGCCCCCCAAGGGGTTCTTCACCTCGTGCGCCAAACCACGGATCAGATGCCGCGTGGTCTGGTGCAGGGACAGCAGCTGCTCCTCGCGCGCGATGCGCAGATGACGGTCGACATCCATCATTTCAACGAGCACCGTATACCCAAGCACGGGATCCTGTAACGGCGTGATGGTGCAGTCCACAGTCACGCGCCGATGCCCCGGCACGTCAAGGGTCAGCTCGCGCAGGGTGCAGGGATGCCCCGTTTCCAGCGAAGCGCTCATGGAGGCGGCCAGACGCGGATTCTCGGCGAAAAGCTCGCCCATGCCGCTTTTGCGCGCCTTGCTCAGGCTGGTCGAGAGCAGGTTTTCCGCCGAAGGATTCATGGTCAGCAAACCCAGCTCCCGATCAAGCAGGAGCACGGCGTTCGACTGGTTATCGAGCAGTTTCTCGGCAATAGGCGGTCGGGGCGTGCTGCTCATGCTGGAACCGGTTTCACGGGAAGTGGGCTGTTACCGCCAAGTGAAAAGCAGAAAACATGCCGGACTTTGGAGCCGCTTGACGCCGCCCCACCGTCCACGCCGCACCAAATCAGTGCGCCGCTCAACCGCCTCCAGGCGCAGGCTGGGGAGCCAGAGATGGCGCGGGGGCCGTCGCTGGCGTAGATGATGTCGCGCCAGAGGGGGCGGGGGCGAACTCGAAAACGCGCTCTTCGCCGCGCAGCAGCTCATTCCCCTCACCATCGAACACGACGGCCTGCACACTGTGCTTGCCCGGCTCGACATCGGGGACGGCATGTACCATACCTTGGCTACGCACGACGACGGGATGCCCGTCAAGAAACACGCTCACACCGTGCCCTCGCGCCGCGTCCAGCGGCGGCTCAAGCCCCAGGCGCACCTTGAGCAGCCCCCCCACACCTGCCGTGCGTTCAGCCGGTTCAAGCACTTTCAGCGAACGGTAAACCGCCGGGGCAGGCGCGGCGGCCGGCGCATCGGCCGGACCGGCGCGCGTAATACCCTCCGGCATGGCCGACGACGCAGCGCCAGCAGGCGCGGTAGCCGGCGACACAGGCGATTTGGGAATGACCAGATGAATCGGCGGCGCCGGATCGACATGCACGGGCCTGGCGCCCTTGATCGGCTCGTCGGTAAACACCACCCGCCCATCCTTGTCGACAAAGCGATAGATTTCCGCCGAAACGGCGGTCAGGGAGCAGGACAGCAACAGTAGGGCGAGAATCGGGCGCATGAATTGACTATACAACCAAACCCCGGCGCGAGTGCAGTGTTTCGCAAGACCCTAGCGACAAAAAGCCCCGCACGGGGCGGGGCTTTGCAGCTATCGAAGAGCGCCGGGGCTCAGAGGCTGTAGTACAGGTCGAACTCGACCGGATGGGTCGTCATGCGTACACGCTGTACTTCGGACTGCTTGAGCTCGATGTAGGCATCGATGAACTCGTCGCTGAACACGCCGCCTTTTTTCAGGAACTCGCGGTCCTGATCCAGTGCGGCCAACGCCTGATCCAGGGAGAAGGCCACTTCAGGGATGGACTTCTCCTCTTCCGGCGGCAGGTCGTAGAGGTTCTTGCTGGCTGCTTCGCCCGGATGAATCTTGTTCTGGATACCGTCGAGGCCCGCCATCATCAGCGCCGCAAACGCCAGGTAGGGGTTGGCAGTGGAATCCGGATAGCGCACTTCAATACGGCGCGCCTTGGGATTGGTGACGAACGGAATACGGATCGAAGCAGAGCGGTTGCGGCTGGAGTACGCCAGCTTAACCGGCGCTTCGAAGTGCGGCACCAGACGCTTGTAGCTGTTGGTGGACGGATTGCAGAAGGCATTCAGGGCGTGGGTGTGCTTGATGATGCCGCCGATGTAATACAGCGCCATCTCGGACAGACCGGCATAGCCGTCGCCGGAGAACAGGTTCTTGCCGTCCTTGCCCAGCGACATATGGACGTGCATGCCGGAACCGTTATCGCCAACGATCGGTTTGGGCATGAAGGTGACGGTCTTGCCGTAGCTGTGCGCCACGTTCTGGATGACGTACTTGAGGGTCTGTACCTCATCGGCCTTTTTCACCAGCGTGTTGAAACCCACGCCAATCTCGCACTGGCCGGCGGTGGCCACTTCGTGGTGGTGCACCTCGACGTTCAGCCCCATCTCTTCGAGCACCAGGCACATGGCCTGACGGATGTCATGCAGCGAATCGACCGGCGGAACCGGGAAATAGCCGCCCTTCACGCCCGGACGGTGCCCCATGTTGCCGTCCGGATAGACGCGCTCGGTGTTCCAGGCCGCTTCGGAGGAGTCCAGCTTGACGAAACAGCCGGACATGTCGGCGCCCCAGCGGACGTCGTCAAAGATGAAGAACTCGTTCTCCGGACCAAAGAAAGCCACATCCGCAAGCCCGGTGGACTGCAGGAAGGCTTCGGCGCGCTTGGCGATGGAGCGCGGATCGCGACCATAGCCCTGCATGGTGTCCGGCTCGATCACGTCGCAGACCACGATCAGGGTCGGCTCTTCGGAGAACGGATCCATCTGAGCGGTGGACGCATCCGGCATCAGGATCATGTCGGAGGCCTGGATGCCCTTCCAGCCGGCGATGGAAGAACCGTCGAACATCACGCCCGCCTCAAAGCTGTCCTCATCGATACGGGACGCCGGGTAAGTGACGTGCTGCTGCTTGCCACGGGTATCGGTGAAGCGGAAATCGACGAACTTGACGCCGTTTTCCTCGATCATCTTCATTACATTGCTTGCGGACATGGATACCTCCGAAAGGAAACCGCCAGGGTAAGGAGTCTGTTTCTGGTCTGCCGGAAAACCGGAATGGCTAAAGCATGAAGCGTGCCGACCGCTCGCGAACGGTGCGTTAGCGCCCCCCGATGCGCCAAATCGAGGCCGGCCACCCATCGCGTCTGCGCGATGCGGCGGCCACCACACACACCGCACGCACCAATTTGGTTCTCGCATCGCGCGGAACGCACAAAATCAGTGCGCAAGGTGCGGGCACCCAACCCGCAACAGACGTCATCCGCGCATCATGCCTGCTCGCGTGCATGGCGGCAATGGGGGCACGACAAAAGGCGCGGCGCCAGCCCCGCCACGATACGGCTGACCGTCCGCACAGCAATGCACGCCGAACTTGCTCAGCCGGGGGCGAGGCGTTGCTGTAGGTCAGCGTGGTGCGCCAGTTATTGAGGGCGCGGATGGTTTGCAAACGACCGAACCAACCGAAGGGCGGCCACGCTTCCATTCGGCGGGTTGCAACCCGCCCTACATCAGGGATTGCGGGCTACACG
>JAQVHL010000085.1 GCA_028696185.1 Halothiobacillaceae bacterium
CCATTCCAACCTGAAGGAGCACGAGGCTTCCGAGGTAGCGGTTGCCTGAGAGCGGCAGGGCGTGCCGTTCGCACCACGGCGCCCATAGGAACTTGCCCACCCAGGGCAGCATGGCGAGCGACAACCAACTGAGCTGCGCGAGGTCCAGCCCGGCGTGGCGGAAATAGCCGACGACCCCCTGCATGACCAGCGCCGTGAGCATGCCCTGGTGAAGGTAGTAGGACCAGTAGGGGATGTGGCGAGTCACGACGAACCTCCGCGTGAGGCAGCCGCCAACCATGCGTGGGCTGACACCTCGGCCTCCAGGCGTGTGGCGACAACCTGATAGGGGTAGGGAGCCCGGCCGGACGCATTCCATGCTTCGGCCTTACGCGTGAACTCACGTCTACACATTTCATCTGCCTCAATGCGAACAGCCCCCAGGCAGTAGCGTTGTTGCGCGGTAAAGTTGTCCCGGCTCCACTGTGTATAGGTCGCCATGAAGCGCCCGGATTGGCTCGGGAACTCGACCCCCTCCATCACTAGAACGAAAGGCTCAGCGCGCGCGTACAGCGCTTCCAGTTGGGCGATCATGCCGGTGATTTGGTCGTCGGCCACTCGTGCCGGCATGTGAAGGCCCACCAATGGCCAATTGAGTGTGTCGACGAAATCATCCATTGGCTCGCTCCTTCGTGCGGGGTGACCAGGCAGGTGCGTGCGGCATAGACGGCTCGTGGTGGGTGCGAAATAGGCCGACTGACACCGGGTGGTCAGCAAGCGAGGCCAACAATAAGTAGGAAATGATAATTGGTTGCAAATATGGTGCAGCCCTGATCGGGCGAGCTTATGCTCGAATCGGAATCGACCCGTCCCGGTCGGGGACAAGGTTCGACGATAGGGCCAAGTCGGCCTCTGCTGCCCCGGTGAATCCACGCTACAAAGATGGCGTGATTCAGCGTCGGCGTTTGAAGGCCGAGGGGGGAACGCCGAACTGTTTCTGGAAGGCGGCCGCGAAGTGGCTCGCGTTCGCGTAGCCGAGGTCCGCGGCCACCACGGTCACCGGGGTGTGGCCCTCGCTCAGGCGCCGACGCGCTTCGTGCATGCGTTCCCGCTGGAATAACCCATAGACGCTCTCGTTGAACAGCAATCTGAAGCCGCGTTTGAGTTTCACGGCGCTGAGGCCGCATTCCCGCGCGAGCGCGTCAATGGTTGGCGCCTGGGTCAGGTCGGCCAGCAGAATATCCCGTGCGCGAAGCAGGTTGCGCCTGTCTGCCGGGGAAACGCTGGGTGACGGCGCATCCCCGTCCCGGTGCGCCTCGATCGCCAGACCGACCATCACCAGCGACTGTCCAAGCAACCAGGCCGCCGAGGGGACGGGTATCGCGCCCCTCTCCGGGCCGGCCGGCATCATCCGCAACACGCCGCTCAAGGCCCCGGCGGCTGCGCGCATTTCCGCGCTGCAACGATGCATGGCGCAGCACCGCGCGGTATCCAGCATCCGTGCCAGGGATGCGTCGAGATCGGGCGCCCAGTCGGAGAGGATGTCGGGCCGCACGGAGACGGTTACATACTCGAAGCTGTCCGCGTAGGACGATCGCCCCGTGCACCCCGGGGTGTAGCTGATGCAGCCCAGACCCTGGCGCAGGATGCACTCGCTTCCTCCCGCGGCATCGCCGTCCATGGAGAAGCCGCAGCGTCCTTTCAGCGCGCATGAAAAGTGGATTCGATCCCAGTCGTCACGCACGTTCATGGTCATGGGGCGGGCGAGATTCCCGCTCCACAGCAGCGTGTCGACCCCGTCACGCAGGGCCAGTTTGACCAGGCGACAGTTGGCGGCCCGCTCCATATGGGGCACCGGCTTTTCCGCGAGCAGGCTCGAAACGGCGACCTCGGACGACAGGGCCGATGACGTATGCGCTGATGGCGTCATGTGACTTACCTCCTTTCGCTGGAACCGATTCGGGTCAAAGACGAGCCGAATCGAGCAGGAGTCCAAATGAGAATCATTCACAATTATTCTCCCAATTTCTGCCGCGCCCGTCGAGTCAATTTGTGTAAGCCGACGGAAACGATGGTGGCGGGGACTCCAGCCGGCGGTTTCCAGGCGTCTGTCGTGCGCAAGGTCGGTCGAAAGCCAGGCCACGTGTGTCCATGCCCAACGTTCGTCGGCGTTTCGTCAACCTGTTTCAGGAGTGCAATGAATGCCGCAACCGATTTACGTGAAGAAGCCGCAAGGCCGCCGAGTCCCATCCCATGCGCCAAGTGCCCTGGCTGTCGCCTTGTTGACGGCCTTGGCCGCCCTGCCCAGTGCGACCCTGGCGCAGGAAGCCGCGAAGGGATCATCCAGCGACTCGACGGGGGCTGTCAGTGCCCTATCCGATAACGGGACGGCAGGCGCCGCCGCAGTCGAACTGAAGACCGTGACCGTGACGGCCCGGCAGGGCCAGGAACGGGCTGTGGACGTTCCCTTCGGCCTCAGCGTTATCGGCGGAGAGGAAGTGGAGGCGCGCCGCTTGCAGACCGTCGAGGAAGCTCTGCGAATCACGCCCGGTGTGGAAGTAAGCTCCTGGGGCGATCCAAATTCCGCCAACATGCTCATTCGTGGCGTGGGATCGCTCTATCAGGTCAGCCAGGACGACGGTTCAGTGGCATTGAATGTCGACGGCGTACCGATGTCCATGCGCAACGTAAGTCTGGGTACTCTTGATGTCGAGCGTGTCGAAGTGCTGAAAGGCTCGCAGGGCACCCTGTTCGGCGGCAACAGCCAGGCCGGCGCGATCAACATCACGACACGCAAGCCGACGCGCCACCTGGAAGGTTATGTCCGTGGCGAGTACGGCGAAGACAACCAGCATCTGGAGGAGGCGGTCGTCAGCGGCCCCCTGTCAGAGCGCCTGAGCGGCCGTTTCGCGCTGCGCAACACAGGGGCGGACCATTGGATCGAGAACGCCCAGGATGGCAAGCCGTTGGCAAAGCCATCCGGCTTGGCATTCCGGGGTAGTCTGCTGTGGGATATCGCACCCCATACCAACGCCCTGTTCACGGCCGAACGCGAAAAAAACGAGCGCAACCCCGCTTTGACCATCATGCGCCCCTACGGCGATCCGGCAAAGCTGGATTTCACGCCGGGTATCTTCGACAACAACCATAAAACCGCGGAACGCTATTCCGTGGAGATCAATCACGATCTGGACAGCAGCCGCCTTACTTCGATCACAGCGTATACGACCACGGACTTCCTGGGCGTCAAGGGATACGACCAGCGACTCATGCAGGCGCTGTATGGCTATCCGATCGAATACATCGGCACGGATAGCTCGGATGAAAAGAAGGTCAGCCAGGAGCTGCGCCTGTCGTCGCTGCCCGCCGCGCCGATCTTCTGGGTCGCGGGTCTTTATCTGTCGAGCGCCGACCGCTCGTTCGATTCCTACTACAGTGCCAGCAACCGCCAGAATCGCGACTTCAAGACCGACAGCTACGCGGCCTTTGGCGAGGTGACCTATCCGCTCGCCGAAAAATGGAAGGTCACAGGCGGTCTGCGCCATTCCTGGGACAAGAAACACTACGACGCCACTTATGTCGGCGCCAGTACTGTCCAGGACAGCCGGAAGCTGAATGACGACTACACGACCGGTCGCGTCGCTCTGTCCTACGCCCTGGCGCCCAGCACCAATGTCTACAGCGCCTTTTCCCACGGCTATCAGTCGGGAGGGTTCAGTGACTTCACCACTCAGGTTGCCGACAGCACTCCCTACAAGCCTGCCCGCTCGAACGCTCTGGAAGTCGGATTCAAGACGGAATCCACCGATCATCGCCTCGCCTTGAACGGTGCCCTGTTCCTGACCAAGGTGAAGGACGCACACCTGCTCGGATATGACTATTCGACCATGGCGGTGGGCACCATCAACGCAGACACCGAAAGCAAGGGTGCCGAACTGGAGGGTGTTTGGCGCATGGGTAACGGCTTCGAACTCTCCGGGGGGCTGAGCTACATCGATGCCACGATCAAGAGCGATGCGGTCGGTGTCTATGGCGGCGACGTTCAGGCGGGCAACCGCGTCCCCGACGTACCCCGCTGGAGCGGCACGCTGGCGGTTGCCTACAGCAAGCCAATACCGGAGTTCCTGGGGCTGGCCTCACCGGTCATGAATGCCCGGTTGAGCTATCGCTATGTGGGTTCGCGAGCCGCCGATCCTCAGAACCACTTCGATCTCGGCAGTTACCGCAAGGTCGACATGCGCGTGGGCGTGGCGTCGGGCAACACGGAAGTATATGTGTATGGCAACAACCTGCTGGACGAGAAGTACGACCTCTACGGCTACTACTTCACGCCGACGGTCACGGCCGGCGCACCCGCACGCGGGCGTACCCTGGGCGTGGGCGCGGCTTGGTACTTCTAAGCAGGGGTAGGCCGATGATCTCTGCGACCGTTCAGACGGTCCCGCCCTGCGCCACCCAGGCGGGCATCCATCACGACCACGGCTTCGGCCAGGGCGTGCGCCACAGTGCCGAAACGCGCACCCTGGTGGTAGCGGCGATCACCTGCGTGACGATGGTGATCGAGGTGGTGGCGGGGCTGTGGACCGGCTCCATGGCACTGCTCGCGGATGGCATCCACATGGGCGGCCACGCCGTCGCCCTGGGGCTTGCCGCCAGCGCCTATTACTTGGCGCGACGCTACGCCCGCGACCGCCGTCTCAGCCTGGGCAGCGGCAAGATCAACGACCTGGCCGCCTACACCAGCGCCCTGCTGCTGGGCGTCTCCACTCTTTGGCTGATGCTGGAATCGGGGCGGCGTCTGCTTTACATGGAGCCACTGCAACCGCTGGAGGCGATGGTGGTGGCCGTCATCGGTCTAGCGGTCAACCTGCTGTCCGCCTGGCTGCTGGCTGGAGCGGACGACCATCATCACGACCACGACCATGACCACGAACACAGCCCCCACGGCGATCACAATTTGCGAGCAGCGCTGCTGCACGTGATGGCCGACGCAGCCACCTCGGTGGCTGCCATCCTTGGCCTGCTGGGCGCCTGGCTGTGGGGCTGGCACTGGCTGGACCCGGCCATCGCCATGGTGGCTTCCCTGGTGATCCTGCGCTGGAGTTGGGGGCTGCTGCGCCAGACCGTCGGCATCCTGCTGGATGCCGAGGCACCCGCCGAATTGCGCCGCCTCGTCGGCGAGCGCCTGGAGGCGGTGGCCGACAGCCATGTCGCCGATCTGCACCTGTGGTCGGTGGGACATAACGCCTGGACCCTGGTGGCTTCGGTGGTGAGCCATGCGCCCGCCTCTCCCGATAGGTACAAGGCCGCCCTCGCGGGACTCGACGGCATCCATCATCCCGTCGTGGAAATCCACCACTGCCATGCCTGCGGGAGACAGCCTGGTGCTCGGTGACCCGGCATCCAGAGGTCTGCCGCCGCCATCTAGGAACCGTGATGACCAGCCTCACCCTTACTGAGAAATCTCCCTCGAACACCTCCCCCGCGCCAGCCGTCTCTGATTCATGGGCGATCATGGCTCCGGTGCGCGGCAGGATCCGCCTGGCCATGACCCTGGCGGTGGCCGCCGCCGTGCTCGGGCTGGCGACGATGGGCTTTCTGGCGCTGACGGTGCGCGACCTGCTCGAATCGCCCGGCACCTGGCCTTTGCCTGCGATGCTGGGTGCGCTGGTCTGCACCGTGTCCGCCTACTTGCTTCGCCTGGCAGCCTTCAACGAGTCGCACTTCGCCGCCTTCCGCCTGGAGACCTTGCTGCGCTCCGATCTCAGTCGGCACCTGGCGCGTGTGCCCCTCGGCTATGTCCAGACCGTGGGCGCGGGGGCGCTGGCCAAGGTCATGCACGACGACGTCAAGGCCCTGCATGTCTTCGTCGCCGACAGCACGCCGCTCCATGCCCGCGCCTACGCCACGCCAGCGATCACCTTCCTCGTCCTCCTGGCTCTGGATTGGCGCCTGGCCCTGACGGCGGCGGCGGTGTTGGCGCTCGGTTTCGGCGTCATGGTCCTGGCGATGCGCAACCGTGCCGAGATGGTCCTGCTTTACAACGCGGCCCGCGAGCGGGTCGGCGCGGCGGTGGTCGAGTTCGTCCAGGCCATGCCGGTGGTGCGCACCTTCGACAGCGGCGCGGCGACCTTCGGCCGCTATCAGCTCGCCCTGCGCGAATATCTTGACGTGCTGAGCCGCTGGTATCGGGAGGCCGGCTTTCCCATGCGCTTCTCCATGGCGGCTCTCAACCCCATGCCGACCCTGGCGGCGCTGCTCTGGCTGGGGGCCTGGCTGACGTGGCGCGACAGCCTGCCGTTCGCCCAATGGCTCGCGGTGCTGCTGATCGGCACGGGCATGGCCGAAGCCATGATGCCGCTGATGGCGCTCAAGCATCTGGTCGACAAGACGCGGTTGAGCATCGCCCGCATCCAAGAGGTTCTCTCCGCTCCGGTGCTGCCGGAACCCGATCGAGAGCGAGTACCGACGGATGCCAGCGTCCGTTTCGAGGGCGTCGGTTTCCGCTACGGAGAGATGGATGGCGACGCCCTGACCGATGTCAGTTTCACGGTGGCGCCGGGCAGCGTCGTCGCCCTGGTCGGCCCTTCCGGGGCCGGCAAGAGCACCGTGGCCAAGTTGATCCCGCGCTTCTGGGACGTGAGCGTAGGGCGCGTCCTGGTGGGCGGCGTCGACGTGCGCGAGATGTCCACCGAGACCCTGATGCGGCAGGTGGCCTTTGTTTTCCAGGACAACTTCCTGTTTTCCGGAAGCATCGCCGACAACATACGGCTGGGTTTGCCCGAGGCCGGCATGGACGCTGTGTCCGCGGCGGCCAGGGCGGCCCAGGCCCACGATTTCATCATGACCCTTCCGCAGGGCTATGACACCCAGGTGGGGGAACGAGGCGTGTTCCTCTCCGGCGGCCAGCGCCAGCGCATCACCATCGCCCGCGCCATCCTGCAGGATCGGCCGATTCTGGTTCTGGACGAGGCCACCGCCTATGCCGACCCCGAAAACGAGGCCGCCCTGATCGCCGCCCTGTCCGAGCTGATGCGGGGCAAGACGGTGATCATGGTGGCGCATCGCCTCGCCACCATCCGCGACGCCGACCAGATCCTGGTATTCGAGCATGGGCGGTTCGTGGAAACCGGCCGACACGAGGCGCTGCTCGCCGGCGCGGGCATCTATGCCCGTCTCTGGCGCAACTACGAACTGGCCCAGAGCTGGGCTCTGGGCAAGCGCGGCTCGTCCCGCGAAGAACTTCAGCCGGAGGTCCAATGAGCGCCGTCCTCGAATCCACGCCGCGCATCACTTCCTGGCGCGAGACCTACCGGCAGCTGCTGCGCGCCGCAGGCGATCATGCGCCAGCCCTGCGCGCCAGCCTGATCGGCCTGGCCCTGGCCGCCGTTTCGCAGGGCCTCGCGCTCGCCTGCGTCGCGCCGCTGTTCGCCGCCGTCCTGAACGAGCCGGACGCCGGTGGCGCGTTGATCTGGTTGGCGACCATGACCGCGTTGATGGCGCTGGCCACGCTGCTGCGCTGGCGCGCGCAGAACTTCGAATTCGACGGCGAACTCGCTGCGGCCACCCACGCGCTGCGCACGCGCCTTGGCGAGCAGTTGCGCCGCATGCCGCTGGAGCGACTGAGGGACAGGCGCACGGGGGAGATGACCGAACTCCTGCTCGGCAATGTCGACGAGAACCTCAACTACACCCTGATGATCATCGACCTCATCCTGGTCGCGGTGGTCACCCCCCTGGTCACTGCCCTGGCGCTACTGGTGGTGGACTGGCGTCTCGGTCTGGCGCTGTTGCTGATATTTCCCGCGATCGTCCCACTCTACCGCTGGCGGCGGCCCGCCTTCGGCCGTGGCATGCGCATGCTGGCCGAGGCCCACGCGCGCACCAGTGCTGACATTCTCGAATACACCCAGGGGTTGCCCGCGCTGCGCGCCGCCTGCGGGGCCGGCGAGAAGGCCCAGCGCATGCATGTCGGCTTCGAAGACCTGGAGCGAATCCAGACCCTCGGTCACCGCAAGAGCGCCAAGCCCAACAGGTTGGTCACCGGTGTGGTGGAGGTCGGACTGCTGTTGATTCTCGCGTCCGGGGTGGCTTGGGTCGTCTCGGGTACGCTCGATGTGGCGATCCTGGCGGCGGTGTTCGTCATCGTGGCACGGCTCGTGGAGCCGCTCTCCACCTTCGTGATGTACACCGCCGTCCTGGAGCTGATCGAGGCTGCTCTGGAGCGCATCGAGGGTTTGCTGGCCATTCCGCCCCTGCCTCTGGTGGAGCCAACTGCACGGCCGGACCATTACGAAGTGCGTTTCGAGAACGTCACCTTCAGCTACGCCCAGGCCGCCACGGCGTCGCTGCGTGACTTCAGCGCCGTACTGCCTACTCGGGGCCTCACCGCC
>JAQVHL010000086.1 GCA_028696185.1 Halothiobacillaceae bacterium
TTTTCCCGCAAGCGGCGCGCGGCGGCGACCATGTGGGTGAGGGCGGGAATGACTTCGCTCCACTGGCGGGTTTTCAGTCCGCAGTCGGGGTTGACCCACAGCCGTTCGGCGGGGATGCGTTCGGCGGCCCGTTCCATCAGCTTGACCATCTGCGCTTCGCTCGGGATGTTGGGCGAGTGAATGTCGTAGACGCCGGGGCCGATTTCGTTGGGGTATTCAAAGCTTCTGAAGGCATCGAGCAGCTCCATGTCCGAACGGGAGGTTTCGATGGTGATGACATCGGCGTCCATGTCGGCGATGGCGGGGAGGATGTCGTTGAATTCCGAGTAACACATGTGGGTGTGGATCTGGGTTTCGTCGGCCACGCCGTTGGCGGTAAGGCGGAAGGCGTCAATGGCCCAGTCGAGATAGTCCTGCCATTGGGCGCGGCGCAGCGGCAGCCCCTCGCGCAGGGCGGCTTCGTCGATCTGGATTACCGGGACGCCGGCCTTTTCAAGGTCCAGTACTTCCTCGCGGATGGCGAGTGCGAGCTGCCGGCAGGTGTCGGCGCGCGGCTGGTCATCGCGTACGAAGGACCAGTTCAGCAGGGTCACCGGGCCGGTGAGCATGCCTTTCATGGGTTTGTCGGTGAGCGACTGGGCGTAGCGGATCCACTCGACCGTCATTGGGTGCGGTCGGGCGATGTCGCCGTACAGAAGGGGCGGCTTGACGCAGCGCGAGCCGTAGGACTGCACCCAGCCGGACCCGCTGAAGGCATAGCCGGCGAGCTGCTCGCCGAAGTACTCGACCATGTCGTTGCGTTCCGGCTCGCCATGCACCAGCACATCGAGCCCGAGCGCTTCCTGTTCGCGCACACAGCGGGCGATTTCCTCGCGCATGGCGGCGGTGTAGGCTGCGCTGTCGATTTCCCCGGCCTTGAACTGCCGGCGGACCTGGCGGATTTCGGTGGTCTGCGGGAACGAGCCGATGGTGGTGGTGGGGTACAGCGGCAGGGGCAGGCGGGCGCGCTGTTTGGGGCGGCGCTGGGCGTAGGGGCTCTGGCGCTGGCCCATCTTCGGGTCGATGGCGGCCAGCGCCGCCTGGACGGACGGATTATGCACGCGTGGGGAGCGGCGGCGGGCTTCGAGGTCCGCCGCGTTGGCGGCCAGCGCTTCGGCCACGGCCTCTCGGCCCTGGTTCAGGGCGAGGGCGAGCAGCGCGACTTCGTCCAGCTTCTGGCGGGCAAAGGCCAGCCAGGCGCGGATTTCCGGATCGAGCCTGTTTTCGTTTTCCAGATCCACCGGCACATGCAGCAAGGCGCAGGAGGGCGCCAGCCATAGCCGCTCGCCCAGTTGTTGCGCTATCGGTTCCAGCCAGTCGAGGGTGGCGTTGAGGTCGGTCTTCCAGACATTGCGTCCGTTGACCACGCCCAGGGACAGCACCTTGTGGGCAGGCAAGAGGCCGATCAGGGGCAGGACATCCTCGCGGCCGTTGATCGCGTCGATATGCAGGCCGGCCACCGGTAGATGGGCCGCCAGATAGGCATTCTCACCCAGCCGGCCGAAGTAGCTGGCGACCAGCAGCTTGACCCGGCAGCGTTTGAGTTCGTGGTAGGCATGGGTCAGGGCATGCCGCCAGCGGGCGTCGAGTTCGGTGACGAGCAGGGGTTCGTCGATCTGCACCCATTTCACCCCGGCGTCGGCAAGCGCGTCGAGCAGCTCGACATAGACCGGCAGCAGGTGTGGGAGCAGCGCCAGCGGGTCACTGCCGTCCTTGGACTTGCCCAGGGCAAGGTAGGTGACGGGCCCGACCAGCACGGGCTTGGCCTCATGACCCTGGGCACGCGCCTCCTCAAGCGAGCCGAGCAGGCGCGAGGCGTCGAGGCGGAACGTCGTCGTGGCGGTGAATTCGGGCACGATGTAGTGGTAATTGGTATCGAACCACTTGGTCATCTCGCCCGCCGCGATGCCTGAACAGGCACAGCCGCCTTCACAGGCGCCGGTTTCCGCCCCGGGGGCGGAGCGCCCGCGCGCAACGCGGAAGTAATTGTCCAGCGTGTCGCCGCTAAACCCCTGCGCGCGCAGCGGCAGATTGCCCAGGGTAAAGCTCATGTCCAGCACCTGGTCGTAGAAAGAGAAATCGCCCACCGGGACGAGATCCAGCCCGGCCTGGTCCTGCCAGTGGCGGCGGCGCAGATCGGCGCCGGTCTGTAGCAGCGCCTCGCGCGAGGTTTGGCCTTTCCAGTAGGCTTCGAGGGCGAATTTCAGCTCGCGTTGTGCGCCGATGCGCGGGTAGCCGAGGTTGTGGGTGCGGACCATGACGGGCTCCTGATATTCAAGGTGTGCTCCATCCTAGGCCGCCATATTCATGAATTAAAATGGTAATATTTCATCAACCGATGATCGTGGTTCATGGGTTGATTGACCGGGAACCCGTATGGCCAGTATCGAACGCATCCACCTTGAAATCATCCGCGCGGTTGACCGGCACGGCTCGCTGACCGCCGCCGCCGAAAGCCTGCACCTCACCCAGTCCGCGCTCAGTCATGCCGTACGCAAGCTGGAGGACCGGCTGGGGCTTGCGCTGTGGCATCGCGAAGGACGCGGGCTGCGCCCCACGCAGGCCGGCGAGCACCTGCTGGCTGTCGCCCGGCGCCTGCTGCCGCAGCTTGAACACACCGAAACGCGGCTGGCGCAGTTCGCCCGCGGCGAGTGCGGCACTCTGCGCATCGGCATGGAGTGCCATCCCTGCTATCAATGGCTGTTGCGCATCGTTACCCCGTATCTGGCCGCCTGGCCGGCGGTGGATGTGGACGTGAAGCAGAAATTCCAGTTCGGCGGCATCGGCGCCCTGTACGGCTATGAAATCGACCTGCTGGTGACCCCGGACCCGCTCTACCGGCAAGGGCTGGCGTTCGAACCGGTGTTCGATTACGAGCAGGTGCTGGTGGTCGGGCCGGGGCATCGGCTGCGCGGCGCGGATCATGTCCATCCGGAAGATGTCCGTGGCGAAACGCTCATCACCTATCCGGTGGACGCGGACCGGCTGGACATCTACACCCGCTTCCTCACTCCCGCCGGCATTGCGCCGAAGCGCCACAAGACCATCGAAACCACCGACATCCTGCTGCAAATGGTCGCAAGCGGCCGGGGTGTGGCCGCGCTGCCGCGCTGGCTGGTGGAGGAAAACGCCGCCCGATTTGACGTGGCCGCCGTCAAACTGGGCCCGGAGGGCGTCTCCAAGCAGATCTTCCTGGGCCTGCGCGAGACGGAAGCCGGCATCGACTACCTGCGCGCTTTCGTGGAGCTGGCGCGGGCGCATCGGGCGGGGTAGGTCGAAGCCAAGACGCTGGCCGCCGATGTGATACTTCATGGAGGTGAAAGCAGGAGCGCCACTCTTGCGGAAGCCCGGCACCTCGCATGGGCTCTATGCGCGAGATTTCACAGCGCAAAGGGGTGGGGCTGGTACGCGAGCAGGTAGCGGGTGGTTTCCGCTGCAGGTAACGGGCGGCTGAGCAGGAAGCCCTGCATGACGTCGCATTCCATCGCGCGCAGCATGCGCGCCTGTTCGATGAGCTCGACGCCTTCGGCGACGATTTCCAGGCCCAGGCTGTGGCCCAGGGCGATGATGGCGCGGACGATGGAGGCGTTGCCGGTATTGGTTGTCATGTCACGGACAAAGGACATGTCGATCTTGAGTTTGTGTACGTCCAGCTGGTGCAGATAGGACAGGGAGGAGTAGCCGGTACCGAAATCGTCGATCGACAGACGCACGCCCAACTCTTTGAGGGCGTTAAAGGTTTTCAGCGACTGTTCGCGATCAAGCATGATGAAGCTTTCGGTGATTTCGAGCTCCAGCTGATCGGGAGCCACGCCGCTCGTTTGCAGGGCCTCATGCACGGATTCGACCAGGGAGCCCCGGCTCAGGTGCAGGGCGGAGACATTGACGGCCGTGCGCCGGGGCAGCAGACCGCTTTCCATCCAGCGCCGTATCTGGGCGCAGGCTTCGCACAGTACCCATTCGCTGAGTTTGATGATGAGGCCGCTTTCTTCGGCCAGCGGGATGAAATCGCCGGGGTTTATCAGTCCGCGGCTGGGGTGCTGCCAGCGGATGAGTGCCTCAACGCCGGTGACTTCTCCGCTGGCAAGATCGAACTGTGGTTGATAGTGCAGGCGGAATTCCTCGCGCTCAATCGCCTGGCGCAGCTCGGTTTCCAGGGTGAGGCGTTCCTTGGCTTTCTGGCTCATTTCCTGCGAGAAGAAGCGCAGGCGGCCACGCCCCTGCACTTTGGCGTCGTGCAGGGCGGCGTCGGCATGGCTGAGCAGGGTTTCCGGGTTGGTGCCGTCGTCGGGATAAATGGCAATGCCGATGCTGGCGCCGATGTAGACTTCCTGGCCGTTGAGCGCGACGGGGCGGCTCAGTTCGTCGATGATGCGCTGGGCCACCAGGTCTACCCAGGGCATGTCCTTGCGCCGTTCGAGGATGATGTCGAATTCGTCGCCGCCGGTACGCGCAATGGCATCATGCTGAGGCAGCAGGGTTTGCAGGCGCTGGGCGACTTCGATCAGCAGCTGGTCGCCCTGACTGTGTCCCAGGCTTTCGTTGATGGTCTGGAAGTTGTCCAGATCGAGCGACAGCAGCGCAAAGCTGCCCTGCGTTTGAGCGGCCTGTTCCGCCGCGTGTTCCAGTAGCTCGGCGAACAGGACGCGGTTGGGTAGGCCCGTCAGCGGGTCGCGGTGGGCGAGCACCCGGTATTTTTCCTCGCTGATCTGTAGCAGGGCGGTGCGTTGTGCGACGAGGTCTTCCAGGAAACGGCGCAGCCGGGCCAGTTCCAGATGGGTGCGTATGCGGGCATGTACTTCGTCGATATCGAAGGGCTTGGTGATGTAATCCGCCGCGCCCAGTTCGAAGCCGCGCACTTTATCCTCCACCGCATCGATGACGGTCACGAAAATGACCGGGATGCGGTTGCCCGCCGGGCTGGCCTTGATGCGCCGGCAGACTTCGTAGCCGTCCATTTCCGGCATGACTACATCGAGCAGAACCAGATCGGGCGGGTTGGAGCCCTGTACGATTTCCAGCGCCCGCTTGCCGGAGTTGGCGACCTGGATGCGATAGTGATCGCGTAGGGCTTCGATCAGCTCGTGGATGTTTTGCGGAATATCGTCCACGACCAGAAGGGAGTAGGGGTGATCGCTTGAGGTGTTGGCGAGCACGTCGTACATCACCGGGTTCTGTCGGTAGCGCTGCAGTTCCAGCTGGGTGCCAATGCGCGCCAGCAGGAGGTCGGGATTGACGGGCTTGGTAATGTAGTCGGCCACGCCAAGCTTGAGGCCGCGCGCTTCGTCGGCGGCTTCGCTCAGGGCGGTGACAAAGATGACCGGGATGTTGGCGGTGCTGGGGTTGATCTTGAGTTCGGACAGTACGGAGTAGCCGTCCATGCCCGGCATCTTGATATCGAGCAGTATCAGGTCGGGTCGTGGTGTGCGCCGGGCCAGTTCCAGTGCTTTCTCGCCACTGGTGGCGGCGAGCAGCGCGTAATCGTTGCGCAGGATGCCGACCAGGGCGTGCAGGTTTTCATGCACGTCGTCGACGATCAGGATCAGCGGTTTGGCGTGGGTGGACGGTGTCGGGCTGTCATTCATGGGGGGGATTCTCGCCTGAAGCTTCCAGCGCCTGGAGTCGGGCCAGCGCGCCGTCGATGTCGAATACTTCGATGCGCTGCGCGATCTCGGCCAGCGTTGTTTCCAGCGCTGTGCCGGCTACGCCGGCACGCAAGGTGTTGAGTAGCGGTTCGGCGGCCCCGATATCGTACTCCAGCGCCTGCATCAGTTGCTTGCGAAGTTCTTGCAACTGGGCGCTGGAGAGGGGCGCACGGGCCGGACTTGGCAGGGGGGCCGATGGGCCTGGCAGGCTGTCGATTTCGTCTAGCAGCGCGTTGAGCAGGATCTTCAGCTGCATAAGGGCGCCATCATCCGGAGGCTCTCCTTTCTTGAGCCGTTCGTCCAGTTGGGCAATATGCGCGTACAGCGCCTTGGCTCCGATGTTGCCCGTCACGCCTTTGAGCGCGTGGGCGAATTCCTCGGCCTGACGTACGCCCTGCTGTTGCAAGCGGCGGTGCAGTTCGTTGGCAGCATCGGCGTAATTTTCCCGGAAACGGTGTAGTTGCTTGAGATAGGCGTCCAGCCGACCGCCGATACGTCGTACGCCTTCTGTGGCATCGAGCGTGCGCAGGGCCAGCCATTGCGCCGGCAGTGTGGGACGTGCTGCGGACGCTGTGCCGTAGGCCCGTGTTTTTGGCGTATCGGTGGCGATGAATCGGGCCAGGGTGGCCATCAGCCGGTCGGGGTCGATGGGCTTGCAGACATGATCGTTCATACCGGCGGCGCGGCTTTGTTCCGCGTCCTGGGCCATGGCAAGCGCGGTCATGGCGATGATGGGCAGGTGGGCGTAGTGTTCGCCACCGGGTTGGCCGGCGAGGGCGCGGATGCGCCGCGCGGCTTCAAGCCCGTCCATGCGCGGCATCTGGATGTCCATCAGTACCGCGTCGTAGTGGCCTTGCTGGACTTTTTCCACGGCCTGGGCTCCATCCACGGCTTCGTCCACCAGAAGGCCCTCGCCACGCAGGAGTTCGACTGCAAATTCGCGGTTGATGTCGTTGTCCTCGACCAGCAGCAGGCGTGCCCCGGCCAGCTGGCCACTGGCCGCGAGATTGATGCTCTGGCGTGGCGCTTTTTCCCCGCTGCCGAATAGGCGGCCGCGTCCGAGCACGGAGAGAAGGGTATCGAGCAGGGTAGAGGGCGAAACCGGTTTGATGAGGAAGGCATCCGTGCCGGCCTGTTCGGCCAGGCGTATCACGTCCTCGCGCCCGTAGGCGGTAATCATCACGATTTTGGGTTGTCGGGCGATGTCCGGGTCGGAATGGATGCGTTTGGTGACTTCGTCGCCGTTCATGCCTGGCATGCGCCAATCCATGAGGACAAGGTCGTAAGGACGTTCCGTGGCCGCTTCGAGCGCGGTAAGGGCAGCTGGGCCACTGTTTGCTGTTTCCACATCGAGCCGGAAGAAACGCAGCATTTCCGCGAGGATTTCCCGTGAGACTTCATTGTCGTCGGCCACCAGTACCCGCACACCCTTGAGCAGCGGCCCGACTTGATCGACCAGCTGGCGCTGGCGGAACTGGGCCTGGCGGGCGATCTGCATTTTCACGGTGAAGCACAGGGTGGTGCCGCGTCCGGGCTGGGAATCTTCGATCCAGAGGCGCCCCCCCATCAGTGCGGCGAGGTTTTTACTGATCGCCAGTCCCAGACCGGTGCCACCGAAGCGGCGTGTGGTGCTTTGATCGGCCTGGGTGAAGTTTTCAAACAGATGTGCCTGCGTTTCCGGTGAAATGCCCAGGCCGGTGTCGCGCACGCAGACCTGCATGGTCAGTTCCGTTTCTTGTTCGTCCAGGCGCTGGAAAGCCAGTTCGATTTCCCCCTGTTCGGTGAATTTCACCGCATTGCCGCACAGGTTGAGCAGAATCTGCCCCAGGCGCAGCGGGTCACCGATCAGCCGGGGGGGAATGGTGGGGTCGTAGCGGATGAGAAATTCGATGCCCTTGTGTTCGAGCTGGTAGCCGATGGCATCGGTCAGGTACTCCAGAACTTCGTCCAGGCCGAATTCGACTTGCTCGATTTCCAGCTTCCCTGCCTCGATTTTCGAAATGTCGAGGATGTCATTGAGGATGCCCAGCAACGAGCGGGCGGCCCCTTGCGCCTTGCTCAGCCGGTTGCGTACCGAGGGTGCAAGTTCTTCGCGCAGGGCCAGATGCAGCATGCCGAGGATGGCGTTCATCGGCGTGCGGATCTCATGACTCATGTTGGCGAGGAAGTCACTTTTCACCCGGGATGCCCGTTCGGCTTCTTCCTTGGCGGCGCGCAGCTCGGCGGTGCGTTCGGCGACCTGTATTTCCAGATTTTCGCGCTCGTTGCGCAGCTCGCGGGTTCGCTGATCGACCTGATAGCGCAGCAAAAGGGTAAGGCCCAGCAGAAGCAGTGCGCCCCCGCCCAGCCCGCTCAGGGACCACAGCACCCAATGCGGGGCGAGCACTTGCGGGGGGGCCGCCATGCTGCGGCGCATGGCTTCGAAATACAGCGAATCGGCATGGCGTCGGCTGTCGGTGAGGTAGGCGTCGATCCGGTCCAGCAGATCGGCGTTGCGCCCTTTTGGCGCGGCATAGTAGAGCGTGGAGGGCAGAAAGACGATGGGGGTTTCGCGCAGGCGATATTTCGCGCCGTTACGGGCGGAGAAAAAGCTGTTGGTCACGACTGCGTCGGCCCGTCCATCGAGCACGG
>JAQVHL010000025.1:0-128 GCA_028696185.1 Halothiobacillaceae bacterium
GATTCGAGCGCCGCACCCGTCAGGGCTTGGGGCATGGATGCCCCAAGGGTGCGAGAACAGGATGATTCGAGCGCCGCACCCGTCAGGGCTTGGGGCATGGATGCCCCAAGGGTGCGAGAACAGGATGA
>JAQVHL010000025.1:228-34777 GCA_028696185.1 Halothiobacillaceae bacterium
TTCGAGCGCCGCACCCGTCAGGGCTTGGGGCATGGATGCCCCAAGGGTGCGAGAACAGGATGCGCGACATCCTGTCGCGGTGGGACTGAAAGGGTCCTCCATGGCCCTTTCACCCGGTCTCCGTAACCCCGTCCATGGCGCCTCCAAGGGGGATCTGGAAATCCTTCGTCCGGCGCTGAATTGTCCGCAACACTTTCTTTTTGGATACACCCTCTCAAAGGGGGAGGAAATATCCAAAGAGGGTGTTTTCCAGCCCCGCAACCGGGTGAAATTATCCGAGCATGCGTTTATAGAGCGCGACATAGCGTCCGGCGCTTTCGGCCCAGCTGAAGGGCTGCTGCATGCCGGCACGCTGCATGGCGCGCCAGTGATCGGGCCGGTCGCGATACAGGTGCAGGGCTTCGCCAATGGCCCAGCCCACCGCGAGAGTGTCCGCGTTGTCGATGACGATGCCGTTGGCCGTCCCCTTGGCCAGATTCTCGTCGGAGGCATGAATGACCGTATCGGCCAGGCCGCCGACGCGGTGAACGATGGGTGGGGTGCCATAGCGCAGGGAATACATCTGGTTGAGCCCGCAGGGCTCGAAGCGCGAGGGCATGAGGAAGGTGTCCGCGCCGGCTTCGATGCGGTGGGCCAGCCCCTCGTCATAACCGATACGTACGGCGATGCGGTCGGGATACGCCAGGGCCAGGGCGCGGAAGGCGTCTTCGAAGCGGCGTTCGCCGCTGCCAAGCGCCACGACCTGGATGGGCAGGTAGAGGATGTGGTTGAGGGCTTCGAGGACGAGGTCGATGCCTTTTTGTTCGACCATGCGTCCTATCAGGCCGACCAGTAGCGGAGCTTCATCGACCGGCAGGCCCATTTCAGCCTGGAGCAGGGCCTTGAGGCGGGGTTTGGTATCCAGGCTCTCGGGGGTATAGCCTGTCGGCAGGTAGGGGTCGGTGGCCGGGTTCCATTCCTGTTCGTCGATGCCGTTGAGGATGCCGACCACATCGGCCTGTCGCTCGCGCAGCAGGCCATCCAGCCCGTAGCCGAAGGCGGGCGTCTGGATTTCCCGCGCGTAGCTGGGGCTCACGGTGGTGATGAAACGCGAGTAGGCAATGCCGCCCTTGAGGAAGGAGAGATTGTTCCAGAACTCCACGCCCCGGTCATGCCACAAGGCCCAGGGCAGGCGCAGTCGTTCGAAGGTGCTACGGTCAAACACGCCCTGATAGGCCATGTTGTGCAGGGTAAACAAGGAGGGCGGCGGGTTGTGCTCCAGGCTGAGCAGAGGGGGGATGAGCCCGGTCTGCCAGTCATTGGCATGTACGATGTCCGGCCGCCAGCCGAGCATGGCCTGATCGGTGGCGATGCGCGCGGCGGCGCGGCAGAACAGGGTGAAGCGCTCGGGGTTGTCGTGCCAGGGATGCCCGGAGGGGCTCATGTACGGGTTGCCCTCGCGCTCGCTGAACAGCGGATGGTCGATCAGCCAGACGACAAGCGCGCTGCCGGGCAGGCGGGTTTCCAGCACGCGGACCCGCGCGCCATCGAGCATCAGCTCCGAGCGGGCGATGACGGCGCCAGCCTTGCGCAGCAGGGGCGCGTAAGCCGGCAGCAGCAGGCGTACGTCATGCCCGGCATCGTGCAGGGCGCGGGGCAGGGCGCCGGAGACATCGGCCAGACCGCCGGTTTTGATGAGGGGATGCGCTTCGCTGGTCGCGAACAGTATTTTCATCATGGGGTCCGCAGCGGCCGCAGGAGTATCCCGGCCAGCGGCGGCAGGGTCAGGTTGAGGGAGTGCGAACGCCCCATCCAGGGGCGTTCGTCGGCGACGAGTTGACCGTTGCCCACATTCGAGCCGCCGTAGTGTGAGGAGTCCGAATTCAATACTTCGACATAGCGGCCGCCTTCGGGTACGCCGATGCGGTAATTCTCGCGCACGATCGGGGTGAAGTTGAAGACGGCAATCAGGATGTCCTCGCCCGAGCGGCGCAGGAAGCTGATGATCGACTGCCCGGCATCGTGGCAGTCGATCCATTCAAAGCCCTGTCCCTCGAAGTCGTGGCGGTGCAGGGCCGCATCGCCGGTGTAGAGGTGATTGAGGTCGCTTACCAGTTTTTGCACCCCCTGGTGCAGCGGGTACTGGAGCAGCCACCAATCCAGTCCTTTTGTGCTGTCCCATTCCGCGCCCTGGCCGAATTCGCAGCCCATGAACAGGAGCTTCTTGCCGGGGTAGGCGTACTGGTAGGTGTACAAAAGTCGTAGATTGGCGAAGCGCCGCCATTCGTCACCGGGCATCTTGCCCAGCATGGAGCCCTTGCCATGCACGACCTCGTCATGGGAGAAGGGCAGGACGAAGTTTTCCGAAAAGCTGTAGAGCAGGCCGAAGGTCAGGTCGTTGTGATGGTACTGGCGGTAGATCGGGTCCAGGCTGAAGTAGCGCAGGGAATCGTTCATCCAGCCCATGTTCCATTTCATGGAAAAACCCAGTCCACCGACCCAGGTGGGGCGGGTGACCTGGGGCCAGGAGGTGGATTCTTCGGCGATGACCGCGACACCGGGGTGTTCGCCGTGGATGACGTGGTTGACTTCACGCAGGAATTCGATGGCTTCGATGTTCTCGCGCCCGCCATACGGGTTGGGCACCCAGTCGCCGTCCTCGCGTGAGTAGTCAAGGTAGAGCATGGAGGCGACAGCATCCACGCGCAGCCCGTCGAGGTGGAATTCTTCGATCCAGTACAGCGCGGAGGTCAGCAGGAAGTTTTTTACTTCGTTGCGGCCGAAGTTGAAGATCAGGGTGCCCCAGTCGCGGTGCTCTCCCTTGCGTGGGTCTTCGTGTTCGTACAGCGGCGTGCCGTCGAAGCGCGCCAGGGCGAAGGCATCCTTGGGGAAGTGGGCGGGCACCCAGTCCAGCAGAACACCGATGCCCTGCGCGTGACAGTGGTCGACGAAGTAGCGGAAATCGTCCGGGTCGCCGAAACGCGCGGTGGGGGCGAAATAGCCGGTGGTCTGGTAGCCCCAGGAGCCGTCAAAGGGGTGTTCGGTGATCGGCATCAGCTCGATATGGGTATAGCCCATGCGCTTGACGTACTCGACCAGGCGATGCGCGATTTCCCGGTAGCCCAGGAACGTTCCGTCCTCGGCAGTCTGCCAGGAGCCCAGGTGGACTTCGTAGATGGCCATGGGGGCATGCAGCCAGTCGGACTGCCGACGGCGTTCGATCCAGGAGGCGTCGTTCCAGGCATGGGCGCTATCGGCAGCGATGCGGCTGCTGGTGTTTGGGCGCAGCTCGAAATGACGTGCGTAGGGGTCGGATTTGAGGAAGATTTCACCGTTATGCCGGTTGCGCAGCTCGTATTTGTAGAGCTCGCCGGCACGCAACTGGGGGATGAAGACTTCCCACACCCCGGAACCGCCGCGGATGCGCATCGGATGGCGGCGTCCATCCCAGTTGTTGAAGTCGCCGACCACCGACACGCGCTCCGCGTTGGGCGCCCACACGGCGAACAAGGCGCCTTCGACGTCGTCCACCGTGTGCGGGCGGCTGCCGAGAAAACGCCAGGCATGCCAGTGCTTGCCCTCGCCGAACAGATAAAGGTCGAAGTCCGTCAGTTGCGGGGCGAAGCTGTAGGGTTCGATGACCTCGTACACATGGCCGTCGTGGGTACGGCAGTGCATGACCGGGTGGGCCGCGACGAGGTGGGCCTCACCGGTCCACTCGAACAGGGGGCCGTCCCACAGGCGCTGCATGAGCGGGCCTTCGGCGCCGCCGATGCGGACCTGTTCGGCCTCAGGTTGCAGGGTCCGAACGACGACGCGCCCCGAGCCGGTGGGGTGTACGCCCAGGACGCTGAACGGGTCGTGATGTCGGCCTTCCAGCAGGCGAATCAGCTCGGAATCCATGTCGGGAAGCCCCCTATAAAATTTATGGAATCGTGGTGTGGCCTCGTCATAGTATAGGCTTCATGAGGGAATGTTAAGGTCAAATAGTCCGGCTTCCGGAGGCGCATCCGGGGTCTGTTTCATTCGCGTTACAACAGGGAAAAGATCATGCAGATCGATCAACCGCAACGTCTTGTCAGCCGCATCACACGCGATACGCTCGCACTCGTGCTGGCCGGTGGCCGGGGGTCCCGTCTCAAGCAATTGACCGACTGGCGCGCCAAGCCGGCCGTGCCTTTCGGTGGCAAGTTCCGTATCGTCGATTTTCCCCTTTCCAATTGCGTCAATTCAGGTATTCGCCGCGTCGGTGTGTTGACGCAATACAAGGCGCATTCGCTCATCAAACATATTCAGCTGGCCTGGGGCAACCCGCGCGTCCAGGTAGGGGAATTCGTCGAGCTGCTGCCTGCCCAGCAGCGTATCGACGAGAATTCCTGGTATCTGGGGACGGCGGATGCCATTTATCAGAATCTGGATATCCTGCGTTCGCACAAGGCCAAATACGTGCTGATTCTCGCCGGGGATCACATCTACAAGATGGACTACGGTCCGATGCTGGCCTATCACGCGGAAAACAATGCAGATCTGACCGTCGGCTGTATCCAGGTGCCCCTGGAGGAGGCCCGGGCTTTTGGCGTCATGGGTATTGACAGGGACGGGCGCATCCAGCGTTTCGTGGAAAAGCCGCAGAATCCGGACCCGATGCCCAATAATCCCGATACCGCGCTGGCATCGATGGGTATTTATGTTTTCAACACCGAATTTTTGTTCGAGCAGCTTATCAAGGATGCGGACGAACCGCGTTCGGAGCGCGATTTCGGCAAAAACATCATCCCCTCGGTCATCGGCAAGTATCGCGTGTTTTCCTATCCGTTCCGTGATCTGCAGACCGGAAAACAGGCTTACTGGCGCGATGTGGGAACGGTGGATGCGTACTGGGCGGCCAATCTGGAGCTGATCGGTGTTACGCCTGAGCTCAATCTGTATGATAACGACTGGCCGATCTGGACCTACCAGGAGCAGCTTCCGCCGGCCAAATTCGTGTTCGACGACGAAGGGCGGCGCGGCATGGCGGTCGATTCGATGGTTTCCGGGGGGTGCATCATTTCCGGTGCGGTTGTGCGCCACTCGCTGCTCTTCTCCAACGTGGTGGTCAACGAGCGCGCCTACGTCGAGGATTCCGTCATCCTGCCCAATGTCACGATCAGCGAGGATGCCGAGGTGCACAAGGCGGTGATCGACAAGGGCTGTGTCATCCCGCCGGGCATGAAGATCGGCGTGGATCTGGCGCTGGACCGCGAGCGCTTCGAGGTTTCGCCAGGCGGTGTGGTGCTGGTCACACCGGAAATGCTGGGGCAGAAGATTCATCATGTCCGATAACGCGACTACCGAGCAGGCACGCAAGCTCAAGCTGGTGCTGTGCTGGCATATGCATCAGCCGGAATACCGCGATCCGCAGAGCGGACATTACCAGCAGCCCTGGACCTACCTTCACGCGATCAAGGATTACGTGGACATGGCCGCGCATCTGGAAACGCATCCCGGCGCGCGTGCTGTGGTCAACTTTGTGCCCGTGCTGCTGGAGCAGCTTGACGACTATGCCGGTCGCATCCGTGCCTGGCGTGCGGCTGGCGGCGATCTGGGTGACGTACTGCTGCGCGCTTTGGCCGACCCGGCCTGTCTGGCGCCCGCCGAGCGCGAGTGGGTGGTGCGGGCCTGCCTGCGTGCCAACGAGGAGCGGCTGATCCGTCGCTTTGCGCCCTTCAACGAGCTGGCTGCCGTGGCACGACGCTTTCTGGCGCGCCCGAGCGATGTGGTCTACCTGAGCGACCAGTTCGTGAGCGATATTTTGATGTGGTATCACCTGGCATGGATGGGTGAAACCGTGCGGCGTAGTCATGAGCAGGTGACCGGCTGGGAGCGCAAGGGGCGCGAGTTCAGCCGCGAAGATCGTCATGCCATGCTGGTGCTGGTCGGCGAGCTCATCGAGGGGCTGTTCAGCCGTTACCGTGCGTTGGCCGATGCCGGGCGCGTGGAGCTGTCCATGACGCCCTACGCGCATCCGATCATGCCGTTGCTTCTGGATTTGAGCAGCATGGCTGAGGCCATGCCGGATGCCCCGCGCCCCGCCCATGCCCGTTATCCCGGCGGGGAGGCCCGTGTGCGCTGGCATCTATCCGAAGGGCAGCGGGTATTCCGTGCGTATTTCGGGCGCGAAGCGCGGGGCTGCTGGCCCTCCGAGGGCAGCTTGTCCGATGCGACGATCCGCTGTCTTTCCGAAGCCGGGTTTGACTGGTGCGCCAGTGGCGGCGGTGTGCTGCACAACAGCCTGCGCGCTGGCTCTCTGGCAGAGCGCTATACGCCCTGTCCGCACCGCCCCTATCAGCTTGAAGGAACCCGCACGGCGTGTTTTTTCCGTGATGATGGCCTGTCGGATCTGATCGGTTTTGAATACAAGACCTGGCATGCCGACGATGCGATCAGCAATCTGATCGGTCATCTGGAAGAAATCGCGCAGCGCTGTAACGGCGGGGAGCACGTCGTGTCCATTGTGCTCGATGGCGAAAACGCCTGGGAGTACTACCCCTTCAACGGCTTCTATCTGCTCGATGCCCTGTACCGTCGCCTGTCCGAGCATCCAAGCCTGTGTCTGACCACGTTCTCCGAGGTGCTGGAGGGGCCGCTGGGTTTGGCGCCGCTGCCGCATGTGGTGGCCGGAAGCTGGGTGTTTGGCACCTTTTCCACCTGGATCGGCGAGAAGGACAAAAATCGCGGCTGGGACATGCTCATCGAAGCCAAGCGGGTTTATGATCGTGTCATGGCCGCGGGTCGCTTGGGGGAAGAAGCCAGCGAAGCGGCCGCACGGCAACTGGCCATCTGCGAAGGTTCGGACTGGTTCTGGTGGTTCGGCGATTACAATCCGGCCGAGGCGGTCAGTGATTTTGAACGCCTGTTCCGCCTGCATCTGACCCGTCTGTACCTCTTGCTGGGCGAGAAGCCTCCCGAAACTCTTGCGCATACCTTTGCCCGTGGCGCGGGCGCGCCCGCGCAGGGTGGGGTGATGCGACCCGGCCAGGTAGCCTCCTGAACATGCGTGATCTGCTCGACCGCCGTCTGGCGGGAATCCTTCTGCACCCGACGTCCTTGCCGGGTTTCGGCGCCCAGGGGCGCTTTGGGGCGGATGCCCATCGGTTTGTCCAGTTTCTTGCCGAGGCCGGTATTGGTGTCTGGCAGGTTCTTCCGCTGGGGCCCACGCATGCGGATGGCTCGCCCTACCAATGCCTGTCCGCGCATGCCATCGACCCCCGGTTTCTGGATGTCGAACGCCTGAATGCCGAGGGTTGGCCGCTGGCACAGGAAACCGAACGGACGCCGGGGGCTTTCGATGTCCTGTTGCGTGGCATGACGCCTGCGCAACGGGTCGGCTTTGAAGGCTTCCGTGCTGCGCAGGCGCACTGGCTGGACGATTACGCACTGTTCATTGCCCTCAAGGCCGTCTATCACCAGTGCGGCTGGTTCGACTGGCCGGCCCCATTGCGTGAGCGTGACCCCGAGGCCCTGCGCTGGGCTCGGCATGCACTGCGCCGCCGCATCGAGGGCATCTGCCTTGAACAGTACCTGCTGTACTCGCAATGGCTCGCCCTGCGCGAGCATGCTCGCGAACGGGGCATCCTGCTGTTTGGCGACATGCCGATCTTCGTCGCCTACGACAGCGCTGATGTCTGGAGCCGTCCGGAATTGTTCCTGCTCGATGATCTCGGGCGTCCGACCCATGTTGCGGGGGTTCCGCCGGATTACTTCTCCGCCACAGGGCAACGCTGGGGCAATCCGCTCTACGCCTGGGAGCGTCATGCCGCAGACGGATACCAATGGTGGCGTGAGCGTCTGCGTTCGCACATGGCCCTGTTTGACCTGGTACGCATCGATCATTTCCGTGGGCTGGAAGCCTACTGGGAAATCCCCGTGAGTTGCCCGACCGCCATTGAAGGACGCTGGGTGCCCGGCCCCGGCGCCGCCCTTCTGGCCGCACTGGCCGAAGAAGCGCCGGGCTTGCCCCTGATCGCCGAGGATCTGGGCATCATTACCCCTGAAGTCGTCAAGCTGCGCGAGGACTTCCATCTGCCCGGCATGCGCATCCTGCATTTTGCCTTCGACGGTGGGGCGGACAATCCCTATCTGCCGCACCGGCATACCCGTGACAGTGTGGTGTTTACCGGTACGCACGACAACGACACCACGGTGTCCTGGTTCGCGTCCTTGAGCGCCGAGCAGCAGGCCCATGTCCGCGACTACCTGGGCGTCGCACCCGAGGAAGATCCTGCTCGTTTTCTGAGCCGTACGGCCTTTGCCTCGGTGGCCAATCTCGCCATCATTCCCATGCAGGATGCGCTGGAGCTGGGGGGCGAAGCACGCATGAACACGCCGGGTACGACCGAAGGTAATTGGGCCTGGCGCTTCGACTGGGAAGAACTTCCTGATGATCTCGCCGCTCGCCTGCGGCATATGAGCGCGCTGTACGGGCGTTTGCCCCAGGCATGAGCGTCCGTTCATGATCGCGTTGAACGGCGCTGCACGCTACGGCGCAGTCATGTAAAATTGCCGGCCAACCCCATGGCGGACGGATTCATGAACCCGAATTTTCTCGATTTTGAACAACCCATTGCCGAACTCGACGCCAAGATCAACGAGTTGCGTCTGATGGGTAACGACAGCGGGCTCAATATCAATGAGGAAATCGAGCGCCTGTCCGCCAAATCCGACACGCTGACTCGTTCGATCTTCGCCTCGCTCAATGCCTGGCAGGTCAACCAGCTCGCGCGTCATCCGCAGCGCCCCTATACGCTGGACTATGTCGCCCGGCTGTTCACCGATTTCCACGAGCTGCACGGCGACCGGGCCTTTGCCGACGATGCAGCCATCGTTGGTGGGCTGGCCCGTCTGGACGGGCAGCCGGTCATGGTTATCGGGCACCAGAAGGGGCGTGATACCAAGGAGAAAATCCGCCGCAACTTCGGCATGCCGCGCCCGGAAGGTTATCGCAAGGCGCGTCGCCTGATGGAAATGGCGGAGAAATTCCACCTGCCGGTCCTGACTTTCATCGACACGCCGGGCGCCTATCCGGGCATCGATGCCGAAGAGCGGGGCCAGAGCGAGGCCATCGCCCGCAATCTGTGGGTCATGGCGGAATTGAAAACGCCCATCATCTGCACCGTGATCGGTGAGGGCGGCTCGGGCGGCGCGCTGGCCATCGGGGTGGGCGACCACCTGAACATGCTGCAGTACAGTACCTATTCGGTCATCTCCCCCGAGGGCTGCGCCTCCATCCTCTGGAAAAGCGCCGAACACGCCCCCGAGGCGGCCGAGGCGCTGGGCATCACCGCGCCTCGGCTGCACAAGCTCGGTCTGGTGGACGAGATCATCTCCGAACCGCTGGGGGGGGCGCACCGCAATCCCGACCTGATGGCAGAAAATCTCAAGTTGTCACTGAAAACCGCACTGGCCCGCCTGGGTGAGCTGGAAAGCGACACTCTGGTCAATCGCCGGCACGAGCGGCTGATGCGTTACGGCAACGTGCTGGAACGCTGACCGGCCAGGGATCGATGTCCCTCCCTCCCGAGACGGATACAGCGTTTGTCGCCCATCGGCCCGCTTGCGGACACTCTTCCTTCGACCTTGCCTGCGGCCCTGCGTCGCGCCCCGCTGCTGCTGGGCTTCAGTGGCGGGTTAGACTCCACCGTCCTGCTGCATCTATTGCTGGCGCTCTCGCGCGTCGGACGCTTGGGCGAGCTGCGGGCCGTCCATGTGCATCACGGCCTGCAGGCGCAGGCCGACGCCTGGCAGCGGCATTGCGAGCAGGTCTGCACCGACTTGGGCGTGCCCCTGCACTGCCTGCGCGTGGACGGGCGCGCCGAAGCGAAGCGTGGGCCGGAAGGCGCAGCGCGCGAAGCACGGCGGCGTGCGTTTGCGCAATTGCTGCGCCCCGGAGAAATTCTGGTTACCGCCCATCATCGGGGCGATCAGGCGGAGACCGTGCTCCTGCAACTGCTGCGCGGGGCAGGGGCCGCCGGCCTGTCCGCCATGCCGGGCTGCCAGCCCTGGGCCGGGGGGTGGCATTGGCGTCCGTTGCTGGATGTGCCGCGCGAGCGCTTGCGTGAGGAAGCTTGCACGCGTGGACTTACGCATGTCGAAGACCCGAGCAATCCCGATCCCCGTTACGCCCGTGGCTTGCTGCGCAGCGCGGTATTGCCGGCCCTGCGCACGCACTGGCCCGAGGCCGAGGCCACCCTGGCCCGTGCGGCGCGGCAGTTCGCCCAAACCCAGCGTCTGCTCGACGATCTTGCCCGCCTGGACCGGCAGGCGGTGTCGGCTCAGACGCCTGGCGGCCTGGACATCCGGGCGCTGGGGCGATTGCCCGTGCATCGCAGGCTCAATCTGCTGCGTTACTGGCTGGCGGAGGCGGGCGTCGAGCCCCCCCCGCGTCGCCGTCTGGAAAGCTTCCTGACCCAGATCGATGCCCGCGCGGACGCGGCACCGTCGCTGAGCTGGACGGGCGGTTCCCTGCGCCGGTACCGCGATGTACTGTATTTCCTGTTGCCCCAGCTCCCTTGGCCGGATGCGCTCTCCTGCCACTGGCAGGGGTATGAGCCCCTGGTCTTGCCAGAACTTGGCCTGGCGTTGCATTTGCGAGAAGCGCCCGGCGAGGGCCTGCGTCACGCGGTGCTGGCGCAGGGCGTGCGGGTGACGCGCCGTGAGGGCGGCGAAGGGATGTATCTTGCCGGACGCACAGGGCGACAATCCTTGAAGAAGCTGCTTCAGGAGAGCGCCATTCCCCCCTGGGAACGCGACCGGCTGCTGCTGCTGCGCGTGGGGAACGACACCGCCGAAGTCTTGGGTTTATGGCGTGACCGGCGTTACACCGTGGGCGCGAACGAGACGGGGCTTGTGGTCGAGCGCCGTCCGCTGGGCTGAGGTCAGTCGTCGTCCAGGCTGGGCGGCAGGCCGCTATAGGGTTGCGGCGGCCGGGGAATGAGCACGGTATTGCGCGGCGGACGCTGGTCGTCGGCTTCGGGAAAATCGCTGGTGTAGTGCAGGCCGCGGCTTTCCTTGCGGCGCAGGGCCGAGCGCACGATCAGGTCCGCCACCTCGACCAGATTGCGCAGTTCGATCAGGTTGTTGGTGACGCGGAAGTGACTGTAGTACTCGTGAATCTCGCGGCGCAGCAGGGCGATGCGGTGGCGGGCGCGCTGCAGACGCTTGGTGGTGCGCACGATGCCGACGTAATCCCACATGGCCTGGCGCAACTCGTGCCAGTTGTGCGAGACCACCACTTCCTCGTCCGAGTTGGTGACCTGGCTTTCGTCCCAGTCGGGAATATCGCCACGCGGCACTTTTTCCTCCAGGCGACGCGCGATGTCGAGGGCCGCCGCGCGACCATAGACCAGGCATTCGAGCAGCGAATTGCTGGCCAGCCGGTTGGCGCCGTGCAGGCCGGTATGACTGACTTCGCCGACCGCGTAGAGCGCGTCCAGATCGGTGCGGCCTTCGCTGTCCACTATCACCCCGCCGCAAGTGTAGTGGGCCGCAGGCACAACCGGGATCGGCTGGCGGGTGATGTCGTAGCCGAACTCCAGGCAGCGTGCATGGATGGTCGGAAAGTGCTCGCGGATGAAATCCCGGGATTTGTGGCTGATGTCCAGATACACGCAATCCAGCCCCAGGCGTTTCATCTCGTGGTCGATGGCTCGCGCCACCACATCGCGTGGGGCAAGTTCGCCGCGTGGGTCGAAACGGTGCATGAAGCGCGAGCCGTCGGGCAGCAGCAGACGCCCGCCTTCGCCGCGTACCGCCTCGCTGATGAGAAAGGATTTGGCGCGCGGTTCGTACAGGCAGGTGGGGTGAAACTGGATGAACTCCATGTTCGCCACCCGGCAGCCGGCGCGCCAGGCCATGGCGATGCCGTCGCCGGTGGAGCCATCGGGATTGCTGGTGTACAGGTAAACCTTGGAGGCGCCGCCGCTGGCCAGCACGACGAAACGGGCGCGTATGGCATGCACCTCGCCCGCGTCACGGTCGAGCACATAGGCCCCCAGGCAACGGTCGCGCGCCTGGCCGGGGCGCGGGGCGTCGCCGCATAGCCCCAGGCGTCGGCTGGTGATGAGATCGATACCGATGTGGCGGGGCATGAGGCGGATGTTGGGCCGCGCGCGGGCATTGGCCAGCAGGGTGGTTTCAAGCGCCGCGCCGGTGTGGTCCGCCGCGTGTGCAACACGTCGATGCCCGTGTCCGCCCTCGCGGGTCAGGTGTAACTCGCCACGCGCGTCGCTGGAGAAGGGCATGCCCTGCGCACGAAGCCAGCGAATGGCTTCTGGTGCCTCAAGCGCGACGCGATGCGCCACGGGCGGGTCGGGCAGCTGCGCTCCGGCGATCAGGGTGTCGCGGACATGCTCTTCCACGCTGTCGCGCGGGTCGAGAACGGCGGCAATCCCGCCTTGGGCCCATTGGGTGCTGCCATCATCCAGGGCGTTCTTGGCCAGCAGCATGATGCGGCAGTCGCCGGGCAGATTCAGCGCAAGGGTCAGGCCGGCGGCACCGCTGCCGAGTATCAGCACATCGCAATCGAGTTTGGGCATGGCGCCTCATGAGGCCGTGGTCGGTATGAATGGTGTATTATGCGCGGATTCGGTCCTTTCGCGCATGATCGGCGCGCAAGAAGCCGAACGACTCTTTTGTTCATTCAAGTTCACGCAACGATCCATCTGTCATCAATGACCACGGAACCGACCGATATCGCGCTGGTGCAACGCGCCCAGGCGGGCGACAAAGGCGCCTACGATCTTCTGGTGCGCAAGTACCAGCATCGCATCGTGCGTCTGTTGTCGCGTTTCGTGCGCGACCCCGATGATGTGCTGGATCTGGCGCAGGATACGTTCATCAAGGCATGGCGCGCGCTGGGAAACTTCCGTGGCGAAAGCGCGTTCTATACCTGGCTGTACCGTATCGCGGTGAATACGGCGAAAAATCAGCTGGCGGCCAATAACCGGCACGGCATTGAATATTCGCTGACACCGGATGATGAGGAACCAACGCCGGAACCTGAAGCTCTAAGGGACATCGCAACGCCCGAGGGCATGTTGCTGACCGCCGAACTGGAAAAGGTCATCAACGAAGCCCTGCGGGAGTTGCCAGAGGATTTGCGCACGGCGCTGACGCTGCGCGAGCTCGAAGGATTGAGCTATGAAGAAATCGCCACTGTGATGGGCTGCCCGATCGGGACCGTGCGTTCCCGTATTTTCCGCGCCCGCGAAGCGGTGGATAAACGCCTGAAACCCTTGTTGGACTGACCCGTCCCGGGAGAGTAGCCCATGACCGCCGCCGAAAAATCCGACCATGCGTCCGTCCTTCTGGACGGCGAACTCAAAGGGAAGGAACTGGAGCATGCGCTGGATGCGCTGGTTCGCGATACCTCGGCACGAGAATCACTGGAGCGATACGAACTGATCGGTCAGGTCATGCGCGGCGAACATCCGCTGTTCGTGGCGCCGGATTTTTCGGCGCGGGTCATGGCAGCGCTGGCCGACGAGGGCAGACCCGGATTTGAACCCTTGCCGCAAGGGCGTCCGGGGCGAGGTTGGCGCACCACGAGGGTGGTGGCCCAGCGCTGGAGTCAGCGCTTTGTGCGCCGTTCGCCTTGGGTGGCCGGCGCGGCTCTCGCGGCATCGGTGGCTGCCGTGACCGTGGTGCTGATGCCGACGGCACATTCCCCCGCTCCCCTGGGAGGGGGGGCGGCGATGATGGCCGATGCGGGCCGTGCCCCGGCCCTGCAGGCCGCTGGAGAGGCCCCCTCCGTATCGCTCAGTCCAGCCTGGGCCAGTGCGCAGGCCTCCCGTCTGCCCTCCCGCCCGGATCGCATGGATCCTTACCTGATGACCCATTACGAGCAGGCTGCCTCCTCGATGCAGGTCGGTGGCATGCTGCCCGGTGCCCGTCTGGCTTCCTATCCGGTGAAGTGAGGCTCATGCGTCGGCTTTCCTCCCCCTGCCTGCTACTCCTTGCCCTGAGCGCTCCGGCGCTGGCCAGCCCCCCCTCACCGCTGGATTCCGAGCCATCGGCCTGGCTCGATCAGATGGTGCGTGCAATGCACACAACGTCCTACGAAGGGGTTTTCGTTCATGTCCGCGAGGACGGGTTCGATACCATGCGTATCGTGCATGGTTATGACGATGCCGGCGAGCATGAACGCCTCTGGTCGCTCAATGGCCTGCGCCGTGAGGTACTGCGCGAAAACGATCGTTGCACCTGTACCTGGCCGGATAGCCAGACCGTGGTGAGCGGATATTTTCCTGGCGCGCGCGCACGCCTGTCCGCCGACCGTTTCAAACAGCCGGCCATGCTGGCGGAAAATTACGAGCTGCGTTTGCTTGGGCGTGAGCGGGTTGCAGATCGCGCCTGTCAGGAACTGGCCCTGGTGCCGCGGGATGCGCTGCGTTTTGGCTACAAGCTCTGCGTGGATGTTGCCAACGATCTGATGCTGCGCATGAGTGTTTTCGACGAGCAAGGGCGAGCGGTAGAGCATAATTTCTTTACGGCCCTGAGCGTGCCGGAAGCGCCGATTCCGCGCGAAAACTTCGTCTCGCGCGTTGATGCTCAGGGCTTCAAGCATCTGGAAACCGCTGTCGCGCCCGAAGCGGCTGACAAGGCCAGGACGCAGCCGCTCGACCACTGGTACATCCCCAATCCGCCACCGGGCTATCGTCTGCGTCACGGCGTGGAACGGCGTAATCCGGAAAGTGGACAACCTTTCGAGCACTACGCCTACACGGACGGGCTGTCGATGATTTCCGTGTTCGTCGAGCGCCGTGGCGATGGCGATTCGCTCCTGCAGGAAAGCAAGGTACAGAGCCTGCGTCCGGGACAGGCGATGCGCATGCAGTCGCGTGATGATGGACCGTACCGCATCACGGTGATTGGAGAGGCTCCCAGCGAGGTGATCCGCCAGTTTCTGGCCGGGATGAAACCCCGCCCGCCTATGACGCCGACGGTCCCGCAGGCAGACGGGCAGTGATTTGTTCAGTATCGCCGGAGTGGGGCGAATGATCGAAGAACAGGCCGATGTGGTGCGCGTGGAACCGGGCCTGGCCTGGGTGCAGCCCCGGCGGGCGAGTGGATGTCAGTCCTGCTCGGCCGGCGCGACCTGCGGTAGCGGTTTGATGGCTCAGGCCCTGGGTGCGGGCGACTCGCTGGTTCGCGTGCTGGACCCCCTGGGCGTGCGTCCGGGGGATACCGTGGTGCTGGGGCTGGCCGAACAGGCGCTGGTTCGAGGTGCAGCTGTGGTGTATCTGCTGCCTGTCGTCGGTTTGTTGCTGGGGAGCGTGGCGGGTGCCGGGCTTCTGGGCGACAGTCTGGCGGTGGCGGACATGCTGGGCGCTCTGGTGGGGTTTGTGGGCGGATTGCTGCTGGTTCGCGCCTTCGGACGTCGGGTCAGGACTTCGGAGGTCTATCACCCGGTCGTCCTGCGCCGCGTGATTCCCCTGCAGCCCCTGCCGGTGGGCGGATCCTGCGAGCGGCACTGAGCGATGGCCGTGTTTGCGCGGGACGTCTGTGAAAAGACCTCTGTGAAAAAGGGAACAGGAAGGATCATTTGATGACTACGGGACTCTCCGGCAGGGCCGGATGGCTGAGAGGGCTGGCGGGCATACTCACCCTCTCGCTCGTGGCCTGCGGTGGTGAACCGCAGTTTCCGGATTTCACCCCTCTGGTGGAGAAAAACAGCCCGGCCGTAGTCAACATCAGCGCCATTCCGGCGAGCGAGACCGCGACGTCGCCTTCGTCGGGGGGCGTTAATCCGCTGGAGGATATTTTCCGGCGTTTCTTCGACATGCCGCCCGCAGAGGGTGAGCCGCTCATGCCGGATGAAGGGGGCGTCAGCCTGGGTTCCGGTTTCGTGCTTAGTCGGGATGGCTACATTCTTACCAATCACCACGTCATTGACGGCGCGTCCGAGGTGTTCGTGCGTCTGGCCGACCGCCGGGAGTTGCGCGGGACCGTGATCGGCTTCGATGAGCGCAGCGACATTGCCTTGCTGAAGGTCGATGCCGACAACCTGCCAGTGGTGAATATCGGTAACTCGGACCGCCTCAAGGTGGGGGAGTGGGTGCTGGCCATCGGTTCGCCATTTGGTTTCGATCATTCAGTGACGGCCGGAGTCGTTTCCGCGAAGGGGCGCGCCTTGCCGACCGAGCAGAACGAGGCTTATGTGCCCTATATACAGACCGATGTGGCGATCAATCCGGGTAATTCCGGCGGGCCGCTGTTCAATCTGCGTGGTGAGGTGATGGGTATCAATGCGCAGATTTTCAGCGAAACGGGCAATTTTGCCGGGCTGTCCTTTGCCATTCCCATCAACGATGCCATGGCGGTGGTCGGACAGCTCAAGAAGCAGGGGCGGGTAGCGCGTGGTTATCTGGGGGTGCGTATCCAGGAGCTGGACCGCGATCTGGCCCTGGCCCTGGGCCTGGATCGCCCCTACGGCGCCCTGGTGACCGATCTTGCCAGCGATGGCCCGGCCGCCCGCGCGGGGCTGCGCAGTGGCGACGTGATTCTGGAGATTGGCACAGAGACGGTGCGCGATGCCAGCATGCTGCAGCAGCTGATCGGCCGTCATGCGCCACAGGACAAGGTGCGCTTGCGTGTGTTGCGCGATGGAGTGCGCCAGAAGCTGGATGTGACCTTGGCTGAGCTGCCGGCTCTGCCTTCGGCCCAGCCCGGTAGCGAACCGGCGTCCATGCCGCCGGATGACGCGAAAGAGCGCCCGCAGAACAGCCCGAAAAACAGTGTGGTGACGCTGTTATGGCAGATTCTGGGCTTGCGTCTGGTCGAAGAGGAGGGATGGGTGCGCGTGACGGAGCTGCGTGCCGATTCACCGGCCGCGCAGGCCGGTGTCCGTCCCGGAGACCGGCTGTTGCGCTTCGCGGGCGAGCCGGTGAGAAATATCGCCGGTCTGGGCGCGTCTCTGGCGGCGCTGCCGTCGGGGCGCCCGCTGGCCCTGCTGGTCGAGCGCGAGGGGAAGCGGCAGTTCATCGCGCTTTCGCCGGCGCCACATTAGAGCCTCTTGCCGGACGCTTTCGCCTGGACAAGACACAGCCCACTCAGGCGCGGAATCCAGGGAGCCGGTGTCGGTTCTGCCGCTTCTGGTATACTCCCGCGGCTTTGGAAGGACAGCAGGAACCCGGCCCGGTGGGCCGTCGCTCGTGCAGGTCAAGCCAGGGTTCGCCTTGCCAGGTTGTTGAAAAGCGTTTTCAACGGCGTGCTAAAAGGTCCTGTTCAAAATCAGGGTGCGCTTGAGTTTATGGCGCATCTCTTTGTTTATCGCGAATGCCGCGCTTTCGGAAAAGACCATGTCGGACCGCCAGAAACTTGTCCGTAATTTCTCCATCATCGCCCATATCGACCACGGTAAATCCACGCTCGCGGACCGCTTCATCCAGCTTTGCGGTGGCCTGGAGGCGCGTGAAATGGACGCACAGGTGCTCGATTCGATGGATATCGAGCGCGAACGCGGCATCACCATCAAGGCCCAGAGCGTGTCGCTCGGTTACAAGGCCGCCGATGGCGTGACCTACCAGCTCAACTTCATCGATACACCGGGGCATGTCGACTTCTCCTATGAGGTGTCGCGCTCGCTGGCGGCCTGTGAAGGGGCTTTGCTGGTGGTCGATGCGTCCCAGGGGGTGGAGGCGCAGAGCGTGGCCAACTGCTATACCGCCATCGACCTGGGCCTGGAAGTCGTGCCGGTGCTGAACAAGATCGATCTGCCGGCGGCCGATCCGGACCGGGTCATCAACGAAATCGAGGAGATCATCGGCATCGAGGCGCACGATGCGGTGCGCGCTTCGGCGAAGACCGGCGTGGGGGTGAGCGAGATTCTCGAAGAGCTGATCCGCCGTGTCCCCGCGCCCACGGGCGACGAAAACGGGCCGCTCAAGGCATTGATCATCGATTCCTGGTTCGATAACTACGTCGGCGTCATCGCCCTGGTGCGCGTGGTCGATGGCAGCATCCGTCCGAAGCAGAAGATCAAGGCCATGGGGACCGGCGGGGTGTTCCAGGTCGAAAAGGTCGGTGTGTTCACGCCCAAGCGCAAGGAACGGGAGGCGCTGCTGTCCGGGGATGTGGGCTTCGTCATCGCCGGCATCAAGGATATCGACTCCGCGCGCGTGGGCGATACGCTCACCGATCAGGAAACCCCGGCTGCCGCCGCGTTGCCGGGCTTCAAGGAAGTTCAGCCGCGTGTCTTCTCCGGGCTGTACCCGGTGGAGTCCGAGGACTACGAAGACTTGCGCGAGGCCTTGCGCAAGCTGCGTCTGAACGACGCCTCGCTGCATTTCGAGCCGGAAGTTTCGCAGGCGCTGGGTTTTGGCTTCCGTTGCGGCTTCCTCGGGCTTTTGCATATGGAGATCATCCAGGAGCGCCTGGAGCGCGAGTATGACCTTGATCTCATCACCACCGCGCCCACCGTGGTCTACGAGGTGGAAACCACCAAGGGCGAGGTGCTGCACATCCACAATCCAGCCGATCTGCCGCAGGTGTCCAACATCAGCGAGATCCGCGAGCCAATCATCGAGGCGACCATTCTCGTGCCGCAGGAATATGTCGGCAACGTGATCGGTCTGTGCATCGAAAAACGCGGGGTACAGAAGAACATGAGCTTCCTGGGCAATCAGGTGACGCTCAAGTTTGAGCTGCCGCTGTCCGAGGTGGTGCTGGATTTCTTCGACCGCTTGAAGTCCTGCAGCCGGGGCTATGCCTCGTTCGATTATCATTTCCTGCGTTTTGATTACGCGCCGCTGGTGAAGATGGACATGATGATCAACGGCGAGAACGTGGACGCGCTGTCGATCATCGTCCATCGCGATCAGGCGCAGAGCCGTGGCCGCGATCTGGCGGAAAAGCTCAAGGAACTGATTCCCCAGCAGATGTTTGAAGTGGCCGTGCAGGCATCCATCGGGGGCAAGATCATCGCCCGCACCACGGTCAAGGCCCTGCGCAAGAACGTGCTGGCCAAGTGCTACGGCGGTGACGTGTCGCGCAAGCGCAAGCTCCTGGACAAGCAGAAGGAAGGCAAGAAGCGTATGAAATCTATCGGCCGGGTCGAGGTGCCGCAGGAAGCCTTCCTTGCCGTCCTGCAGGTCGACAAGAAATGAGTTCGCATCACTACAGCCCGGGAGTTACCCGATGAATTTTGCCCTGATTCTGGTGTTGGCCACGGCGCTCAGCGGTGTGATCTGGTTGATCGACGCGCTGTTTTTCGCCCCGGCGCGGCGCGCGCGTGCGCAGGCAGCGGAGCCTGGACCGCGTGAACCGGTACTGGTCGAGTATGCCCGTTCGTTCTTTCCCGTGCTGCTGGTGGTGCTGCTGCTGCGCTCGTTCGTGGCCGAGCCGTTCCGTATTCCGTCCGGATCGATGATGCCGACCCTGCAGGTGGGCGATTTCATCCTGGTCAATAAATTCAGTTACGGGCTCAAGCTGCCGGTGACCGATACTCTGATCCTGCCGCTGGGCAAGCCGCAGCATGGCGATATCGTGGTGTTCCGCTATCCGCAGGACCCGCGGGTGGATTTCATCAAGCGTGTGATTGGCCTGCCGGGTGACCGCGTGCGTTACCAGGACAAAATGCTCTATATCAACGGGCAACCGGTGCCGCAGCAAAGTCTGGGCATCTATGGCGGCGATGGGGATGCACGCCGTCATGTCGGCGCCTCGCTCATTGAGGAAAATCTCGATGGAATCCGTCATGAAATTCTGGTGGAATCGGGTGCACCGATGCGCAGCGGCGAATGGGTTGTTCCCGAAGGGCATTATTTCGTGATGGGCGACAATCGCGACAACAGCAACGACAGTCGTTTCTGGGGCTTCGTGCCCGAGAGGAATCTTGTTGGCAAGGCATTCTTCCGCTGGATGCATTTCGACTGGCAGGCCAAGCAGCTGCAATTTAGCCGGATTGGCGATACGCTCAATTAAACCCGAAGGAGGGATTCTCGATGATGACGGTCAAGAAACAGCAGGGGATGACCCTGATCGGCATGCTGATGGCGGCGGTGGTGGTGGGCCTGGTCGCGGTTGCGCTGATGCGCATCGTGCCCATGTACCTTAACGATCAGAAAATCTCGAGCATTTTCGAGCAGATATCCAAGGAAAGCCAGGGCAGCAAGGCGGCGGTGATGGCCTCCATCGAGCGGCGCCTTGACGTGAACATGGTCGAGCATGTCAAGAAAACCGACTTCAAGATCGAGCCGGGCCCGGCGAATACGCTCAAAGTCACCCTGGATTACGAAGCCCGCGCCAATCTGGCAGCCAATCTGTACGTTGTGGCCGTGTTCAAGCACAGTGTGAATGTCAAGTAACCCTTTGATTCGTCCTGCTGCGGAGCTTCTGGAGCGGCTCGCCTTGCCGCCGGAAAACCTTGCCCTCATGAACCAGGCGCTACGTCATCGTAGCGCGGGGGGGCGTCATAACGAGCGTCTGGAGTTTCTGGGCGATGCGATTCTTAACTTCGTCGTTGCGGCTGAGTTGTATGCCCGGCGCCCGGACGCCTGCGAAGGTGAGCTGAGCCGTCTGCGCGCCCTGCTGGTCAAGGAAGACAGCCTCGCGCGAATCGCGCGAGCCCTGCATCTGGGCGACTACCTGCAACTGGGAGCGGGCGAACTCAAAAGTGGCGGTTTCCGGCGCGCCTCGATTCTGGCGGATGCGCTGGAAGCGGTCATCGGCGCGTGTTATCTGCATGCCGGTTTCGAGGCAGCAGCCGTCCTGATCCGCAATCTGTTTGCCGATGCGCTCGCTCATCTGCCGGATGCGGAAACCCTCAAGGATCCCAAGACGCGCCTGCAGGAGTATCTGCAGGCGCGTCAGCGCCCCCTGCCTGTGTATGAAGTGAGCGACATCAGCGGGGCGGCGCACCATCAAACCTTTACCGTGCTGTGCCGCGTCGAGGGGATTGACACCCCCGGTCAGGGCGTCGGCAGCAGCCGGCGCAAGGCCGAGCAGGCGGCCGCACAGACTCTGCTTGAACGCCTGCTGGAGAAACCATGAGTGATTCGTGCGCCTATCGCGCGGGGCATATTGCCATTGTTGGCCGCCCCAATGTGGGCAAGTCCTCCCTGCTCAATGCCCTTCTGGGCGAGAAACTGAGCATTACCGCGCCCAAGCCGCAGACGACCCGGCACCAGATCATGGGCATCCATACCACGCCGAGCGCGCAGTTTGTCTATGTCGATACGCCCGGTCTGCATCAACGGCGTGGCAATGCCCTGAACCGGCAGCTCAACCGTTCCGCTGCCTCGATCATGGGGCAGGTGGATGTGCTGGTCTTCGTGGTTCAGGCCATGCGTTGGACCGGCGAGGACGAAGCCGTTTTGCAACGGCTGTCCACGCTGGGTGAGGTGCCGGTTCTCCTTGTGGTGAACAAGGTCGATCTGGTCAAGGACAAGACCGAATTGCTGCCTTTCCTGCAGAAGATTGCCGAACGGCATCCCTTTGCCGCCATCGTGCCGGTTTCCGCACGCAAAGGCAGCGGACTTGAGCAGCTCGCGGCCGAAGTGGAGGCCCGTCTTCCTGAATCGGAGCCGCTTTATCCGGAGGATCAGATCAGCACGCAGAGCGAGCGCTTTTTCGTGGCTGAAATGATCCGCGAGAAGGCCATCCGCCTGGTGCATGACGAGATACCCTACTCGATCACCGTCGAGGTCGAATCCTTCCGCGAGGAGACCGTGCCGCCGACCCGTGCCGGGCAGGCCCCGCTGCAACGCCTGCGCATCGACGCCGTGATCTGGGTGGAAAAGGAAGGGCACAAAGCCATCGTCATCGGTGAGGGCGGGCAGCGGCTCAAGGAAATCGGCACCCAGGCCCGGCAGGACATCGAGCGCTTCCTCGACCGTCGCGTGCATCTGGGCTTGTGGGTCAAGGTCAAGGCCGGTTGGGCGGACGATGAGCGCGCGCTGAATAGCCTGGGGTATGGGGATACGCTCTGACAGGATGTTGGAAAACCCTTTCAACACCCTTTTCCAGGGCATTTCCTTCATGAGCGAACTTTCCTGTCCTGCCGCTAGCGTTCAGACCCGTAGCGCCTCGTTCGAGGGGCCGGCTTATATACTGCATACCCGCCCCTGGCGTGAGACCAGCCTGCTGTTCGATGTCTTCACCCTGGAGCAGGGGCGCCTGAGCCTGATCGGACGCGGTGCGCGGGGTACGAACCGCACGGGGAGGGCAGGGGGGCCGGGGCGCGCTCCGCCTTTTCAGCGCTTGATCCTGCACTGGGAAAACGGTCGGGGCGAGATTGGTCAGCTGCGCGAGGCGCGTGAGCTGGTTCACGGCGCACGCCTGCGTGGCAAGCCGCTGGCCTGCGCCTTCTATCTCAACGAGCTCCTGGTCCGCCTTCTGCCCAAAGCCGACCCGCTGCCGGGTCTGTTCGCCGACTACGGCGACGCCCTCCTGGCGCTGGGCGAGGAAGGTGCGCGGCTGGATACCCCCTTGCGGCGCTTCGAAAAACGGCTGCTCGAACATTTAGGCTACCTGCCGGATTTCGATTGTGTCATGGACACCGGGGCGCTTCCCGAAGCCGGCCGGATGTATTACTTTGCCCCCGAACTGGGTGTGCTGGAGCAAACTCCGGCGCCGGGTGTCCTGCCTGTGGCGGGGGACGTGCTTGCCGCTCTGGTGCGTGAGGACTTTGCCGACCCGCGTACGGCGCGCGGTGTGCGTACCGTTCTTGCGCGTGCGCTGGCCCCGCATCTGGGTTCCCGACCGCTGAAAAGCCGTGAGCTGTGGCCGGATACCTGACTCTTCTTACTTGCTGCTTTAATGGACCTTGCCCACATGACCCGATCCAGCGAAATTCTTCTCGGCGTCAATATCGATCATGTCGCCACCTTGCGTCAGGCACGACTGACCCGCTATCCCGACCCCATCCAGGCGGCCATCGTGGCCGAGGAATCCGGGGCTGACAGCATTACCCTGCATCTGCGCGAGGATCGTCGGCATATTCAGGATCGTGATGTGGAAATGCTGTCGGGCATTCTGCAAACGCGCATGAACCTGGAAATGGCGGTGACTGAGGAAATGCTGGCGCTGGCGGAGCGTCTGCGCCCCGCGGATTGCTGTCTGGTGCCGGAGCGCCGGGCGGAGCTCACCACCGAAGGGGGGCTGGATGTGGCAGGACAGCGCGAGCGCATGCGTGAAGCCTGTGTTCGTCTGGCCGGCGCCGGGGTGCGCGTCTCCTTGTTCATCGATGCCGATGCCCGTCAGATCGAAGCCGCTGCCGAGGTTGGGGCGCCGGTCATCGAGATCCATACCGGGCATTACGCCGAAGCCGCGACCCCGGCGGAGGAACAGCGTCTGCGGAGGCAGATCGAGGACGCGGTCCGCCTGGGGCAGCAGCTCGGGTTGCAGGTCAATGCCGGTCATGGTCTGCATTACCACAACGTGCAGGCCATCGCGCGTATCGAGGGAATCCGCGAGCTGAATATCGGGCATGCCATCGTCGCCCGCGCCCTGTTCAGCGGTTTTGCCGACGCGGTGCGGGAAATGAAGCGGCTGATGAGAGAGGCGCGCATCGGATGAACGTCATCGGCATCGGAACGGATATTGTCGAAGTGGACCGTCTGGCGCGGGCGCTGGACCGGTTCGGATTGGCCCTGCCGCAGCGCATCCTTGCCGAATGCGAGTATGCCGAGTTCCTCGAAGCCCTGCATCCGGAGCGCTTTCTGGCCAAACGATTTGCGGCCAAGGAGGCGACCGTCAAGGCGCTGGGCACGGGATTTCGTAACGGGCTGGCCCTGCGCCAGATTGCGGTGGGACATGACAACAGCGGTCGGCCGCGTCTTTTGTTTTTCGATGCGGCCCAGGCGATTTCCGCGCGTCTGGGGTTGACTGCCGCCCATCTGAGTCTGTCCGACGAACGGCATTACGCTGTTGCACATGTGCTGTTGATGGGGCGCTGATCTCCCTGCAGCCGCCTCAAGCGAGCGACGGGCGCAAGACCTCCGCCAGCCGCTGCCAGTCCGGCTCCCTGCCCGGCAGGCCGAAGCGCAGGCTGGGGGTATCTTCCGTATCGCGCGCCTCGAACAGGCGGGTCAGCACGCCGCCTTGCGCCAGTGACTCGTGCAGGGCGGGCGCCTCGGGGTGACGCAGCCACTGAAACAGGGCGGTTCCGCCCTGAGGCGGCAAGCCGTGACGGGTGAGCAAACCGGCCAGACGCGCGGCGTCCCGCATCAGGCGGATTCGCGTGTCCGCCTGCCAAGCGTGGTCAGCCAGCGCGGCGCGGGTCAGGACGCGGCTGGGCCCGGCCAGCGTCCAGGGCCCCAGCGCGGCGCGCGCCCGCGCCAGGGCCGGCGGTCGGGCGAGCAGAAAACCCGTGCGCAGACCGGCCAGACCAAAGAACTTGCCTGTCGAGCGCAGCACGAACAGGCCGGGGCGAGCGGTTTCCCCGGCCAGGCTGTGCCTTGGAGCGGCATCGATAAAGGCTTCATCGACCACCAGCCAGCCGCCGCGCGCGGCTTGTTGTGCGTGCAGGGCCAGCAGGGTATCGCGGTTCCAGCATCGCCCATCCGGGTTGTTGGGATTGACCAGCACCAGCACGTCCAGGGCGTGGGCGGCTTCCAGCGTATCCAGCTCGATAAGCGTGTGTCCCGCCATGCGCCAGGCATGGGCGTGTTCGGCGTAACTGCGGGCCAGCACGCCGACCCGGCACGGTGGGCGCAGACGCGGCAGGAGCAGAATGCCGGCCTGGGAGCCGGGCAGGGCGAGCAGATGGTCGGGCGCGCTGCCGTAGTAGCCCGCGGCGACCTCGATCAGCCCGTCGTCGTCTTCGGGCAGGCGGCGTAAATGGACTTCGTCGAGGGGCGGCACCGGCCAGCCCAACGGGTTGATGCCGGTCGAAAGATCGAGAAAATCTTCGGGGGGGCGACCGTACCGTCTTGCCGCCTCGCGCAGGCGTCCGCCGTGGCGCGGGGCAAGGGGTGGGGTGGCGGTGAAATAACGCTCAGGCATGGGCCAGCATCCCAGTCACCGACAGGAGCAAGGCCAGAGCCGCCCAGCCCCAGGCGCACCGACGGACCAGTTTCAGGGCGCGTTCGATGTCCTCGCCCTGGGCGGGTTTTCCTTCCCCCAGCGGCGGGCGTTGCTGCCACTGTCCCTGGTAGCGCGCCGCACCGCCCAGGCGCAGGCCCAGCGCGCCTGCGCCGGCGGCCATGACTGGCCCGGCATTCGGGCTTTTCCAGTGCGGCGCCTGCGTACGCCAGCAGGACAGCGCCGTCCGGGTCTGCCCGGCCAGGGCGTAGCTTGCGGCGGTCAACCGGGCCGGCAGGTAGCCCAGTACATCGTCCAGCCGCGCGGCGGCCCAGCCGAAACGGACGAAACGGGCCGTGCGGTAGCCCCACATCGCATCCAGGGTATTGCTCAGACGAAACAGCACCGCTCCGGCCGGGCCGAGCAGCAGGAACCAGAACAGGGCGCCGAACACGGCGTCATGACCGTTTTCCAGCACCGATTCCACTGTGGCGGGCGCCGGATCGAGCGTTTCGCGGTCGCGGCTGACCAGACAGGCGGCCTGCCTTCGCGCGGATTCCCGATCCCCACGCGCCAGCGCCTCGGCTACCGGGCGGGCATGTTCGTGCAAGCTGCGCAGGCCGAGGGTCGCGTATAGCACCATTGCGCCGAACGCGCCTTGCAGCCAGGGCAGGGGGCGTAGCAGGTGATCGATGGCGAAGGCGAGCAGTACCGGCGGCAGCAGCAGGACGGCCGTCGCCAGCACGCCGTGAACACGGCTTGCGGCGTCCCCGTTCAGGCGCGCTTCCAGATGCTGGGCGAGATATCCGAACCCCACGAGCGGATGCAGGCGGGAGGGCTCGCCCAGCATCTGGTCGAGCATCAGGGCCAGGGGCAGGGTCAGCGCGGGAATCCACAGTGCTTCGATCACGGGGCGATTGCGCCTTGCCTGTGTGCCCAAACGGCGTCCGTCAGGCGCAGGCGGCTTTTCACAGGTCGATGCCTTTCTGCGCCTTTACCCCGGCACGGTAGGCGTGCTTGATGTCGCGCATTTCGGTGACGGTGTCGGCCATCTCGATCAGCGCGTCGCTGGCACCGCGCCCGGTAACCACCACATGCTGTCCGTTCGGGCGGGCGCGCAGCTCGGAAAGCACGGTTTCGGCGTCCAGATAGCCGTAGCTCAAAAGGTAGGTCAGCTCGTCGAGCACGACGAGGTCGCAGGAGGGATCCTGCAACAGGCGTCGGGCAACGGCCCAGCCGCGTTCGGCGGTTTCTGTGTCGCGGCGGCGGTCCTGGGTGTCCCAGGTGAAGCCTTCGCCGAGCACATGCCATTCACAGTCCTCGTCCAGCGAGAAATAGGCTTCCTCGCCGGTATCGGTGCGACTTTTGATGAACTGGCAGACGCCCACGCGCAGGCCGTGCCCCAGCGCGCGGGCGACCATGCCGAAGGCGGAGCTGGACTTGCCCTTGCCGTTGCCAGTGAGCACGAGCAGTAGGCCGCGCTCGTCGGTGGCGCGGGCAATGCCCGCGTCGATCAGGGCTTTCTTCCGCTGCATGCGCGCCCGGTGGCGCGCATCAAGGTCGGCGGTTTCCTCGGTCATGCTCAGTGTCCGTAATGCAGGGTCAGGTAGGCGGCGCGGCCGGTCTGGTTGTACAGATAGGCGGTTTCATAGGCTTTGTCGAAGAGGTTCACGAGCTTGAGCTGTACGCGCCAGTCACGGGCAAAGCGGTATTCGCCGCGCAGGTCGAGGGTGGCGTATCCGCCCAGGCGCACGGTATTGGCAGCATCGTCGTAGAGCTGGCTGGCGCCGTACAGGGTGCCGCCCAGGCTGAAATCGCCGAAGCGGCGGTCGGCATCCAGGCGCAGGCTGTGTTCCGGCCGGCGTTGCAGGCGTTTGCCGTCGTTGGCGCCGCCGATGGCGCGGGCGTCGAGCCAGGTCCAGGACGCGCCCAGGTCGATGCCGGCCAGGTGTCCGTGCAGCGAGGCTTCCAGGCCCTGCAGACGGGCTTGATCGACATTGCGCGCTTCATAGATGCCGGGGGCGACCTGCAAGCTGTTGATGAGGTTGTCCACGTCGTTGCGGAACACCCGTGTCTGCCAGCGCAATCCGGCCACGCGCCCGTCGAGCCCGATCTCCACGCTGGTGGATTCTTCCGGCTTGAGATCGGCATAGCCGTAGCCGGGGAAGTAGAGCTGGTTGAAGGTCGGCGCGTTGAAGGCGGTGCCGGCACGCGCACTCAGGCGCAGGCCGTTGCCCAGCGCGTAGCCCGCCGCGGCTGTCCAGGTGCTGTGACCGCCGAACTGCTGGTTGTCGTCATGCCGCAGCGAAAGCTGCGTGTCCAGCGCGCCGAAGCGGCCCAGCCATTCGCCGAACACGCCGGTATTGCGCCGGCTGTCCACGGCGTAGGCTGTGGTGCTGTCGACATGGTCGTTGAGATGGTCCAGGCCGGCGGTCAGGCTGTGCGCGGGGGTCATGAGCCAGCTTGCCTGCAGGGATGCGCTGTCGCGGCGGGTATCGAAGCGGGTGCGGAAGGCGCCGTCCTTGAAGTTGTCGCTCTCGTCGCGGCTCTGGCCGAGGGCAAGATCAAGACGCAGGGCATCGACCGGATTGGCGCGCAGGGTGGCGCCCAGCGCTTCCTCGCGCATCGTGCTTTCGTTGACGAAGCCGCCATCGTAATAATTGTGCGCGTCGTTGCGCAGCCAGTGCGCGCCGATTTCAACCCGCTCGCCCAGGCGTGCGCCGGCACGCAGGGTGCCCGCACGATTGCGGTAGCCATCGTCATCGCCCTCGTAGGGCGAGAAGCGCGATCCGCCTTCGTAGGCATTGAAGCCGTCGGTGCGCGTGCCGGAGAGCTGGGCGGAGAGCCAGTTGCGCCCATCGCCCAGGCTGATGCCGGCGCTGGCTTCGCGGGTGCGGTAGCTGCCGCCGCCGAGGCTCAAGCGCGGATGCACGCCGCGCGTATCGCCCTTGCGGGTGAAAATCTGCACCACGCCGCCGATGGCTTCCGAGCCGTACAGGCTGGAGGCCGGGCCGCGCAGGATTTCGATGCGCTCGATCTGCCCGGGCAGGAGGTGTTCCCAGGCAAAGCCGCCGGTGGTGGCCGAACCCATGCGCACCCCATCGATGAGCACCAATACATGGTTGGAGTTGCTGCCGCGCAGGAACAGCGAGGTGGATTTGCCCGGTCCTCCGCTGTTGGCAAGGCTCACGCCGGGCAGGCCCTGCATCAGTTCGGCAAGCGAGGTGGCCTGCGAGCGGTCGATGTCCTCGCGGGTGATGACGGTCAGCGCGGCGAGCGCCTCATCTTCAGGCTGCGCCACGCGCGCACCGGTGATGACGATCTCGCCCAGGTCGGTAGCCGGTTCGGAAGCCAGAGCCGCAGACAGGAAACAGGGAAGGGCTGCGAGGGCGAATCTCGCCCGAAAGACGGTGTTTTTCATGGATCAGGTCCCGTGAGCGCGCCCACCGCGCGCCGAAGTGGAGGGGAGCTTCGGGCCGGTCTCCGGGCTCATGCCTTGGACGACATTTCGTCCACCCGCGCCGCCTTCCCGTCCCCCTCAGGGGCAGTGGCTTCATGGCGCGCGTACCGGCATTTACCGTTGCGGGGGCAGCACAGGCTTTCGGCTCGTGGCCGGCACCTGTTTCCCGTTTAACCCCGCCTCAAGCAGGGCACCCGAAACATGAACGCCGCGCGGCTCACAGGCGCGCGGCGCGAGGCATTATAGAGTGCGGGAGGGAATTCGGAAGCCTTCGCGGTGCTTGAGGCAATCTCCGTCTCGTTGTCCGTGGGCACAGCAAGGGCGGGATGCTGCGCGTGCTTCAGCCGGCCAGGGTGTTAAAAATCGCTTTGATCGTTCCGACGCTCCAGCGTCTCAGTACCATGAATCAACCTCCATCAGCCCCTTCTGCCCGGCATAGTCGCGTGCGCTCGAATAGCGCCAGTGCTCGGGCACATCCACATAGCCGCGTTTCACCGGATTCTGGTGGATGTACTCCAGCTTCTCTCGCATCACCGCCTCACTGAACACCATTTCAGCGTGTGAACCTTCCTGCCAGAACTGATATTCGCGGTCACGCTTGTAAGCGCATTTGGCAAAACGCATCCGGCTCAGCAGACGCTCCGCCTTGTGCGCCTCCAGCAATTCGATCAGCCGGGCCGCCGTGAAGGATTTGAAGCTGCTTACACATTTGTCCAGACGCGGCGCCTGGGCCACGAAATGCAGATGGTTTTCCAGAATCACATAACGGCTTCTGCCCATGGCTCAGGCTCCGTCACATCGGGACGCTGGAGCGCCGGGAGCGGCATTTCCACGCTGGAGCGTGGGAACGATCAACGATCAAGCGTGGGAGCGCAGCTCGACCTTCTGGAACGGTGGCATTCCCATGCTCCAGTGTGGCCATGCTCTCCCCGCGCCACGTATCGTTCCCACGCTCCAGCGTGGGAACGATCATCGCTTTTCAACACCCTGATAACGATCTCCTTACGGCAGCAAGGGCAGTCCCAGTTCCGCCAGGTACTGATTGTGCCGCTGCCGGGCTTCGGCGACTTGGTGCCCGGCGGCCAGCAGGTGGGCATGCACGGCGGCAAGGTCGATTTCCTCTTCCTCCTCCGCCGTGCTGACGTAGCGTGAAATATTCAGGTTGAAATCGTTCTTCTCGATCTCCTCCATGCCCACCCGCCGCGAATAGCGCTGCTCTTCCTTGCGGAACTGGTAGGTACTGATGATCTTGTCGATGTGCTCGGGCAAAAGTTGGTTCTGGCGCTTGCCCTTTTCGAAATGCTCGGCGGCGTTGATGAACAACACGTCGTCCGGCTTCTTGCACTTCTTCAGCACCAGGATGCAGACCGGAATGCCGGTGGAGAAAAACAGGTTGGCCGGCAGGCCGATCACCGTGTCGATGTGGCCGTCCTTGAGCAGCTTGGTACGGATGCGTGCCTCGGCCCCGCCCCGGAACAGCACGCCGTGCGGCAGGATGATGGCCATCACGCCGTCCTGCTTCAGGAAGTGGAAGCCATGCAGCAGGAAGGCGAAGTCGGCGGCGGACTTGGGCGCCAGGCCGTAATTCTTGAAGCGCACGTCCTCGCCCAGCGCCTCGCTTGGCTCCCAGCGGTAGCTGAAGGGCGGATTGGCCACCACCGCGTCGAACTTCGGCATCCTGGCCGGATTGGTTTCGCGCAGCATGTCCCACTCGTTGAGCAGGGTGTCGCCGTGGAAGATCTCGAACTCGGAATCCTTCACCCCGTGCAGCAGCATGTTCATGCGCGCCAGGTTGTAGGTGGTGATGTTCTTTTCCTGGCCGTGAATCTTGCCTATGCCATGCGGCCCCATGCGGTGGCGAACATTCAGCAGCAATGAACCAGACCCGCAGGCAAAATCCAGCACGCTATCCAGGTGTGAACGCTGCCCCGTCGCGGGTTCCTGTCCGTCCAGCGTGACGATGGCGGAAAGGATGCTCGAAATGGGCTGCGGCGTGTAGAACTCGCCCGCCTTCTTGCCCGAGCCTGCGGCAAACTGGCCGATCAGGTATTCATAGGCATCGCCCAGCGCGTCGCTGTCGGTACTGAACTGGATCAGCCCCTTGGCGATTTCGCCGATGATCTTGCACAAGCGGGCATTACGCTCGGCATAGGTCTTGCCCAGCTTGTCGGAGGCCAGATTGATCTCCGAGAACAAGCCGCGGAAGGTGCTGGCGAAAGATTCGTTTTCGATATAGTTGAACCCGCTTTGCAGTGTGCTAAGAAGCATCGGGTTCTGAATGCGTGCCAGTTCGGTGATGTTGGTCCACAGGTACTGCGGCTCGATCACATAATGCACCTTGCGGCGCATCTGCTTCTCGAATTCCGGTACGTCGGTCAGGTTTTCTTCGTACCAGGCATGAAGTGGCGTGCTCACGCCGCTCTGCTTCAGCACTTCGGCGGGGAGGTCAGGGTAATCCGGCCCCAGTTCCTTCTTCGCAGCGGCTTCGTAGTTGTCCGACAGATAGCGCAGGAACAGAAAGGCCAGCATGTAGTCGCGGAAGTCGTCCGCATTCATAGCGCCACGCAGCTGGTCGGCGATGGCCCACAGGGTCTTGCCCAGTTGTTGTTTTTCCAGATCGGTCATGATGATTTGCCTGTGCGGTGCTTGATTCTGCTTTCCAGTGCCTTCAGCTCTGCATCGTCCTGCGCATCGGCGGCCTGCGCCTCCTGGGTCTTGCGGCGTTGGTCGTAATCCAGAAACAGCGTGCCCACCTTCTGCTCCATGCGGGCATGGCTGACGGAACCCGCGCCGCTCAGCAGGGGAAAGCCGTTGGCGGTAATGATCTGCCCCACGTTCTCCTGCCAGAAGGCCATGCGGATTTCCTCGCGGCGCTTGGCGCGCAACTCGGCGGTTTCCAGAAAGATCACCACCAACCGGTTGAGGGTGTCGATTTCGTCTTCGGACAGGTAATTCTTGGCGACAACGATGTCCTGCTTGCGCACCTGCGTACCCTTCCAGGTCAGCAGGCCGAAATGCGGATCGGCGGCATTGGCCCGCGCCAGGATGAGTTCAGCGGCAGTCTGCTGCGTTACTGCGTAGAGCAGCATGTTCTGCACGGTGGCGAAGAATTGCTGGGTAGCGGTGTCGGACTTGTCGTAATCGCTGGAGAGGGCGAAGAGGTCGCGCACCTTCTGATAAAAGCGCTTTTCCGAGGCGCGAATATCGCGGATGCGCGCCAGCATCTCATCGAAGTAATCCGGGCGACCATCCGGGTTCTTCAGCCGCTCGTCGTCCATCGCGAAGCCCTTGAGCAGGTACTCCTTGAGCACCGTGCTCGCCCAGCGACGGAATTGCACCCCGCGCGGCGAGCGCACGCGATAGCCCACGGCCAGGATGGCGTCGAGGTTGTAGTGCGCTACCCGGTAGTTCTTGCCATCGGAAGCAGTTGTCAACCATTGGTTGACAACTGATCCCTCGTTCAACTCCTGATCGGCAAAGATGGACTTCAGGTGCTTCGCCACATTCTGCTTGGAGGTCTGGAACAGCTCGGCCATCTCCAGTTGAGAGAGCCACACCGTCCCACCTTCGGCGCGCAACTGGATTTGGCTGCGGCCGTCTTCGCTGGTGTAGAGAATGAGCTGGGTCATGCTGACGCCTCATTCAGCACTGGATGGTTCCCACGCTGGAGCGTGGGAACCATGCTTTTCGGGAAAGTAAGCAGCAATGCTTGATCATTGGGAATGCTGCTTTGATCGTTCCCACGCTCCAGCGTGGGAATGCCGCCTCCGACGCTCCAGCGTTTCAGTACCATGAATCAACCTCCATCAACCCCGTCTGCCCGGCATAGTCGCGTGCGCTCGAATAGCGCCAGTGCTCGGGCACATCCACATAGCCGCGTTTCACCGGATTCTGGTGGATGTACTCCAGCTTCTCTCGCATCACCGCCTCACTGAACACCATTTCAGCGTGTGAACCTTCCTGCCAGAACTGATATTCGCGGTCACGCTTGTAAGCGCATTTTGCAAAAAGCATCCGGCTCAGCAGACGCTCCGCCTTGCGCGCCTCCAGCAGCTCGATCAACCGGGCCGCAGTGAAGGATTTGAAGCTGCTTACACACTTGTCCAGACGCGGCGCCTGGGCCACGAAATGCAGGTGGTTTTCCAGAATCACATAGCCATAGAGCCGCAAGCCGTCATGGGCGCGCTGATGGCGCCAGCTATCCAGAAGAATCTGCACCGCATCCGGGCGAGTGAAAACCGGCAACCACTCAACGACCGTAAATGTCAGGAAATGGGGCTTGTCGGGTTCCAGAATCACATAACGGCTTCTGCCCATGGCTCAGGCTCCGTCACATCGGGACGCTGGAGCGTCGGGAGCGGCATTCCCACGCTGGAGCGTGGGAACGATCAAACGATCAACGATCAAGCGTGGGAGCGCAGCTCGACCTTCTGGAACGGCGGCATTCCCATGCTCCAGTGTGGCCATGCTCTTCCCGCGCCACGTATCGTTCCCACGCTCCAGCGTGGGAACGCAGCACGGCCCGGCTGATACGTGCGAATGGCGTGTGTTCATGCGGATGCCCCGTTGAGCACCGGGAACAACTGCTGCATCATGCCTTTCTTGTGGGTTTTGAGGGCGTCGATCTTCTGGCTTTGGGCGGTGATCAGATCATCGAGAGAAGACAGGCAGTCGGCGATTCTTCGTTGCTCTTCAATCGCAGGAATCGGCAACGAAGTCGCTTTTGCGGCCACTGCCGTGAACTGAGGGATGCTTGTAACCTCAGTGGGTACTCTTCCGAGGTGATTCCAGCACTCACATATAAATCTCGGATCAATTTTCTTGAAATTGCTGACAACAAGCAGGCGACCGATACCCATGAATTCGTGTGACCTAGCGAAAGCCACACCTAACGTACCTCGCGCAGTGATTGTGACGCTGCCTTTTGGAAACTTAGGAACCGAGTAATAGCCATATAGACCTTGCTCTTCAACCGCATTTGAATAGACGGGATATATGTGTTCATTGGTCTTTACCGGAGAAAAGTAAGCTGCATCTACATCGCCTGATGCAACTACAGTGGAAATTTCTCCAAGCTCCTTATCTTCCCACTCCCCCGCCTCCCGAAATTCCGGAAACCGCAGCCGTGGCACGGTTTCGCCTTCGCGGGGGAAAAGCTGCTGCATCAGGCCCTTCTTGTGGGTCTTGAGGGCGTCCAGCTTTTGGGTTTCCGCCGTGATCAGTTCGTCGAGGGAAGACAGGCAGGCGGCGATTTTCTGTTGCTCTGCATGTTTCGGCGTCGGAATCTTCACGCCAAAGAATGCTTCCCTGCTGATGTTTAGAAGCCCATTGCTTCTCGCGCCGCTAGTGATGTGTTTCCTGAGTTGTAAACCATGCGCGTTTTGCTCGAAGCACTGCCGAAAAAAGCCGTTTTCATACCCAGATTTCAAGCGAAAGCAGATAAATACGTTGGGCGCAGCAACTTCGCCCCAGCCTTGCAGATCATAAACACATCCTTGAGGGAACTTGAGAGAGTTGCCTTTGTTGTAAACAAAGTCGCCATCGCGAACCACGGTGTATAGCCGATACTGATTCCCTGAGATGTCTCGCCCGAACTTCTCTGCTTGCGGCACGAAACCGACCCCGGCGGAAATGCTAACGGGAACCAGCTTTCGTTCACCGACTCGTTCATCGACCGGTACGGAAATGTCTTCAAGCTTTGGAGTGTCCCATTCGCCAGCATCCCGAAACTCGGGAAACCTTAGCCGTGGCACCAGCGCCGACTTTTCCTTGCGCTCTTCGTTCATCGCGCTCGCGCCCTTACTGCTCATACGCACTCAGCCCCGAAATCTCCCGTCCCTGTGCCAGCTTATGCAGCAGCGGCGTCAGGTCGTCCACCAGCGCCAGTTCGGCCTGGGTGCGCGCCTTCCAGCTCAAGCCCAGCGGGGCCATGAGCTCGCTCAGGCGTTCGCCGTCGAAACGAGGGCATGCGTACATCACTCGCCCTCCAACGTGTCCGGTTTCTTCAGGGCCTTTTTTTCTTCCGATGTCAGACGCCGTTCGACCTTCTTCACATCCTCCGCAGGCGGCAGGCTTTCGGGGCGGATGCCGCGATTCAGCAGGGTCTGCCGC
>JAQVHL010000026.1:0-25322 GCA_028696185.1 Halothiobacillaceae bacterium
ACAGGATGTCGCGTCGGAGCGGCCCGGCTGGAGCAGGTCAGGCCAGGGCTTGCCCGAAGGGCGGTCCCGTGGGGGTGTGTTCTTTTGGTTACTTTTCTTGCACAAGCAAGAAAAGTGACTCGCCCGCATGCGTTGGCGCCTGTTTGAAAGACCAAGCCTCATGGCGGGCGAAAAAGGGCTCCAACGGTTCTTGAAAGTGGCTTTGATCGGCGCCTGAACGACTTGATCTTTTCGCAAGTGGACAGGCTTGCGCGCTGTTTCGCCCGCCTTAAGCGGCACGCTTCGAACGACTTGAATCGCGCGCGGGCGAGTACCTTTCTTTGCTTGCCCAAAGAAAGGTACCAAAGAAAGGGCACCCCACGGAGGCGCCCTTCGGGCAAGCCCTGGCCGGGGTCGCTCCGACCGGGCCGTCCCAACGCGACGTCCTGTCGCGCTGGGACTGAAAGGGCCCTCCATGGCCCTTTCACCCAGTCTCCACGACCCCGTCCATGGCGCCTCCAAGGGGGATCTGGGAATCCTTCGTCCGGCGCTGAATTGTTGGACGAGCGTGGGTGTAGGGAAAGGCCTCCTTGGGACCGCCATGGACTGGGCCGTTCCGACACAACATCCTGTTTTGGCGGGACTGAAAGGGCCATCCATGGCCCTTTCACCCGGTCTCCACAACCCCGGCCATGGCGCCTCCAAGGGGGATCTGGGAATCCTTCGTCCGGCGCTGAATTGTTGGACGAGCGTGGGTGTAGGGAAGGGCCCCCTTGGGACCGCCGTGGACTGACCTGTGGAAGCCGGGTAAATGGGCCATGGATGGCCCATTTAGCTCCGCCGCGACAGGATGTCGCGTCGGAGCGGCCCGGCTGGAGCAGGTCAGGCCAGGGCTTGCCCGAAGGGCGGTCCCATGGGGGTGTGTTCTTTTGGTTACTTTTCTTGCACAAGCAAGAAAAGTGACTCGCCCGCTTGCGTTGGCGCCTGTTTGAAAGATCAAACCTCATGGCGGGCGAAAAAGGGCTGCAACGGTTCCTGAAAGCGGCTTTAACTGGCTGTTGAACGACTTGATCTTTCGCAAGCGGACAGGCTGAAAAAATCAAGGATGCGTTTTTCAGAAACCGGTCAGGACAGGCTTGCGCACTGTTTCGCCCGCCTCAAGCGGCGCACTTCGAACGGCCCGCATTGCGCGCGGGCGAGTACCTTTCTTTGCTTGCCCAAAGAAAGGTACCAAAGAAAGGGCACCCCACGGAGGCGCCCTTCGGGCAAGCCCTGGCCGGGGCCGCTCCGACCGGGCCGTCCCGACACAACATCCTGTTGTGGCGGGACTGAAAGGGTCCTCCATGGCCCTTTCACCCGGTCTCCACAACCCCGGCCATGGCGCCTCCAAGGGGGGGAGATGGGAATCCTTCGTCCGGCGCTGAATTGTTGGACAAGCGTGGGCGTAGGAAAGGCCCTCTTGGGATCGCCGTGGACTGGACACCCGGTCTCCACAACCCCGTCCATGGCGCCTCCAAGGGGGCAGGGAATCCTTCGTCGGGCACAGAATTGTCTGCAAACCTTCTTTTTGTAAACACCCTCTAAAGCCCCTCGTGCAGGGGGGAAGCGCTGTCAGGTGTTGCGAGCCAGCAGGGTGTGCAGAATGTGCTCGTAGACGCGGGATAGTGCGTCCAGATCCTGGGCGGCAACGTGCTCGTCCACCTTGTGGATGGTGGCGTTGAGCGGTCCAAGTTCAACTACCTGCGCGCCGGTTGGGGCAATGAAGCGCCCGTCCGAGGTGCCGCCTGAGGTCGAGGGCTGGGCTTCCAGGCCCAGCGTGTCGCGCACGGCGTGACGGACAGCCTGGACGAGTTCTCCCTGACCGGTGAGGAAGGGCTGGCCTGACAGCGACCATTCCAGACGATGACGCAATCCATGTTTTTTCAGCAGGGCGCTCACGCGCGCCTTGAGGCTTTCTTCGCTCGACTCGGTGCAGAAGCGGAAGTTGAACTGTACGAAAAGCTCGCCGGGGATGACATTGTTGGCGCCGGTGCCGGCGTGGATATTGGCAATCTGCAGGCTGGTTGGTGGGAAGTGCGTGTTGCCGTGATCCCAGATGGTGCTACTCAGTTCCGCGAGGAAGGGGGCGGCGCGGTGCACGGGGTTATCGGCCAGGTGCGGGTAGGCGACATGCCCCTGCTGGCCCAGTACCGTGAGGTTGCCGGTCAGTGAGCCACGTCGGCCGACCTTGAATTCATCGCACAGGTATTCACGGCTGGACGGCTCGCCGACTAGGCACCAGTCGATACCCTCGCCGCGCGCTTTCAGCCACTCCACGACCTTGACGGTGCCGTCCACGGCCACGCCTTCTTCGTCCGAGGTGATGAGAAAGGCCAGCCCGCCCTGCGGGTCGGGTTCGGTGGCGAGGAAACGTTCGGTGGCGGTCAGCATGGCGGCGATGGCGCCTTTCATGTCGGCGGCGCCGCGCCCGTAAAGCCTGCCATCGACAATGCGCGGTTCGAAGGGAGGCACGGTCCAGGCGGTTTCCGGCCCCGGTGGCACCACATCGGTGTGTCCGGCAAAGCAGAACAGGGGGCCTTGCGTGCCGCGCCGTGCCCAGAGGTTGGTGACTTCGCCAAAACGCAGGCGATGGATTTCAAAACCCAGTGCGGAAAGGCGCTCGATGAGCACCTCCTGGCAGCCGGCATCTTCCGGTGTAACGGAACGACGGCCAATAAGATCCAGGGCCAGATGCAGGGTGGGTGATAGCGTACTCATGGGGACTCCATTCACGAGTCAGGCGTGGGGGGGAAGCAGAGCGGCGCGCCAGACATCCGCATCGAAACCGATCAGCAGGCGGCCATCCGGCAAGGGGATGATCGGGCGGCGGATCACGCTGGGCTGTTCGAGCATCAGGCGCAGGGCGCCTGCGGCATCGAGTCCTTCGCGGGTGGCTTCATCCAGCCGGCGCCAGGTGGTGCCCTTGCGGTTGACAAGCGCTTCCCAGCCCAGGCGGGCCTGCCAGTCGGTCAGGAGCCCGGCGGGGGCGCCCTGTTTGCGGTAGTCGTGCAGCGTCCAGGCAAGCCCAGCGGCATCCAGCCAGGCGAAGGCTTTTTTCATCGTGTCGCAGTTGCGTAGGCCGTAAACGGTGAGCATGGCGGGAGCTCTCGTCGATTGTTGCAGTAATTTTGTCAGATATTCCGATGCGGGATAAATTTTTTGCATCGGACGGGCGGCAAGGGCTGGGTTAGCATCGGCCATGCCGTTGAAAACGAGGAGAGTGACGATGATGAAGCGAATGATCCTCCCGGCCGCCCTGTTTGGGGCACTGGCCGCGCAATCTGCCGTAGCCGCCGATGCGGCCAAGGGCAGGACGCTGCATGAGGCGCATTGCGTCAAATGTCATATGGGCGACCATGACGATGCGTTCTATAACGCGCGCAAGGGCAAGAAGCTGCAAAACCTCACGAGCCTGAACACCATGGTTCAGGGCTGCGTCACCAACTTCAATCTCGACTGGTTCGAGGATGATGTGGCCAATGTGGCGGCCTATCTGGATCAAACCTACTACAAGTTCAAGTAAGCGCCTGTCACGCGTTTGTCACGGGGGCTTCATCGGTATTTAAAGCGCCCCCGTTAAGGTTCCCGAGGTTGATTTGACCGCTCCCGCCACGTCAAGCGGAGCGGCGCTACCCTCAGGAGCCCATTGATGAACGCCGTATCTTTCAAGACCCCCTTGCGTCTTTCCGCCGTGGCTGTGGCCGTGGGCCTTGCCCTGGCAGGCTGCAACAGCGACGACACCCCGGCTGGCAGCAAGACCTTCAAGTCCATCGAATTCACGCACATGCCTGCGCCGAGCAAGGCCGAGGACATGGCCAAGTCCTACACGACCTCCAAGGCTGTCGTGACGTACACCGACGGCAGCAAGGCCGAGTTCCCGCTCAGCTACAACGTGCTGTTCAAGAACACCGACAAGGTGGGCGGCAACCCGAATGCGGCCGCCCAGCTGTATGACTACAAAGGCGGCGTGCTCAAGGATCCGTTCGGCAAACCGGTCATCGCCGAAACCCCGGACTCCAACAGCCTGCTCAAAGTCGACAACAAGCTGTTCCTCGTGACCCACTACGAGTACGACTGGGTTCTGTCCGATGGTAGCGAAGCCTACAAGGTAGCGGGCTGGTACAGCCGCATGCCGATGTCCATGACCCTCTCTGAGCTTGCGCAGGACAGCAAGAGCGGCAAGCTTTCCGTCGCCAAGCAGCGTCCGATCGATTTCGCCAGCGTCAGCGGTCTGTGGATTCCCTGCTTCGGCTCGCAGACCCCGTGGAACACCCACCTGGGCTCCGAGGAAGACTACGACCTGTACTTCATCAGCGAAGACGGCAAGGGGTATGACACCACGGCGGCGGGCCTGAAGGCCATGACCGAGGTCTACTTCAAGAACGAGAAGCAGGCCAATCCGTATCACTACGGCTTCCTGCCGGAAGTGACCGTCAAGGGCGACGGTTCCACCAGCGTGGTCAAGCATTACTCCATGGGCCGTGGCACCTGGGAAATGGCCAAGATCATGCCGGATGGCAAGACCGCCTACTATGGCGATGACGGCGGCAACGTTGGCATGTTCATGTACGTGGCCGACAAGGCTGGGGATCTGACGGCCGGTACCCTGTATGCCGCGCGTTGGCACCAGGTTTCCGCCGAGAATGGCGGTACCGCCAACCTGAGCTGGTACAAGCTTGGTCATAGCACCGATGCCGAAGTGAAGGCCAAGATCGACAGCGGCATCACCTTCTACGACATCTTTGAAGTTTCCACCGATCCGACATCCGTCGCTCAGGGCTTCAAGGCAGTGCGTGCCGGTCAGAAAGTCACCGAGTACCTCAAGCTCAAGCCGGGTATGGAAAAATGGGCCGGTGTGCTGGAGCCGCGCCGTTACGCCGCCTATCTGGGCGCCACCACCGAGTGGAACAAGATGGAAGGCGTGGCCGTCAACAGCAAGGACAACCGTCTGTACATTGCCATGTCCTATGTCGACGGCGGCTTCCTGAAGGATGAAACCGGCCCGGCCGACCATATCCAGGTCGCCAAGGTCAACGCGGGTTCGACCTACAGCGTGGACATGGCCGGTGGCCAGAAGGACCACACCGGCGCGGCGATCAACAGCAACCACGTCGGCGTGAAGATGTACGTCGAGTCTGCCCTGATGGGTAAGGACATCAGCGCCGATGCGCTGGGTAACATCGCCGATCCGGAGCGTGTGGCCAATACCGACAACGTATTCTTCTCCGACAAGATGCGCACCCTGTTCATCGGTGAAGATTCCGGCACGCACGTCAACAACTTCGTGTGGGCCTACAACGTCGACACCAAGAAGCTCTCGCGCATCCTCTCCGTCACCTCCGGCGGCGAATCCACCGGTCTGCAGGTGGTGGACAACATGAATGGCCATGCCTACATCATGTCCAACAGCCAGCACCATGGTGAGTACATCAAGACCATCAATGCCGGCGTGAAGAGCGAGCTTTCGAAAAAGATCAATATTTTCGAAGCCAACGTCGGTTATATCGGCGGCATTCCGGGGCTGTAAGCCACGCCTTGCCCGACACGGACGGCCGGGGGAAATCCCCCCGGCTTTTTTCGTTTCCCGGCTTGCCCGTGTGCCGCCACCGCGAACGGCACAGGGGCAAGCCTTGTAGGAGAGTTCCCTATGCGCAGCACCTTGTTATGGAGCGCCATGGCCGCCGCCATGGGCGTTGTTTTTGTTGCTACGGGCGGATTGGCCAACGCCCCGTTCCGCGCCCCAGATAACGTCCAGGCCAATGCGCAGGCTTCGGAAAACCCGCACCCACCGGGTTATGCCATGGGGGGCACCAACGTCAGTCCGCTGGTGTTTGAAAACGTCTACAGCCACATTCCAGCGCAGTGCTACATCGAAACCTCGCGCGGCACGCAGAATGCCTGTCAGTTCTGCCACACCAACGGCCTGCACATGCTCAAACTGGGCAACAACACCCCGCAGGCCGGTTTCGAGCCGCGCGTCGGTGATCTGCAGCTGGAATACGCTTTTGCTCCGCTGCTGCCCAGCGCCCCTTCGGCCAACGTCAATCGCTGGGAGAACGTGCTGTTCCCGGAAAAGCTGCGCGAGAAGGTGCGTGCGGCGGGGCACGACCCCGCCGCCTGGGACATGCAGGCCTGGGTGCGCGAGGACAACTGGAGCCCCGCCTTCGCCCAGCGTCCGGGCGACGTGCGTGAATGGGATGCGGGGCAGCCCCATCCCTTCCGTATGTTCCCCGGTCTCGCCCCTGCTGATCTGCCCGCCGATGAGGATGGCTTTGTGCGCAGCGACAGCGCCGAGCGCGGCCTGATGCGCGATGAAAAAGGCTGGATTACCGGCTGGCGCGCGGTGAATTTCATGCCCTATGGCATTTTCACGCCCATGACCGGTTCGGTGTCCGGCATCTACATCCGCCTGCCCCGAATCTTCATGCAGAACGCCGAAGGTCAGTTCGATCCGGCGATCTATGCTGCCAACCTCGACCTGCTCGAACGCGCCATCCAGGACCGGCTGGGCGATGATCCGCCGGCGCATTATCTGGGCAAGGCGGGGGGCGTTGCCGTCGAACGCGGTCTCTACCCCTTGGGCACGGAGTTCGCGCACCCGCTGCATTATGTGGATGTCGAGGCGGACGGTACACGCCCCGAAACAGGCCGTTTCCCTGGCACGCGCGCTCAGCGCGTGAAGGAAGTGCGCTACATGTACAAATGGAGCCGCTACGACCCGCGTCAGTTCCCGCCGGGCTCCAAGGAAGAAAGCGCCCCGATCCATGGTCATGACGAACATGGCTGGGTGGACAATGGCGCGGGGTGGTATCTGGCCGGTTTCATCGAGGATGAAAAAGGCGCTCTGCGCCCTCAGCGGCGCGAGGAACTGGCCCAGTGTATCGGTTGCCACAGCGGCACTGTGGCCGGTGAGCCGGCCAGCTTCGTTTCCGGTACCGGCAACACCATCGACAGTACCTGGTCCATGGCGCGCAAATACCCTGGCGCGGCCGGGTGGAAGGAAATGGATTACCTGGGGTATCGGGCCGACCCTGCAGCGGCCATCGATGCCACCCCCGGACGCGCGGCTCAGGGCGATCCGCTTAACCGCTTCCTGGGCAAGGGCGAGTTCCGCTACTTCCTGGAAACCGTGGTGGGTGCGAGCCTCTATGGCGACATGCCTCGCGCTATCGAAGCGCACTTGAGCCGAGAAATCCGCCGCGATCAGGGCTATGCCGAAGACTGGCCCGCGCTGGACGCCAGCCATGTCGAAGCTTTCCAGAATGCGCAGAGCCGCCGGCAGAGTCTGCTACGTGCCATGACCGCGCGTGGCCGTCATCTGGAGAGCGATGGAACCATCGTCGGCGCCCTGTTCTACCCGCCGCGTGCCGACGCCCTGGCCGGCGCTGCCCGTTACCGCCAGGTCGTGGTCACCCAGAGCTACAACAAGGGCAAGGATGTCTTCGAGCAAACCCCGGTGACCTTCCGCTACCTGCGTGCCGCCGACGAAGGCTTCCTCCATCAGGACGGACGCCCCTATGCCGTAGGTGAAGTCATTGTCGACCGCAGCGAACACATGGATGATCCGACCGATTTCGTCTACCGCGCCGGTGATGTTCTGACCCTTATCGATCCCGACAAACCCTTCGAGAGCGGCGGTACTTACAATGCGGATTACACCCCCTTGCTTGCCGAGCCGCTGGTATTTGAAAAGCGTCCCTGAGAGCGTTTAGCAAACGAAGGTTTGCTGGACGAGCGTGGGCGGTCCCAAGGGGGTTCTGAGAACCCTTCATCCGGCGCTGAATCGTCCGCAAAACCCTCGTTTTGCTCCCCTTGTTAAGACCTGGGGACGTTCTGGCCCCGGCTTTCGTCGTGATGACGGTTGGAGGGACCGCTTCGCCTCGCTCACAGGGCCAGTGCTTTGGCTCGGCGTATAAGCTCTGCATTGTTTGGCTGAAACAGTATTTCGTTATTCAGGTCGACGACCGGTATTGGATACGCCCCTCCAATTCTGATGCTCTTTTCTTTAAACCGTGCCATGAGCGCATCATGGGCCGATTTTTCGTCAAGCCTCCGGTATTTGAACCGTACTCCCGCTTCCGAGAGTTCTTTGAGGGTTTTTTGCGTGAGTCCGCAGCTGTCTTTCCCATAGACCGTCAGGTAAGGCGCGCTGACGTTCACGGGGATGGAAGGGGTGGGGGTGGGTTTGTGGTAGTACTCCCAGCCTTTGTAAGCGGCAATGCCCAGAATGAACAGAAAAAAGAGGTTTCTCATGATCGTCCCTGTCAAAACGTTTGTACGCCAAGGGGGCGCATTGTACAGCCATGCTTCGTGCAAGGTGTGCTGTGGCAATCATAACGCACCGGATTGAACTTACGAGTCGAAGCTCGGCGGTTCGGCTTTCTGGCCTTCGGCTACCGTGGAAACGCATGTCAAGAATTGCCATGTTTCTGACAGGCCTCTAGGGGCAGGGGCGGCCTGAGCCGGGTGCGGCGATCGGCTTTCATCCTGTTTATGCGGTTTCTTTGGTCGGCGAAGGATTGCCCGCCATCATGCGGAAAAGCAAGGGGAGCAACAGCAGGGTGAAGAAGGTGGCAGAGACGACGCCGCCTACGATCACCACGGCGAACGGGCGCTGCGTTTCCGCGCCTATGGCGTCAGATAGAGCGGCGGGGAGCAGGCCCAGGCCGGCCATGAGGGCGGTCATCAGGATCGGCCGTAAGCGACTGGCGGCGCCTTCAAGCACGGCCTCGTTTAATTCGACACCGTTGCGTAGCGATTCCAGGAATTTCTCCAGCATGATGACGCCGTTCTGTACGGAGATGCCCGCCACAGCAATGAACCCCACGGCGGCGGATACGGAAAGGTGCAGCCCGGCCAGCCCCAGCCCGGCGAGCCCCCCGATCAGGGTAAAGGGCACCATGAGCATGACCAGCGCTGCGAAGCGCACCGAGCCAAAGGCCCAGAACAGCAGCACGAATATCCCAGCCAGTGACAGGGGAACGATGACCGACAGGCGTTTCATGGCGCGTTGCTGGTTTTCGAACTGCCCTCCCCAGGTCAGGCGGTAGCCGGGGGGCAGGTGTACTTGCTCGCCGACCTTCTGCATGGCTTCGGCAACGAAGCTGCCCTGGTCGCGTCCAAGCAGGTTGGCCTTGACGGCCACATAGCGTGTGCCGGCTTCGCGGTTGATGCGCGAGGCGCCCTGTTTCACACGCACGTCGGCAATGCTGTCCAGCGCCAGGGTGCCGCTGCCGTCCGGCAGGCGGATCGGTAGCGTGCGGACATCCTCCACGCTGTCGCGGAAGCCGCGCTCAAGGCGAACGGTGATGTCGAACACGCGGTCCTGTTCGTAGAACCGGTTGACCGGCAGGCCGGCCAGGGCCGTCTGTACCGTCGCATTGACTTCTTCGACGTTCAGCCCGTAGCGGGCCATCAGTTCGCGGTTGAGATGAATGGTCAGTTCGGATTGGCCACGGGCGCGCAGTACGGCCACGTCGCTGGCGCCTTGGACTTGCCGTAGCAGGGCGGCGACCTGCGCGGCTTTGTCTTCCAGTACGTCCAGGTCGCTGCCGAACAACTTGACGGCAATTTCGCCCTGCACGCCGCTGATGGCTTCTTCGACGTTGTCCTGAATGACCTGCGAGAAGTTGGTCGGCAAGCCCGGTATGCGCTTGAGTTGTGCCGACATGTCTTCGATCAGATGCTCCTTGTCCGGAAAACGCCACTGCTCACGGGGCTTGAGGTCGACGAGGATTTCAAGGTTGTTGGCGCCTTTGGGGTCGGTGCCGTCGTCGGGGCGGCCGACGTGCGAGATGACGGTATTGACTTCCGGGTAGTCGCGCAACAGGCGCCGGATGTCTCTTTCCACCTCTTTGGTTTTGTCCAGCGCGGTGGCAGGAGGGAGCTGCAGGGTCAGGTAGATGTTGCCTTCGTCGAGCTTGGGCAGGAATTCGCTGCCCAGGCGGGGGGCGAGGATCAAGGTGAGGCTAAGCAGGATGAGCGATCCGGCCAGTACCGGCCAGCGCCAGCGCAGGGCACCTTCCAGCATATGCCGGTAGCTGCGCTGGAGGGCCTGCATCCAGTGGCTGTGCCGCTCCGACATGTCATGGTGGCGTATGGCATAGCTCAAAAGCACCGGGACCAGGGTGAGCGAGAGCAGGATGGCGCCCAGGATGGCAAAACTCAGGGTGAAGGCCATGGGCGAGAAGATTTTTCCTTCCACGCGTTCGAAAGAGAAGATTGGCAGGAAGGCGAGGATGATGATGGCCTTGGCGAACAGAATGGGGTGCCCCATTTCCACCACGGTGTGTTTGAGCTGCCCCAGGCGCCAGGCGTAGCTGGCCTGGTGGGGATGCGTTGTGGTCTGGGCCAGTGCCAGCCGCACCATCAGCGCTTCGACCAGCACCACGGCGCCATCGACGATGATCCCGAAGTCGACCGCACCGAGGGAGATCAGGTTGGCCGATACGCCGAGCAAGTGGATGAAAATGAAGGCAAATAGCATGGATAGCGGAATGATGAGCGCTACGCTCAAGGCGGCGATCCACGAGCGCAGGAAAATAAGCAGCACGCCGACGACCAGAATCGCGCCGACCACCAGGTTGTGCCCGACGGTATGCAGCGTGTGGCTGACCAGTTTGGTGCGTTCGTAGATCGGTTCGATGCGCACGCCGGGGGGGAGCACGGAGTCGTTGAGCCGGTGCACTTCGGCGCGCACCTCGTCCACCACGGTCGAGGGATTCTGTCGTTTGATCATCGACACGATGCCTGCCACGACATCGTCGTGTTCGTTGACGGCCACGATACCCGAGCGGTTGCGCATTTCGATGTCCACGTGTGCAACATCGGCGACGAAGATTGGCTTGCCCTCGCGTACCGTGACTACGGTACGGCGGATCTGCTCGATGTCGCTGAACAGCCCCAGGCTGCGCACGACCAGGTTTTCGTCGCCCTGGCGCATCAGGCCGCCGCCGGCATTGGCGCTGGCGTCGGCAAGTGCCTTGGCGAGCTGGTCGATGGACAGGCCGTGTTTGCGCAGCAATACCGGGTTGGCGCGGACCTGATATTCCTTGATGCCGCCGCCGAAGCCCACCACGTCGGCCACGCCTGCCACGCGCTTGAGTGCCGGCTCCACTATCCAGTCCTGCAGGGCGCGGGCCTCGAACAGCGGCATGTCTGGTGGCGTGGCAAGCACATAGCGGTAGATTTCGCCGACGGCGGTGGTCAGGGGACCGATCTCCGGGCGCAGGCCCTCGGGCAGCTCGATATTGCGCAGTCTTTCACCGACCTGCTGGCGGGCGAAGTAGTCGTCGGTGCGGTCGGCGAAGGTCAGGGTGACGATCGACAGCCCCGTCAGGGAAACCGAACGCAGCTGGGTCATGTGGGGCACACCGCTCATGCCGCGTTCGATGGGCAGGGTGACGGCGCGCTCCACTTCCTCGGGCGCCAGTCCTGGGGCCAGGGTAATCAGCCGTACCTGCACGTCCTGCACGTCGGGGAAGGCTTCGATGGGGGTGTGGCGCAGAGAGTACAGTCCGGCAATGGCGATGAATACCGACAGGACAATGACGAAGACCCGCTGTTCCAGCGAAAAAGTGACCAGACGGTTGAGCATGGGCTTAGCGTCCTGCGAGTTCGGACATCAGGAGCAGGGCGCCGGTGGTGGCGATACGCTCGCCTGGCACCAGACCTTCGGCTATCCATGAGGTGCCGTGGCCGCGATAGGCCACGCGTACCTCGCGTTTTTCGATCAGGCCGGGCTCGCGTTCGACGAACAGATAGCTTTTCACGCCTTCGGTGACCAGGGCGGTGTCCGGAACCCGCGCAAGCAGGCGGCCTTCGGCAATGGGGGTCATCATGGCAAACATTTCCGCCTTGAGGCGTTGTTCCGGGTTGTCGATTTCGGCACGCACCATGACCCGGCGCGTCACCGGATCGACGATGTCGGCAATATGTTCGATGCGTGCTTCGAAAACGCGATCGGGGTAGGCATCCACGCTGACGAGGACCCGCTGACCGGGGGCGAGCAGCGCCACGTCTTTCTCGGAGAGTTCAAACAGGCCCCACAGGCGTGCCGGGTCTGTGATGACGAATAGCGGCGTGTCGCGGTCCGGGCGGATCTCGCTGCCGGGGTTGATCTGGCGTTCGGTGATGATCCCGTCGATCGGTGCACGCAGGGCATAGCGTTCGTCATGTGTATCCATGCCCGGATTGAGGTTGCGAAAGCGTCCCTGGGCACGGCGCAGCACCTGCTCGGCCCGCTCCTGTTCCAGTTGCGCCAGTTCGAAATCCTTGCGGGCGATGATTTCCGCGCCATACAGCGCGCGGGCGCGATCAAGGGCGCGACGGGATTGATGGGCGTCGGCTTCCGCCTCGCGCAGTGCGGTCAGGGATTCGACGTAATCCGGTGCGTCCACGTACAACAGCGGGCTGCCGCGGGTGACGCGCTGCCCGGTTTCGCCGACGATTTCCAGAACGCGTCCGCTGACGGGGGAGAGCAGGCGGGCCGTGCGGTTCTCGTTGTAGGCCAGACGTCCGTACAGCGGGCCGATCACGGGCAGTGGTGCGGCCTGGGCCGGTTCGAGCGTCAAATAGGACAGCTGCGGGGCGCCGGGGGGAAAGCGCAGTTGGTTGTCGCTGTATCGGGCCGCCGGTGGCGCATTTTCCGGGGATGCAAGCGCCAGGGCGGGCAGAAGCAGAAGTCCGGCGATCAATCGGTGATTCATGGTGACAGGTTCGGTGCGTCTGAGGGAATGTTGAAGTGCGTGGCGGCATTCCAGCCGGCCTGGGCAATGGCGAGGTCAGCGCGTGCCTGGGCCGCTTCCAGGGCGGTATTCAGGAAGGTGCGGCGCGCATCGAGAAGCTCCATGATGTCGCTTGCGCCCTGGGTGTAGGCGAATTCGGCGTTGCGCGCGGCTTTTTCGGCGGCAACCAACAGCCCTCCCCGTTCGAAGCGCTGGGCGCGCGCGATGGCGTGCTCCAGGTTGATGCGTGCTTCTTCCAGCTCGCGGTAGGCGCGGGCCGTTTCCCGGCGCAGGGCGGCTTCAGCCTGGGTGGTTTCCAGTTGTGCGCGGGCGATCTGGGCCTCGTAACGGTGATGGATGAACAGCGGAACGCGCACTTCAAGCCCCAGGTAGCTGGCAGGCGCCTGGCGTTCGGCGAGCACGCCCAGCGTCACGTCGCGGGTGCGCTCGCTGCGCGCAAGCTCAAGCTCGGCACGCGCCGTGTCGAGGCGGGCTTGGGCAGCGGCCAGATCGCTGCGCCGGGACAGTTGGGCCGTATCGCCTGTCTCCATCCGATTGGGGGGAAGCGGGGGCCAGGGGTCGCTGGCTTCCAGTACGCCAGCCTCTTCAGGCGGAAGCCCCAGAAGATAGCCCAGTCCGAGGCGGGCTTCGGCCTGCGCCATTTCCGCCTCCTGCACGGTATTTTCAAGTCGCAGAGCTTCCACCCGCAGGCGGTTCACATCCGCGCCGGGCATGTCGCCCTCGTTCAGCCGCCGTTCGGCCGCCGCAAGGCTTTGCCGGTACAGCGCCGAAACGGCACGGGTGATGTCCAGCGTCTCCTGTGCAAGACGCAGCGCGTAGTATTGGGTTTCCAGCGCCAGACGTCCGCTGCGCTGGGTTTCCATCCGTTCAAGCGTGGCTACTCGGTAACGCTGTTGGGCCGCATTCTGGCGCAGCGCCGGCTTGTTGCCACGTTCGATCCGTTGTTCGAAACGTACCGTGGTGTCGGCGCGGGTTTCATCCCGCCCGGCGCTTACCTGACGGGTTTCCACGGACAGTTCCGGATTGGGTCGCTGTCCGGCGATCTGCTCGTCAATACGCGCTCCTTCGATGCGCAGGCGGGCATCCTCCAGATCAATGCTGTGTTTTTCCCATTGCGCGATGGCTTCGGTAAGGCTCAGGGCATGGGTGGGAGTTTGCGCCTTCAAGACAGGCGGGCACAGCGTGGAGGCGAGTATCAGGGAAAGCAGCGCCATACGGCGCTGCGAGGGGGTTCGCATGGGCGAAGACATGGTTTAGTGCTGGGGTTGATACGGCAGCGAGGAGTGGTGCAGGAACAGCTCGGGGTGGCCGTCTTTGGGGTCGTGCATCAGGCCGAAGCTGAATTCGACTTTGACTTCCTTGCCGGTTTTGGCGTCGGTGAAGTAGTAGTTGCCCATGGCCAGTGCCATGTCGTCATGGGTGATGATTTCATGGTTTTCGAAACGCACCTTGGACCAGGGCTGGATCGCAAAGCCATGGTCTTCGGGGTTGCCGCCGCCGACGAAATAGGACAGGGCCTGATCGGCCGTTTCGCGGAACTGATCCTGGGCCGCCTTGGTGGGCTTGAACAACACCTTGCCGTCGTCGTAGGCGTACGTCTGGGCGATAAGGCGTTGCGCCTCGCCCTTGTAGTCGCCGCCGGCCTGCCAGGACTTGCCGATGGAGACGATGCCGTCGCCCCACTGGTTTTCAAAGGCGATGACATCGTCGGCGCTGAAGGGGGCCGCCTGGGCCAGGGCGGTGGCGCAAAATCCAGCGCTCAGTACGAAGGCGCGCAAAAGGGGGGTATGTGCCATGAGACGGATTCCTCCGGTAAACAAGGTGAACGGGTAGACGGCCCTGGGGGCCGGAGGGCATGATTCCACGCATGCCTGACATGAACCTGACGACCAACCCCTTGCGTTTGCTGGTGATTGAAGACGACCCGCTGCTGGCCGATGCCCTGTGTGCCGGCCTGGGCGGGCCGCTGGCCGAGGTGACACATGCCGCCACGGTCGAGCGGGCGCGCGTCCTGTTTCTGGGCGGTCGCTTCGATCTGGTGATCCTGGACATCGGGCTGCCCGACGGCAGCGGCCTTCAGTTGTTGCGTCAGTGGCGTGCGCAGGGGGAGGCGGTACCGGTGTTGATACTGACGGCGCGTGATGCGCTGGATGACCGAGTGCGCGGGCTGGATCTGGGGGCCGACGATTACCTTCTCAAGCCTTTCGCGCTCAAGGAGCTTGCCGCACGGGTGCGTGCGCTGGTGCGCCGCGCGCGCGGTTTATCCGGCGGCTTGCTGGAGGTCGGCCCGCTGGTTCTGGATGTGGCTGGAAAGCAGGCCTGGCTGGATGGCGTATTGCTGACGTTGTCCGCACGCGAGTGGGCACTGTTGCGTGCGCTGACGGAACGTGCGGGACGGGTGGTGGACAAGGACCAGCTCATTCGCGTGTTGTGCGACTGGGACGAAGCGCTCACGCCGAATGCCATCGAGGTTTATATTTCGCGCCTGCGGGCCAAGTTGCGCAGTGAGCGCCTGTCCATACGCACGCTGCGCGGCCTGGGGTATCTGCTGCATCATGACGAGTAACGCGCCGCGTCTGCGCCATCGCCTGTTTTATCGGGTTATCCTGCCGGCCTTGCTGCTGCTGGGGGTTTCCGGGCTGGTGGCGCATCAAACGGCGGTGAGTCTGCTCAATCGCGCCTACGATCAGGCCCTGCGCGATATTGCCCATACCCTGCTGGATAACGTCCGTCTGCGCGAGGGCGAGTTGAAGCTCGATCTGCCGCCGATCGCGCAGGATGTGCTGCTCGATGATGACAGCGACAAACTGTACTACGAGGTGCGTCTGGAAACGGGGCAGCATATTGCCGGACAAAAAGACATTCCGGATCCGGTCCGTCTGCCGCTGCCTGGGGGGCGCCGCTACGATGACGGGCGCTATCTGGGGGAGCCGGTGCGATACCTGACTCAGATGAGCGAGTATCAGGGCCAGCGGCTTGTGGTACAGGTGGCGGAAACGGTCAACAAGCGTGGCGAAATCGCACGGGATACCGCGCTGATGATGCTCCTGCCCAGCGCGTTTGCCTTGCTGCTGGGGTTTTTGTGGTTGTGGGCGGGCACCTTGCGTGGTCTGGCGCCGCTGGATGCCCTGCGCGAGGCGATTGCCCGTCGTTCGCACGCGGATTTGAGCCCGCTTCCGCTGGCGGACGTGCCGCTGGAGGTCCGTCCGCTGGTGGAGGAAATCAACGCCCTGCTGGCGCGTCTGGACAGGGCCTGGGCAGTGCAGCGTGATTTCACTGCCGATGCCGCGCATCAGCTGCGTACGCCGCTGGCCGGTCTGCAGGCACAGATGGAGCTCGCCTTGTCGGCGCAGACGGCTGAACGGCGTCAGACGCATCTGGAAAATGCGTTTGTCGCGGCGCAGCGCTCCTGTCGGCTGGCCGAACAACTGCTGCGTCTGGCGCGTCTGGACGATCCGGCCCAGCAGGGGGAGCGCCTGCGCGTGGATCTGGCCCTGCGCGCCCGCGAGCGGGCACCGGAGTGGGCGGCGCGCGCCGAACGTCAGGGAGGTGAAATCACCTTCGATCTGGCGCCCGCCTGCCTGAAAGGGGAGGCGGACCGGCTGGATGAGCTGATGGATGTGCTCGTGGATAACGCGCTGCGTCATGCCCTGCAGCCGGGTGGGAGGATCCGCGTGGCCACTGGACGAAAAGCCACGGGGGAGGTGTTTTTCCGTGTGGACGATGCGGGGCCGGGAATACCCGAAGACGAGCGCGAGCGGGTGTTCGAGCGCTTTCACAGCCGTGGAGCGGCGGCCGGGGCAGGGCTCGGGCTGGCGCTGGCTCGGGATATTGCCCTCAGACAGGCCGGGCGTCTCACCCTGTCCCCCCTCGATTCGGAGGCAGGTTGCCGGTTTGAGTTCCTCGCGCCGGGTGCGCCCCCCGCAGCATGAGCGCCCGGGTTTGTGCCAAAGCCGTGCCCAGGCTTGGCAAGTCCGGACGCTCAGGCTACATTGAGTTCTCTAGTAGGATTTCCCGAAGGGGGATGGCAGATGCAACGTATCGTTCCCGTCGAAATGGAAGAAGGGCAGGGGGCGCGGGTGAAGCGTCTGTTTCCGGTACCGGGTTTGCGGCATATCGACCCCTTCGTGCTGTTCGATCATTTTTTTCTTGAGTCCGGCTCCGGCTTCCCCGATCACCCGCACCGAGGATTCGAGGCGGTTACCTATCTGCTGGCAGGCGCGATGCGTCACCAGGACAGCCTGGGCAACGATTCGGTGGTGGGGGTCGGCGGAGCGCAGTGTTTTACCGCCGGCAGCGGCATCGTGCACAGCGAGATGCCCGTAGGTGAAGCGCCGGTGGAGGGGCTGCAGCTCTGGGTGAATCTGGCACTGGCCGACAAAGCCCTGCCCGCCGCCTATCAGGCGGCGCCCGCCGAAAGCATTTCCTCACGGCGCGAGGACTTGGTCACTGTGCGAGAGATCGTCGCTCCCGATGGCCCAGTGCGCCTGCATACGCCTGTCGTGATGCGCGATCTGCACTTCGAGGCCGGGGGTAGCCGCGCCCTGACGGTCGATGAAGGCGAAGTGGGGCTGCTGTATGTCCTGCAGGGGCCGCTGTACCTGTCCGGCCAGGCCTATGCCACCGGCGAGGCGGTCACGGGCGAAGGGCCGGTAGAGTGCGCCTTGCTTGCCCCCCAGGGCGGGCGGGCCGTGTTATTGCGCGCGATGCCGCACGGTGAACCCATACGTCAGCATGGGCCTTATGTTGATTGATTGTCTGGAGTTCATGCCGGCGTGAAGTCGTTCTGGGAAAAGCGCTACGCCGAGGAAGATTTCGCCTACGGCATCCACCCCAATGCCTTTTTGGTCGAGCAGGTCGCTCATCTGCCTGCCGGCGGCCGTGTGCTGGTGGCGGGTGATGGCGAGGGACGCAATGGCGTCTGGTTGGCGCGGCACGGGTTTATAGTGACCAGCGTGGATTACGCGCAAAGCGGCCTGGACAAGGCCAGACGCCTGGCGGCCGAGCAGGGGGTTGTCATCGACACCTGCTGTGCGGACCTGACGGCTTGGCGCGGGCCGAGCGCGGTCTTCGACGCGGTGGTATCGATTTTCGTGCACTTCCCGCCCGCCGTGCGGCGGGAAGTGCACCGGAGCTTGTTCGAGAGCCTGCGCCCCGGCGGCCTGTTGTTGCTGGAGGCTTTCAGTCCCGAGCAGTTGCGTTATTCCAGCGGCGGTCCGTCTTCCGTCGATCTTCTCTACACGGCCTGGCAACTGGAAGAAGATTTCACCGAAGGGGAATTCCTGCTGCTTCAGGAAACGCTCACGGAACTGGACGAAGGGGCCTGCCACCAGGGGCCGGCCGCTGTGACCCGCGCACTTATCCGCAAGCCCTGAATGCTGGCCAAGCGGGGCGAAACGAAGGTTTGCTGGATGAGAGTGGGCGGATGGAAAGGCCCCTTGGGACCGCCATGGACTGGCCTCAGGTGTCAATCAAACCTTCGTTTTGTAAACAAGCTCTTGGAGCATCATGCCTTACCCCCAGCATCCTGGAGTACTGCAGGATGCTGCTTGAACACTACCGGGCCCTTTTGCACGCTGCTCCATGGAAGCCGTGAAACAGTGGTAGACTGAAAAACCCGATCTGTCTATCCAGCGGCCCCGCAATCATCCGGGGGTGCTTACCTTGGACAAGGCATGCCCAGACTCGATATCGAATTGCAGAATGAATCCCACGGGCTGTGCGTGCCGGATGAGCGTGCGCTGCACGCCTGGGTGCGCGCGGCGCTGGATGGCGCCGGCTTTGCCGGAGACGCGGAGCTGACCTGTCGGGTGGTGGACGAGGCCGAGGGGCGCGAACTCAATGCCCAGTGGCGTGGTAAGGACTATGCCACCAATGTCTTGTCCTTTCCGCTGGACATGCCCGAGGAAGCGGGGATCCCGTATCTTGGGGATCTTGTGGTCTGCGCGCCGGTTGTCGGGCGTGAAGCGGCCGAGCAGGGCAAGGATGTCGAGGCGCATTGGGCACATTTGATCGTGCATGGCGTGCTGCATTTGCTGGGCTTCGATCACATCGATAACGCCGAGGCCGAAGAAATGGAGCGTCTGGAAGTTCACGTCCTCGCCACTCTGGGCTATCCTGATCCGTATTTGCAAGACTAAAAGACCCGACCAATGGATGAACCTTCCAGTCGCGGCTCCGGGGCGCGAAACTGGCTCGAACGCATCGGCCAGGCCCTGATGGGCGAACCCCGGAGCCGCGAAGACCTGATTGAAATTCTCAAGACGGCCCGCGACCGCGGGTTGCTCGAACCCGCCGCCCTGGGCATGATCGAGGGTGCGCTCGAATTCCACGACCTGCGTGCGCGCGACATCATGGTGCCGCGCGGGCAGATGGAAACCGTCAATCGCGACGACTCCCTGGAAAAAATGCTGCGCACCGTCGTGGAAGCGGGCCACTCGCGCTATCCCGTTCTGGGCGAGAACCGAGATGAAGTGGTGGGTGTACTCCTGTCCAAGGATCTGCTGCGGCATTTCGCGTCCAGCGACGCGTCCTTCGACATGGCCCGCTATATGCGCCCGGTGGCCTTCGTTCCCGAATCCAAGCGTCTGGACAGTCTGCTGGCCGAGTTTCGTGTCACGCGCAATCACATGGCGGTGGTGGTGGACGAATTCGGCGGTGTGGCGGGCCTGGTGACCATCGAAGACGTGCTGGAGCAGATCGTCGGCGATATCGACGACGAATACGACGTGCAGGAGCAGGCGAACATCCGTCGGCAGGCCGCAAACCGCTATGCCGTACGTGCGCTCACGCCGATCGAGGAATTCAACGAAACGCTGGGCACCCAGTTCAGCGACGAGGAATACGACACCATCGGCGGATTGGTGACCCGCGCTCTGGGGCATCTGCCCCGGCGGGGGGAAACCGTTATTCTGGAGCGCTTCGAGTTCAAGGTGGTGGGGGCCGACAAGCGCCGCCTGCACCTGCTCCTGGTCACCGAGCTGCCCCAGGCTGACGCGGCGGTGGACGACGCGGCCTGATGCGTCGGCCTCGCCTGCCGCTTGCCGGACTTGCCGGCGCGCTCATCGCAGGCGCGCTTCTTCCTCTGGCCTTTGCGCCCTTTGGCGTCTATGGTCTGGCCCCCCTGTCCCTGGCGGTCCTGTTCGCCCTGTGGTACCGCGCCGCCAACGCCCGTCAGGGCTTTGCCCTGGGGTATGCCTTTGGTCTGGGGCAGTTCGGCGTCGGGGTGAGCTGGTTGTACAACAGCCTGCACCTGTTCGGTGAAACCATCGCTCCGCTCGCGGCGCTCGTTACCCTGCTGTTTGTCGCCTTCGTCGCCCTGTTTCCCGCGCTGGCGGGGTATCTGGCCCTGCGCCTGGCCCCGGCTGGAATGGCGGAGCGCGGCGGGAGGAGTCTCCTGCTGCTGTTTCCTGGTGTCTGGGGGCTGGTGGAATGGCTGCGCGGCCGCGCTCTGGGGGGGTTCCCCTGGCTTGATCTGGGGGCGAGCCAGACCGATTCACTCCTGTCGGGCTATGGCCCGGTGCTGGGTGAATACGGCATGGGGGCGGCGGTCACGCTGAGCGCCGGTGCGGCGCTTTGGTGGGTGATGGGGGCCGCTCGTGCGCGTTGGTTGTTCGCGCCCTTGTTACTGGGCCTCATCTGGGGTGGCGGGGCATGGCTGGGTGGTTTGCGCTGGGTAGAGGCGGACGGTGCGCCCATCGATGTGGCGCTGGTACAGGGCAATGTGCCCCAGATGCGTAAATTCGATCCGGACGTGCTCGATTCCACCCTGCGCCTGTACTGGAATCTCAGCCGGCAGGCCGCCGATGCCCGGCTCGTGCTGTGGCCGGAAACGGCGATTCCCACAGTGCTTTCCGATGTGCCGGGCTTCATGCGTGTGCTTGAAACCGCCGCGCGTGAACGTGGACAGACCCTGCTGGTCGGTGTGTTCGACGAATCCTACCCCGACGGCCCCCAGGGCGAGCCGCTTTATTACAACGCCATGCTCGGTGTGCCGCGCGCGCTGGGGGCCTATCACAAGCGCCATCTGGTGCCTTTTGGCGAGTATCTGCCGCTGCGATTTTTGCTGGTGCCCTTCGAGCGCTGGATTGATGTCCCGATGTCCGATCTCACCTCCGGTGCTGAGGAACAGCCCCTGCCGGTGATCGAGGGCCGCGCGGCCGGGGTGTCCATCTGCTACGAAGCCGCCCTCTCGCGCGAGATTCGCCGCGCCTTGCCGCAGGCGGGTTACCTTATCAACGCCAGTAATGACAGCTGGTTTGGCGATTCCCTCGCGCCTCACCAGCATCTACAGATTGCCCGCGTGCGCAGTCTGGAAACCGGCCGTCCCATGGCGCGCGTCACCAACACCGGCCTGTCGGCTCTGATCGATGCCGACGGGCGCCTTGTCGCGCAAACCGCGCTCAACCAGGAAGCCGTGCTGCGTGGGCACCTCCAGCCCATGCAGGGCGTCACGCCTTTCGTGCGCTGGGGGGAGGCTGCGGTGCTTGCCCTGTTGCTGGCGCTTACTTTGGGCGGGAGTGTCGGTCGCATCCGGCAGCGTGGGGGGTGAGCGCGTCGTTCGGGATCGTTACGGGTGTAGCCAAAATAAATGTTTGTTGGGCGGCAGTTGGCGCCCGCTTGCGATCCGGGCGAGTCGAAGCGCTGGCCTTTGAAGTGGTTTTTCGCCCGCTTTGATGTTGGCCTCTTCGAGCAGGCGCCAGTGCAGGCGGGCGAGTACCTTTCTTTGCTTGCCCAAAGAAAGGTACCAAAGAAAGGGCACCCCCACGGAGGCGCCCTTCGGGCAAGCCCTGGCCGGGGCCGCTCCGACCGGGCCGTCCCGCCACAACCCCGGCCATGGCGCCTCCAAGGGGGTTCTGGGGATCCTTCGTGCGGCGCTGAATTGTTCTCAACACTTTCTTTTTGCAAACCCTCTCTGAGGGCGTATTGACGGTGCCTTGACGGAGCATTTACGCACGCTGCGTAGAATGAACGAAGCTCTAGAAATCTTTAGGGATATTGCAAGATGGCTTCGTTCCGCGTTTCTTCGCGCTCCCACTGGATTCCCCTGGCCATGCTTTGCGCCACGGCGACGGTTTCCCCCCTGCATGCCGAGCCAGTGCCGTTCCAGGTGTCCGGCAGTCTGCTCAACAAAACCAGCGGTGGTCCGGAGCGCGGTGCGCAACTGGTACGCTTCACCCTCTACGCCGACGCCCGTCCGGACGCAGCGGTGCTGTGGAGCGAGACCTTGCTGGTCGAGTTTGTTGACGGACGTTACTCCGTCACCTTGGGGCAGACAGCGGGTAATCCGCTGCCCGAGACGCTGGACCGTCGCACGGCCGTGCTGGGGGTGAAGATCGGCGAAGATGACGAGCTGTTTCCACGCCTGTCCCTGGTGCCCGAATTCGCCCGCGAAGCGTCGAATGCCACCGGGGATCTGACCCCGCGCAGCCTGTCCATCTCGACCGCGCGGGGTTTGGTTCCCGTGATCGATGCGGGGGGCAACTGGATTGGTCAGACCGGCCCTGGGACCGGCAAGGGCGAAAAGGGCGATCCGGGACCGCAAGGCCCGGCGGGTGCGCAGGGCCCCCAGGGGGTTGCTGGCTCTCAAGGCCCGGCAGGGCCGCAGGGCGCAACCGGAGCCAGCGGCCCGCAAGGCGTTCCCGGCATGGCCGGTCCTCAGGGGCCGGAGGGCGCGGCCGGTGCGGCGGGTAGCCCAGGCGCTCAAGGGGCGCAGGGTGCTCAGGGCAGTACCGGGGCGGGCGTCTTGTCCGGTAACGTCGACCCTCAAGCGACCGATGGCCGTGAAGGCGATTTCTACCTCAATACCCTGACGTCCACCCTGTTCGGCCCCAAGCTTTCGGGGAACTGGGGGGTGGGGGTTCCGCTGATTGGCCCACAGGGGGCACAGGGAAATCAAGGTCCGCAGGGCGCCACGGGACTGACCGGACCCGCTGGGCCGCAGGGTGCGGCTGGAATTGCCGGCCCGCAGGGTGCCACCGGGGCGACGGGGCCGCAGGGCGCTACCGGTCCGGCAGGGGCGACGGGCGCCACCGGAGCAACCGGCTCGCCTGGGGCGCAGGGGCCGGCGGGTGCGCAGGGAATTCAGGGGACGACGGGGCCAGTTGGGCCGGCGGGTCCGCAAGGCCCGCAAGGCGCCTCGGGGGATTCGACATTTGCGGACCGGTTCGGAACCAGTACCGGTGCGGGTGTCGAATCCAATGGCGCGGATTGCACGCTGGGACAAATGATGCTTTTCGCCAATACCAATCGAGGCAATGGCATTCCGGCCAATGGACAGATCCTGGCGATCAGCAGCAACACGGCGCTGTTCTCCTTGCTGGGGACAACCTATGGCGGGAATGGCACGACGACGTTCGCCCTGCCGGATATGCGTCCGGTAACGCCGGATAAAATGTCCTGGTATATCTGCGACCAGGGCGTTTTCCCGAGCACGCGATAAGGGGATGGCTGTGAACAGACCCAAATGGGCGTTTGTGCTGCCCCTGCTTCTGGCCTTGGGGGGCTGTGGTGGCGGTGGTGGTAGTGCAACTCCTGCGCCCAACCCGGAGCCCTCGCCGAAACCTGAGCCCAGTCCCGCACCAGAGCCCCAGCCCCAGCCGGGGCAGGAAACCGGCGCGTTATCGGAAAGTTCGCGTTATCGCATGGTGGTAAGCTCCACCACCTCGGCGGATACGCGGGCTGCGTCTGCAAAGTACGCTCTGGATCAATCCATCGCGAACGGGGGGCAAGCCAGCGAATCCAGCCGCTACCGGCTCTTGCAGGATGCGGTAACGGCCTTTCGTCCTTACTCGCCGTGACCGCAGGGGTGAAGCGCCTTTGGAAACTCTGGACTGAGCAACGTCCCCTTGTCCCACGAGCGTAACGTTTGCAACGACGCCTGTCGTCACATCTGCGCTGAGGGAATGCGCCGGAAGCGGTTATTGCCACAGCGCGGGCAGGGGGGGACGTGGCCGGTGGCCTTCATGTGCACGGTCTGGCCGCAGGCGTCGCATTGCAGGGTGCCGGGGCCGGCAATTTCGTGAGCGTGGTAGAAAGGCGCTTCGCGGGCTTGCAGGCGGAGTTGCTGCAGTTCCAGCGTGGTGCGGTCGGCCACGCCCAGCATGCGTTCGAGCAGCTCGCGCTCGAACACGGCAAGGTCGGTGTCCATCCAGTCGCGCAGCGCCTCGCCGGATTCGATCATGAACATGGCCATGTCCTCGATGTCGCGCTTGAGGTAGCCGCCGATTTCCTCGGCTTCCTCACGGCTGAGTTCGCCCAGCTCCACGGCCTTTTCCCGTGCGGCTTCCACGGTTTCGCTCAACTGAGGCCCCAGGCCGATTTCCATGCCTTCAAGCCGGGCGTGAACCCGCTCCATCATGCGGTGATAGGCTTCAACGAGGCGTTGTGCGGGGGCGTCTGTCATGGTTCGTTCTCCTCGCGGCGGGAAGGCGGCGGTTCTTGTGTTTTGAGTAAAGCACAAGCCAGGCGGCGTGACAGGGTGCGTGTGTCCAGCCCGTAAGTGCAACGGCGGGCCTCTGTCGCGAGGGCGGGTGAGTGGGGTATCCTATCGCGTTCACATCGTTTTTTCGGATTTCCCCGCCCCATCATGCACGAACAGTACGACGCCCAGCACATCGAAGCCGAAGCCCAAGCGTATTGGGAGGCCCACGACAGCTTCCGCGCCGTGGAAGACCCCACGCGCGAGAAGTTCTACTGCCTGTCGATGTTTCCCTACCCGTCCGGGCGCCTGCACATGGGGCATGTGCGCAACTACACCATCGGCGATGTCATCTCGCGTTACCAGCGCATGCAGGGCAAGAACGTGCTGCAGCCGATGGGCTGGGACGCCTTCGGCCTGCCGGCGGAGAACGCCGCGCTCAAGCACGGCGTGGCGCCGGGGCGCTGGACCTTCGAGAACATCGACTACATGCGCGGCCAGCTCAAGCGGCTGGGCTTCGGCTATGACTGGTCGCGCGAGGTGACGACCTGCACGCCGGAGTACTACCGCTGGGAGCAGTGGCTGTTCACCCGCCTGATGAAAAAAGGCCTCGCGTACAAGAAAACCTCGGTGGTCAACTGGGATCCGGTGGATCAGACCGTGCTGGCCAACGAGCAGGTCATCGACGGGCGCGGCTGGCGCTCCGGCGCGCTGGTCGAACGGCGCGAGATTCCGCAGTGGTCGATCCGCATCACCGACTACGCCGAGCAACTGCTGAACGATCTCGACACCCTGGAAGGCTGGCCCGAGCAGGTGCGCACCATGCAGGCCAACTGGATCGGGCGTTCCGAGGGCGTGGAGCTTGAGTTCGGCATCGAGGGCGGCGAGGCGCTGACCGTCTACACCACGCGCCCGGACACCCTGATGGGCGTCTCCTACGTGGCGGTCGCGGCCGATCATCCGCTGGCGAAGCAGGCTGCCGAGGGCAACGCGGAACTGGCCGCCTTTATCGAAGAATGCCGGCACACCAAGGTGGCCGAGGCCGACATGGCCACCCTGGAGAAAAAAGGCATGCCGCTGGGCATGGCCGCCATCCACCCGATCACCGGTGAACACGTGCCGGTGTGGACCGCCAATTT
>JAQVHL010000026.1:25422-34740 GCA_028696185.1 Halothiobacillaceae bacterium
GGCAAGGGCCGCAAGAAGGTCAACTACCGTCTGCGCGACTGGGGTGTGTCCCGCCAGCGCTACTGGGGCTGCCCGATTCCGGTCATCAACTGTCCGCATTGCGGTGCGGTGCCGGTGCCGGAAGACCAGTTGCCCGTCGTCCTGCCGCTGGACGTGGAGATGGACGGCCCACAATCGCCGATCAAGCGCATGCCGGAATTCATCCACACCACCTGCCCGGAATGCGGCAGCGCGGCCGAGCGCGAAACCGACACCTTCGATACCTTCTTCGAATCGAGCTGGTACTACGCCCGCTATGCCTGCCCCGGCCAGGAGGGCGCCATGCTCGACGAGCGCGCCCGTTACTGGCTGCCGGTGGATCAGTATGTCGGCGGCATCGAGCACGCCGTTCTGCACCTGCTGTACGCGCGCTTCTTCCACAAGCTGATGCGCGACGAGGGCCTGGTGGACGGCGACGAGCCCTTCGCCCGCCTGCTGACCCAGGGCATGGTCAACAAGGACGGGGCGAAGATGTCCAAGTCCAAGGGCAACACCGTTGACCCGCAGCCCTTGATCGAACAATACGGCGCGGACACCGTGCGCCTGTTCATGATGTTCGCCGCACCGCCCGAGCAGGGGCTGGAATGGTCCGATTCCGGCGTGGAGGGGGCGAACCGCTTCCTGAGGCGCCTGTGGCGGCAGGTCGCAAGCCATGTCCAGGGCGGGCCGGTGGCCCCGCTGGACAAGGGCGCGCTGGACGCCGCCCAGAAGGGGCTGCGCCGCAAGGTTCACGAAACCCTGCGCAAGGTTGGCGACGACATCGCCAAGCGTCAGATTTTCAATACCGCCATCGCCGCCAATATGGAGCTTCTGAACGAGCTTTCCCGTTTCGAGGACAGCAGCGATCAGGGACGTGCGGTGATGCAGGAAGCGCTGCAAATGAGCGTTTTGATGCTCGCGCCCATCGTGCCGCATATCGCCCACGCGCTGTGGCAGGCGCTGGGGCAGGCTACAGCAGTGCTGGACGCGCGCTGGCCCGAGGTGGATGAATCGGCGCTGGCGCGCGACACCATCGACCTCGTGGTGCAGGTCAACGGCAAGCTGCGCGGCCATATCGCCGTCCCGGCCGGCGCCGACAAGGCCGCCATCGAGGAGGCGGCGCTGGCGGACGCGGCCGTGCAGCGCTTCCTCGAAGGCCAGCCGATCAAGCGCCTGATCGTGGTGCCGGGCCGGCTCGTGAACATCGTGGTCTGACGCCGCATGACGCCCGCCGCCCGACTTATCCTGCTTGTCGCGCTCGCGCTGGGGCTTGCTGCCTGTGGGTACCAGCTGCGCGGCACTGGCGGCGCTGCCCAGGCAGGCGCCCTGTCCCCGCTGCTGGAGCGTCTGTACATCGAGGGGATGTCGCCGGTCAGTGGCCCCTGGCCGGTTTTTGCCGATGAACTGCGTGGCAGCGGCGCAAGTTTGGTGGCCGACCCGGCTCAGGCCAGCGCGCGGCTGGTGGTGGAGGATTACGCCACCGAGCGACGCGTGAACGTGGTCGATCCCCAGGCGCGTATCCGCGAGTATGAACTGACCCGCCGTTTGCGCTTTCATGTCGAGCGGCCGGGTGACGGTACGCGGCTGCTGCCCTCGCAGACGGTCGAAGTCAGCCGCCCGGCCGCCTACTCCAGCAGCGGCCTGCTCGGTTCCTCACTGGAAGAGGGGCGGGTGCTGCAGGAGCTGGAGCAGGACATCGCGCGGCAGGTGTTGTACCGCCTGATGGCGGTGCCCGCGCCGGAGGCCCGATGAAGCTGCGTCCCGAGCGGGTGGCGGCGCAACTGCGTGCTTCGCTGCCGCCCTTGTGGCTGATCGCCGGCGATGAGCCCCTGCTGGTGCAGGAAACCCGCGATGCCGTGCTGTCGGCCGCGCGGGAGCGCGGTTTCGACGAGCGCCTGCGTTTTGATGTCGAAACCGGCTTCGACTGGGACCGCCTGCGGGGTGAAACCCAGGCCCTGTCGCTGTTCGCGCAGAGGCGTGTTTTCGACCTGCGCCTGTCCTCGGGCAAGCTGACCAAGGCGGGCGATGCGGCCCTGGGCGCACTGGAGGCCGCCGCGGACACAGTGGTGGTCATCAGCGGACCGCGGCTGGAAAAAGACGCCCTGCGCAGCTCCTGGGTGCAGCGCATCGAAGCGGACGGCGTGCACGTTGCCTGCTGGCCGGTCGAGCTTTCCGCCCTGCCGGAATGGCTGATCGCCCGTGCCGGAGCGCGCGGACGGCGCTTGTCGCTGGAGGCGGCGCGTCTGCTGGCCGAGCGCGTGGAAGGCAACCTGCTGGCGGCGGCGCAGGAGATCGAAAAACTCTGCCTGCTGTTTCCCGAAGGCCTTATTGAGGCCGAGGCGCTGGCGTCGGCGGTGACGGACAGCTCACGCTACAGTGTCTTCGACCTGAGCGATGCCCTGCTGGCCGGTCAGGCGGGGCGAGCGCTGCGCATTCTGGCCGGACTGCGCGGCGAGGGGGGGGAGCCCAACCTGATCCTCTGGTCCCTGGCCCGCGAGCTGCGCATCCTCGATGAGGCGGCGACGGGCGATGCGGCGATGACACTGCGCAACTGGCGGGTGATCGAACGGCGGCAGCCGCTGTACCGCGCGGCGCTGAAGCGCTTCCCGAGCTCGGCGGGCGTCTGGCGCGCGCTGCTGGTAGAGGCCGGGCGCATCGACCGCGCCATCAAGGGCGTGGGCGCGGGCGAGCCCTGGCTGGGGCTGGAGCGTCTGGCACTGCGTTTTTGCGGTATCAAGCCGCCGGCGCCGGGCAGCGGGTTTTGAGCGGAAAAAATCTTTGTCGAGCGGAAATCCAGGGTGTGAGTGACGTGGACATCAAAAATTACATGAACGATCTGGGCCAGCGCGCCCGCCAAGCCTCGCGAGCCCTGGCCCGTAGCGATACCGGTCGGCGCAACGCGGCCCTGCTCGCCATCGCCCAGGCCATCGAGTCCGCCTCCGGCGCCTTGATCGCCGCCAACGCGCGCGATCTCGACGCCGGGCGCGCCAACGGCCTGGACGCTGCCATGCTTGACCGGCTGACGCTGGACGCCGCCCGCATCGCCACCATGGCCGAGGGCGTGCGTCAGATTGCCGCCCTGGCGGACCCGGTGGGTGTCATCAGCGATCTGGCCTTCCGCCCGTCCGGTATTCAGGTGGGGCGGATGCGTGTGCCGCTGGGCGTGATCGGCATCATTTACGAATCGCGCCCCAATGTGACCGTGGACGCGGCGGCGCTGTGCCTCAAATCCGGTAATGCGGCCATTCTGCGCGGCGGTTCCGAGGCGCTGCATTCCAACCTCGCCCTGGCCGCCTGCCTGCGCGAAGGTTTGAGTCAGGCCGGCCTGCCGGCCGAGGCGGTGCAGATCGTGGAAACGGCGGACCGCGCGGCGGTCGGCGAGCTGCTGAACCTGGTCGGGTTCGTCGATGTGATCGTCCCGCGCGGCGGCAAGTCTCTGATCGAGCGCGTCTCGCGCGAGTCGCGCTTGCCGGTCATCAAGCACCTGGACGGCGTGTGTCACGTCTATATCGACGACCGCGCCGACCCGGACAAGGCGCGCGCCATCGCGCTCAATGCCAAGACTCACCGCTATGGCGTGTGCAACGCCATGGAAACCCTGCTCATCGCCGAGAGCGTGGCGGAATCCCTGCTGCCGGTGCTGGCGGACGATTACCGGGCCAAGGGCGTGGAACTGCGCGGCTGCCCGCATGCTTGCGCGATTCTGGGCGAGGGCGTGGTGCCGGCGGTGGAGGCTGACTGGTTTGAGGAGTATCTCGCGCCCGTGCTGGCGGTGCGCGTGGTGCCGGACATGGATGCGGCCATCGCGCATATCGAGCATTACGGCTCGCACCATACCGACGCCATCGTTACCGAAGACTACACCCGCGCGCGGCGTTTCCTGCGCGAGGTGGATTCGGCCTCGGTGATGGTCAATGCCTCTACCCGCTTTGCCGACGGCTTCGAGTACGGCCTGGGTGCGGAAATCGGCATTTCCACCGACAAGCTGCACGCGCGTGGCCCGGTGGGGCTGGAAGGCTTGACCACCCAGAAATGGGTGGTGCTGGGCGACGGACACGTGCGCGCTTGAGCGCTCTTGTCCATCCCGCCTCCGCCCGCCCGCCGTTGATCGGCCTCCTGGGCGGCACCTTCGACCCGGTTCATTTCGGGCACCTGCGTCTGGGCGAGGAAATGCGCGAGGCGCTGGGGCTGGACGAATTGCGCCTGCTGCCCGCCGCGCAGCCGCCGCATCGCCCGCCGCCCGTGGCCGACGCCCGGACGCGGCTGCAGCTACTGCAGCTGGCGGTGGACGGCGTGCCGGGGTTTTGCGTGGATGCGCGCGAGCTGCAGCGTCCAGGGCCTTCCTATACCGTGGACAGCCTTCGGCAGTTGCGCGCGGACTACCCGGCGGCGTCCCTGGTGTGGATTCTCGGGGCGGATGCCTTCAACGGCTTTACCCGCTGGCATGACTGGCCGGGTATCCTGGAGCACGCCCATCTGGCGGTGGCCTCGCGTCCCGGCAGCCGTATCGAAGGCGAAGCCGCGCGGCTTCTGGCTGAACGTGGCGTTGCGGCCGATGCGCTGCGCGAGCGGCGCGCGGGCGGCATCGTACCGGTGGAGATCACCGCGCTCGACATCAGCGCCACGCGCCTGCGCGCCTTGATCGCGCGCGGTGCCAGCACACGCTTTCTCCTGCCGGAGGCGGTGCGCGAACAGATTCATCAACAGGGGCTGTACCCAAGGGCGGCCCCCACGGATGGCGCGCCGCGTCAGCCGTAAGCCGCAGGCCATCCCGGCCTGCACACAGGAGAGACAATGCAGACTGAACAACTCAAGGGCGTGGTCGTCGCCGCGCTGGAAGACCTCAAGGGCGCGGACATCCGCGTCATCGACGTCAAGGGGCGCTGCAGCTTCACCGACGTCATGGTGTTCGCTTCCGGTACCTCGGACCGCCACGTCAAGTCACTGGCCAACAACGTGGTCGAGAAGGTCAAGGAAGCGGGCGTGCGTCCGCTGGGTGTCGAGGGGTTGGACGTGCCCGCCACCGAGTGGGTGCTGGTGGATATCGGCGATGTGGTGGTGCATGTGATGCTGCCGCAGGCGCGCGACTTCTATCAGCTGGAAAAGCTCTGGGCGACACCCGCCAGCGGCGAGGTGGCGCCCAGCGTTGGCGCCTGAGCGCGATGCGCATCCATTTGCTCGCCGTGGGTGAGCGCATGCCCGGCTGGGTGAGCGAGGGCTATGACGAATACGCCCGGCGCCTGCCGCCGGAATGCCGGCTTGAGCTGCGCGAGCTCGCACCGGGCCGACGCGGCAAGAATGCCGACATCGCCCGCGCGATGGAGGACGAGGGTGCGCGCATGCTCGCCGCCCTGCCGCGCGGCGCGCATGTGGTGGCCCTGGATGTGCAAGGGCGTCACTGGGATACGGAAACCCTGGCGGCGCGTCTGGGTCAATGGATGCAGGGCGGTCAGGATGTGGCCCTGCTGGTCGGCGGGCCGGACGGGCTGGCGCCGCCGGTACTGGCCTGCGCGAAGGAGCGCTGGTCGCTGTCCGCGCTGACCTTTCCGCATCCGCTGGTGCGTGTCATTCTCGCCGAGCAGATTTACCGCGCCTGGACGCTGTTGAACAACCATCCCTACCATCGGGCCTGACCATGCTGCTGCTTGCTTCCACCTCACCGCGCCGTGCCGAGCTCCTGCGTCAGATTGGCGTCGATTTCAGGCCGCTTGCCGTAGCGGTGGACGAGTCGGTCTTGTCCGGTGAATCGCCCGAAGCCCATGTGCGGCGGCTGGCGCTGGCCAAGGCGCGCGAAGGCGCGCAGCTTGCGCGGACGGGGGACGTGGCGCTGGGGGCGGATACCGTGCTGTCGCTGGATGGGAACATCATCGGCAAGCCGGCGGATTTTTCCGCCTATGCCGAGACAATGCGCCGTCTGTCTGCGCGCACCCACGAGGTGTTCAGCGCCGTGGCGCTGGCCGATGCCGGCGGGCGTGCCGCTGTGGAGCTTTGTGTGACGCGTGTGCGCTTTTCCGCGCTGGACGAGGCGTCCATCGCCGCGTACTGGGCCAGTGGCGAGCCGGTCGACAAGGCCGGCGGTTACGCCATCCAGGGGCGGGCGGCGTTGTTCATCGAGCGCATCGAAGGCAGCTATTCCGGTGTCATGGGCCTGCCGCTGTACGAAACGGGCCGTCTGCTGCGCGCCTTTCAACTTCTTCCGCACGGTATCGCCCCATGAGCGAGGAAATCCTCATCAACGTCACCCCGCAGGAGACGCGCATTGCCGCCGTCGAGAACGGGGTGCTCCAGGAAATCAACATCGAGCGCACCCGGGCGCGCGGCATCGTGGGCAATATCTACAAGGGGCGCGTGTCCCGCGTTCTGCCCGGCATGGAAGCGGCCTTTGTCGACATCGGTTTCGAGCGCGCTGCCTTCCTGCATGTTTCGGACATCGACTTAAAGCCCGAGGAAAAGGAAACCGGGGTGGAGGCCTCTCCGCGCCTGATCCACGAATTGCTGCGTCCTGGCCAGGACATTCTTGTGCAGGTCATCAAGGATCCGCTGGGCAGCAAGGGCGCGCGCCTGACGACCGAGATCACCATTCCCTCGCGTTATCTCGTCTATGTCCCCAACGGGCGCAATATCGGCGTGTCCAGCCGCATCGAGGACGAGGCCGAACGTGTGCGGCTCAAGAGTCTGCTCAACGGTTTGCTGGAGGACGAGGGCCTGTCCGGCGGCTATATCGTGCGCACCGTGACCGAGGGGATCGAAGCCGAGCCGCTGCGCCGCGATCTGAACTTCCTGCGCAGGCTATGGGAGGGCATCCGCGAACGCGCCGTCATGGCCCCGGCCGGCAGCCTGGTTCACGAAGACCTGCCGGTGGTGCTGCGTACCCTGCGCGACCTGGTGGGAGCGAACATCGAAAAAGTGCGCCTCGACTCGCGCGAGACTTACCACCGCGCCGTGCAGTTCGCCGAACGCATGGTGCCGGAAATCCTGCCCCTGATCGAACACTACCCCGGCGAGCGGCCGATCTTCGAGCTGTACGGCGTGGAGGACGAAATCCAGCGCGCCCTGGAAAAGAAAGTCCCACTCAAATCCGGGGGCTATCTCATCATCGACCAGACCGAGGCGATGACCACGGTGGATGTGAACACCGGCGCTTTCGTGGGGCACAAGACGCTGGAAGAAACCATCTTCAAGACCAACCTGGAAGCCGCCCAGGCCATCGCCCGCCAGCTGCGGCTGCGCAATCTGGGCGGCATCATCATCATCGACTTCATCGACATGGCCGAATCGGCCCACCGCGAGCAGGTACTCAAGGCGCTGGAAAAAGCCCTGGAGCGTGATTACGCCAAAACCAAGGTCTGCGAAGTCTCCAGCCTGGGGCTTGTGGAAATGACCCGCAAGCGCACCCGCGAGAGCCTGGAGCACGTGCTTTGCGAAGTCTGCCCTATCTGCGGCGGACGCGGGTCGGTCAAGAGTGCGGAAACGGTCTGCTACGAAATCTTCCGTGAAATCCTGCGCGAAGCGCGTCAGTATGAGGCTCGCCAGCTCCTGGTCATCGCCGCCCCGTCCGTCATCGACCGCCTGCATGACGAAGCCTCCACCAGCCTGGCGGAACTGCAGGAGTTCACCGGCGTACCGGTACGCCTGCAGGCCGAAGTGCTCTACAACCCCGAGCAGTACGACATCGTGCTGATGTAAGATTCCGTGGACATGCCTCCCCCGCCCCGCCTCGCGCCCAAACCCGTCCTGATCTTCGATTCCGGCATCGGCGGGCTGACCGTACTGCGTGAAGCGCGCGTGCTCATGCCGGAGCGGAACTTCATCTATGTGGCCGACGACGCGGGTTTCCCCTATGGCGCCTGGGACGAAGCCCCGCTGCGCGCGCGTCTTTTGCACCTGTTCGCGACGATTCTTGAGCGCCATGACCCCGAGGCGGTCATCGTGGCCTGCAACACCGCCTTCACCCTGGCCGGCAGCGATCTGCGCGCCGCCTTCCCGGTCATGCGTTTCATCGGCACCGTGCCGGCCATCAAGCCCGCCGCCGAACGCACCCGTTCGGGGCTCGTGACCGTGCTTGCCACCCCCGGCACCCTGCGACGCGCCTACACGCGCGAGCTCATCGCCACCTATGCGGGAAACCATCAGGTTCATCTTGTCGGTTCCGATCATCTCGCCCGCATGGCGGAAAGTTATATCCGTGGCGAGCCTCTGGGGGATGAGGCTGTGCGCACCGAAATCGCGCCCTGCTTTGTCGAGCAGGACGGTCGGCGTACCGATATCGTGGTGCTGGCCTGCACCCATTACCCCTTCCTGGCCAACCTGTTCCGGCGCCTCGCCCCCTGGCCGGTGGACTGGCTGGATCCGGCCGAAGCCATCGCCCGCCAGGCGCGCCGCATCGTCCCCCCGTTGGCCGATGTCACGGACCCGGCGGGGCAGGATCTGGCGATTTTCACCTCCGGCCAACCGGACTTCGCCACCCGCCGCCTCATGCAGGGCTTCGGCCTGCGGGTGGATGTCCGGCCCGTGGAGGCCGCGCGCCTGTGAACTGGCGCTGGATCAACACGGGGGCGCCTCGCTGTGCGATCTGTGCCTTCTGCGACAATAAAATCATCCGCCACAGCACTCACCGCGTTCATGGGCTTAGCCTCATGGCGGGCGAAAAAGGGTTTCAGCGCTTCTTCAAAGGGGCTTCAACTGGCGCCTGAACGACTTGATCTTTGGCAAGTGGACAGGCTTGCACGCTGTTTCGCCCGCCTTAAGCGGCGCGCTTCGAACGGCTTGAATCGCGCGCGGGCGAGTACCTTTCTTTGCTTGCCCAAAGAAAGGTACCAAAGAAAGGGCACCCCCACGGAGGCGCCCTTCGGGCAAGCCATGGCCGGGGCTGCTCCGACCGGGCAGTCCCGACACAACATCCTGTTGTGGCGGGACTGAAAGGGCCCTCCATGGCCCTTTCACCCGGCCTCCACAACCCCGTCCATGGCGCCTCCAAGGGGGGACCTGGGAATCCTTCGTCTGGCGCTGAATTGTTGGACAAGCGTGGGTGTAGAAGGGCCCCCTTGGGACCGCCATGGACTGGCCTGTGGAAGCCGGGTAAATGGGCCAGGGATGGCCCATTTAGTCCCAGCGCGACAGGACGTCGCGCATCCTGTTCTCGCACCCTTGGGGCATCCATGCCCCAAGCCCTAACGGGTGCGGCGCTCGAATTTGGGACGGCCCGGCTGGAGCAGGTCAGGCCAGGGCTTGCCCGAAGGGCGGTCCCGTGGGGGTGTGTTCTTTGGGTTACTTTTCTTGCACAAGCAAGAAAAGTGACTC
>JAQVHL010000087.1 GCA_028696185.1 Halothiobacillaceae bacterium
ACTCCCGAACCTCATACACCATGCGGATGGCGCGCTCTCGGACTTCAGGGGAAAACTTGGGGGGCTTGCTCATAAGGGCTCCATTCTCTCAAAAGGGGGACCCTCCGCGAAAGCCGGGGCGGTTCACAGGTTAAAGCCGTTTTCAATAACCGTCGAAGCCCTTTTTCGCCCGCCATGAGGCTACGCCCTTCAAACAGGCGCCAACGCAAGCGGGCGAGTCACTTTTCTTGCTTGTGCAAGAAAAGTAACCCAAAGAACACACCCCCACGGGACCGCCCTTCGGGCAAGCCCTGGCCTGACCTGCTCCAGCCGGGCCGCTCCGACGCGACATCCTGTCGCGGCGGAGCTAAATGGGCCATCCCTGGCCCATTTACCCGGCTTCCACAGGTCAGTCCACGGCGGTCCCAAGGGGGCCCTTCCCTACACCCACGCTTGCCCAACAATTCAGGGCCGGACGAAGGATTCCCAGCCCCCCCTTGGAGGCGCCATGGCCGGGGTCGTGGAGATCGGGTGAAAGGGCCAGGGATGGCCCTTTCAGTCCCAGCGCGACAGGACGTCGCGTTGGGACGGCCCGGTCGGAGCGGCCCCGGCCATGGCTTGCCCGAAGGGCGCCTCCATGGGGGTGCCCTTTCTTTGGTACCTTTCTTTGGGCAAGCAAAGAAAGGTACTCGCCCGCGCGCGATGCGGGCCGTTCGAAGTGCACCGCTTGAGGCGGGCGAAACAGTGCGCAAGCCTGTCTACTTGCGAAAGATCAAGTCGTTCAGGCGCCGGTTAAAGCCGCTTTCAATAACCGTTGGAGCCCTTTTTCGCCCGCCATGAGGCTTAGCCTTTCAAACAGGCGCCAACGCAAGCGGGCAAGTCACTTTTCTTGCCTGTGCAAGAAAAGTAACCCAAAGAACACACCCCCACGGGACCGCCCTTCGGGCAAGCCCTGGCCTGACCTGCTCCAGCCGGGCCGTCCCAAATTCGAGCGCCGCACCCGTTAGGGCTTGGGGCATGGATGCCCCAAGGGTGCGAGAACAGGATGCGCGACTTCCTGTCGCGCTGGGACTAAATGGGCCATCCCTGGCCCATTTACCCGGCTTCCACAGGCCAGTCCACGGCGGTCCCAAGGGGGCCTTTCACCTACGCCCCACGCTCGTCCGCAAAACCTTTATTTTGAAAACACCCTGGTCTGCGATGTCCGCCACGGGCATCAGCGGTGCCGCTCGGAGCGCTGCAACCACTCCGGCGGCATCAACTCTTCAAGATCCTCTTCCTTGACCCAGCCGTCGAAGTCGCTCGCGGTCAGCCACTGCTCCGGGGTCCAGCCCATGGCCCTGGCCTTCTCCAGCGCGGCGGCGTGGATGCCGGAATGCTTCTCGCGAAGGTCCTCCGGCAGGTTACCAGCCATGGCGCCGTACTTGTCCCACTCGTTGGTCACCTGCTCCCAGAGTTGCTCGAACTTGTGGCGCGGCCAGTTCTTGCACTGCTCGTCTTCCGCAATCAGCCCGAAAACCTTGGCATCGCGGATGATGCGGCCGATTTCAGTGAAGCCGCCCCACATGTCGTCATCGTAGCCACAGTAATTTTGCTGGCGCATGGGATGTTCCTGCTGAAGGGTCGTTCGTGACATTCTACGGCAAGCCGATGAACGAACCCACCCGCGAACACAAGGGGGAAGACCATGCACGAGCTGACGCGCTGCGCACTGATCGACAGACTGGAAGAAGCGGCCTCACGCCAGGCTCCGCTGGTACTGACCCTGGACAATGGCGTGCGCCGCGCCGTGCGGGTGCGCGATGTACGCACCCGGCAGGGGGAAGATTACCTGGTCAGCATGGACGATGAAGAAATCGCCATCAGCCGCATTCAAAGTGCCCTGCCACCGATAATGGCGGCTGGGCACAGGGAAACTCACCAGGATTTGTAAGGCAGGAACTTGCCATTCAGGGTAAGCACCACGCGGTCGCCCAACGGGTTTTCTTCCTTGTCGATATGCATGGAGAAGTCGATGGCGCTCATGATGCCGTCCCCGAACTTCTCGTGAATGAGCGCCTTCATGGTCGGGCCATAGACGCCGACGATTTCATACAGCCGGTAAATGAGCGGGTCTTGTGGAACCGCCTTTTCCCAGCCCTTGGTCGGGCAGGCCATCAGTGCCGCCTTGCATTCGGCCGGCAGGCCAAGGAACGCTACCAGCTTTTCGGCAGGTTCGGCCTTGAGGCTGTTCATGCCCAGGCAGGCCGACGTGGTGAATACCGGCGACAAGCCGACGCCCTCGGCAATCTGCTCCCAGCTCAAGCCTTTGGCTTCCTTTTTCTCAAGAATCAGATCGGTCAATTCGCTCTTGCTCAACATGGCGCTCTCCTTGGAGAAAAGATGGAAATCGCGCGGGCCGCGCCTCGCGTCATGACGGACTGAAACAAGAAGCCTGCCAACCGCGGAAAACCGCGCCAGAATACGCCTTTCGTTTTTCATGTCACCGATGTTGCCCTGAGGGGCGGCATACACACCGGACAATGTCCGCCCAATTGCGGACAATTCACCAATCAAGCTCACCAAAACAGGGCAAACCCATCACCAAAGCGGCGCAAATCGCGCCAGAATGCGCTTTCAACAAGTTGGCACAGCCGATGCAACAGTCCCGATGCGAACACAACACGCCACCGGAGACATCGCAATGAGCACTGAATTCGAAACCCCCGTCGCCCCCTCCTGCATCCGTCAGGCCCTGCGAGAAATCGACGCCCAAGGCCTCGCCGCGCTGGGTGAAAAAGGCAAGGCCAACCCGACGGCCGTGGTCACGCTGAAGGCCAAGACTGTCTGCGAAGGCCAGTTCCGCAACCTGACCTATATCCGCAACCTTCCCCCGGTCGTCGTGGACGAGCCGCCGCACCTGCTTGGCGAGGACACCGCACCGAACCCCTCCGAAGCCATGCTGGCAACGCTGGGTGCCTGCCTTGCGGTCGGCGTGCATGCCAACGCCACCCAACGCGGCATCAAGCTCACCAAGCTTGAGCTCAATATCGAAGGCGACATCAATGTCACGGCCGTCTGGGGTACCGGCGATTTGACCGATGACAAACCGCTGGGCTTCACTGCCATCCGCGTCAAGTTCGACGTCGAAACCCTGGAGCCGGTAAGCAAAGAGGAGCTCGACGCCCTGCTGCAGCACGCCAAGAAGTGGTCCCCGGTCGCCAACACCACGATGCGTCCGGTCTCCCTCGACTGCGCCCTGCTGTGATCTGCCCGCCGCCCCCGCAATACGGCTGGGGCGGCGTAAAAATTCCCTAGGAGATTGCCATGACCGCCGTGAGCCAGACTCTGAGCAGCGTCCCGTTCGCCCCCGAAGGCGAGCTGCTTTTCAACGCCATCCGGGACATCGTGCGGGACACGCTTGCCCCGCTGACCGTCAAGATCGACCAGGGCCACTACCCGGCCGAGGTGCTGCGCGCGCTCGGTGAGGCAGGGGCTTTCCGCCAGCACCTGGCCACACAGAACGGCCGCGGCGAATACGACCTCGTTGCCGCGCTGAAGGCGATGGACATCGTCTCGCAGGAGTGCATGTCCACCGGCTTCATGATGTGGGCGCAGGACGTGGTGTGCTGGTACATCGAGATGTCTGACAATGACTATCTCAAGCAGACCTTGCTGCCGAAACTCGCCAGTGGCGAAGCCCTGGGCGGCACGGCGCTCTCCAACCCGATGAAATACCTGGCCGGCATCGAGCCGCTGCTGGTCACCGCCACCGAGACCGAGGAGGGCTTCATCCTCAACGGCAGCCTGCCGTGGATCTCCAACCTCGGCCCCGACCACTGGTTCGGCTCCATCTTCAAGGTCATCGGCGACCACCCGCGCGATGTGATGGCGATGGTCAACACCTCCTGGCCCGGACTGGAGCTCAAGCAGCTCGCCAAGTTCTGCGGTATGGAAGGCACCGGCACCTATGCCCTGTTCTTCAAGGACGTGTTCGTGCCCAAAAACCATGTGGTGGGCGATCCGCTGACTCCGTATCTGAAAAAGATGAAAGCCGGCTTCATCCTGCTCCAGACCGGCATGGCAACCGGCGTGATCGAAAGCTGCATCCGGCTCTGCGAAGACGTGGAACCCAAGCTTGGGCATGTCAACTGCTTCCTGGACGACCGCCCTGACGAGCTGCGGGTGGAACTGGAAGATGCGCGCGAGGCCATCGCCGGTCTCTGCGAGGATCCGTTCAACCCGGACCCGGAGTACATCCGCACCGTGCTGGAAGCCCGCCTGCTGGGCGGCGAGCTGGTGCTCAAGGCGGCCAACTCCGCCATGCTGCACACCGGGGCGAACGGCTATCTGCATGATGCCCCGGCCCAGCGCAAGCTGCGCGAAGCCTACTTCGTCGCCATCGTCACTCCGGCCACCAAGCATCTGCGCAAGGAAATCGACGCCATGGCGTCGGCCTGAGCCGCGCAACCCGAGGAGAAGAGCCATGAACACCCCGCGCTGGATCTGCAAGACCTGCGGATGGATCTACGACGAGACCAAGGGCGACCCGGACAGCGGACTCGCCCCTGGCACCCGCTTCGAGGACATCCCCGACGACTGGTCCTGCCCCTTGTGCGGGGTCACCAAGGCCGACTTCATCACCCTGGAAGAATACGCCGCCCAACGCGGTGCGACCGCTGGCCCCAAGACCCGCCCGCCACGCGCCAAGGGGCAGGTCGGCGGGGAGGACGCCGTGGTCATCATCGGCAGCGGCATCGCCGGCTGGACGGTGGCCGAGCGCCTTCGGGCACGCGACCCTCAACGCGCTATCACCCTCATCACCGCCGATGACGGCTGCGTCTATCCCAAGCCCGCCCTGTCCATGGCCATCGGCCAGGGGCGCGGCGCGGACGAGCTGGTGGAGCAATCCGGCCCGGACAAGGCCGCCGAACTGGGCGTTATCCTGCAAGCCAACACCCGCGTGCTGGGCATCAAGCCCGCCGACAAGCGCCTTTTGACCTCAAGGGGCAATGTGAAATACGGCGAACTGGTGCTTGCCCTGGGCGCCAGTCAGCGTCGCCGTGCGTTTGAGGGCGATGCGGCGGACGACATCCTGCGCGTCAATGACCTCGCCAGTTACCGGCGCATGCGTGAAAAACTCAGTGAAGGCTCGCGTCATGTCACCCTCATCGGCGCGGGCCTGATCGGCGTCGAGTTCGCCGAAGACCTGCATGCCGGAGGGCATTACGTCACCCTGCTCGATCTGGGCGAACAACTGCTCGGCCGCCTCGCCCCGCCGCCGGTCGCCAGCCGCCTGCTGGAGGCGCTCAAGCCGCATGGTATCGACTTCCGGCCCGGCGTCAGTCTGGCCGCCCTTAATCGGGATGGAGGCGGATACCGCGCCGGACTGACCAACGGCGACGCGCTGCACACGGACCTTGTGATTTCCGCCATGGGGCTGGCGCCGAACATCGACCTGGCGAAAAAGGCCGGTCTGCTGGTCAACCGGGGCATTCATGCCAACCCCGCCGACATGCGCACCAGCGACCCGCATATCTTCGCTGTTGGCGACTGCGCGGAAGTCGAGGGGCGTAGTTATTTCTACATCGAACCCATCAAGCGCCAGGCCGAAGCCGTGGCGGCGGCGATCTGCGGCGAGAGCGCGCCATTCGAGCGCAAACCCACCGCGATACGGGTCAAGACGCCCAGTCTTGCGCTCAACCTCTGCCCGCCCGACCTCACCGTGGTGGACCAGGGGCGCTGGGTACTGGAAAACGAACAGGGCACCACCTGCCGCATGGCCTTCATGACCCAGGGCCGCCCCGCCGGCTACGCCCTGAGCGGAAGCGAAGCGGCACGCGCCAGCGAGCTCTACGAGGCCATCTGCCGCGACGTCGCCTGAGCACCGGAACCTTGCAACGCCCACCGTGCACCGGCGGACTGCTATGATGGATCCGCCTCACGGGCAAGCCCCCTCCAGGAGCCGTCATGTCTGCGCTGTACCTGATCCTGCACACCCTCGCCGCCGTCCTGTGGATCGGCGGCATCTTCTATTCCTACATGATCCTGCGCCCGGTCAGCGCCCAGCTTGCGCCCCCCGAGCGCCTTAAACTGTGGGACAGCGTATTCCACCGCTTCTTCGCCTGGGTCTGGGGCTTCGTCGGCGTGCTCATCGCCAGCGGCTATGCCGACCTGTTCACCCGCTTCGGCGGCTTTTCCTCGCCCGGCTACCTGCACGGCATGCAATTGATAGGCTGGGTGATGATTGCCCTCTACGCCTGGCTGTATTTCATCCCCTTCCGCCGCCTGCGCCGGAGCGTGGCCGCCGAACGCTGGAGCGACGCCGCGCAGGCCATGCACCCGATACGCCGCATCATGGGCGTGAACCTCACCCTGGGCCTGCTCATCACAGCAATTGGGGTGGCCGGGCCGTATCTGAGCCTCTGAACGCCACTGTCACTGCCATACCGGTACGTCCAGAGCCCTGCCACGCACCACGTAGCCCACCTCTCTCAAGCGCGTCCTATCGCAATCCAGACAACACGCCCACGCGATGCGCAAGGAACTGCATTACCGCCACGATGACGATTGGCAGGATGGTGAAACGCGCTTTTCAACATCCGGCTGACGACGCATCAGGCCCACCGCAGGATCACCATGGACAGCAAGAAGCTGCCCATAGGCATCCAGAGCTTCGCGAAAATCCGGGAAAAGGCCGTTTTACAAGCCTCGACGCCCCAAAACATAAACAATCAACACCGCTTGCGACTTCACACATTCACACGGATACTCATGCAGAAGCCCTTTACGCTGAGGGGCTATCCGGTCTGAACAACCGTCACCTAATCTTCAATCTCACCCCATGAGAACGCTGGAGCCCCCCATGCCCTCTCACATCACATACACACTGCGTACACGCCGATTGGTGGCCGCCATGGCCCTGGCCCTGAGCAGCATCGCCGGAACGGCTCTGGCTGCCGCCCCGACCCTGGCGAACAAACAACTGATCGACAAAGCGACCGAGCAGGGAGGCTTGCCAGTCATCGTCAAGCTCGCCGTTGACACCCAAATCGAATCCTTCCTGAGCGAGCCACAGGTCATCGAGCAACGAAACAAGATCGACCAGACCCAGGATCAAGTCATCGGCGATCTGCAAAATGCGCCCGGCCGTGTAGGTACCCCCATCCAAGGGCTCAAACGCTTCGCCATTACCCCGGCTTTCGCCATGCTGGCCACGGCGGACGACATCAATCGACTGCTTGCCAATAACAAAGTACTGGATGTCGTCGAAGACATCCCGGTGCCCCCCACCCTGACCCAAAGCATCCCCCTGATCGGTGGGAGTGTCGCCTCTGGATTCTCAGGCTACACGGGCAGCGGACAAACCGTCGCCATCCTCGACACTGGCGTCGAGAAAACCCATGACTTCATGGATGGCAAGGTGGTCTCCGAAGCCTGCTACTCGTCAAACTACGCCCCAGACAGCGCGACCTCGCTGTGCCCCGGTGGCGTTACAGAGTCCACCGCCAGCGGCTCCGGTGTGAACTGCACGGGCATTTCCGGATGCGACCACGGCACACATGTGGCCGGTATCGCCGCCGGCCGCTCCAGCACCATGACCGGTGTAGCCAAAAACGCTTCGATCATCGCCGTACAGGTTTTTTCGCGGTTCGACAACACCACCTACTGTGGCGGCGCATCAACCTGCGTCCTCACCTATAACTCGGACCAGATTCGCGGCCTTGAGCGTGTGTATGCCTTGAGAAGCACCTACAATATTGCCGCCGTCAATATGAGCCTGGGTGGAGGGAAATACACCTCATACTGCGATAGCGACTCGCGCAAGACCATTATCGACCAGCTCGCCGCTGCAGGCATTGCAACCGTGATTGCCAGCGGAAACAGCTCATATACGGACGCCGTCGGCGCCCCTGGCTGTATTTCCACAGCGGTTACCGTGGGTAGCACGACAAAAGACGATGTCGTCGCCTCCTACAGCAACAGCGCGAACATGGTGGATCTGCTGGCCCCCGGTTCGAGCATTTACTCATCCATCACCGGCAACGCCTATGGCTACAAATCCGGCACCTCCATGGCCACCCCCCATGTGGCAGGCGCGTTTGCCGTATTAAAATCAGCCAGCCCCAGCGCAACCGTCAGTCAGGCACAAAGCGCCTTGCAAAGCACGGGGGTTAATATCACCGATGGGCGCAACAGCATCACCAAACCAAGAATCCAGGTTGATGCGGCCGT
>JAQVHL010000088.1 GCA_028696185.1 Halothiobacillaceae bacterium
CTCCGTGGGGGTGCCTTTTCTTTGGTACCTTTCTTTGGGCAAGCAAAGAAAGGTACTCGCCCGCACGCGATGCAGGCCGTTCGAAGTGCGCCGCTTGAGGCGGGCGAAACAGCGCGCAAGCCTGTCCGCTTGCGAAAGATCAAGTCGTTCAGGCGCCGGTTAAAGCCGCTTTCAATAACCGTTGGAGCCCTTTTTCGCCCGCCATGAGGCTAAGCCCTTCAAACAGGCGCCAGTGCAAGCGGGCGAGTCACTTTTCTTGCTTGTGCAAGAAAAGTAACCCAAAGAACACACCCCCACGGGACCGCCCTTCGGGCAAGCCCTGGCCTGACCTGCTCCAGCCGGGCCGTCCCAACGCGACGTCCTGTCGCGCTGGGACTAAATGGGCCCTCCCTGGCCCATTTGCCCGGCTTCCACAGGCCAGTCCACGGCGGTCCCAAGGGGGCCCTTTCCCCCGCCCTCGCTCGTCAAGAAAACCTTCGTTTGGTAAACACCCTCAGTACTTGAAGCCCTTGTGCAGGGCTACCACACCCTGGGTGAGGTTCAGGTACTCGACCTGGTCGAAGCCGGCTGCTTCCATCATCCCCTTGAGGGTGTCCTGATCCGGGTGCATGCGGATGGATTCGGCCAGATAGCGGTAGCTGTCGGCGTCGCCGGCCACCAGTTTGCCCATCAGCGGAAGGGCGGTGAAGGAGTAGGCATCGTAGGCGCGCGCGAACAGTGGGTTCTGCGGTTTGGAGAATTCCAGAACCAGCAGGCGCCCGCCGGGCTTGAGCACGCGGTACATCTCGCGCAGTGCCGCTTCCTTGTCGGTGACGTTGCGCAGGCCGAAGGCGATGGTGATGCAGTGGACGCTGTTGTCGGCAAACGGCAGGGCTTCGGCATTGGCCTGGGCGTAGTCGAGAGGGCCGATGAGCCCTTCGTCTTCCAGACGTTCGCGGCCTCGCGCCAGCATGGAGGCATTGATGTCGGAGAGGATGACCTGACCTTGCGGGCCGACGAGACGCGCCATGCGCCGGGCGAGGTCGCCGGTGCCGCCGGCGAGATCCAGGGCTCGCATGCCGGGGCGCAAGCCGGTGTGTTCGAGGGCGATGCGCTTCCACAGCCTGTGGATGCCGAAGGACATCAGGTCGTTCATCAGGTCGTAGCGGTCTGCCACCGAGTGAAAGACATCGGCGACCAGACGGGCCTTGTCTTCCTTGCGGACGTTGCGATAGCCAAAATGGGTGGTGTCGTCGTTGTGCGGGTTGCTCATGGCGTCGGTGTCCTTGCAAGTCCGGCCGCCGCGAGCCGGTCGAGGTAGTGTTGCCAGCGCGCGCTGCGGGTTTCGCCCAGGTCGTGGAGCAGGTCCCAATCGTACAGTCCGCTGTCGTGCCCGTCATCGAAGACGATTTTCAGGGCATATTGGCCCACGGGTTCAAGCGCCGCGATGCGCACGCCTTCCTTGCCGGGGACGAGCAGCGGTTCGGGCAGGCCATGACCGCGCACTTCGGCGGAAGGGGAGTAAACGCGCAGGTATTCGGCGTCCAGCCGGTGACGCGCGCCGTCGGCGTAGGCGATTTCCAGCTGGCCGCTCACGCGGTGCAGGATGATGTCGGTTGGCGTGTGGCGCATCGTGACGGGTGGCTTCAGAGGATGTAGCGGGAGAGGTCTTCGTCCTGCACCAGTGCGGCCAGGCGCTCGTCGACGAGCGTGGCATCGATGAGTCGCATTTCCCCGGCATGCGCGCTGGCATCGAAGGAGATGTCTTCCAGCAGGCGCTCCATGACAGTGTGCAGGCGGCGTGCGCCGATGTTCTCGGTGCGACGGTTCACTTCGAAGGCGATTTCCGCCAGGCGGCGGACGGCCTCGTCGGTGAATTCGATGCTCAGCCCTTCGCTGGCGAGCAGGGCGCGGTATTGCAGGGTGAGTGCTGCATCCGGTTCGGTGAGGATGCGCACGAAGTCGTCCGCGCTCAGGGCGGTCAGTTCCACGCGGATCGGCAGGCGGCCCTGCAGTTCCGGGATCAGGTCGGAGGGCTTGGTCAGGTGGAAGGCGCCGGAGGCGATGAACAGGATGTGGTCGGTGCGGACCATGCCCAGCGGGGTCTTGACCGTGCTGCCCTCGATCAGCGGCAGAAGATCGCGCTGCACGCCTTCGCGGGAGACATCCGCGCCGCTGAATTCACCGCGCCGGCAGATTTTGTCGATCTCATCGATGAATACGATGCCCTGTTGTTCGGTCAGGCGCAGGGCGTCGAGCTTGAGGGTTTCTTCGTTGACGAGCTTGCCGGCTTCTTCCTCGGTCATGAGCTTGAGCGCTTCGGCGACGTTCAGACGACGGCGCTGGGTGCGTTCGCGTCCCAGGCCCTGAAACAGGCTCTTGATTTGCTGGGTCATTTCTTCCATCCCCGGCGGGGAGAGGATGTCCACGCCCAGCGAGGGGCCCTGCAGTTCGATGTCGATTTCGCGTTCGTCGAGTTCACCGGCGCGCAGTTTTTCGCGGAATTTCTCCCGCGTGTTGCCGTAGGCGCGGTCGCGGTTCTCGTCCGCTTCCCAGTTGTTGGCGCGCGGCGGCGGCAGCAGGGCGTCGAGCACGCGCTCTTCGGCGGCCTCGCGGGCGCGTTCGCGCACCGCCTCGGTGGCCTGCTGGCGCACCATTTTCAGCGCCACATCGGCCAGATCGCGCACGATGGAGTCCACATCGCGGCCTACATAGCCCACCTCGGTGAACTTGGTCGCCTCGACCTTGAGAAAGGGGGCGTTGGCAAGCCGTGCCAGGCGGCGGGCGATTTCGGTCTTGCCCACACCGGTCGGGCCGATCATCAGGATGTTCTTGGGGGTGATTTCCGAACGCAGCGGTTCGTCCACCTGCTGACGGCGCCAGCGGTTGCGCAGGGCAATGGCCACGGCGCGCTTGGCGGCAGCCTGGCCGACGATGTGTTTGTCCAGTTCTTCAACGATCTGTTGCGGGGTAAGGTCCATCAGAGCTCTTCGATGGTGAGATTGCGGTTGGTATAGATGCAGATGTCGGCGGCGATGCCGAGTGCCTGTTCGACGATCTGGCGGGCATCCAGGCTGGAATGTTCCAGCAGGGCGCGCGCGGCAGCCTGGGCATAGGCGCCTCCGGATCCGATGGCCAGCAGATCGCCCTCCGGCTCGATCACATCACCGGTGCCGGAGAGGGTGAGCAGGGTCTGGCCGTCGGCGACGATCAGCAGGGCCTCCAGCCGGCGCATGCTGCGGTCGGTGCGCCAGTCCTTGGCCATTTCCACGGCGGCGCGCAGGAGATTGCCGCCGTGCTTTTCCAGCTTGCCCTCGAAACGCTCGAACAGGGTGAAGGCATCGGCAGTGGCGCCGGCGAAACCGGCGAGTACGCGGCCGTTGAACAGGCGGCGTACCTTGCGTGCGTTGCCTTTCATGATGGTGTTGCCGAGCGTGACCTGGCCGTCGCCGCCGATGACCGTGCGGCCGTCGCGGCGCACGCACAGGATGGTCGTGGCGTGCATGGATTCCATGTGCGGTCCCTGAAGTGTGGAGTGTGACAGTTTAACCCATGTCTTCCGCGCCGTCCGTGCTGTCCGCGCGGCTTCGTCTGGCGCGGGGGTGGGCGCGGTCGTAGACCTGGGCCAGGTGCTGGAAGTCCAGGTGCGTGTAAACCTGGGTGGTGGCGAGGTTGCTGTGGCCGAGCATTTCCTGCACGGCGCGCAGGTCGCCCGAGGATTCCAGCACATGGGTGGCGAAGGCATGGCGCAGCAGGTGCGGGTGCAGGTGCTGCGGCAGGCCGCGCGCGAGGGCGAGCTTTTCCAGACGCTTCTGCACGGTGCGCGGGACAGGGCGCTGGCCACGCGCGCTGACGAACAGGGCGGTCTCGGTGTCGGCCGCGAGCCTTGCACGCACGGCGAGCCAGGCGTCCAGGGCGTCCAGGGCCTGCCGTCCGACCGGGACGATGCGCGTCTTGCCGCCCTTGCCCAGCACGCGCACTTCGCCTTCGCGCCGGTCGAGGTCGCCAAGGTCAAGGCCGGTCAGCTCGGAAAGACGCAGGCCGCTGGAGTAGAGCAGTTCCAGCAGGGCCTGATCGCGCAGGGCGAGCGGGGCGCTGGCGTCATCGGCCTCCTGGGTGTCGAGAAAGGCGGCCAGGGTGTCGGTATCCACCACCTGGGGCAGCTTTTGTGGGGCGCGCGGGGCGCGCAGGCCGGTCAGTGGGGGGGGGGCACCGCGTCCGCTGCGCTGGATGAGGCGGAAGACAGTGCGCAGGGCGGAGAGACGGCGTTGCAGGCTGCGCGGTGAGAGGCCGGCGCGGTGGGCGCGGGCCAGCTGCCGGCGCAGCACAGGCAGGTTCAGTTCCGTCCAGCAGGTCAGTTCGTCTTCGGCGCAGGCATCGAGGAAGGCGGCCATGTCTCGCCGGTAGGCATCGAGTGTCTGCGTGCTGTAACGCGCGGAGGCCGCCATGTCATCCAGTGTCTGCCGGATGGCGTTTGCGATTTCGTTGTCTGCGTCCTGCCGGGGCGCGCTCACGGGCGCAGACGTTCCAGTGCGACGCTGACCAGCTGGCCCAGTCGCGCCAGGAAATGGGTGCCCTGGTCGGGATTGAAGCCGTCCGGATGCGTGCGCGCCAGAGCGAGCAGACCCAGGCCGGGGGGCTCATCGGGCACCCAGGCAGGGCGCAGGGGGATGAGCGCAGTGGAGTTGAGGCGATCGGCATCCTCGCCAAACAGGGCGGTGCGCTCCTCGGGACTCAGGCGGCCGGTGGTCGGCTGCCCGCCTTCGAGCAGTGGGAGGGCATTCGGAAGCAGGGGGTCGTCCTGCAGGTAAAGACGGTAACGATCTATGTCGAACAGGCGGGGCAGGGCCTCGTCCAGCACGACGCGCAGCGAGTGACTGTCCGGGGCGCGGATGAGCTGTTCGGCTAGGAGCTGGAGCTTGTCGGCCAGGCGGGCGTTGCTTTCGGCCGTGTGCATCAGGGCTGCGAGGCGAGTTTCCAGCCGCGCACTGCGCTGGCGCAGCAGGGCAAGCTGGCGGTGGTGCAGGGAAAGAACTTCCCCATTGTCGAAACCCAGGTTCATTTCCAGCAACAGGGCGTCACGTCCGGCGAAGAAATCCGGATGGGTGCGCAGATAGGCGGCGATGCGTTCGGCTTCCGTGTCTGTGTTCCTGTCCAGGTCAGCGACGGGTGGGGTGGGGGCCATTTCGGGTTGCGGGCTCATGTCGCCTCCTGTGCGATCAACTCGCCGGTAAATACCGTGACGGCCGGTCCGGTCATGCGTACCGGTTCGCCTTCTCCGGGCCAGCGGATATGCAGCGTGCCTCCGGGCAGGTCTACCCGAACGGCTTCGTCCAGCCAACCGCTCAAGCGGCCGGAAACCACGGCGGCGCAGGCGCCGGTGCCGCAGGCGAGGGTTTCTCCCGCACCGCGCTCGTAGACGCGCAGGCGGATGTGGTCGCGCGCCATGACCTGCATGAAGCCGGCATTGACGCGATTGGGAAAGCGCGGGTGACGCTCGATGAGCGGCCCCAGGTGCTCGACCGGCGCCAGGGCGATGTCGTCCACACGCAGAACGGCATGCGGGTTGCCCATGGAAACGGCCCCGATTTGCAGCGTCTGCTCGTCCACAGCGAGCGCGTAGTGTGGTGCCCGTGCCGGGGCGATGAACGGGATGTCGACCGGTTCCAGGCGGGGGGCGCCCATGTCCACCGTCACGCCGCTGTTATCCTCGACATGCAGCACGATGCGGCCACCGGCGGTTTCCACCGGGATTTCGCGTTCGCGGGTCAGGCCGCGTTCGGTCACGAAGCGGGCGAAGCAGCGGGCGCCGTTGCCGCATTGTTCGACCTCGCTGCCATCGGCATTGAAGATGCGGTAGCGGAACAGGGTGTCCGCCTGGCGCGGGGGTTCGACCAGCAGGATCTGGTCGCAGCCAATGCCGAAATGGCGGTCGGCGATGAAGCGCAGGGTGGTGGGATCGAGCGCGAGGGGGGCGGCGGTGGCGTCGAATACGACGAAGTCGTTGCCGAGGCCGTGCATCTTGGTGAAAGCTAGTTTACGCATGATGGGCAAGCTTAGCGCGGCTTGCCACGCTTGACCAGCCGGGAATGGGGGCGTGAATGAGACGGGCGTGGAGCGTATTTCGGGGATGCGGCGCGCCGGGCATAGAATCGACGGGACTGTCGTTCTTTCGCGAGGAATCTGCCCATGTACGCTGTTGTCATGACCGCCCCCGGCGGGCCGGAGGTCTTGTCGCTGACCGAATGCCCGGAGCCTGAAATCGTCACGCCCACCCAGGTCAAGGTGCGGCTGAGCGCGGCGGGGGTGAACCCTATCGATACCAAGCTGCGTGCGCGAGGCGTGTTCTATCCCGATGCCCTGCCGGCGATTCTGGGGTGCGACGGCGCGGGTGTGGTGGTGAAGGCTGGCGCGCAGGCCGGTATCGCAGTGGGAACCCGCGTGGCCTTCTGTCATGGCGGGCTGGGTGGCGTGCCGGGCAATTATGCCCAGTTCACGGTGATCGAAGCCGCGGAGGTCGTCTCCGTTCCGGAGGCGGTTGACGATGTGGAGGCTGCCGCCTTGCCGCTCGCGCTGATTACGGCCTGGGAATCGCTGATCGACCGGGCGCGTCTGCGCGCTGAGCAGACCGTGCTGGTTATTGGTGGTGCCGGCGGGGTCGGGCATCTCGCGGTGCAGCTGGCCTGCCTGCACGGTGCACGCGTGCTGGCAACGGCCGGTTCGGATGAAAATGCCGCGTTTTTGCGCGATCTGGGCGTTGAGGCGGTCATCCGTCACGATCAGGAGCCCATTGCCCAGGCCGCCCAGCGCCTGACCGAAGGGCGGGGTGTGGATGTGACGCTCGATGCGGTGGGCGGGCACTGTTTTGGCGAAGCCATCGCGGCGACGACCTATGCCGGTGATGTGGTGACGCTGCACGAACCGCCGGCCGATGCGCCCTGGAAGGAAGCACGGCGGCGCAATCTGCGGGTGAGCTTCGATCTGATGTTGACTCCGATGCTCAGCCCCTTACCCGAGGCGCGTGCCCGGCAGATCGTGATTCTGCGTCATGGGCTGGATTGGGTGGCTGAGGGGCGTTTGCGGGTGGAAATCGCCGCTGTCCTGCCGCTTGAGCAGGCGGGTGAGGCGCATCGACGGGTGGGTGGTGGGCATACGCGGGGGAAGCTCGTGTTGCAGGTGACGTGAAGGAGGGTGAGGCTCGCGTGGTTTTTATTTTTTCGCTTTTCTGTAAATATGGCCTGAAAGTATGAAAAACGCCTTGTGTTGGACGGGGGGCTTTACTAAACCCGCAGGGGGCGTACTCAAAACCAGACGTGTGGAGCCGACATGACCGCAAGTACCCTAAGCTCGCAAGACCCGCTGGCGGCACTGGCCGAGCGCTGCCTGGCTTCGCTGATTCGCAATACCGGCGCGTTGGGCATCCAGGCCGAAGGGGCGCGACGAGAGAGCTTCCTGCGTCACTTCGGCCGGATGGCGGAACAGGCGGGCTTCATCACCATGCGCGTGAATGTTGGAGTGGTCGATCCGGAGTTCGTGCTCAAGGATGCGCTGAAAAAAGCGGCGTTCTTCGCGGGTATCGATGCGCGAACCATGGAAGTGATGGACGTTGACGATCTCTTCGACTGGCTCAATGGTTCGTCTCCACGTCGGGTGCTGCTCGTGCTGGACAACGCCGACGCCCTGACCCGCGTGCGTTTGCTGCCTTTCGCTCAGCAGCTCAAGCAGCGGCTTTCCATGAACCGGCGTGGGCTGCGCTACCTGCTGGTGGGCGGCAAGGTGGGGATGAACGACCTGATCGGCACGCCGCAGCGGCCCTTTCACATGTTTGCTCAACTCATTCCGGCGTGAGGGGAAAAATAGCGCTCATCCCTTTGGGGTGGGTATTGAGC